>JAFAMD010000045.1 GCA_019233755.1 Acidobacteriaceae bacterium | reverse complement strand
CTATCCAATCTTCGGGTTGCCCCGTCTCCCAGTTCCGCGCGTTCACTGCGACGGGAATCGGGTGAGCCGATCCGGGGATGAAATTAGCTTCAATTTCACCAGCCAGTCCCCGATTAGCGCGGTATTGCTGCCGCAATACTGGTTTGTTGATGGAAATCTCCAAGCCCGCTTCCTTTGACAATCGGTTGAGGAAGGATTCAGTCAACCGTACCTGCACCAATACCGACATCGAACAGCCTTCCCGTTCGACGAAACGGAAAGAGCGGATTTCGAGATTTCCCCGGTCGACAACAACCCCGGAAAACGAGTCTGCATGGAGCCATTCGGGTTTCATCGCAGCGTGCGTCTCACTCGGTAGCACGATCAGCGAGCTCTGGCCCTCCGGCCACACGGCGGCGGGATATTCCTTTAGTACGGGCGAATTTGATGCGGGTGGCCGGCATGCTGCAACCCGTTCGAGGAGGAACGGTGTAAAGCGATTAAAACTGTCGACGACCCCGTTGATGCGTTCCTGAATAAGGTTCGCATTCTCGCGCCTTACGACGACGTTCAGAGCAGCAACCCCTGCAGACGCAACCAGAACTGTCGAGATAATGCTAAAGAACGCAAAGATGACCAGCATCTGCCAGCGAACTGCGCTCCAGGCCTCTTTTACTCTCTGAAAGAGCTCCATTGGTTATAAAAGCCTATAAAACCCGACTCGAATCTCGCGAACGTCACGGGCGGTACTCTTCTCGAACCGCCGCTGGCTAGCGTCTCTCTTCAGCCTACTTCCACTTTGCTCTTACTGATCAAGGTGAACAACCCCTCCTTCACCCGATCTGTAAGCGTCGAACACATCCTTGAAAAGAGCCCGCACCCTTCTAGGACTCCGAAACCTTGATGAAGCCATCTTGTACAAGCTGCGTTGTCCTCGCCATGGCATCGGTATTGACCTTGATTCCGGGAATTATGTCCGCATTTCCCCATCCGTGTGCCTTAGCCGTGGCGCCGCAGAGTTCGACTTGCACACCCTTTTCCATCAGGTCAGTCACGAGCTTCCGGTATGGATTGCCGGTGAAGATATGGCGATCTTTATTGTATGCCTCATCGTGCAGGGTGACGTGTCCGGCGTTTGTATGAAAAACTGCAACAACCTGTGACTTGGCCTTCCAGCCCGCAATATCATCCACAATGAGTCCCATGTGGAAGAGCGCGGCTGGCAGGTCGCCTTCAAACGAAAGTGAGGCCACGCTGAATACGATCTTGACGTTATCCATTTTGACCGGGATGTCGATATGGAGCGCCTTTTCCTGAGTGAGCATGCAGTTTCCTTCTTGAAAATAAGTTGGGTTGTGATTAAGAAACTCGAGAGTTCAATCTTTCACGGCTTCTTCACAGAGCACTTTGATAACAGCGATGTTTCGCAGCAGTTCCTGCGGCACGGAATGTCTCTCGGCTAGGTATTCCGGACTGTTATAGGAGAGCCATACTTTACCATCTGCTTCCTGCCAGGCCAGTGCCTTCAGAGGCAGATCGATCGCCAGAGTGGGAGAGGCAACCATCAACGGCGTCCCTGCCTTGGCATTGCCAAAGATGAGCAACTCGGTTGCGTTCATCCTTAGCCCCGCCCGGGCAGCGTCCCCACTGTGATCGATCCGAGCGAGGATTGGTATGCCTTTTGACCTGACCACCTCCTCCAACCGTGCCAGTGTTTCCGGTACAGAATGAGGGCTGCTGAGGTGTACAATGCCGCTATTTGAGTCAAACTTCATATGTCTTCTCCAGTGTTCGAGACTTCTCGATGATCCGAGCTACACCGGATTACACAAGCGTTATGACGAACGCCGGTGTCCTTTGGATCAGAGATCGTGCCCATTGGCGAGAGTGTCTTGCGAAACTCCTGCGGGCTGTTCTTATGCATCGCAGTTTAGACCGGACCGGGCGCGACCGTATTGAAGGGGATGTTTTCTTCGCGTATTCCTCGTGAGGCGCCGGCCACGATGACTGTCTTCTTATCTGCCATGCTTACTTCCCGATAATTGGTTAAGCTTTGGACTCGCCATCCACAACATGTCGTTGTCTTTGTTATCCACGCTTCATCGCATTCACGGCTTCATCTGTTGTCAGCACCGCGTGCGCCAGAAACGCGTAATTAATAAGCGCCGCCGTATAGCCGTAGCCCCATTCCGGGTGCTTGGGTGCCGCCGTAGCGTCTTTTACGACGGCTACCTCGAACCCCTGTTCCAACAACTCTCGCAAATGGGATTCGACACACATGTTGGCCAGCATTCCGCCGAGGATGATCTTGCTGATCTTCCGTTTGCGTAGCTGCAGAACGAGATCATTTGTCTCTGGCCCAAATACCCGATGCGGCGCAACGACGATGGTTTTGCCGTCCTCGATGTATGGCTTAAACCGCTTCAGCCAGTCCGCACCGGACCCTTCGAGGCCGTCGAGATTCAAGACTCCTTTGCGAGAGAACATCCCGGAGGCAGCCTCGTCGGTTTCGAGTGGTCCGTTGAACTTCCACCCTTTGTCAGTGGGGTAAAAGTAGTGCGGAGAGATGAAAACCTCGAATCCAAACTCCTTCGCGACTTTGAAAACACGCTCCATATTATCGACGGTGTTGTTTTCGTGAAGGCTCTCGCGGAGCAGCGGCCATCCCAGGCCCGTTTCGCTCAACACCTCATTCTGAGGATCGATCATTACGACTGCGGTGTCGTTCTTATCGAATTTCATAATGGCTCCTTCCGGATTCAAATACCTTGGCTCTCTAACCAAAAATCGTGAGGACGCTTGCTGACACTTTCCTTTGCCGGCAAGATCGGCCGAAAGTTCTTTGTGGCAATTTCACGAAAGCACGCCACTGGCCATCGTCAGGAGATGCAAACTGAAGTCAGCGCCAATCGCTTCTTCTGCACTCTCACTCCTCTTAACTGAGCAGTTCAAGCCTCCGCCGCTACGAAGTCGATCTCATGAGCGCGAGTGAACTTACTTCGCACACTTCGTATCTTTGAAGGACTTACTTGGGGTAGGTCTTAACTCTTCCTTCGGGTGTGCGGCGTCGCGCACAAGTGATTCAAATTGAAGTTGCGGCGCCGTCTCGTCCAAAGAGCCATGTCCGATTCTCAGCAAAATGCCGATGGGTCAGCAGAGTGCATCGGTAGAACTGCGTCTCATCGGAGTGGGTTCACTGTCACATTGTGGACAGCCACTGCCGCCTGCCGAGCGGCTGAGAGATATTCCACACGCATGTCTCGGCAATCAGGTGCACCGCGCATTCACGGGAAACTGCTCAAACTCGGCATCGACATCGGCGAGACCAGCGTCAATAAGTATCTGGTGCACAGCCGAAAACCACCCTCACAAACCTGGCGTACATTGTTGCAAAACCAAAATGGGGACTGTCCCTTGTGGACTGTCCCCATTTTTGCTCCTCGTGGACTCGACGCTACCCGCCCCCCAGCAGATCCCGTACATCGCTGAGCCAGTAATCCGGTTCCCAGCGCGCCAGATCTTCAGGCTTGCCGTAGCCGTACGTCACCGCGCAGGACTTCACGCCGGCCCGCCGCGCCGCCTCCATATCTGCGGCCGAATCGCCTACAAATAGGCACTCTTCCGTAGTCCCGCCCAGTGCCTGCAGCGCCTTGTACACCACGTCCGGATTCGGCTTTGCCGGGAATCCGTCTGTGCCTTGCACATGGTCGAAGTAGGAAAGAAGCCCGAACTTCTCAAGTACTACCCGCGTCGTCGGTGTGCCCTTAGTTGTCGCCGTAGCCTTTAGTCCGGGCAGGGCCGCAAGCACTCCGGGAACCTCGGGATAGACACGCGTGCAGCCGTGATTTCGGGCCGGATACGTCGCGCGGTACTCGTTAATTAGTGCTTCGTGCTGCTCAACCGTGTAATCGGGAAAAAGATCTTGGAACAAATCGACCAAATGCCGCCCGATATAGCCCTTCAGGAATTCAAACGAGACGTCATTTCGGGCGGTCTTAAATAAAACACCCTGGATGGCGCCGCAGATGTCTTCTGCGGAGTCAACCAGGGTGCCGTCTACGTCGAAAAGATAGTAGCGGAACTGCGGAATCACGCCGGCTGCGGGCTCTCCCCGCCCATCAGCCCGGGAACCGGACTTGGATGCGGTGCGATCACCGTGCCGTCCGGTGGCGGCGTGGTCGTGGTCGTCTTCGGCGTAGACGCGATCTTCGGCAGCGGCTTGCCGTTGATGAGATCGATCACCTCGTGGCCGTCAAGCACTTCGCGTTCCAGCAGCGCTTCGGCTATGCGGACCAAAGCATCAGAACGCTGCTGAATGATTTCCTTCGCCTTGTTATAGCCGTCTTCAACCAGCTTGCGGACCTCCTGGTCGATCTTGATAGCCGTTTCTTCGCTGTAATCGCGATGCTGAGCAATCTCGCGACCCAGAAAGATCTGTTCGTCTTTCTTGCCGAAGCTCAGCGGGCCAAGTTCGCTCATGCCCCACTCGCAGACCATCTTGTGGGCCATCTCGGTCGCGCGCTCGATATCATTGCCCGCGCCGGTGGTCATCTGGTCCAGGAAGATCTCTTCCGCAATACGTCCCGCCATCAGAATGGCCAGCCGCGCTTCAAGGTACTTCTTGTCGTGGGAGAGTTTATCGTCCATCGGCAATTGCATCGTCAAGCCGAGTGCCATGCCGCGCGGGATGATCGTCACTTTGTGCAGCGGGTCTGCATCCTCAAGCAAAGCGGCAACCAGCGCATGACCGGCTTCGTGATAAGCCGTCATTCGCTTTTCCTTGTCGCTGATGATCATGCTCTTCCGCTCCACGCCCATCAGGACTTTGTCCTTGGCGAGTTCGAAATCATACTGCGTGACCACTTTGCGGTTCTGACGCGCTGCGACTAACGCAGCCTCGTTTACCAGGTTCGCCAGGTCAGCACCCGCAAAGCCAGGCGTGCCGCGCGCAATTACCGAGAGATCCACGTCGTCTGCCAGCGGCGTTTTCTTGGTATGGACCTTCAGAATGCTTTCACGTCCACGCACATCGGGCCGGTCTACTACCACACGGCGGTCAAAACGGCCGGGACGGAGAAGCGCCGGATCCAGAACGTCAGGGCGGTTCGTTGCCGCCACCAGGATAACGCCTTCGTTCGATTCGAACCCATCCATCTCCACTAGCAACTGATTGAGCGTCTGCTCGCGCTCATCGTGCCCGCCGCCGAGGCCTGCGCCACGATGCCGGCCAACCGCATCGATTTCGTCGATGAAGATAATGCAAGGTGCATTCTTCTTGCCCTGCTCGAACAGGTCGCGAACGCGGCTTGCGCCCACGCCGACGAACATTTCAACGAAGTCAGACCCCGAAATCGAAAAGAACGGCACGTTTGCCTCGCCCGCAATTGCGCGCGCCAACAGCGTCTTGCCCGTACCCGGAGGTCCGATCAGCAGCACACCCTTCGGAATGCGGCCGCCCAGTTTCTGGAATTTTTGCGGCTCGCGCAGGAACTCGATGATCTCCTGCAGTTCCTCTTTCGCTTCCTCGACACCGGCCACGTCCTTGAACGTCACCTTCTTCTGCTGCGAAGAGTGCAGTCTCGCGCGGCTCTTTCCGAAGCTGAGCGCCTTGTTTCCGCCGCTCTGCATCTGCCGCATCATGAAGATCCATAATCCGAGCAGAATCAAAACCGGTACGGCGTTGAAAAGAATGCCGATCCAGCCGCTTCCGGTCGAATCCTTCCAGGTGTACTTGACGCCCTTATCCTGGAGCATCTTGTAGATGTCGGGATAGTTTGGCGGAATCGATGTGTGGAAAGGCTTCGTTACGCCATTCTCGGCGATCGTGCCCTGCACCTCGGTGCCGGTGATATTGGCGTCCTTGATCTTTCCGTCTTGCACGGCCGTGACGAAGTCCGACACCGTGAGGTTGGTCGGCGTGGGCCCTCGTCCCGTCTTGACGGCCATGTAGACAAGCACGACCGCGCAGATAATGACCACCCAAAAAACTGCGGTCTTTACGTTTGAACTCATGAACTCACCTTCTTCCGGCTCACTTCCTGCCGGATAGGGTATGAAACCCCAGACAATGCCCTCATATACAAAGACGTCGGTGATGTCACTTTCGATTCACAGACGCCTGACCCCACCTGCCTCTTCGGCATGATATACGAGACAAACCACATTGCGGCTTTTATCCAGCACTTCGAACTCCGCCGCTGGGCCAAAAGCCCGCACCCAGGCGATTCGATCGCCGGCTGCCACTACCGGCCAGTGCCGGCGCTCCCAGAGAAGCACCCGATATTCCTGAAAAAGCGACTTCACCTTCTTCGCCGATCTGTGTCCGGAACGAAGTAGTTCGTCGCCCGGCTCCCAATTTCGGACGTAAAGGGAACCATGCCGAGCCAGCGCGTCACCGTCAAGATAAGCAATTTCCAGGGGTATTTCTTTTTCCTCCTTGAAATTAGCACAAATTGAGGGCCTTCCGTTCATCCGGCTGACATATAATGACCCTGCCCGAAAGGGTAGTTGGTACCTGCCGTCTTCCTGTAGTTCCACCCGGTAATGGCGGGGGCCGCTGTTCACGGTTTCCGGGATCGCCAGCAGAAGCCGGTCGAAGGAGCGGAGGGCGTCGGTGCGGGGGATCACCACCCGATCATGTCCCTCGACGCTCCGGCACAACGCGAGAACCGCTTCGATATGGTTCAAGTCCAGGCTGCGAAGATCCCCGCGAAGCTCCGACAAGGCCCGGCGGAGAACCCGCCGCCGGACCGCTAGGTGCAATAAATTCAATGAATTAACGTCTAACTCAAGGCCTGGGAAAGTTCGTTTGGCAATTTCGCGATAAATAGGCTCGACGGCTTCCTGCCAGTACTCTTCTTCCGCCTGTGCCAGGCTGGCCGTGCCGGCAAGCGTCTGTTCCAGGTTGGAGTTGAAGTGTGCGGCCAAGGCCGGCATCAGTTCGTTTCTGAGCCGGTTGCGGGCGAAACGGATGTCGCTATTGGATGAATCCTCCCGCCAGACCAGGCCTTGAGCCCGCGCCCACTCGCGCACTTCACTCCTGCCGGTTTCGAGCAGCGGGCGGATAAGCCCGGCCGGTTCCTTGGCGGACATTCCTTTTAGTCCCGCCAGCCCCGACCCGCGAAGCAGCCGGAAAAGCACTGTTTCCGCCTGATCACTCGAGGTGTGCCCCAGCGCCACGCGATCCACCCGATGTTCCTGCTGCATCAGACTGAAAAAAAAGGCGCGTCTCGCGTCCCGTGCCGCCTGCTCCAGATTCCCTTCGTGGACCGGTGCCTGTTCCACCAGGCACTCCAGCCCCAGCGAGCCGGCAAGCGCCCGCACGAACCGCTCATCTTCGTCAGATTCGGCCCCGCGCAGGTGATGATTCACGTGAAGGACCGAAAGCTCGGCTGCGAACTGTGCAGCCAGGGAGTGAAGGATGTGCAGCAGGACGACCGAATCGGCTCCCCCGGATACGGCGACGCCCACCCGGTCACGGGCCGACAGCATGCTATAACGAGTGATGATTTCGGCTACCCGATCGATCAGCGTACCGGCCAATATCGATATTCTAAGCCGCAGCTGACTTAACCCAAATGCAACTCAATCCGCCTCTTACAGAAGAGAGACTCTATGAACTTGCGGCCGGAATAAAGGTTCTGCTCATGGACGTGGACGGCGTCATGACCGACGGCCGTCTTTACCTGGTCCCCGATCGCGACGGCAAAATGGTGGAAACCAAGGGCTTCGATTCGCAGGACGGCATCGGCCTCCGCTGGCTCAGCTGGTACGACATCAAAACCGGCGTGATCAGCGGGCGCGAATCTCCCGCCACCACCGAACGTGCCCGCCAGGTGGGGATGACCTGGGTTTTCCAGGGGCATATTGAAAAGATTCCGCTTTACGAACAGGTTCTCGCCGAGGCGAAAGTGTTGCCCGAAGAAGTCGCTTATATAGGAGACGACTTCACCGATATCGTCATCATGCGCCGGGTTGGTCTTTCGTTCGCGACGGCGAACGCGCGCGAGGAAGTGAAGCGCTCGGCGATGGCAGTAGTCGGTGTTCCCGGCGGGCAGGGTGCGGTTCGTGAGGTGATCGAGCTCATCCTGAAGGCTCGCGGGATCTGGCCCGAATTGCTGAAGAAATACGAGGTGGTGGACTGAGCGAGCTCCCGAGCGGCCGCGTAGGCCTGGTGATTGCGACGCTCAGTGCGCCCGGTGTTCTCCACCAGTTGACCGGGGTAATCGCCCAACACCATGGTGACATCCGCTCTGTTTCAATCATCGAAGAGCACCCCGCCGACACCCGCATTTACTTCGAGCTGGATCTGCCGGGCTCGGAACAGGTGCTGGTCGAAGATCTGCAGGAGCTGTCAGTTGTCCGATCTGTTTCCGCCGTCGAGCCGCTGCAGAAAATATACGGCAAGCGGATCATTATCATGGGCGGCGGCGCACAGGTCGGGCAGGTTGCCCTCGGCGCCATTGCAGAGGCAGATCGCCATAACATCCGCGGAGAACACATCTCGGTGGACACGATTCCTTTGGTTGGTGAGCAGTCGCTCGCCGCGGCCGTACGGGCCGTCCGTCGCCTGCCCCGTGTGCGCGCGCTGGTTCTGGCGGGGTCGCTGATGGGGGGAGATATCGAGACTGCGGTGCGGGAGGTTCGCAGCGAAGGGCTCCTTGTCATCAGCCTGAACATGGCGGGTAGCGTGCCCGATGCTTGCGACCTGGTCGTGACCGATCCCGTTCAGGCCGGAGTGATGGCGGTGATGGCGGTTGCGGACACCGCCAAGTTTACGATCGAGAGATTGCGCCGACGCGTGTTTTAGCTTACGGGAACAGCTTTACTTCAATTGCAAATTCACGCAAAACACTGCCGTCCCCATCTTCCAGCCGAATAAAGTGCTCGCCAGGGTTACGTACGGCGGGCGCGCGCGTGTCAACCTGCTCTTGCGCGACCGTCGAGCGCCCCTTCCAGATTTCCATGCCCCGATCATCGACAATCTGCACGATGACCGGGCCAGCATCGAGATCGCGCGCGTTCAAATGAAGGTGCAATGGCCGCCATTGGGGAACAGTCACAACCTCGGAGCCACGGTAAGCCGACAAATTCACATCGTGGGGGCTTGTCAGCAGTACAAGAGCGGCGGCCAGGGCCGCTAACCCGGCAAGAGATAACGATGGGATGGTCCAACGCTTCAGCCAGGAACGTTTGCGCGCGGCTTGGGAGCGGAGAAACAGAGTCCCGCCGACTTTAATGTCTAATATCTCGTCCTGGAGCTTTTCCAGCCTGTCAACGCACCACGGACACCCGATAATATGTGTGTCAATGGCTTCCTGCTCGTCATGCTCGCAACGATTCATCGCAAACCGCTCGATAGCCTCGTCGTCGGGATGATCGAGATGCGGTTGCGTCATATAGGTGAGAAAAAGTCTTGCTCTCTCCATACCAGGAGAGTCCGATCAGCCGGCTTTGGCTCTCATAAAAACTGAGAAAATTCCGCTGCTCGTCAGTTTTTTCCTACCGATTTCACCGAACTTGGCTTTGGCACGCGATTTCAGGAGCCGGAACTGTGTTTCTGTAAGCGACATCTCGCGGCAGATCTGCTCCTGCGGCTGCTCTTTGAGATAGAACCGGATGAGGATGTCCCGGTCGCGCTGGGAAAGCGCTTCGAGGGCGCTCCTCATGAGTTCGTTTTTCTGCCGGATCATGGCTTCCTGTTCCGGATTCTGTTTGCGGTCGGCGACGGATGCTCCGGTTTCAAGATCGGCTTGCTCGCGCCGCGAGTGCACCGCCTCTTCGATGTAGGCGGCGACCTGCCGGCGCACGACGGTGCGAACAAATCCCATCAGCCGCTCGGGTTCCCGAAGGTCGCCACGCTTGATCGCGTTCACGACAATCAGAAACGTGTCATGCACTTTGTCGTCGAGCTCCTGTGGCCCGAGCTGGCGGCAAAGATAATATCGGATTCCCCGGCTGAACATTTTGTAAAGCTGTTCCATGCCGGCATCGTCGCCAGTTTTGATCTGAGCGACGAGCGTGCCCCATTCGACAGCCGCTGCTGTGGAAGAAGCACTCTTTTCGACAACCTGTCCAGTCATTGCTTCAGCTCTCCAGTGCGCACGGGGGAGAAGTTCTGCGGGATCGCCGTCATTGCGTGGATTTATTCCTCCGAGATGATCGAATAAGCGGCCCAGAAAGCAGGCGAGCTCCGGTAACCGCTCTGTTGCTGCATTTCCAATTGGGTTTGCTGTAACGCGATTGCGGCGCGCTTTGCCGGCGGGCCGGATGGTATGGCTTGAAGATGGCGATAGAAAGAGGAAAAGAAACCACCGGAGTCGTCTGGCGTGGGCCAGGCGCTCACGATGACTGCGGAGGCGCCTGCCAGCAGCCAGGCGCGGCTGAGTCCGATAATCCCGGCGCCCGGCAGCAGCTTGCCTTGCTCTGAGGCGCAGCCGCTCAGGACAACGAGGCTGCCGGGAAGCCGATAGGTCGCGATAATTTCCGGCGTCAGCAGCTCGGGTATGTCGTCCTTTGTCAGGCTCAGAGCAAGCGCCGCGTTTTCCGGCTGGCCGGCGGGGCTGACGATGTGGACCGCGAAGTGTATGATGGCGGGGTTTTTTGCCAATGCCGCCCCGATACGCTCGCCGTTGGCCTCCGCGCCGGTCAACAGTTCCGGGCTGGCGAATCCACTCCATTTAGCAGCCGACAGGATTTCGCGCCTGCTGCCTGCCAGTCTGGCGAGCGCGACTTGGGGTTCCATCCGGGGTCTCCTGGCGTCGACAGGCAGGAGCGGCGTTGACCTGCGCGGGTCCGCCAGGTTGTAAATGGGATCGGCGATGCCGACGAACCGCGCCGAAGACTGGCTTTTATTGGGGGCAAGCAGCAAGAGCTCGCTCGGAAGGAAGCGCAGGCTGTGGCCGGATTCGATCTCGGGGAGTGCGGAAAAGGGAACACGATCGAGCAGGCCTCCATCCCCGACGACGAGCCACTCCGGTTTTTTCCGAATGCGGGGCGGGAGCTGGGAAAAGAGATTTCTGCTCAATTTTTGTCCCGACTCGCGGGCATCACGGCCCAGGCGGACATCTTCAGCAAAGAGTTTGGCCGCTTCTTCGATCTCTGATCGTTTTGCCAATTCGTACAAATTGAACCCCGTCCGCGTGACAGACCACAGGAAGGACTTCTCTTCTCCAAGGCAAAAACTGAGAAGTACCTCCTGTTGCCCTAGCCTTACCTGGATATCTCTAAGTGAATTCTTAAGGGAATTTTTCTCGTTGTATGGCCTTAAAAGTCGATTTGAGAGCCCAATGTTGTCTTCCAGATCCTGCAAATTGTTTCGAATTATTTGCAATCTGTCCCGATCTTCCTTGGTGTTGCCGCCCAGAATTACCTGAGCCTGAACCTGCTGGAGCCGGGAAAGGATCTCGAAATACTCGGGTGGAAGTTGCATCTTGCGTCCGAATGTCGCGGCTAACTGCTCCCGGAGATTGGCGGCCCGATTTGCGGCGAGAACTTCCAATGCCTCCGCAGCGAGTGCGCGATCATTCCGGCGCAACGAAGTTTCAGCGGCTATGCGTGCGAAATCAGCAAAGAGATTCTGAAGCCAGGCGACTGTCCGGGTATTTGTAATATCGCCGGGGAGGGTGCTTTGCCTCCAATCCGCGGCAGCAAGTACGGCCCGGCGATATTCTTGAAGAGCAGCAGGATCACCCAGTTTTTCAAGGATTTTTGCCCGGATATGGATCGGAAAGAAAGGCGGGATTTCTCTGATTCGGCTGTTCGGCGAAGACAATGCCTGATCGATTAACTGCAGGGCCATCTGGCAGTTGCAATGTGGCTTTTGCAGTTCGAGTTCGGCAAGGTGGACCTTACTAACGGGGATATCCGGCTCGTCGCCCATGTTGCGCCGCATCAAATATGCCTTTTCGAGGGATTCCGCGGCTGCCGCCACGAGATCGCGATCCTTCGATTCGGCTGCCTGGTCCAGCAGCAAGAAGCCGCGATCATCCCAGGCGGTGGCCTCGAGGATTGCATCGCGAGCGGCATGGGCCGCAGTTATCGCTTGCTGGAATGCCCGCTCGCCCTCTGCATTGTTTTTCTGATCAAAGTCGAGTGTGGCGAGGCTGAGCCAGGCTCGCGCATAAAAGCTTTTGTTGGATGAGGTTTTGAGATGCTCGACCGCCTCGGCGGCTTCGGTCTTCGCGCGGTCGAAATCGCCAAGCTCCGCGAAAACGGCAGAGAGGTTTCCCGCAGCAGCGCCGGCGATGGTTTCGTTCTTCGCCTGCAGAGCGAGTTGCTTGGCACGGAGGGCGGACTCAGCGGCTGCAGCGCAATCTAACAGCCGGATCTCGACGGCTGAGGCAGCGGTAAGAGCCTGCGCCTCGCGCGAGGCATCCCCGCTTTGCCGTGCAGCAGCCGCGGATCGCTGGAAGCTGCGAAGCGCTTCCGCGAATTGGCCGTTCGCTCTCTGTTTTCGGCCCTCCGCCATCGCGTTATCACTCGAGTTAGCGACTGGCGAAATCTGCTGAGCCTGGTCCGCGCCGGGCAGAACCGAGTGCAAGAGTCCGAGCACACTCAGCACGTGCAAAGCCGGAAGTAGCCGCTTGACAAGCGGCCATCCGACCCACCTTGTAGGTGGCAGAGTACCTACTTAGAACTGTATTTGGGAGGTAATCTACCACCTTGGTGGCAGGATTTACAATGCTTCGGAGTAAATGGGTCAACGCTTTAGTACTAGTCCCCGGCCAGTACTGAAATCGTGCCAATGCAGGGATCAAAGATGATTGGTGGCATCATGCGGTGTCCTCCTTCGCACACGAAGGTACTTTCAGCGCTGGGCTGAGCGGCGAGTGTTGAGATTTGTAACCTGCTGATGGAAGGTCACTTAGGAAAAATGTTCAGCGTGTCACCGGCACGGGTGAGCGTCGACTGTCCCACTGCGGGTCCGGCTTCGGCACGGGGTTTTCAGAAGGGGACGAGGCAGTACCGGGACACGAACGCCGGACATCCGCTATACTCGGTAGATAGCGAGTTGTTCCCTGTACGGGTAGAAGTGCGTTTCCACCCCTTCACGGCTCACCCAAGTCCTTAAATGTTCGACAATCTATCCGACAAGTTGCAGCGGGTGTTCAAGAACCTGCGCGGCGAAGGCAAATTGACGGCCGCCAATATGGAAGAGGCGCTACGGGAGATCCGTGTGGCCCTTCTCGAGGCTGACGTACATTTCAAGGTCGTCAAGCAGTTCATCGAGCAGGTTAAAGAGAAGGCGATGGGGGAAGACGTTCTCACGGCGCTCTCTCCGACGCAGCAGGTGATCAAAATTGTTCGAGACGAGCTGACGAAGATGCTCGGCAGCCATCAATCGCGGCTGCGATTTGCGAACGAGCCTCCCACCGTGATCCTGATTGTGGGTCTGCAAGGGTCGGGAAAAACAACCAGCACGGCGAAGCTGGCCCGATTCCTCGCGAAAGAGGGAAACAAGCCGCAGTTGGTATCGGTGGACGTGTACCGGCCTGCGGCAAGGCACCAGCTCAGCATTCTGGGCAAGAACGTCAACACTCCTATCTACGAGGGAACTGCCGAGGAAACGAAACCGCTCGAGCTGGCCCGATCGGCACGGCGCGAAGCCATGCAGACCGGCCGCGACGTCCTTCTAGTGGATACCGCCGGGCGCCAGCATATAGATGAGCAGCTCATGCAGGAGCTGCACGAACTGAAGGACGCCCTGGCTCCGACAGAAATCCTGTTCGTGGCGGATGCCATGACAGGCCAGGATGCGGTTCGGTCGGCGGACGAGTTTCACAAGCGGCTTGGCATCACGGGCGTAATCCTCACCAAAATGGACGGCGACGCGCGAGGCGGCGCGGCGCTTTCGATCCGGTCGATCACCGGCCAACCACTCAAGTTCGTGGGTGTCGGCGAAAAAACAGATGCTTTGGAGTCGTTTTACCCGGATCGCGTTGCATCCCGGATATTGGGGATGGGCGATGTCCTTTCGCTCATTGACAAGGTTCAGGAAGGCATTGACCAGAAGACTGCCGAGAAGATGCAGGAGAAGCTGCTCGGCGATGATTTCACGCTGGAAGACTTCCGCGATCAGATCAAGACGGTACGGAAACTGGGGTCGCTGGGCGGCTTGCTTGAAATGATGCCGAAAGTCGGCCCGCTGAAAGAGCTGAAGGATGTCAAGCTGAACGAGCAGGACACGCAAAAGGAAATCAATAAGACCGTCGCCATTATCGATTCCATGACGCCGCAGGAGCGCCGGAATCATATGATTATTAACGGCGCGCGGCGGCGGAGGATCGCCAAAGGCAGCGGGACAACGGTGCAGGACGTGAACAATCTTCTGAAACAGTACTCGCAAGCGCGTAAAATGATGAAGAGCTTCACGTCGCAGGCGGGTTTCCTGGGAAAGAAGCTGGCGAAGATGAAGCTGCCCGGTCTGCCAGGGTTCTAGCGACGCGGCTGAAGCCGCGGAAGCCGGCGGCAGTCCTTATTTCCCGCTGGCGAGATGTCGCCAGAAGTTTGTAACAATATAGAAAAGAAAAGGTTACGATGTTAGCAATACGCCTGGCGCGATTCGGCGCCAAGAAGAAACCCACCTATCGGGTGGTTGTTATTGACAAGGAACGCGCTCGCAACAGTCGCTCGGTGGAGGTGGTCGGTCACTACAATCCCGTGGCGCAGCCGGCTCAGGTGCACCTGAACCGGGAGCGAGTGGATTATTGGCTCAAGCAAGGTGCGCAGCCCTCTGATACGGTTGCCCGGCTGTTGAAGTCGGTTCCGGCGGAAGCGCCAGCAACCGCCTAGCGGCCAAGCGGCTTTTTGTTCGCCATCGACGGCGGGCATTGGTAGGGCAAAATGAACGACAGCAACGGCGTCAAGACGCTGGTAGAAGAGATCGCCAAGGCATTGGTGGATGCGCCTGGCGGGGTGGTCGTGAACGAGATCGCCGGTGAGCACGCCACTGTTTTCGAGCTTCGGGTAGCAGAGGGCGATCTGGGAAAAGTAATCGGAAAGCAGGGCCGTACTGCGCGTTCGATTCGAACGCTTCTCGGTGCTGTCGGTACGAAACTGAACCGGCGCTTTTCGCTCGAGATTCTTGAGTAGACCTTACGCGGCCGGTGCTGTTCCCGCCATGGATCGTGAGAGGGCCGTTGTGGCAGAAATTCTGCGCCCTCGCGGCAACCGGGGCGAGCTGCTTGTACGATCTGAGACCGATGTTCCGGGGCGGCTTGAAACCCTGAGCCACGCGCGAGCGCGCTTGCGCGACGGGTCAGACGTGGCGGTTGAGATCGTCGAGGCGTGGCAGCACAAAGGCGACTGGGTGCTAAAGTTTTCCGGCGTCGATTCGATTGATGCGGCGGACCGCTTTCGCGGGGCCGACTTGTGGGTGCCCGCGGCCGAGCGCGGAGTACTACCCGAGGGGGATTTCTTCCAGTCGGATCTCATCGACTGTCAGGTGGTGGACAAAGCAACAGGCGATTGCATCGGTACGGTCGCCGGCTGGCAGCAGTATGGCGGGCCTCCTTTGATGGAAGTTTTGAGCGGCGGACGGGAAGTGCTTATTCCGTTTGTGGCTTCGATGTGCCAGGTGGATCTGGCAGCGCGCTTGATCCGGATCGATGTGCCCGAAGGTTTATTGGAATTGTAGGGCGGCGATTGCGTTTTCACATCATCACGATTTTCCCGGAGTTTTTCTCCGGGCCGTTCGAACATGGGGTGGTGAGCCGGGCAGAGTCGGCGGGTTTATTGGCAATTCATGTCCACGATTTGAGAAACTGGACATGCGACCGTCATCGAACTGTAGACGACCGGCCTTTCGGCGGGGGCGAAGGTATGTTGCTGAAGCCTCAGCCGGTGTTTGAAGCAGTGGAAGCAGTACTGCCGGCCCGAACGCAAAGGCAGAAAGTGGTTCTGCTTTCGGCGCAGGGAAGGCCGTTCACGCAGCGGCTGGCGCGGGAATATGCGGCGCTGGACGATCTGGTGCTGATTTGCGGCCGTTATGAGGGAGTGGACGAGCGGGTAGCCGAACACCTTGCGGACGATGAGGTGTCGATCGGTGATTTTGTGCTGAGCGGAGGAGAACTGGCGGCTGCGGTCCTGGTGGATTCGGTGGCGCGGTTGATTCCGGGCGTGCTCGGCAATGAAGATTCCTCGCGGAACGAAAGTTTCAGCGAGGAGAGCGAAGGTTTATTGGACTGTCCGCAGTACACCAGGCCGGCGGAATTCCGCGGCTGGAAGGTGCCTGAAGTGCTGTTGGGCGGGAACCATGAGGAGATCAAGCGCTGGCGCAGGGCTGCGTCGCGCGAAAAAACAGAACGGCTGCGGCCCGACTTAATCGCCAGCCGAGAGAGAAAGCAGAGCTAACATGCAAAACGCACTAGTTTCGAAGTTCATCAGCAAGCACGGCCGGCAGACGCCGCATCCGGAATTTCGCCCGGGCGACACCATTCGCGTGCACGTCAAGATCCGGGAAGGCGATAAAGAGCGTTTGCAAGCGTTCGAGGGCACGGTAATCGCCCGGAAGAACACCGGAATGGGTGAGACGATCACGGTTCGCAAGGTGAGCTTCGGCCAGGGCGTAGAGCGTATCTTTCCGGTACATGCTCCGGTCATCGATCACATTGACCTGGTTCGTACCGGCCGCGTAAGGCGCGCAAAGCTCTACTATCTCCGGAACCTCAAAGGCAAGGCTGCCCGTCTGCGCGAGCGCGAATAGCGCGCCCCCGAGCCATTGTGGAGGCAACCGCAAGGGTTGATTCCCGGCGCCGCAAGCCTTCGGTTGACGGCGGCCAGCGGAGGTGTATCCGCTGTGTAAGCACATTCGAACGAGAGGCGCGCGAGCGCGGATTTTCGCGCATTGCGGGTATAGACGAGGTCGGCCGCGGGTGCCTGTTCGGCCCGGTGTTTGCAGCGGCGGTTGTGACGGATCCGGCCCGGCCTATTCGCGGTCTGCGCGACAGCAAGACCATTGTGCAGGAAGAACGCGAGGCATTGGCCGAAGAGATCAAGGCGCGCTGTATCTCGTGGGCAGTGGGCGGCGCGGACGTTTTCGAGATAGACCAGATCAACATTTACCAGGCATCGCGTCTTGCGATGCGCCGCGCAGTCGAAGCCTTGACTGTTCAGCCGGACTATCTATTGATTGACGCCCTCAGACTGGACCTGCCCATCGAGCAACTACCGCTGATTGACGGCGATGCCCGCTGCCGTGCGATTGCTGCAGCGTCGATTCTCGCGAAGGTGCATCGCGATACAGTTCTGGCACGCTGGCATGAAGTTTTTCCTCAATACAACCTGGCTGCGAATAAAGGGTATGCGACCCCGGACCACCGGCGCGCGCTGCGGCAGTACGGACCCACGCTGATGCACCGCTTCAGCTTTGAACCGGTGCGCCTGGCGAGCAGTAACGTCCACTGGAGCGGATACATCACTGAAGGCCCCGCGCAGGAGAGCCTGTTCGGCAGCAGCGATGAGGCTGAAGCTGAAGAATGCGCGCAGAATGGGTTGGCAATATGAGCCAGACGCCCATGCAATCGGCGCCACCGCCGGTGAAACAGAGCCGTTTTCTGCGCTGGCACCGGCGTGTGCTCGGATTCTGTCTGGTGATTTTCGCGTTCGAGCTCGGATTGTTTCTTGTCGTTTTCCCCTGGCTCCGGACGTGGGAGATGAGCTGGGTGCCGGTACACTCGCCGCGCTTCGCCGTGATATGGATGAGTCCCTACTTCCGCGGTTTTATCAGCGGGTTGGGGTTCTTGAATATCTATGTGGCGATTGTTGAGGCGGTGAAACAGTTGAAGGCGCTGTTCAGTCCGCGGGGTGGGTAGTTGTGCGCGGCAATTGCTGATTTCAAATTGAAAGGGCTGCTTCGGAAGAAGCAGCCCTTTTTCTGCGAAGCCGAGTCAAAAACTGTATTTGAGCGCGAATTGGATATTCCGTTGACCTTGGGAAGACGTGATCTGCCCTAGCGTGCTCGACGTAGCCGACTCGCTTGGCCCGTTCAAAATAACCGTGTTGGTAAAGTTGATTGCCTCAGCCCTGAATTCGAGATTTTGGCGTTCCGTGATGGGGAAAGTCTTCGTCAAGCTGAGGTCAACCGTGCTGATGCCGGGGCCCCGAATAGTGCCGACGCCGCAGGTGCCAAAATTTCCGTGTGATTCCGGCGTATAGGCAGCCGGATTGAACCATTGATAACCACCCGTCGGGGAGTTCCGCGTGCCGTAGACAGTTCCTGGCGCGATACAGTTAGCCAGTTGGTTGGGATTATGCGTGGTTGAGTTGTCGACGCCCGAATCGACTGTTATCGGGAAGCCGCCGCGGAACGTAAGAATCCAATTGATCTGCCAATCACCGATGAATGCATTCGCCACCTTATTCAGGTTCTTGCCATAAGTGCGCCCGCGGCCGTACGGGATATCGTACGTGATAAAGCCGTTGAAGGCGTTTGTCACGTCGTAATAGCAAGGACCATAATTCTGGCGTGAGTTATACGTGTTCTGCCAGTAATACCAATTACCCACGGCCTGCCCGTAGCCGCCGTAGTATCCGACCCCATCGGTGAGACACTTCGAAAGCGTATAGTTCGCCTGGAACTCGAGGCCGCCGCTGAGCCGCTTTTGCAGAGAGATTTGTAAGGCGTTATAGCTTTGATTGCCGTTGGTATCGGTCAGTTTCGCGTTGCCGATCTCGCCGAGAAGGGTTGGGTTCGCCCCGAGGTAGTAGGGAATGGGTGTTGCGCCGGGTGCCGGCAGAAACAACTGGGACATCCAGATGGGCAGTGTAAGATGATGGTTTGACTGGCCCACATAGCCGATCTGCAGCGTTGTCGAGGCTCCGAACTCCTGCTGAACGGTAAAGTTCCATTGATTGGAGACTGCCGGCCGGAAATTCGGACTCCACACGCGGAGAGACACGCCAGTGTAGTTGATATTGCTCGCTGAACTCTGCCCAAAAACCGTGTAGCCTTGGGCCAATGTAGACGGCATTTGAGTCGGCAGATAATTAATGTTGTGCTCGGTAGCAAAGGGCGGATTCAGCGTTAAGCGGAGATTCGTGCCAGTGCCTTCCAGGAAGTTGGAGGCGGTGTACGCGGCGCGAACAACCGTATGGGTATAGGGAGTGAAAGCGACTCCAATGCGCGGCTGGAAATTGGTAATTCCGTTGTATTGGTTATAGAGCGCCCGACTGTTGCCATTCTGCCCGGCAAGTTCGATCTGGCCGGTAACTTCGTTGAAATTGGCTTGCCGGTTGTGAACTTCTACCCACGGTGTGTGCAACTCCCAGCGAAGACCGAGGTTAAGAGTGAGGTTCCTGCGCACGTGCCAGTCATCCTGGAAGAAGGCTCCATAGACGGTAGAACGCTGCCCCCAGGTGCCACCTGCAATTCCGCCCTGCACGTTATACGGCAAGCCTGCCATGAAGTCTGCCTCGGCTGCGCCGGTGTATTGCCCGCTGAAACCAAACTGGCCGGCAATTCCGGCATTGCCTGAGTAGAAGGTATTAATGCGGTCGCGGAAAACCTGGAAACCGGCACGCATCGTGTGCACACCCTTGGTGATGATGGCCGTGTCTTCGCCTTCGATGACCGTGTCTGCGAATTCTTCGAATACTTCAGGGTTTCCAAAGGCGATCCCGGATGGATTGCCGGCCAGGTTGCCGCCGGTAAATACAAAGCCCGGAAGCGTATTGGTGGGGACGCCCGGGATGCCGACACTCGCAGCCGAAAATGCGGTGCCGCTCAGCTGGCCGGTGGTGACCGGAATGTAGTTGACGCCGCTGCGAAGTTCATTGACAAAGCTAGGGCTGAAAGAGTGGGTGTAATTCAGTACGCCGTTATAACTGGGAAATGTGTTCTCACTGTTGTATAGCAGCGCGATGCTATTGGTACTGGGATTCACGATATGAGCTTGCGAGTAACGGCCAAACAAGTGATCTTTGTCCGTTATTGTGTAGTCGACCCTTACATCACCCTGATCCTGGTTCGTGGAGGTGTGGGTGGTGTTGAAAGAATTGTTTACCAGAGCATTGTTCGTTGGTTGCGGGTACAACGAAGATGCGACGATCGCAGCAGCCTGTGGGCTGACAAGGCCAGCGGCGGCAAGGTTATTGCCGGGGATTGGAGTTTTCGTGAATGGGTAGACGAGCTGAATCGGCTTTGCCTGGGTAAGGAGCTGTGAGTAATTGCCGGCACGTTCCTGAGGCGTCAAAACAGTAAAGACACTGCTGGTCGACGGCTGATCGTAACGCGATCCCTGGTAATCGCCAAAGAAAAACAGCTTGTCTTTCTTGATGGGGCCGCCGAAGGTGCCGCCGAACTCGTTCCATCTTAATTGCGGGCGCGGAAGGTGGCTCCAGTTATTAGCCCAGTTGTTGGCGTTCAGCACGTTATTACGGAAGAACTCGAATGCGTCGCCATGAAACTGATTAGTGCCTCCCTTGATGCTTACACTGATGATGCCACCCATGAAGTTACCGAAGTCAGCAGATGCATTCTGCGTGATCATGTTGAACTCTTGAATCGCATCGACGCTGGGTGTGTAGCCGACAGCATTCTCGGAGACCTGATTGTTATCCATTCCGTCGAGAATGAAATTATCGGTTTGTTCGCGGTTGCCATTGACCAGCGGACGGCCGCTATTGAACGTTGTTTGGGGACCAGTGAACGTACTTGGATTCGTGGTGACGGTGCCCGGAGCGAGCAGCGTTAACTGGACATAGTTGCGAGTCGCCAGCGGGAGCTGGGCATTTGTCCTCGCGTCGAGAACAGTGCCAAGCTGTGTCGATTCGGTTTGAAGGACTGGCGCCGCGGCCGTCACTTCGAGCGTCTGGTTGACGCTGCCGACCGTCATCGAGACGTCAATCTTTGCGATCTGATTCAAGATCAGAGTTGTTTCGGGCACAACAGCCGCCTGAAAGCCGGACGCTTCCACGCGGACCTCGTAACGCCCGACGGGAACACGCGTCAGATTGTAAGCGCCGTCGCTTCCGGTAGTCGTGGTAAAAACAGTGCCTCGGTCGAGATCCTTCGCGGTGACTTTCGCATTGGGGACAGCCGCCCCAGAAGGATCTGAAATAACACCCGTAATAGCAGCAGTTACTTCCTGGCCACACAGGGGCCTGTAGAGGAGCGCGAGTGCAGCTACCAAGAGCACGGAAAGAATTCGCTGATTGGTGCGAACCCTGCTCTGTAAGATATACCTCATAGAAACTCCTTTCCTTAGCAGGCAGGCTCGTGTCTGCAAAGTTTCAGATAGGCGGGATTCTGGACATAGAAAAGAAAAACCCTGTCGCTAGAAGGAAAGTAAGCGAAAGCGAGTCCAATATCAATCTGGTACAAGCCCTAGTGGCACCTGAGCGTTGGGGAAAGTAAGAGATAGTAACAGTAAGTATTCGGATGTTTTTCGAAAGCGAAGATAAGAGCTCTCCACCGGATGGCCGGAGGTTAGCTACATAACGCGTCTTACTTCGCCCTTGCAATCGAGCCGGTTATGGCGCGGGTGACACGCAGGTAATCCGCTGGGTTCAACAGAATTTGCGTTCCACGCACGCCGGCGGAGATGGAGATTACGTCGAACAGCAGGGCGGTCTCGTCCAGGTACACCGGGTAATCTTTCTTGCCTGCGAGGGCCGTAACGCCACCCCGAATGTAGCCGGTTAAAGGCTGCACTTCCTTGAGCGATGCAAGCTCGGCCTTCCGATCGCCCGATAGTTTCACGAGAGCTTTCAGATCGAGTTCGGCATCACCCGGCACCACCGCGAGGCAAACACCGTTGCGATCCCCTTTCACCACCAGGGTTTTGAATACCTGCTGCGTGGCTAGGCCGATTTTGTCTGCTACGGTTTCGGCGCTCAGATCCGCGGGATCAACCTGGTACTCGCGCAGTTCAAACGGAACCTGCAAGGACTCCAGCAGGCGAACGGCGTTGGTTTTCATGCTTCGGCTTTGGCGCCACCTTTCGAAGGAGTGAGTAATTCTTCCAGTCCAAAGGCGCGCGCGAGACCCTCGCGATATTTCTCAGCAAGTTCGTTGTACGGAGTGATGCCTTGCACTGCGGCTCCGATTATCGTGCGCAGCGGACGTTGACCAGCCGGCAATTCGATCAGGCGCACCATTGCGGAGACGACCTCGGCCGGGTCCGTTGCTGCGGTGTCGCTCAGCACTTTTTCGATAGCGTGGTTCAGCCGGCTGCTGAGATCCGCGTGTTCGTATTCTGCGCTGCGGGCGGTATCCGCCGGAGGGAACGTCCTCTGAAAGATGGTCGTCCGGAAAGCGCCTGGTTCGACCAGCACGGAATCGATGCCGAAGGGTGCGAGTTCGTACCGGTAAGTATCGGCAAGCGATTCGAGAGCGAACTTACTCGCACAGTACGGGGCATTGTAAGGCACTACGACGCGGCCCCCGGCAGAGCTTACATGAAGCAAAAGCCCCTTACGCTGCCGGCGCATGGCTGGCAGTACGGCGCGGTTTACACGAACGACGCCCAGGAAGTTGGTTTCAAAGACGGTTCGAAACTCGTCTGCAGTAAAAGCCTCGGCCAGGCCACTGGCGCCCATGGCGGCGTTGTTGATGACGATGTCGATGTTTCCGGCGCGCGAAAGGGCCTGGGTAATGCACGCATCAACAGAAGCATCGCTCGTGACGTCCATTTCCAGCACTTCCAGGGACAGATTGTTTCCGGAGGCAATCCGCTCCAATTCGGCGCGTGCCGGAGCGTTTCTTCCCGCGGTCTCGCGCATGGTGGCAAAGACGCGGTAGCCGCGGCGCGCCAATGTTTCCGCCGTGAGGCGTCCGAAGCCTGTGCTGCTGCCGGTGATGAGTACGACCTGAGTCATGGTCCCCCTGAGGAATAAGGCTAACAAGGGATAGCCGACGAGAGCTTTTAGCCGTCACGAGAAGCTCTTAGCCGTCAGCGGTCAGCCGTCAGCCGTCAGCAACGGGCGCGCTTGGGCGCGTTGTGGGTGGGTAGTGACACCTTTCCAGTCAACGCCGCTTATGCTCCCGGCTCGGTTTCTACTTCCCGGCCCTCCAGCGCATCCCCTTGAAAACACGGCGACACAAAAGCTGTCAAAGGAGAGCGGTCAGCCGTCAGCGGTCAGCCTTCAGCCGTCCGCGGTCGGCCTTCAGCTTTTTTTAGCCGCGCACGACGGCACAAAGCGCCTGTGCGCTTTTTTCAACCGCGCACGACGGCACAAAGCGCCTGTGCGCTTCAACTGAAACAGCGGGGCAAGCATCCGTTTACAACTCCATGGCACGTTGTGACAGCTCTGTGTGGTCCTTGGGCTTAATTAGCTTCAGATCTTATTAGGGATCGAGGAGCAGGCGCGTCGGAGCTGACTGGTTAAACCGTACAGTTCTTCGCGCGGAAAACAAATCTCTCATAATCAGAGCCGATAGCTGAACGCTGACGGCTGAAGGCTGAAGGCTATTAGAGAATTACTCGACGTCGAAGCGCACGCCCTGAGCGAGCGGCAGGTCGCGACCATAATTGATGGTGTTGGTGGCGCGGCGCATGTACGACTTCCAGACGTCGGAGCCCGATTCGCGCCCGCCGCCGGTATCCTTTTCGCCGCCGAAGGCGCCGCCGATCTCCGCGCCTGAAGGGCCGATGTTTACGTTGGCAATGCCGCAGTCGGAACCCTCGGTGGAAAGGAAACTTTCGGCTTCCCGCAGATCAGAAGTGAAAATGGAGGAGGCGAGGCCCTGCGGCACATCGTTGTGCAGGCGTATGGCTTCCTCGAAGTCGCGGTATTTCATCGCATAAAGAATCGGCGCGAAGGTCTCGCGCCGCACGACGTCTGACTGCGATGGCATTTCGACGATCGCCGGCCTCACATAGAAAGCTTCGTTGTGCGAGTTCACGTGCACGCGCTGGCCGCCGGTGACGAGTCCGCCTGCGGCTTTGGCCTCTGAAAGAGCCTGCTGCATGGCAGTAAACGCGCGGCCGTCGATGAGCGGCCCTACGAGGGTCGCGCGATCGCGGGGATCACCGATGTTCACGGACGCATAAACGCGCTTCAAGCCCGTTACCAGCTCGTGATAGACGTCCTCGTGTACGATCAGGCGGCGCAAGCTGGTGCAGCGCTGTCCGGCGGTTCCCATGGCGGCGAACGCGATGGCCCGGAGCGCCAGATCCAGATCGGCAGATGGACAGACGATGGCCGCATTGTTGCCGCCGAGTTCGAGGATGGCGCGCGCGAAGCGGGCAGCCAACCGCGGAGCCACCTGGCGCCCCATGCTGGTCGATCCGGTTGCCGAGACCAGCGGCACAAGCGCATGGCCGACCAATGCTTCACCGGTTTCTTTGCCGCCGATGAGAACCGCAGAGAGGCCGTCAGGCACGCCCCCAAATCGCGCGGCAGCCCGATGGAAGAGCGCTTGTGTAGCCAGCGCAGTCAGAGGCGTTTTCTCCGAAGGCTTCCATACCACCGCGTTTCCGCAAATGAGCGCGAGGGCGGCGTTCCAGGACCAGACGGCAACCGGGAAGTTAAAAGCTGAAACGATTCCCGTGACGCCGAGCGGGTGCCAGGTTTCCATCATGCGATGCATCGGGCGTTCGGTGGCGATCGTCAGCCCGCATAGCTGGCGCGAGAGTCCCGCGGCGAATGTGCAGATGTCGATCATCTCCTGCACCTCGCCGAGCCCTTCGGAAAGGATCTTCCCGGCCTCAATGGTGACCAGGCGGCCTAAAGCCGTTTTTCCGGCGCGGAGTTCTTCGCCGAGCAGGCGGACTAATTCGCCGCGCTGCGGCGCCGGCAGTTTTCGCCAATAGAGAAATGCCTCGTGAGCGGACTGAATGGCCGCATTTGCGCCGCCGGCATCCGTGGTCCAGACCCGCCCGATGGCCTCGCCATTGATGGGCGACCGGACTTCGAGGGCTCCGCCGACAAACGAGTCTCTCGGGACTCCGAGTTCAGTCAAGAGGGAAGCGGCTTCTTCGGTAACGGGGGCAACAGGCGTCAACGTATGGTCACCTCAAGACGTCCGTTTGCTGCGCGACGGGCGACACGCGTAGTTTACCCCGAAGCAGTTCCCGATACTGGATGGCTGCGCCTGAACCAGGACTGCCGGGCGAAGACGTGATTTTTTCACGAACCGGCAGGCGTATCGGCGACAATCGAGAGATTGCGACGGTATGATCGGGCATTTGCGGGGCGTTCTTTTCGAAAAGCATCCAAACCAGGTAATTGTGGAAGCGGCGGGAGTGGGCTACGAGGTCCAAATCCCGATCTCAACTTACACTTCCCTGCCGGATGCGGGCGCTACGGTGGCGCTGCGGATCCACACGCACGTCCGGGAAGACGCGCTAGCGCTATTCGGATTCGCCACGCCGGAAGAGAAGGCGGTGTTTGAGCGGCTGATCTCGGTGAGCGGTATCGGACCGAAGCTGGCGATTACGGTGCTTTCGGGTTTGGCGACGGCGGAATTGATCGGGGCAATTCGGGGCTCCGATGTGCAGAAGCTGGTGCGCATACCGGGAGTGGGTAAGAAGACAGCAGAGCGAATTGTACTGGAGTTGAAAGACAAGCTGCCGACGGTGGAAGCGGCAGGGAAGGCGGCCGAGGCGGCGCCGGCAGCGCAGCCGTTGACGCCCGTGGAACGCGACGTGCTTTCCGCGCTGCAGAACCTGGGCTGCACGCGCGCGGCTGCCGAGGACGCCGTTCGCAAAGTGAAAGACCGCGGCGCGCCGGAAGAGTTTGAGCCGTTCTTTCGGGCCGCAATGGCCTTTGTGCGCTGACGTGCGCTAACTTTGAGACTTGATGCGCGGCCAAAGCATGATTTCTCCGGCACAGCAGGATGACGAGCGCCAGTTCGAGGCGGCGCTGCGGCCTACCAGCCTGGCTGATTTCGCCGGACAGCCGCATGTGCGGGAACAACTTGCGATTGCAATAGAGGCGGCAAAGCAGCGAGGCGAGGCAATGGATCACGTGCTGCTGTGCGGCCCGCCGGGACTGGGGAAGACCACGCTGGCAGGCATTATCGCCCACGAACTGGCGGCAGCACTCGATCAGACAGCCGGGCCTATATTGCAGAAAAAGCTGGATCTGACGGGCATTCTGAGCAGCGTAAAGGCACAGCAGGTGTTCTTTATCGACGAGATTCACCGCCTGATGCCGGACATCGAGGAGATTCTCTATTCCGCCCTGGAGGACTTCCGGCTGGATATATTGATCGGCACCGGACCCGGGGCGCGCACGCACTCAATACAGCTGCCGCACTTCACGGTGGTGGGCGCGACCACACGCCAGGGGCTGCTCAGCGCGCCGCTGCGCGGGCGCTTCGGTATTGTCCTGCGCCTCGACCCGTACGATGAGGAGACATTGGGACGCATCGTGGAGCGTTCCGCGCGGTTGCTGGATGTAACCATCGCGAGCGATGCGGCGCGCGAGATTGCACGCCGGGGGCGGGGAACACCGCGAATTGCCAACCGCCTGCTGCGGCGGGTGCGCGATTACGCACAGGTGCGGGCGGACGGCCACATCGACCTTGATGTGGCGCGGGCGGCCCTTGACCTATTGAAGGTCGACCGCTACGGGCTGGATGAAGTGGACCAGAAGATCATGGACACCATCATGGTGAAGTATGGCGGCGGCCCGGTTGGACTCAGCACGATAGCGGCGTCAATCGACGAACAGACAGACACGATCGAGGAAGTGTATGAGCCGTACCTGATGCAACTCGGCTTTCTGGATCGTACGCCGCGCGGACGGGTTGCTACGGAGCGGGCGTTCGACTATTTCCAGGTTCCCCGGCGGCCGCGCTTTGCAGGATCCCAGAATCCGCTGTTCCAATAGCCGGTATGTCCGAGAAGAGGGTGTTTCTGGCGCTCGGATCGAATCTAGGCAACCGCGAACAGAACCTTGAAAACGCGATCTCGGCCCTAGAGCGGGAGCACGTCCGGGTTGTGAAGCGATCGTCGGTCTACGAAACGGAGCCGCAGGATGTCGCGGATCAGCCGTGGTTTCTGAACATGGTGGCAGAGTGCGAGACACGCTGCTTCCCGCTTCAATTGCTTGCCGTTCTGCTAAGAATTGAGCGCGATCTCGGGCGCATTCGGTCAAACGCGAAGCGACGTGGACCGCGGGTGATCGATCTTGACATTGTGCTGTATGGGAACGTTGTGATGGACACGCCGCAACTGACGGTTCCCCACCCGCGTCTCACCGAGCGGCGCTTCGTGCTCGAACCGCTGCTCGAGATCGAGCCTGATTTGAAGCATCCGGAGACAAAGGAACCGCTCAGCAGATTTCTGCGGGCGGTTAGCAGCCAAAAGATTCGGAAGAGATGAAGAGGACAGCGGCTTGCACCGCTGTCCTATCCAGTTTTTCAGGCGCCGACTTTTTCGCTGACGAGCGTGCGGGCGTACTTCTCCAGCTTGCGGGCGTCGGCGTTGAACTTGCGGATACCCTCGGAGAGCTTGTCGTTCGCCATGGCATCTTCGTTGTGCTCCCAGCGGAACGTCTTCTCGTCGAGGTGAAGCTTCTCGCCGGCGCTTGCCTTGGCTTTCTCGTGCGTAAGCGCGGCAGGGAACTCGCCTTCCGTTTTCTGCATTTCTTCGAGCAGATCGGGGCTGATGGTAAGCAGATCGGAGCCGGCCAGGTGCGTGATCTGATCGACCTTGCGGAAGCTGGCGCCCATCACCTGCGTCTTGTAGCCGAACTTCTTGAAATAGTTGTAGATGCGGGTGACAGAGGCGACCCCGGGGTCCTGCTCGATCGGGATATCTTTGCCGCCGTTCTCTTTCTTGTACCAGTCATAGATGCGGCCGACGAACGGCGAAATCAAAGTCACGCCGGCTTCGGCGCACGCAACGGCCTGAGCGAAGCTGAAAAGCAGTGTCAGGTTGCAGTGAATGCCCTCGCGCTCGAGTTGTTCCGCGGCACGGATTCCTTCCCACGTGCTTGCGACTTTGATCAGGATGCGCTCGCGCTTGACGCCGGCCTGTTCATAGAGGCCGATCAGGTGGCGGGCTTTGGCGATGCTGCCTTCCGTGTCAAAGCTTAGGCGGGCATCGACCTCGGTTGAGACGCGCCCCGGGATGACCTTGAGGATTTCGCGACCGAAGCTGACGAATAGCTGGTCCATGAAAGCTTCGGATTGTTCGGCGCGGTTGCCTCCCTTTTTCTCGGCGTATTCAAGCGCTTCCTCGACGAGATGTCGATATTCGGGCCGCTGGGCCGCGTTGAACAGCAGAGACGGATTGGTGGTGGCGTCCTGGGGTTTGAGGCGGGCGATGGCTTGGAAGTCGCCGGTATCGGCGACTACGACACTGTATTTTTTCAGGGATTCGAGCAATGTCATGTTGGCTGGGACTCCTATCTCCAGTTTAAGTCCGTGCCTCGAACGTAGCAGATTTCGAGGATGCCGGAGCGGCATCAAGCTCCTGCGGGAAACTGAAAGAACGGGGTGAACGTCGCGAAGATACAGCCCGTTTTTGGATCGATGAGCAGAAATTTTCTAATAGCGAGCGCCGCAGCACTCCAGATAACGGTCGGCGCGTGCCTGGCCGGCGAGCCCGCGCCCGATGTGGACTCGGTGCTGAAAATGTACGTGCAGGCCGTCGGGGGCGAGGCGGCGGTGGAGAAGATTAAGACGCGCGAGGTAGAGGCCGACCAGCATCATGGGCCGAAGCTGACTTATTACTGGCAGAAGCCAAATAAGGTGCTGCTGATCAAGCAGAAGGAAAAGATCGGATTCGACGGCGGAAGTGGCTGGGTATTGTCCAAGAAGAAGCGGGTGACACGGCTTGCAAAGGGCGACCAGAGGCCTTTGCAGCAGGATGCCGATCCAATTCAGTATGTTTACCTGAAAAGCTTATATTCGGAGGTAAATACCGCTCCCACGGAGGAGGTAGACGGCAGGAAGATGCAGGTGCTTGTGGCGCCGAACGACTTGGGCAAGACAAAGTTCTATTTTGATGCGGCCACCCACCTGCTCACCCGGATCGAGGAGACCGGGTTGACTTCCGCTTACTACGAGCATGTGACGGAGTTCGATGACTACAAAGACGTGGACGGGATCCAATTTCCCTTCCGAATTGTGCACAGCTCGACCGAGCCGGGAGTAAAGCCGCGAGAAATCCGCGTTTCCAAGGTTATGCAGAATATCGAGCTGAAGCCCGAGATGTTCGAGAAACCAACAGGTGTCGCTGTGACATTCGGCGGGAAACGCTAGCCAGGCGTTTGGGATAGACTTGTCCGGAACGCTTTCGGAGGTGATATGGGCAAGTCTTTTCTTTTATTGGCGCTGGTGTTCAGCGCGTTGCGGCCGGCGATTGCAGAGGATTGCAAGGCGGCGGTCCTGAAGCATTTGCATACTTCGCGTGACTTCACCGTGAAAGTCGCGGAGGCGATGCCCGCCGAGTACTACAACTTCAAGCTGACGCCGCCGCAGATGAGCTTCGCCGAGCAACTGGTGCATCTGTCGCAGGGATTTGATTACATTACAGCTTCGTTTACCGGCGATAAGCCGAATCCCGCGAAGCCGGCCTCACTGAACAAGGCGGATGTGATCGTGTTCGTGAAAGCATCGTACGACAAGTTGATCGTTCGGGTATCGAACCTCACTGCGGATCAGCTCGCGAAGAGCTACCACACCGAGGATGGCGATCTGACCGGTACGGAAATGCTGCTGTTCGTGCTGGACCACACCACGCATCACCGGGCTTCGGCGGAAATGTACCTTCGGGCCAAAGGGATTACGCCGCCGGAATATCAGTTCTAATTTGGGTCTTCGCCTCGCTGAGAAACGCGGGCTCATCCATTTTGAGTCTTCGCCTCGCTGAGAAATGCGGGCTCATCCATTTCGCGTGTTATTCGATTGCGCCGACTTCATCCGGAGCGGGGGCGGATATCGGGGTCCGCACGGCTGCTTCACTCCATCGAACCAGCGCGATTCCGGCAAAAATGATCAGCATGGCGGCAGCCTCCCGGTAACCGAAGGGCTCGCGGAAGAAGAACCACCCGAGCAGGACGGCGACCACCGGATTGACGAATGTGTAGATCGAGACGATGGCAACGGGAAGCCGTGCCATCGAATAGATAAACGAGCTGAAACCGATGATCGATCCGAAGACTACCAGGTAGGCGATAGCAAGCTCTGAGCGAAGCGAGATCGCGTGCGGAAATTTTTCAAAGAAAGCGGCAGGAACGAACATAGCCGTTCCGGCTGCGAGCTGCTGTACGGCTCCGTTGACGAAGGGCTGAGCTTGCGTGCGGACCCGCTTTTGCAGCAGCGAGCCCAACACCCAGCCGATGCCGCTCAATTGAAGAATGAGGAAACCCGAGAACGTCCGCCCGCTCAACCCTTCATGAGAAGCGGCGGGCAAGACCAGATAGACCACTCCGCATAAGCCGAAGAGCAGGCCGCCGAGAGTAGATAGTTGCGGGCGTTTGCCTCCCGGGAGAACTGCATCGATGCCCACCATGAGAAACGGTGCAGTCGTGTAGAAGAGCGCGGCAAGACCGCTCGGAATCCATTCTTCGGAGATCGCCAGGCAACCGTTGCCGATGCCGATGCAGATCGTCCCGCAGACCGCGGTGTAAAAAAGCTCGCGGCCCCTGGGTAATCTTGCTCCACTGAGAGCAGCGGCGGCGAGAAGAATGGCGCCGGAGATCACATACCGGATCGCGATGAGATACAGCGGCGGAAAGGACTCCAGCGCAATGCGGATACCAAGATACGTCGTGCCCCAGAAGAAGCACACGGCGATCAGGGCGAAGTAGGCAACGCGATGTGGTTTTTCGTGAATCTTTGGTCTCCGCCCCGCGATACTCGGCGCGGAGTTCAACGGTCGTGGGTGCTCTCTTAATTATAAAAACTGGCTATCCCTAATTACAAAAAACGGCTATCCCTCGTTCACAGGATCGGGCTCGTGTTTCGGATCCAGCTTTTCGATCAGCACGGTTGCGATGCGATTGCGCTCCATGTCGGTGACGGTGAAACGGCGGCCGTTGTACTCGACGGAGTCTTTCACTTTCGGTATGTATCCGAATTGGAACAGCAGGAACCCGGCGAGAGTTTCGAAACCTGCTTCGCTCGGCAGGCCGATCTGGTAGCGCGTCTCGAGTTCGCGTATGGTGGTGCTTCCCTCCAGTTGGAGCACGCGCTCCTGGTACGACGGTGTGGGGCGGACAACGTCATGCTCATCACCGATGTCGCCGAAAATCTGTTCGAGTACGTTTTCGAGTGTCACCAATCCGGTAACCGTGCCGAACTCGTCGACCACCAGCGCCAAATGCATGTGAGTTAGGCGGAATTCGTCGATGAGCTGATTCAGTGGCTTGGTCTCCGGAACCACAATCGGCTTGCGAAGGAAGCGGCGCAAGCGAAACGGCCTGGCCGTGCGGCGGCGGTCGTGAGCGAACCGGCGCTCATCCCAAACGCGCATTAGGTCTTTGTAGTGCAGAATGCCGATAATCTGTTCAGGGCGATCTTCGTACACCGGCACGCGCGAGAACTTATGCTCGGTCATGATACTGAGCACCGTGTCGAGATCCGCGTCGACGGGAACGGAAACGATGCTGTGGCGCGGTGTCATAATCTCGCGAGCGGAATAGTCAGAGAGTTCGATCAGGCGTTGGATGGCGTCCTGCTCGAATTGCTGCAGATGTCCTTCATGACGGCTCGACTGAACGATGTATTTCAGTTCCTCAGGGGAATGGCCGCCATGCGCGTGGCCGGGACTAAGACCGAGCACGCGGAGCACTATCGCGGAGGTTCGCTCGATGATTACTACGAATGGCTGCGAAATACGGTAAAAGACAAGCAGCGCCGGGGCGGCGAACACGGCAACGCGGTCTGCCTTCTCAAGCGCCAGGTTTTTCGGTACAACTTCACCGAAGATGACGTGCGCGTAGCTGATAAGGAGAAACGCGAGCGCAAATGCCACGCCATGGAGCACTTTGACCGGGATGTGAATCTCCAGCGGTTCGAACGTGCTGCGCAGCAGGTTGTAAACGGTTCCTTCACCAGCCCAGCCGAGGCCGAGGCTGGCTAATGTTACTCCGACTTGCGTCACAGACAGGAGTCTGCCGGGGTTCGCCAGCAGACTGAGAGCGCTCTGCGCCCCGGCCTGCCCCCGTTCAGCGAGCTCTCGCAGACGCGACTGGCGGACGGAAACGAGGGAGACCTCCGCCGCCGCAAAAAAGCCGTTCATCGCGATGATCAGGACAAGAATGAGGAAGCGCAGGGGCATGGGTGCTAGATGGAGTGTGACCAGAGGCTGGTTTGCACCACAGAGTAAAATCGGTTGGTGCCGCCCCGCCTGTTGCGCATCATCAATGTGAGCATAGCGGTTCTGGTTTTACTGCTTGCGATCGCCGTGTACTGGTACGCGATCCGGCCGCTGCCAAAGACTTCCGGCGAAATTACAGCTCCGGTGAGCGGGCCTGCGATTGTCGAACGCGACGCGCGCGGCGTGCCACACGTCACAGCCTCCACCTGGCAGGACGCCATTTTCCTGCAAGGCTTTGTAACCGCCCAAGACCGATTGTGGCAAATGGACGGGCTCCGGCGGTTCGGTGCCGGCGAACTCGCGGAGGTTTTCGGCCCGGGCATGCTGGGTGCGGATGAGCAGTCGCGAAGGATGCGGATGCGTGCTATTGCCGAAGCCGGGGCCGAGCGGCTGCCGGCAGACCAGCGTGCAGTTCTGGTGGCTTACGCGCGCGGCGTGAACTACTTCATCGACACACATCGCGGCGATTATGAGTTGGAGTTCTCGCTGCCCGGAAACGTGTACGACCCGAAGCCCTGGACGATTACCGATTCCGTTGTGGTGGGCCTTGTGATGTTTCGCGACCTGACGGATTCCTCGCTATTTGAAATATCGAAGGGCGAACTGCTGGCAAGCGGGGCGGATGCGGCCAGAGTGCACTACCTCTTTCCTGCAACGCAGGGAGCGTATGGCAGCCCCGGGTCGAATGCCTGGGCCGTTTCTGGTGCGCACGCCGCCGACGGGAAGCCGATGGCAGCGAATGATCCGCACCTGTCGTACAGCATTCCGGGTACCTGGCATCTCGTGCACTTGAAGGCGCCGGGCCTGGATGTTTCAGGTGCGGCCCTGCCGGGCGTTCCGGGTGTGATCACTGGCCATAATCAGCAAATTGCCTGGGGCGTTACGAATCTGCAGGCCGACGTGATGGACCTGTACGCAGAACAGCTTGATCCTCGAACCGGGCGGTATCTGTATCAAAACAAAGTGGAGCAGGCACAACTCGACACGGAGGTCATCGGCGTCAAGGGGCGTAAGCCGGTGACGCTACCCGTCTGGGTGACGCGGCACGGCCCGGTCATCTATGAGGCTGGCAATAAGATTTACAGCATGCGCTGGAGCGCGACCGACGGATTCGGATTTCCGATCTTTGATCTCGACCGCGCGCAGAACTGGCAGCAATTTCGCGACGCGCTGAAGACTTTCTGGGGACCTGGCCAGAATTTCATTTACGCGGACAGAGCCGGGAATATCGGTTATCAGGCTGCGGGTGCCGTGCCGATCCGGCGTGGATTCGATGGCGATGTGCCGCTCGACGGAGCATCCGGCAAGTTCGAATGGGAGGGGTACATTCCTTTCGAGCAATTGCCGTCTGTTTTCAATCCGGCTTCAGGCATTGTCGCCACTTCGAACCAGGATACGTTCCTTCCCGGCTACCCTTATCAGGTGGGCGGCAGTTTCGCTGACAGATACCGAATGGAGCAGGTTCGAGCACGCCTCATGGCCAAAAGCAAGCTGACCGTCGGCGACATGCTCGCTGTGCAGAAGGATGTGTATTCCGCATACGATCACTTCCTGGCGCGGCAGGCGATTGCGGCTTGCGGCAAGTCGGGAAGTAACGATCCCATGGTGCACGAAGCCATTGCGGTGCTGCGGGCCTGGAATGGCCAGATGGAGAAGGATGAAGCCGCGCCGATGATTACCGAGCTTCTCCACAATAGACTTGCAGCGGCGCTCGTGGTATCGCTCCCGCGGTCGCAGGGCTCAGCAGGGACAATCGGCGCTCAGCATGAGATGCGCGCCGTGCCGGACATTCGCCCGAGGCCCCAAATTATAGAAACCCTGCTCAGGACGCGGCCGAAGGGGTGGGTCCCGGGTGATAACTGGGACGTGTGGATCATCCAGAACCTCAGTGCGGCACTGCGGGAAGGCAGAACACGGCAGGGCACTCCGCTATCGCGCTGGAGATGGGGGCGGATGCTCCAGTGGAAACTGCTTCACCCGGTGGGCAAGGAACTACCGGTTATTGATCGTTTCTTCGATATCGGCACGGTAGAGATGAGCGGTTCCGGCACTACGGTGAAGCAGACGACCACGACACTGGGACCTTCAGAGCGAATGGTAGTCGACCTCGGCGACCCTGACAAATCGGTGCAGAATCTGGTGGTGGGCGAATCAGGCCACGTGGCGTCTCGTCACTACAAAGATCAATGGGCGGCCTATTATTCCGGGCAGAGTTTTCCCATGGAATTTAACCATGTGGACGCTAGGCAGGTGCTACGGGTGAAACCCGCACCGTAGATGCGGGCTTCCATTGTTTGCTCTTCCAGGTGTTTATTCTTCCAGGCTCTTCGAATCAACCAGGTCCGACAGGCGCTTGACGAACTCGTCCAAGCTGACCGCCCCTTGATCACCGTGCTTACGGTTGCGCACGGCTACCTGCCCCGACTGTGCCTCACGGTCGCCGATGACAAGCATGTACGGGATCTTCTGCAACTGCGCTTCACGGATCTTGAGGTTTACCTTCTCGTTGCGGTCATCGAGCTGAACGCGAAAACCGGCGTCGAACAGTTTTTGATAGACCTGCCTGGCGTATTCAGACTGTCGATCGGTGATCGGAAGCACGGCAGCCTGCACGGGAGCAAGCCATACCGGGAATGCACCGGCATAATGTTCGATCAGGATGCCGAAGAAGCGCTCGATGGAACCATATAAGGCCCGGTGGACCATCAACGGCTGATGCGATTTGCCATCTTCCCCGATGTATTCCAGGCCGAAACGGCGCGGCAGCGTAAAGTCGAACTGCACAGTCGAAAGCTGCCAGAGCCGGCCGATGGCATCCACCAGTTTTACGTCGATCTTAGGACCGTAGAACGCGGCTTCATCGGGCGAGACCTTCACCTTCATATTCAGGCGATCGGTTGCGCGATGAAGTGCTTTCTCGGCAAGTTCCCACTGTTCCGGCGCGCCATCGTATTTGCCGCTTGCTCCTCCATCCCAGGTGGATAATTCGGCTTCATACTGCGTAAAGCCGTACGTGTTCAAGGTGTCGATGGCAAACTGCAGGCAGTCTACGACCTCGTTCTCGATCTGATCCGGCGTACAGAAGATGTGGGCATCGTCCTGCGTGAACCCGCGCACCCGCAGCAGACCGTGCATGACTCCGGAACGCTCGTAACGGTACACCGTGCCGAGTTCACCCAGACGGACCGGCAGGTCGCGATAACTGCGCAGACGGTCGCGATAGATCAGGATGTGAAACGGACAGTTCATCGGCTTGAGCTGGTACTCGCCGTCGTCCAGCTTCATGCGCGTAAACATGTTTTCGGAATAGAAGTTGTAGTGCCCGGAGGTCTTCCAGAGGTCGCTGCGAGCGATGTGAGGCGTATATACCAATGAGTAGCCGCGCTTGAGGTACTCGTTCCGCATCCAGTCTTCAATGACTTTGCGAATCGCGCCGCCCTTGGGGTGAAAAAAGATCAAGCCGGGGCCGGCCAGTTCCTGGATGCTGAAAAGATCGAGCTCCTGGCCGAGCTTGCGGTGATCGCGCTTCTTTGCTTCTTCGAGGCGCACCAGGTATTCGTCGAGTTCTTTCCTGGTGAAGAAAGCGGTGCCGTAAATCCGCTGAAGCTGGGGGTTGTGCTCGTCGCCTTTCCAATAAGCTCCGGCGATGGAGAGCAGCTTGAAAGCTTTGAGCTTTTCGGTGGACGGGACGTGGGGGCCGCGGCAAAAGTCGATGAAATCGGGACCGAGCGTGTACTCCGAAAAGACATCGCCCGCGCGCTCTTCAATCAGCTCGCGCTTCATCCAGTCGTCTTGATACTTCTGCAGGCCCTCGGCTTTCGGTGTGAGCGTCCGCTCGAAGGGCAGATTCTTGGCCTGCAACTCGCGCATACGCTCTTCGATCTTTTCTAGATCTTCCGGCGTGAACTTGGCATCACGCTGGAAGTCGTAATAAAATCCCGTATCGGTGGGAGGGCCGATGCCCAACTTAGTTTCGGGAAACAGCTCCAGAACCGCGGCAGCGAGCAGATGCGCCGTGGAGTGGCGATAAACCTGCAAGGCCTCAGGGTTCTTCGTGGTCAGGATCTCCAGCTTTGCATCCTTCTCCAGGGGACGGGTCAAATCGAAAAGTTCACCGTTCACGCGCGCGACAATAGCGTCTGCGGCAAGACGGGGACTGATGGATTTCGCCACGTCAATGGGCCGGGTTCCTGCCGGAACGGCTTGTGCGCTTCCGTCAGGGAGCATGATTGTCAAACTACTCATGTTTGTAGGGGTTAATTCCGAGAGTATCAGACACTTGGCGGCCGCCACGCCGCCGCCGGCCTTGGGCCCGGATGCAAACAGTGACCCGGCTGATAGACTGAAGACTGCTTTTAGAGTGAGTACTTCGACCGCAACACCTGGCTTCGACGAGTCGGCTTTGGTAGCACGCGCCAGAGCTGGCGATGCATCTGCGTTTTCTGAACTGGTCAGTCATTATGACCGGCGGGTTTTCCGCATGGCGAAGCAGATCACTCAGAACGACGATGATGCTGAAGATGTATTGCAGGATACATTTCTGAAGGCGTACACCCACCTGGATGACTTCCAGGGCAATTCAAAGTTCTACACATGGCTAGTCAGGATCGCCGTCAATGAGGCGCTGATGAAGCTGCGGAAGCGGCGTTCAGACCGCACGGTACCGTTGGATGAACCAATTGATACCGGCGAAGACGAAGTGGTTCGTGAAGTCGCCGTTTGGGACCAGAATCCGGAACAGACCTATTCACGAGAAGAGTTAGGGCAGATTCTGGACGAAGCCATTCAAAGTTTAAAGCCAGCCTATCGCACCGTTTTCATCCTAAGAGACATCGAAGAAATGTCGATAGAGGAAACGGCGGAGGCGTTGGGACTTTCCATCTCAGCAATAAAGAGTCGTCTTCTCCGGGCACGGCTGCAGCTTCGGGAGAAGCTGACCCGGCAATTCAAGCGAAAGGGGGATGATGCGTTTGCTTACCTGTAAGCAGTTTCTGCAGGAGCTTAACGATTATCTCGAAGAGAATCTCGATCCGAATACGCGAGCGGAACTTCAAAGGCACGTGGACGAATGCCCTAATTGCTGGGTTGTGTGCGATACGACCCAAAAGACGTTGCGGGTTTTTAAGGGCATGGAGCCGCGGGCGATTCCCGAACCAATCCATTCGCGGTTGATGGCGGCACTCGAGAAGCGGATGAAAGATAATCCACTCTGTCAGAAAAAGGGACAGGCGTGAGGCTCCGGCCGGCGTCGCTCCGGCCGGTTACTTCTGCTTTTACTCGTCCGCTGTGGCGACCGGAACGAGTTGCCCGCCGCGGATGTAGTAATTGCTGCCGCGCCAGCGGACGCTCCGGCGCGTAAAGCTTATCAGCCACAGCGCAAACGCAATCGCATCCCACACCGGGATCAGCGCAATGTTCTTTAGCGCGGACGGCTGGCGCAAGCCATAGCTTCCGATGACCATCGTCAGCAGAACGCGCAGAGCCAGGTACAGCCCAAGATAAGCCGCACCGATGGCGACCGAAGGGGCAACTGCAGCGGCGATCACCGACCAAACCAGACCGTAGGTCAGCAGCAAGCCAAGGTGGCCTCCCGGCCGCATGTGGCGCATCACGACGATCCATCGCAGGCGCTTTTGCACGAGTTCTGCGAGCGATCCGAAGTCCGCAACAGTTTCAATCGTGTACGAAAGCAGCTCTACTCTGTAGCCCTGCTCCGCTATCAACCGGCCGATCAACAGGTCATCGCCGGGGCGATTCAAAATTGCATCATACCCGCCGAAATGCCCAAGCTGAGATCGCGTGGTGGCGATTGTGGGTCCGAGAGCGAACTTCACTCCATCCAACTGGCGCGCCACAAAAATGCCCGCGTAGAAATCAGAAAGCATGCCGACAGACTGCAGGCTATCGGCAAGCGTTGTCTCGCCCGTCGAAACGTAGGGCACGGTGACGGCTCCGACCTCCGGGTCGGCAAGCGGCCCGACCACGGATTTCAGGTAATCAGGGCGGGCGCGAACATCGCTGTCGCTGATCACGAGAATTTCATGCCGGGCTTCCCTCACCAGCCGCGCCAACTTTGCCGCTTTGTCGTTGGCCGCTTCGCGGTCCGATCCGAAGAGGACGCGGATGGAACGTTCCGGAAAGTCCCGTTTCAGCCGGTTTATCGCATCCATGACCGGCGCGTCTTCGCCATCGACACAGAAGACAAGTTCGTAATCGGGGTAATCCTGACGGCAGAAGCTTGCGAAATTGTCATATGCGTCGGGATCGGTTCCCTTAACAGGCTTCAGATTGCTGACGGGGGGAGTAAAGTTCGGGCTTACGGCCCGCTTGCGTCGCGATTCAACGAAGAAACGCCAGGAGCTGTAGATTGCAATCAAGTAATAGATGAACGGGATGGCTGCAATAAAGAGGCAGATAAAAATCATAATCGGGCAAAGCTTTAGAACTCAGAGCCGTACCCCTTCAGAGCGGCGTCCCCAAACCCCTGGCTCATAGACAGGGCGAAAAGCTAAGTACGTCGGTTACCTTTCAATGACCAAATGACAGCGCCACGATCGCTCCAAAGGCTGGACCAGCCGCGAGGCGCTCTAGAATCAGTTTACTTTGTTCGACTTAGAAACCGCAGCGGGGTGGCACACGTCTTGCTACAATTGAAGAACAACATCCGTCTTCAGGCGTCGCCCCTCTGGCTTGTCCTTGGGATCTGCCGGATGCAGATTGACGAGCTGCGGATTTTATTCGGGGGCGAGATGCATCGAACTTGTTGAAACGACATGAAATTTGATATGTCCGACGCAGGAGGGCAAGCCGTTTGTGCGGAATAGCCGGATTCACACATCTTAACTCCGCACCAGCGCCGGGCCGAATCCAGTCGGCCGTACGGAGTCTCAGCCACCGGGGGCCGGACCAACAGGGAGTTTTTGAATCTGCCTGCGTATCGCTCGGTGCAGCCAGGCTGAAGATCCTGGACCTGAATGCAGGGGACCAGCCGATCACATCGCCGGACGGCGACCTCGTCATTGCGTTCAACGGCGAGATTTACAATCACGAGGAACTCCGGCGGGAGCTCGAAGCGCGCGGTCATCGTTTCCGAACGCATACGGACACTGAAACCGTTCTGGCGGCCTTTGATGAGTGGGACACGGATTGCTTCGCGAAGCTGCGCGGCATGTTTGCAATCGCCCTCTGGACGGAGTCTTCGCAGCGGCTCGTATTGGCCCGCGACCGTCTCGGCATCAAGCCTCTCTACGTTTCGTTTCGCGGCGATGATCTTTATTTCGGATCAGAGCTTAAAGCGCTGTTCGTTCACCCTGAGATCGATCGTTATCTCTCGCTTCCCGGCCTTGACTGCTATCTCACCCTGAATTACGTTCCAAGTCCGTGGACTCTGGTGCAGGACATCGAGAAATTGTCACCAGGCAATTGGCTGGAGTGGCGCGCCGGCAAGGTTCGGTCTGAAACCTATTGGCGCCTTCCCTTTGAATCCGCGAAACAGCGCGATCTCGATTCTGCGAAAGAGGAACTGGATGCTTTGCTCGATCAGTCCGTTCGCGAGCACTTGCTGTCCGACGTGCCGGTAGGATTGTGGCTCAGTGGAGGAGTAGATTCCTCGACCGTCCTGCACTATGCCTCCCGAGTGCGGCCGATGCGAACGTTTTCGATTTCGTTCAACGGCCGGAGCTTTGATGAGGCGGCATACATTGGCGAAGTAGCTGCCCGTTACGGGACGCAGCATGAGCAGTTCGATCTGAACCCGGACGCCGAACTTCCTGAGGCCATCGCGCAATTTGCGGATTATTTTGACGAGCCAAACGCCGACGGCGGAGCTCTGCCGGTCTGGTTTCTGTCGAAACTGACGAAACAGCATGCCACGGTTGCGCTGAGCGGTGAAGGCGCCGATGAGATCTTCGGCGGTTACCTGACGTATCGGGCTGATGCGATGGCGTGCGCCGTTCGCAGGCTCCCGCGCTTTACCCGGCGCCTGGCCAAATCCGCCGCGGAGCTGATTCCGGTTTCAGATGACAAGATCAGCTTCGAGTACAAGCTGAAGCGGTTTCTCGCCGGCAGCCTGTTGAGCCCCGCACGGGCGCACGTGTACTGGAACGGCACCTTCTCCGATTCGGAGAAGCGGTCGCTGGTTGCCGCAGAGCTGCCTGGAACGCTCGATCGCATGCTGGCCGATCTGTCGCGTCATGGCGATCATCTTGCCTCCTATCTCTGGTTCGATCAAAAGTTTTTTTTACCCGATGACATCCTCATGAAGGTGGACCGGATGAGCATGGCTCATTCCATCGAGGTCCGCCCTCCGTTTCTCGATCACCGGATTGTCGAGTTCGCGGCCACCCTGCCGGCGTCTTTCAAGATCCGCGGGTCCCGTCAGAAATTCATCCTGAAGGACCTGATGCGAGATAAGTTGCCGGCGGCGGTGACGCGGCGCAAGAAGGTGGGACTGGATTTTCCGGCTCACGACTGGCTGCGCGGACCGCTTCGCAATCTGCTTTTCGACACCTTGGCAGCCGCTGAGTCGGACTACTCTGGATTCTTCAACTTCGACACTATCGGCGATTGCCTGCAGAATCACCTTAGCCGTCGCGTGAATCTCGGGTACCACCTCTGGGGCTTAATGATTCTGTTTCTCTGGATGAAGAGATGGCGTATTCAAACGGCCGCCGAACCCGATCGAAGCTGGGCGGCCTCGGAACAAATTCTTACCTCTATTTAGCTGTTTTATTAATCGCTAGCGCTATTTACATCGGCTGTATGTTCTCGCCTCCGTGGCTGGTGGACGATGTAGACAGCGTGCAGGCGCAGATCGCCCGGAACATGCTGAGCTCTGGCGATTGGGTATCGGCCCGGCTGGATGGTGTCCTTTACCTCGAAAAAGCCCCCCTCATTTACTGGCTCATCGCTATCGCATACAAAGTTTTTGGCGTTCACGACTGGGTGGCGCGAATTCCCGTCGTCGTGTCCTCGGTCGCGCTCGCCTGGCTCACAGCCGCTTTTGGCGTGTGGGCTTTCGGAAGGCGTGCAGGATTCTATGCCGGCGTCGTCATCTCCACTTGCATCGGCCTGTTTCTATTCACCCGGATTCAGATCCCAGATGTCATGCAGACGTTCACGGTAGGCCTGGCTCTGTGGGCGTTCCTTCGCGTACTGGATCGCGACGAACCGAATCCCCGGCTTTGGGCATTTCTCCTCGCGGCCAGCATGGGCGTGGGACTCCTGCTCAAGAGCCTGATTGGGGTTGTCTTTCCAGTAGGCGCCGGACTTCTCTTCATGCTGCTGACGCGGCAAGTGTCATCACGCGAAGCCTGGAAGCGCTTGCGCCCTTTCAGCGGGGCATTGATCATACTGGCAATCGCCGCGCCGTGGCACGTGCTCGCCACTTTGCGCAATCCGCCGTACTTCGATTTCACGCTGCGCAGCGTTCCAGGCCAGTATCACGGTTTCTTCTGGTTCTTCTTTATCAATGAGCAACTGCTGCGCTTTTTGAATCTGCGTACTCCGCGCGACTACAACACTGTTCCGCGGCTCTATTTCTGGCTCTTTCACCTGATATGGCTCTTTCCCTGGAGCGTGTACCTGCCGGCCATATTTAAGCTGCGCTACCGCGCAGAGGATCGTGCTGGAAGAACCCGGTTGCTCGCGGCATGCTGGATCGGAGTCGTGCTCGTCTTCTTCACGTTTTCGACGACGCAGGAGTACTATTCCATGCCCTGCTATCCGGCCTTTGCGCTCCTCCTGGGATCGGCAATGGCGGAAGGGGGTAGTTGGATTCGCCGCGGCAATCGGGTTCTGGCGGCTGTCGCCGCTTGTGCTGCTTTTGTTGTATTCGGGCTATGTTTCGCAGTCCGGAATCAGCCCACGCCCGGGGATATCTCTCTGGCGCTCAGCAGCAATCCAGGAGCGTACACGCTTTCGCTGGGGCACATGGAAGACCTGACGCTTCGCGCTTTCGCCTACCTGCGATTGCCGCTGCTGATAGCCGGAATTGCTTTCCTGGTCGGCGTTGCCGGTAACCTGCGGGCGCTTGGACGCAAGGCGTTCCTGTCGTCAGCGCTCATGATGATTCTCTTCTTCCACGCAGCCCGCCTCGCGCAGGCTGTTTTCAATCCTTATCTGGGATCGCACGTTTTGGCGCAGGCGGTGTTGCATAGTCCGCCGGGAGAGCTGATTGTCGATCACCATTACTACGACTTCTCGTCAGTATTCTTTTATACAAACAAGCGGGCGTTGTTGTTGAACGGGCGTTTCAACAATCTGGTGTACGGGGCTTCTGCTCCGGATGCGCCGAATGTATTCATCAACGACGCCCAATGGAAGGATTTGTGGATGAGCCCGCAGCGTTACTACCTGGCGATTGACGAAAAGGCGGTGCCGCGGCTTCGAGCGCTCGTGGGGAATGAATGCCTGAACGAAGTAGTCGTAAGCGGGGGAAAGATGCTGCTTACGAACCACCCGATCGTGGTCCTCACGGCGGTCTCAAAACATTGAGGCCGCCTGGAGCGGATCGCTGAGCGGGGCTAAATGTGGTTGTGTCCGTCCACGGAAAGCGCAAGCTCTGCCTCGGAGGCATAGCCAACGCTCTTCTGCCGCCGGCGTTCGTTTCGCGCGTTGCGCCAGTTCACTTGCGGGCGGAAGTTCGCGGCGTCTATACGGTCGCTGTACCGGACTGCAATGTTGACCAGCGAATCCAGCAAGGATTCGGAGAGCAGGTGCGGCTTCAATCCCAGGTCGATCAACTTCGAGTGCTTCGCGTTGAAGTAGTGTTCTTCGAGTTCGACGCGCGGCGTCGGTAAATGCTCAATTTCGACCTTGCGCCCCAGCTTTTTCGCCGCAGACTGGACCATCTGAGCGAGCTCGAGCACGGAGAACTGCTCCGTGAATTGATTGAACACGCGGAACTCGCCGCGGGCTGCCGGGTTCAGGCAGGCAAGTTCGATACATCGAACTGTGTCGCGGATGTCGAGATAGCCCCTCGTCTGCCCGCCTTTGCCATATACGGTCAGCGGGTGGCCAACCGCGGCCTGGACGCAGAACCGGTTCAAAACGGTGCCGAAGACTTCGTCGTAATCGAAACGATTGATGAGAGCTTCATCGAGCTCGATCTCGTTCGTCACGGTGCCGTAAACAACGCCCTGGTTCAGATCGGTTGCGCGAATGCCCCAGATACGGCAGGCAAACATGATGTTGTGACTGTCGTGCACCTTGGAGAGGTGGTAAAAGGAGCCAGGTTGCTTGGGATAGGGTAAAACGTCCTTGCGGCCGTTATGCTCAATCGTGATGTACCCCTCCTCGATGTCGATATTCGGGGTTCCGTATTCGCCCATCGTGCCCAGCTTCACAAGATGACAGTCAGGGCAGATTTCGCGAATGGCGAAGAGCAGATTCAGCGTGCCTACAACGTTGTTAACCTGCGTGAACACCGCGTGCTGACGGTCAATCATTGAATAAGGCGCGGCGCGTTGTTCGGCGAAGTGCACGATCGCGTCAGGTTGAATTGCGCGAAGAGTGGGCGCGAGAAACTCGTAGTCGGTAATGTCTCCGACAAACACCTCTATGTTCTTGCCCGTCAGTTCGCGCCAGGCGCTGATGCGCTCCGGCATCGGTTGAATCGGCGTTAAGGTCTGCACGCCGAGCTGATAATCCCAGAGCCGGCGCGCGTAGTTGTCGACAATGCTTACTTCATGCCCCTTTGCCGAAAGGTACAGGGCTGTTGCCCAACCACAGTAGCCGTCCCCACCCAGCACACTAATCTTCATCTGTTTGTTAAATTACTCCTGTTTGAGTTTCATTGATAGCGGAATACCCGGCTTGCGCGAGCAGGCAACACAGTCGGTGTGGTAGCGTTCGACCCATCTCGCGTGCGGCGAAACACAGAACAATAATCAGCGATCTACGCCGCGCAAATGAGAGGTCGCGCACCTTCGCACATCATACCAATCGACCGAAAAAGCACACTATCCCCGTCGCCCTTATTGATGCCGAATCGTCTGCAACGGTTTCGAAAGGGCCTGGATCCGTGGCGATATACCGCTTGGCAACGCTAGACTAAAGGATAAGAGGTTCAGTTTCGGAATCAGATGAGCCACCGGATGCCCTTCTCGGGACCGTCGGCGCGATCTATCCCTGAATACAGCAATGCCGGTGAATCGATCCGTATCGCAAGGTAATCGTAGTAACGTGAAGAAACATGCGGGAACCTACCTCTGCCTCTTCTGGTTCCTGGCTTTCCGGGCGTTCGGAAACTTATCGCTCGCTTTCGGCGCCAAGCACCTTTCGCAGGGACTGGCCATGAATCCGCTTGCATACCTGCACGCGATGCTCAACCCATTCGTGGCGGGCGGTATCTTGCTGCTCATTGGCGGAATGTTGTCGCGGATGGCGCTGCTGAGCCTGGCGGATCTGAGCTTCGTGTTGCCGATGACATCCTTCGGCTACGTAATTTCCGCCCTATCTGGAAGAGTGTTTCTGCATGAAACGGTTACGCCCGAGAGGTGGTTGGGCGTTGCACTGATCTTCTTTGCCGCCGTCGTAGTGGGATCTACCTCCCACACCACAACGAGCGAACCGGTAATCGAGACCGAAGAAGCGGGCACGCTGGCGGTCTGTGAAACACCGTGACAGGCGCCCAAACGGGAATTTCAAGACTGCTAGTGCGTGGCTAGGGCCGGTTGCGGCGACGCCGGATGTCCGAATCTTGCGTTGAACTGCTTCCTTTGTTCCGGAGTCAGCACATCGAGGATGCGCCGGCACCCATGCTCGGCTACGTCTTCCCGTTCATCCTCGATGTTCTGGTAGTATTTGCCGTAATCGTCCAGCACTCGCGTGATGGTCGCTTCCTGCTCCGGGGTGAGGTTCAATGTGGCTCTGAGGTGTTCCAGGCCATAGCTCCGCGCCGCCTCGATGGTAATGCTGTTCGTCACGGCAGGCATCCGATGGTGCAGGAAACTGCGGGTGAAGAATGATCCGACCGCTATGCCGCAAAGAAAGATGAGCGCGAAAATTGTCAGGACTTTCGGATTAGACCAACCTGCGTCCTGCCGCAACATGGTTCGCCGGGATGTGCCTGCGAGAGCTATTGGATATTTCCTTGGCGAACAGCGAAATTCTGTAGTACCGCGTCACGCTGCTGGGCCTGGTCGCCGACCACGGGAACGTGCACGTCCTGCGCAACCATGTTTTCCCCGAGCAAATGTCCGTCACGGGTTTCCTGCGCCACTACGTAGCTTCCCAGCACAACGGCGATGGTAAGCGATGCATAAGCCAGGCGCTTGCCGAATGGAGAATAAACAAATACAGCCCAAATGGAGTCTTTGGCGCGCTCTTCGATGCGCTGCATGACTCGCGCGTAAAAGCCGGCGGCCGGTTCTACTTCTTCCGGTGAACGCAAACTACGAAGCATCGCAGTCTGTGCCCGCATGGATTCCACCTCCAAGGAACAACTCGCGCAGGATGAAAGGTGATCTTCCATCGGCCCGTCATTCCCCACGCCCGCGAGCAGAGACTCCAGACGATTCCGTGTGGACCTGTGCATATTTCCCTCAAAAAACAACCAAGTTTGCGGATCTTTGTCCGCTCAACTTAACTCAAAATCAACCCCAACCCTGCAACGAAAGCTAACTGTCCATCACGCCAGGCCGATTCAGCGGACCCTTGGCCAGCCTTTCGGCCGCCTTTACCAGCTTCTGGCGCGCCCGGAACAGCTTGACCTTGATGGTGTTTTCATTCATGCCTGTCATTTCCGAGAGTTCCTCGACGGAGTGTCCTTCCACTTCCTTGAGCAGGATGAGCGACCGGTCCTCTTGGGAAATCTTAGACAGTAGCTTAAGAATGAGGTCGTGCTGCGCCAGCCGTTGGTCGATCGCCGGGGCCTGGTCCGTTGCCGGTTCGGAGTGTTCCATCCGCATCGAGTCGTCGACCGAAAAATCGCTCTCGTATACAAGTTTTCGGACTCTCTTCTTTCGAAGATAGTCGTAACATTCGTTAACCGTGATCTTGTAAATCCAGGTCAGGAGCGAGCTGCGGAAATCGAAGCTCTTGATCGAAAAGTAGATCTTGGCGAAAACCTGCTGTGCAATGTCTTCCGCATCGTTCCGATTCCGAAGGATGCCGTAGATGATCGAAAAGACCTTCGCCTGGTAGCGGTCCACGATCTCACGGAATGCGATTTCATCCCCGGCCTGAACGCGCCGGACCAGCGCCGCCTCGTCAGACGTCCGGTGATCCAACTTCGTTTTCGCGCGGGTTGCCTCGCCGGTAACCGCCGCCGGAAATGGAATGGTCGCTGTTAGCCCGTCCATGATACGACTGTCCAGACGTCGAGGCATTTGAGAGGGTTACAGAAACTTACATTATCCCAGAATGGCGGCTGAAAGGGTCCGGTATGCCGGCCACTATTTCTCCGAAGCTTGAGCCAAGGGCCTGGCATCAAACTTCTGAAACGGTTGTACACTGAAAGAACAGCCAGTCTACTGAGGAGAACTAGATGATTCAATTAACCGAAACTGCGGTGAGCAAGGTCAATGAGATCTTGAATATGCAAGAACCCAAACCGGCCGGGTTGCGCATCGCCGTCGTCGGTGGCGGCTGCTCCGGGTTTAGCTATTCGATGGCGTTCGAGAACCAGCCGAGCATGCTCGACAAGACCTATCATTTCGGCGATCTCAACGTGTTCATCGATCAGGCCAGCATGCTGTACCTCGACGGCGCCGAAGTCGATTACGTGGAAACGCTGGAAGGTTCTGGCTTTAAGTTCAACAATCCACACGTAAAGTCGACCTGCGGCTGCGGCAGCTCGTTTAGCGCCTAGATCACATCAATCTATAATCTTTTCGGCCGAGAGGGAACCCACCCTCCCGGCCTTTGCTATTTTCGGACGCATGCAAGACCTTCTCACAGAAGCCCGGAATCCCGCTTCAGCGTCGATCGATAGTCTTCCTACGGATGAAATGCTGCGCGTCATCAATGCTGCGGACCAGGAAGTTGCTCGTTCCGTTGAGTGTGAGATTCCATACATTGCTCGCGCGATCGACGGCATCGCGGAGCGGATCGACGCCGGCGGGCGATTGTTCTATCTGGGGGCCGGAACATCGGGGCGCCTCGGCGTGCTCGATGCCTCAGAGTGCCCGCCCACCTTCAACTGCCCTCCGGAATTGGTTCAAGGCATCATTGCCGGTGGCGACTACGCGCTGCGGCATTCCGTCGAGCGTGCGGAAGATGATCCGGATCAGGGCAGGCAGGATCTGCTGGAGCGAGGTTTTAACAGCCAGGATGCGCTGGTGGGAATCGCCGCGAGCGGCCGCACTCCCTACGTTCTAGGCGGCCTTGCCCTTGCCCGGTCGATGGGCGCTCTGACGATTGGCTTGAGCTGCACTCCCCACTCGGCGGTCGCCAACGCTGCCGAGATTGCCATCACCCCGCAGCCAGGCCCGGAGGTTCTAACAGGCTCCACCCGCATGCGTGCCGGAACGGCGACCAAGATGGTGCTCAACATGATCAGCACCGGCGTGATGGTCCGCCTCGGCTATGTGTACGGCAACCTGATGGTGAACGTTCAGCCCACAAACGAGAAGCTCACCGATCGTTCGCGGCGCATTATCGCCAATATTACCGGCGTGTCTTATGATGAAGCATCCCGGCTGCTGGCTGAAGCTGGCTCGGTTCGCACGGCGGTCCTTATGCAGCGCTTAAAGCTGACTCGCCATGAGGCAGAATCGCGCCTCGCTGCAGCGAAAGGGCGTTTGCGGGCGGCGCTCGGCGGGTAGCCGGCCGCTGATTCGCCCCGGGTCAGATCGACAAACCAGATGGACAAATTCAAAATTGTGGGAGGCGCCTCGTTACACGGTGAACTCCCGGTGAGTGGTTCCAAGAACTCCGCGCTTCCGGCTCTTGCGGCCGCTCTGCTCACTGACGAACCCGTGATTCTGCACGGTATTCCGCGAGTGAAAGACATCGCGACGATGGAAAGCCTGCTTGTTCACATTGGCGCGGCAGTGGAACTGCAAAATGGGGCGGTGCATGTCGACGCCAGGAATCTGGAACGGCCGGAAGCGCCTTATGAAGTGGTTAAAACAATGCGGGCTTCCAGTCTTGTCCTGGGTCCGCTGGCCGCCAGGACAGGCAGGGCACGTGTATCCATGCCCGGTGGTTGTGCCATCGGCGCCAGGCCGATCAACCTGCATCTTTCGGCGCTCGAGCAGCTCGGCGCCACGATTGAACAGACGCACGGATACGTGGAAGCGGTAGCTCCGGGCGGTTTGCGTGGAGGCAATATCCACTTTGACCGGATCACGGTAACGGGCACGGAGGACCTGCTGATGGCGGCCGTTCTCGCGCGCGGGGAAACCATAATCAGGAACGCTGCCCGGGAGCCGGAGGTGAAAGATCTCGCCGAGCTGCTGAACAAGATGGGCGCGAAAATTGAAGGAGCGGGAACGTCCATCATCAGGGTTACCGGCGTCGAGCGCTTGCACGGAGCCGAGCACACCATCATTCCTGATCGGATCGAGGCGGGTACGTTTCTGCTGGCGGGCGCGATCACGAACGGCGACGTTACCGTAACCGGCTGCAATCCGGAGCACGTTGCTGCACTCACCATCAAAATGACGCAGGCGGGGGCGGAGATCGAGAATGCAGGCGCGAATGCTCTGCGCGCGCGCTGCTGCCGCCGCCCTCGGGCGGTCGATGTCACCACGGAAGAATATCCCGGCTTTGCGACGGACCTTCAGGCGCAATACATGGCGTGGATGACCATCGCGCAGGGAATCAGTTTCGTTACCGAAACCATCTTCGAGAACCGCTTCATGCATACGCAGGAACTGGCTCGCATGGGTGCGAACATCCGCATCGAAGGCCGCCAGGCGATCGTGGCCGGTGAAGATTGCCTGACCGGAGCGCAGGTGATCGCTTCAGACCTTCGCGCCAGCGCCTCTCTTGTTTTAGCCGCAATGGTCGCCAAGGGCGAGACCATCATCGATCGCGTCTATCACATGGATCGGGGTTATGAGCGCATCGAAGAGAAATTAGCGGCTGTTGGCGCGGATATCGAGCGGATACGGTAGGTTTTCGAGATGAGCGCACCGGTAAAGCACCACAGCGAGGGTTTCCTCGCAATCGTACAGGATGCAAAGACACGCATCCATGTGATCGACATCGAGGAGTACAAACGGTTGCGTGCAGCGGGCGATGCGGGACAACTCGTCGACGTTCGCGAAGATCACGAGTGGGAAGCCGCCCACGCTGCAGGAGCTATTCACCTCAGCAAGGGCGTTATAGAGCGCGATATCGAAAAGACGTTTCCGGATAAGAACGTCAAGCTGGTGCTGTATTGTGGCGGCGGATATCGATCGGCGCTGGCCACGGACAACGTCCAGAAGATGGGGTACACGAATGTAATCTCGCTGGAGGGCGGTTGGCGCGCCATCGAGGCTTCGGGACTGCCGATCGAACGGGCCGAAACCGACTCAGTGTAGGGCTTGTTCCAGCGTACTGGCGATCTGCAGCAGCCGGGGCTCGCTAAAGGGAGCGCTGATCAGTTGAAGTCCGATGGGCAGTCCTGACCGGCTTGTGCCGCAGGGCATCGAGAGGGCGGGCTCCCCGAGGAAATTGATCGCGCGCACAAGGCGTGTGGACGCCATGCGGGTGTCTTCTTCTTGTCCATTGATCACGACACTCCCCTGATTTCTCAGGGGCGCTGTGATCGGCGTAGTCGGGCAGAGCAGAACGTCGATGGTCTTCCAGAGCGCATCGAAATCACGTCGGAACAGGGTGCGCACGCGCTGCGCGTTCACATACTCATGACCGCTGATGAGCTTCCCCTGTTCGATCAGCTCCCATACATTGCTGCCGAACTCGGATGGATCAGTGCGATTCACATACAGGGCGGCCACTTCGGATTGCTGGATGATCCGCGCAGCCAAGTTTGCCTTCTCCAGATCGGGAATTCGGATTTCGGAAATCTGCGCCCCCAACCGTTCCAGTTCGCGCGCGCTCCCGTGCGCTGCATCCGCAACCTCCGCATCCACGCGATCGAAGAAAAAATTCGAAGGGAGCCCGACCCGGAGACCCTTCAGCCTGGAAAGAGGCGGCAGATTGAACTCGGGCGCCTCGCGCGCCACGCAACTCGCATCGCATGAATCAGGGCCGGCGATTGCGTTCATTGCGAGCGCGCAGTCTTCGGCCTTAGAGCCAAGCGGACCGACATGGTCCAGGCTGAAGGCCAGCGGCAAAACTCCGAAGCGGCTCACGCGCCCATAGGTTGGCTTGATGCCCGTGATACCGCAATAGGATGCCGGAATGCGAATGGAGCCGCCGGTATCCGTCCCAAGCGCCACAGGCAGGAAACCTGCCGCAATAGCAGCTGCAGAACCGCCGCTTGAACCGCCCGGAATGCGATTCGTATCCCGCGGGTTCAACACGGCGCCGTAATGTGGATTGTTTGAAGTGATCCCGTACGCGAGTTCGTGCAGGTTGGTCTTTCCCACCGAAATCGCCCCGGCCGCTGCCAGGCGCTCCACCACGGTCGCATCGTAGCCGGGAACGAAATCGCGAAAAATCAGCGAGCCGCCTGTGGTGCGGACCCCGCGGGTGTAGAACAGATCTTTGTGCGCTATGGGAATACCATGGAAGGGCCCGCGGTCCCGGCCTGACGCGAGTTCTGCATCAAGAGCCTTGGCCCTCCCGCGAGCTTCCTCTTCCGTAAGCGTGATGAAGCAGCGGAAGGTGTCTCGCGCTTTGATATCCGCCAGAGTCTGCTCGACAAGCTCCAGGCAGGAAAGCTTCCGTCCTCGAAGTAGCGCCCCGAGTTGCCGAACGGTCATTCCCGGGTTTCTCGAGGTTCCGGCTGAACGAGAAAGAGGGTAGCAGGCTCCACATCCCCCGTCAGGCTCGGCGTTAGGGTGGAGAACTGCTCCTTGAGTGTATTCACAATCTCAAGACTCCGCCGCCTGGCGTCGTCTGCCTTCTCTGTATCAGCCATCAGATTGCCTACTGCGGCGCCGGCCCGCGGACAACCTGCACGAAATCGGCCGGGTTGATCCACTTCGAGAAAGCGGCGCGTACCTCGTCGGCTGTCATGCTGAAATACCGCTGAGCTGCGTGCATGGGTTCATCGAGCGGCAAGCCGATTCTCGCACGCGACAAGATGCCGGAAGCCACCGCATTTTCGCTGGATTCAGCTAGCGGAATCTGTCTGAGCACTAACGCTTTAGCCTGCTGAAGTTCGGCGGGAGTGACATTGGTCTTCTGCATATCGAGCAGCTCATGCTCGACCAGGGTGCGAGCCTTGGACACATTCTTTGGATCGCAGCCATACACGATCGAATACGAAGCCCGCTTCTCACCCGCCTGCAGTGAATCGTCGATGTTGTAAACCAGGCCCGCGTTCTCGCGCAAATCACGATAAAGACGCGTGGCGTAGAAGCCTCCCCCGAGAACATGATCACCAAGCTGCAAGGGATAGTAATCCGGATTGAACCGGTTCATCTCGAGCTGCTGTGCCAGCACGACTTCGTCCTGGACCCGGCTTGGATCCGGCACATTCACGGCACTCGGCTTGTTGCCTGGAACGGGCGGCAGTACAACATTCGGCTTGGGACTGGTCGCCTGCCAGCCGCCGAAATACTTCTCTATAACCGGCCGTGCTTCATCCATTGTGATGTCGCCAATAACCACAATCGTTGTCAGATCGGGACGGAAGGTCTTTGCGTAGAAATTCTGGACGTCGTCATATTTGACGGCCGAAACAGTTTGCGGTGTAGTCTCGCGCAGCAAGGGATCCTTTGCGGGAAGCAGCGCATGATCCAGCGCTTTTTCCGCTTTGTATCGCGGGCTCTGCAACTCACCTTCGGCGAGTTGAGCGGTCTGTTCCTGGACGACCTTGAAGGCATCCTGGGGCAGCGCCGGATGCAGTTCGTTGTCTGCCAGCAGTTCCACCCCGCGCGCGTAATACTGCTTCAGCACCTGTACGCTGAAACTTGCGCCGGCCGCTTCGGATGCCGCGATGTCGTCGATTGCTTTCTGGAACGCCAGGCGATCCAGTGTCTTCGTTCCGTATGAGAACAGGCCATCGAGCACGTCAGAGACACCGTCTTGCCCGGGCGGTGTTTGCAGCTCTGTTTGTGTCTTGATCGAACCAAATACGCTGACCGTCGGGCTTGCCTTTTCTGTTTGCACAATCAGCCGGATCCCATTCGGCAGCATCACGTCCGCCGGATACAATACGCCCTTCGGGACGCGCAGCGATTTCACAGCGGCTTCGGCCCAATCAGGCAATGCTACGGGCTTGGTGGGCGCCGATGTGGTTGGCTCCGCGCCCCCAAATCCCTTTGACTGAACGGGCTCACCTGAAGGCGTGGGCTTCAATGTGGCAGTGATTGAGTTCTGCCCGAGCAGGTATTTCTTTGCAACTCGATTTACATCGTCCAGCGTCACGGCCTTGATTGCCGCTACGTCTTCTTCCGGCGATTGTTTACCTTCCGCGGCGAGCGCCTGGGACCACCACGACGCCAGGCCGGGGATCGAGTTCCGGCTGAACTCGGCGCCGGCGACTTCGCCCTTCTTGGCTGCATCCACCAGGTCGGCCGGCACGCCATTCGTTGCGTAGTCAGCCACTATTTTTTTCATTTCCGCGACTATGCCGTCGGCGCTTGCGCCGGCAGGCAGCGCGGCCAGCGCGAAAGCGACGCTGGCCTTTGGATACGTCTCGCCGAGCTGGAACCCCGCGAATAGCGCCTTTCCAGCAGGCACGAGTGCGTACAGATTGCCGCGCTGGCTCAAAAGAACGTCGGCCAGCACGCGCGCGGCGGCGTAATCGGGGCTGTCAGTGCCCGGGAACCGGTAAGCGATAGCCGTTAGCAGGTAGGGCAGATTGCTGTCGATGACGAACGAATCGGATGCAACCGGTTTCAGGTTTACTTCCGGCCGGCCCGGGACGTCGCGGCGTGGAATAGAGCCGTAGTATTGCTTGATTTTCGCCAGCACGGCAGGCGGATCTACATCGCCGGCCACCACCAGAATGGAGTTGTTGGGCGCATACCACTTGCCGTAGAACTCTTTCAGCATTTCCCCGGTCGTCTGGTCGAAGGAGTCTTTGGTTCCCAGCGGGTCGTCTTCATACGGTGTACCGGCGAAGAGCTCTTTATTCAGCCGCATCAGCAGCTTGTACTGTGGGCTCGAAAGATCGCGCGCCACCTCCTGCTCGATGGCGCCGCGCTCCTGCAGCCACTGCTGCTGCGAATCATCGACATTTGCCATGCAGGCGGCATCCACACGCAGAGCGACATCAAGATCCTGCGCAGGCACCGTCACGTAGTACTGGGTGATGTTCTGCTGGGTATCTGCATCCATGTATCCACCCAACTGCGCGTAAATCGCGGCGATCTGGTCTGCCGAAAGCCCGGAGCAGCCCCGAAACGCCATATGCTCCTGCGCATGCGCCATCCCGGGAAAGCCCTTGGGTGTTTCGTTCCCGCCCACCAGGTAGTTGTTTTCCACGGTGACCACCGGGGCGAGCGGATCGCGCACAATAACCACGCGCAAGCCGTTGTCGAGCGTAGCGCGTGTCACGTTCGCATCTGTCTGGCTCTGCGCTCCTGCGGGAGCGCTCAGCCAGGCGGCAAAAAAGATTGCGGACAACCCAAGGCGGAATAGCATAAAGACACTCTCAGCTTACGGCAATCGTCCGGCTGCACCCTCCAAACTGGCTCGAAACTCGGGTTATCATGAGAGAACTCCGTAAACAGCTATGTCTTATACCTTACGGGCGGCTGCCCTTGGTGTCTGTTTGTGTGCCGGTACTTACCGCGCGCTCCCAGCTCAACTGCCTTTCGGTCTTGCAGCTTTCGAACAGCAGGCTAAAGCTGCTGCTGTCGCAGGAATTCCGACTCCGGCACAGGACCTGGCGCCCGTCGTCAACAAGTACAAGGCGACGATTCAAGCCGGCGGTCAGACCCTAACCATGGACATCACTGATCAAGTCAAGGACCAGGCCGGCATGTGGGCTGCAAGCAACACCAGCGAAACGCCCCTGGGCGAGGCGAATGACACCGTGCTGATGGACAAGGGCACGCTTGTTTTGCGGGAACGGCACATCAGGCAGGGGCCGCTGTCCATTGACCTGGTCTTTGCCGGAGACAAAGCGACGGGCAAGATGACCATGGCAAAGAGCGGAGAAAGCAGGCCGGTCGACGTCGATCTGGGTGGGCCCTTGTTCGGCGATTCAGCGGGCGCGCTGGAATCGTTTGCCGCGCTGCCCCTCGCGGATGGCTACAAAACGACGTTTCGCAACTTCGATCTGCAGTACCGTAAGCCAAAATTGATGGAACTCAGCATCGTGGGCAGCGAGACGGTGACGGTCCCCGCCGGGACGTTCGAGTGCTGGAAGCTCGAAGTGGGTTCGGCGGACAGCGAGTCCGGCAAAACCACGATTTGGATCGCAAAGGCCCAGCGTAAGGCCGTCAAATACACTGCCAGCTCGCCGCAGCAGGGCGGCCAGAACGTGACCGCTGAACTGCTCCCCTGACCCGCTGCGCCTGGGGGCATTGGCCCGGACCGGCTCCGGAGCTATCATGGTGCCGTCATGTCCCAAGTAGCTGAATCTGGCGTGATTGCTCCGCTCACGGTGCTGCCGGAAGAAGAGCAACTGTTTCAGGCCTCTGTTCGCCGCTTTGCCAGGGAGCGGCTCGCCCCGCATGTGCGCGCCATGGACGACGAGGGCAAGTTCCGCAAGGAACTGCTTGACGAGATGTTCGCGATGGGTCTAATGGGCATCGATATCAAGGAACAATACGGTGGCCAGGGCGGCTCCTTTTTCCAGGCTGTGCTGGCCATAGAGGAACTGGCAAAGGTCGATCCCTCGGCTTCCGTCATCGTCGACGTTCAGAACACTCTCGTCAGTAACGCTATGGAGCGTTGGGCCACGCCCGATCAGAAGCAGAAGTATCTCCCGCAATTGGCTAAGCGAAGCGTCGGGGCTTACGCTCTGTCCGAACCGGCGTCCGGTTCCGATGCCTTTTCCCTCACAACCCGCGCGATCAAAGAAGCGGACGGATACCGCGTCTCGGGCCGCAAACAGTGGATCACGAGTGCGGCCGAGGCTGACCTTTTTCTTCTTTTCGCCACCGTGGACCCGGCGGCAGGGTATCGCGGCATTACCTGTTTTCTCATCGAGCGCGGAGCACCCGGGTTCGAAATCGGCAGAAAGGAGAACAAGCTCGGTATCCGCGCCTCCTCTACCTGCGAACTCATTTTGGAGGACGTGCCGGCTCCGGCAACGCAGGTGATCGGGGAGGTGGGTAAGGGCTACAAGATCGCCATAGAAACACTGAACGAAGGCAGAATTGGTATCGGCGCGCAGATGCTCGGCTTGGCCGAAGGTGCCCTCGAACACGCATTAAAACACGCCAGGGAGAGGAAACAGTTCGGCAAGCGTATCGGTGATTTTCAGGGCGTGCAGTTCGAATTGGCTGAGATGGCGACCCGGATTGAGGCCGCGCGCCTGATGGTGTACAACGCTGCGCGCCTGCGTGATTCGGGTGAGCCCTTTGTGAATCAAGCCGCCATGGCCAAGTACTTTTGCTCGATCATCGCGGAAGAGGTCGCCTCGCAAGCCGTCGAAATCCTGGGCGGCGTCGGCTTTACCAAAGATTATCCCGTTGAAAAACTGTATCGTGATGCCAAAATAGGCCGGATCTACGAAGGCACGAGCAACATGCAGCGGGTCACGATCGCGAAGGCTTTGCTCGATCCAGGCAAGTAGCTGCAACGGGCCGTACCATCCTGCCCGTCAAAATGGAAAAATGGGTCTGATGAAGTTCCAAGCTGTCTGCGGTCTGCTCATGAGCCTGTTAGGTTCCGCTGTCCTGCTGAGCGCGGCAGATGCGAAGCCGAACCCTACTCCAGAACAGATTCAGGACGTTATTCAGAAGTTCGTCCAGAAGGAGACGGACTTCGCCACTGCTCGCGAGAGCTACACCTATCAGCAGCGAACGAAGATGCAGGAGACTGACCCGGTGGGTGGCAGCTTCGAAGTTCTGGAAGAGGTGACCTTCGATGACCGCGACCGGCGCACCTCGCGCGTTCTGCGCGCGCCAGTCACTTCGCTGCAGAACATCATCATGACCCAGGAGGACGAAGAGGACTATCGCAATGTCATGCCGTTTGTCATGACCAACTCGACACGCTCGCTGTACGACGTCAATTATGTCGGCCGCGAACAGGTGGATGAAATCTCCTGCTATGTCTTCTCGGTCAAACCCAAAGTTCTTACAAAGGATCGCCGGCGCTATTTCGAAGGACAGATCTGGGTGGATGACCAAGACCTTCAAATTGTCAAAACGTACGGCCGCGCTACCGGTCATCTGCGCCGTGGGGAGGACCAGCAGTTTCCGAAATTCGAAACGTACCGCGAGCAGATAGACGGCAAATACTGGTTCCCGGTTTATACATACGCTGACGATACGCTGCGTTTCCAAGACGGCCAGACGCAACGGATAAAGGTCGTCATCCACTACGACCACTACAAGAAGTACGAATTCAAAACCAAGTCGACCATCACTTATGGAGAGGTCGGCGGAGCTCCTCAACCTGCCAATCCTCCGGCGAACTCACAAAATCCGCCAAGATAGGGCAAGAACGTAGGGTAAAGATGTTCCCTCTACGCGGCCACAGCCTCTTGACAGCCGTCCTTCTCGGATGGGTCGCCGCCCGATATGCGGAGGCTCAGTTGCCTCCGGCAGAACACGTCCGTAACTTCGCTAAGGTGAGTGATTTCGTCTACCGGGGCGGGGAGCCGTCGTCTGTCGGAATAGAGGAACTCGGGGCGATGGGGATAAAGATCGTCATCGACCTTCGGGAACCGAGCCACACCACGGAACTCGAGCGCCAACAGGTCGAAAAGCTGGGGATGAAGTACGTAAACGTGCCGATGAAAGAATTGTCGGCTCCCACCACCCTCCAAGTGAACCGAGTACTTGCGTTTCTGCTGCGTTCCGATTCGGGGCCCGTCTTCGTTCACTGCCACCGTGGGAAGGACCGCACAGGCACCGTCATCGCCTGCTACCGCATCCAGCACGACGGCTGGACAAACGAACGCGCCCAGTCAGAAGCCAGC
>JAFAMD010000033.1 GCA_019233755.1 Acidobacteriaceae bacterium | reverse complement strand
TAATCCCCGCGGCGTAGCCGTTATCTGTGAGGCGCGCCATTTCTGCATGATGATGCGCGGCGTCGAGAAACAGCACTCCGGCGCCGTCACCAGCGCCATGCTGGGCGCCTTCCGCGACAACCGCGAAACCCGCAACGAAGTCCTCGCACTCGTCGGCCAGCGCCTGAACGGCATCTGAGCAGGAAAGTTGCTTGCGCCGGCCTTCAGCCTGCCGGATTCTCGCCAGACCAGCCCTATGAAGCCGCATGTTAGCATCGGGTCATGACTGACCAGTCACGCCTGTTCGATGCCGGTCCCGATCCGTTCGGGCGCATGTGGCGGGTGCAGTTTCGCTGGCTCCAGACGGGCATTTCTATCCGTCATGCCGATACCGTCGACGTCAAGTTCTTTGTCAGCACCGGCGACGCGCCGGTCGAGGAGAAGGTCGTCGCCCTGCCGCATGAGGCGCTTCTGACGCTCACCCGTGACCACGGCCACAAGCTGAGCGATCCGTATTGCCTCAGGCTCGCCGCCGCCCACCTTCGGCACATGATCGAGACTTACGAAGATATGGAAAAAACGCTCGTTACGGTCACCCCCGAGGAACTCACGGCTTACGACCGCGCGTTGCACAGTGTAACCGTTCCGCAGCGCGGGTGATCCATCGGTCGAGTGCTTCCGTCTGCGTGCCAGAAAATTTGTTGTAGGGATTGCAATTTTCAGCGTAATTAGAGAAGGAAAAGCTTATGGTCACGTGCCCAAAGTGTGACGCTGCCATTGATGTGGAAGAAGAAGAACTGGACGAAGGGGACGTTCTATCCTGTGACGAATGCGGCGCGTCTCTGACCGTCGCAAGCGTCAATCCCGTCGAACTCGAGCTTGAAGACGAGGACGAGGACGAAGACGAGGATTTTGACTACGACGAAGACGAGGACGAAGAGAGCGAGGAAGAAGAAGAGGAAGAAGAAGAGGAGGAAGACTGGCATTAGTGCCTGCTTCTTTTTCCGGTGAGCTATGACTCTAGCCGAGAGGCGCTGGGGGCCGGCGAAGAGCCTGCCTGCTCTTGCCTTGCTCGCCTGTGCAGCGCTCGGCTTCTCCGCGTCGCCGGAGACACCCTTTGTCGGTCAGACTCCGGGAGTGACGCGCGCGATTGAGGGAACCGTACTGAGCGAACAAGGATCTCCCGTACCCGGCGCCATTGTTCTCCTGAAAAATACCAAGACTCTCCAGATCCGCTCATACATCGCCACGGACGGGACTTATCACTTCTTCGGGCTGAGCACGGATGTCAACTACCAGCTTCGCGCCCAGGCCAACGGTATGACCAGCAAGACCAAAACGGTCACCGTGTTCGACAGCCACAAGGTAGTGAAGCTCGATCTGAAGCTCGACCGGAAGTTTAAGGGCTGACCCGTTTCTTTACAATCACAGAAGCATGCCAGTCCCAGCCACCCTCGCTCGTATACAGCAACTTGCCGTAGTTCCCATCATCCGCACGCCCGACGCATCCTCCGCGCTTGCCGCCGTGGAAGCGGTACTCGCCGGCGGAATCGACTGTGTCGAAATCACGATGACGGTCGCCGGCGCGATAAAGGTGATCGAAGCCGTTGCCGACCGTTACGGAGACCGCGTTCTGCTCGGAGCGGGCACCGTGCTCGACCCCGAAACCGCCCGCGCGTGTATGCTTGCCGGTGCAGAATTTTTCGTAACACCAGCGTTGAACGTTCGTACGATTGAAATCGCGAAACGTTACAGCAAGGCCATCTTTCCCGGCGCCCTCACCCCGACCGAGGTGTTAACTGCCTGGGAAGCCGGCGCGGATGGCATCAAGGTGTTCCCGTGTAACGCGCTTGGCGGACCGAAATATATCAAGGCACTTAAAGCCCCGTTTCCGCACATCGACCTGATTCCGACCGGCGGCGTGAACCTCGAAACCCTCCCGGCTTTCCTCGCGGCCGGCGCGACCGCAGTTGGGGTGGGCAGCGAACTGGTCGACAACCAGAGTCTCGCGGCCGGCAACTCGGAAATCATTACCCGGCGCACTCGCGAGTTTCGCGAGGCCGTCGCTGCTTTTCGCGGCGCTCCTCAATACGCTCGCTAGTATCGCGGTACGCTCGCATCCACTTCGCAGCTCCAGCGCTCAATGCCCCCCGCAACGCTGTAACAGTTCTGCACTCCCTGCGCGCGGAGCCAATCGACTACCTGCAGGCTGCGTACGCCGTGGTGGCACATCACCAATAGCTCGTGCTCGTCCGCCAGCGCCTCGAGTCTCTGTAATTCTGCCGGCACAGACTGCATCGGTACGAGTTGTGCCCCGGCCACGCGGGCGATCGCAAACTCTACCGGTTCACGCACATCGATCAGCACCGCCTGATCTCCTGCGTTCAGCTTCGCTTGCGCATCTTGCGGACTTATCTCGAATGCGTTCGCCATAGATTGCTAGTCCAACTGTACCTCTGATGACGTATCAACAGGATTTGGCAGGACGAGTACCTGAAAAACCCTAGTACTGTACTTTCTGAAATCGGGCGCGCCATGACATACTGAATACTCCAAAACAAGGAGGAGGGCGCTGAATGGCCCAGCTCGTCGAGCCGGAAGCCTGTTACCACGAACTCCTGCAACAGGAGCCCTACCGGGATTTAGCCTGGGCCGGGGAATTGCAGAGCCGCATGCGACAGGAGCGCCTGTCCGATTCGGGGCGTCCGCTCGTCCCCGTTTTACGCCCATGTTTTGTTCGCCCCACCCAACTGCGAAGCCTGCAACGTACCGCCGAACAACTGACGGACGTTATCGGCCGCATCCAGAATCTGGTTGTCGAGTCGCCGGTTCTTTTGAATCGTCTTCGCCTTCTCCCGGCCGAAAAAGTTCTCGCCGTTCTCCCGCCAGGCTACGCGAGATCCAATGTCACGTCCCGTCTTGAGGCGCACGTTCACAACGGGTCTCTCGCGCTTCACGGTATCGACGCGTGCCGCAACGCCGGTTTGGCCCATGCCGAAGCACTCGCCAACCTCTTTCTTAACTTGCCGATCATGAAGGATTTCGCTCGCGGCCGCTACAATGTCTCGAAGCTGGGCGGCTTGAAGGAGCTATCAGCCGCATTACTCGAAACCTGGAAGGAATTCGGAGGAAAACATGCGCCGAGCGTTGCCATCATCGAACCTGCCCAGCAGCTCAGCTACGACTCAAGCGAAGGTCATCTGCTTGCAGAACTTTTGAGTTGTCAGGGTTTTGCGGCACGCTTGGTCTCACCGGATCAACTGGAGTACACAAATGGCCGCCTGCGGTGTGGTGATTTCGAAATCGATATCGCGCTCCGCCGCTTGCTGACTCGGGAGCTGCTTCTGCGCTCTGATCTCAGCCACCCTCTTCTGCGGGCTTATCAGGACCACGCGGTTTGTCTGATCAATAGCTTTCGCTCCGAGCTCGCGCTGCGGAGATCGCTGTTCGATCTTCTGACCGACGAATCGGTGACGACGAGCCTGCCCGCAGCCGACCGCAGCCTTCTACGGTCTTTCGTCCCCTGGACGCGGGTCGTTTCGGCAAGGAAAACTACCTATCGCGATGAAGTTATCGACCTGCCGCAATTTGTTTTGCGGTGCCGGCGGCAGCTCGTTCTTCTCCCGAATGAGGATGATGGCGGCCATCGCCCCTTTGTTGGACGCGACCTGACGCCTGCCGCCTGGGAGCGCGCGCTGCAGCTTGCGCTTCGGGAATCGTACGTTGTGCAGGAGTGCTCCACAACGCGGCAGGTATTTCCGTTTTTCTATTACGGCGAGTTGCAGATGAAGAGCGCGGAGGTGTCCGTTTGCCCGCAGATGATCAACGGACGCATACACGGTGCTTACGCGACACTGCATAGTTCTTCCGGAGGTTCGGCTGCTCCGCTCGGCCTTGCCCCGGTTCTGCTGCTGGAGGAGAAATCGCGCTAAAGTGAATGTGCTTCGGCGCCCGGAGAGGCCGCAGCCCGCTTAGGCTGCGGCCAGTTCAAAAGCCTCGCTGTCGTCTTCGACCACTTCGCCGGCCGCGCGCTGCCGATCAATGGTTTCCTGGCAGGACACACAGTAAGCCGCCCACGGCAGAGCTTTCAGGCGCTTCTCGGGGATCGACTCTTCACACCGCAAACACACGCCGAATGCATCTTCGTCCATGCGGGTCATCGCCGCCTGCACTTCTTTGAGCAGCTTCGATTCCCGGTCCAGATTTCTGATCGCTACTTCACGGTTCAGCTGTTGCTGTAACCGGTCAAAATCTTCCGCGGCATTCTGAATCAGAATCTCGTCACGATCCGAAGTACCGCTCAGAAGTTCGTTTTTCTTTGCTTCCAGCAATTGCCGGAAGCTGTCAACATCTATGTTCGTCATCTCTCTCATCTCCATACCAACCCTTGCTCACAGCGTTCACCGTAATTCCTTCGCCATCTATTGAACTGGTCTAGTAGGAAACTGGGCCGCTCCCGATTGGGGCGTGGTGGCTAGGTCTAGCTACTTGGGATGCGCATGGCCCGGTGAAAGTTGCATGCGCCGCAGCCGTCGCAACGTATCAGCATCGCACGTTCGGTGACCGCCCCGCTAGTCTTGTCATCACGTATTAATCGATGCGCCAGTTCATTGCCAGGGTGCGAAAGAGACGCTGTTTCTAACAAAAATGTAACAACTACTGTTTTCACTGGATTTTCAATGCGTTACGAAGGCTAAACGAAGCTGAATACTCACGGTGGAATAACCTCCGGCGGTGCGTTAAGCTGGATTTTCCCCGTGCGTCGGAACAGGCTGGACGGAAAGGCTCTGCCGGAGTTTTCACCACTTCATGTTGCGGCTTCTCCACAAGTAATCCACAAGATCTAGTTGTGATAGCCCAATTTCGTATTGACGCATGAGAAAATTAGAGCTTGAATAGGTACTGCAGTTCAGCAGGACCTACCCCCTCGAAGAAAGGCTTCCGATTTCCCGCGATGGGACAACTCAGCGTAAATCTAGCGACAAAGGTAAAAGAGCTACACCGTTCCCTGAGAAAGGAGGAACGCACCGGCGTGTCGTTTCCTCGCTTCTTTACCGCCAAATTGGAAGCGGGTACGACCCCTTATGACTTGGTCACGTGGGAGCGCCGCACCGCGACGATCGGAAACGACAAAGGCTCCCTGATTTTCGAGCAACGTGACGTCGAAGTGCCGGCCGACTGGTCGCAGACCGCCACCAACATCGTCGCGAGCAAGTATTTCCATGGCCGCATGGGTACCCCGGAGCGGGAATCGAGCGCAGCCGAACTTGTCCACCGGGTTGTCGACACCATCGCCGATTGGGGCCTTGCCGGCAATTACTTCAAAAGCACCGAAGACGGCGAAGGTTTCCGCAGCGAGCTCGCGCATTTGATGCTGACGCAGAAGGCGTGCTTCAACTCACCTGTCTGGTTCAATGTCGGGGTCCGGGAATCGCGGGGGTACGGCTTCTACGTCGATGAAGCCACACAGGTCGTGAAGAAGCTGCAGCCAGGCGAGAGCCATCCTCAGTGCTCGGCCTGCTTTATCAACTCGGTCGGCGATAGCCTCGAATCCATCCTGGACCTTGCCAAGACCGAAGGCATGCTCTTCAAGTGGGGCTCAGGTACCGGTACAAACCTTTCGGCGATCCGCGAGGAAGACGCCCATCTTTGGGGCGGCGGCCGGGCCTCGGGGCCGCTGAGCTTCATGAAGGGGTTCGACGCTTTTGCCGGGGTAATCAAGTCCGGCGGCAAGACGCGACGCGCCGCCAAGATGGTGATTCTGAACGCGGATCATCCCGACGTCGAGAAATTCGTCTGGTGCAAAGCCAAGGAAGAAAAGAAAGCCCACACGCTGATCGACGCAGGATACGACTCCTCGCTGGATGGCGAAGCTTATAGCTCGATCTTCTTCCAGAACGCCAATAATTCCGTCCGTGCCACCGACGAGTTCATGCAGGCGGTGGCCGATGATGCCGACTGGTGGACTCGCAGCGTGGTGAACGGCCAACCGGTGAAGCGCTTTAAGGCCCGCGAACTTATGCGCGAGATCGCCGAGGCCACGCACCAGTGCGGCGATCCCGGCATGCAGTTCGACACCACTATCAACCGCTGGCACACCTCAAAAACGACGGCCCGCATCAACGCGTCGAACCCCTGCTCCGAGTACATGTTCCTGGATGATTCAGCGTGCAATCTGGCCTCACTGAATCTTATGAAGTTTGTCGGACCCGACGGCACGTTCGATGTCGAAGCGTTTCGCCACGCGGTGGACACCGTCATCCTTGCGCAGGAGATTCTGGTCGACAACGCGAGCTATCCGACGGAAAAAATCGCGAAGAACTCACACGATTTTCGCCCGCTTGGCCTCGGCTACGCCAACCTCGGAGCGCTCCTGATGTCGCTCGGCCTGCCCTACGACAGCAATGAGGGCCGGGATTTCGCCGCAGCCATCACCGCCATCATGTGCGGCCAGGCCTACCTGACCAGCGCGCGTATTGCGGAAGCCGTAGGGCCGTGCCCCGGTTATCCCGAAAACGAGGACCCGTTCCTGGACGTGATCCGCATGCATTGGAATGCCGTCAACGGCATCGACAGCAAGCGGGTTCCGACGGCCATGTTCAAGGCTGCCGAGGAGTGCTGGCGCAAGGCCTACGAAACCGGCTCCATTACCGGGTTCCGCAATGCCCAGGTGACGGTGCTTGCTCCCACCGGTACGATCGGCTTCATGATGGACTGCGACACGACCGGCATCGAGCCCGACCTCGCGCTAGTCAAGTACAAGAAGCTGGTCGGCGGCGGTGTCATCAAGATTGTCAACAATACAGTTCCACAAGCGCTGATTAAGCTGGGTTACACCGCCGAGCAAACCGAACAGATCGTCTCCCACATCGACTCGACCGGAACGATCGAAGGTGCGCCGCATCTCAAGCCCGAGCATCTGGCCGTCTTTGACTGCAGCTTCCGCCCGCAGAACGGGACCCGTTTTATCCATCACATGGGCCACGTCCGCATGATGGCCGCCGCCCAGCCGTTTATCTCCGGCGCCATCTCGAAGACCATCAACATGCCGGAAGAATCCACTGTCGAAGACATCATGGAGGCCTACGTCGAGAGCTGGAGGCTCGGCCTCAAGGCCGTCGCCATCTACCGGGACGGGTCGAAGCGCGTTCAACCGCTCAGCTCCGGTACCGGCAAGGGTGAAAAGAAAGGTGCATCTCCAGCCCCCGTCCAGCAACCGGTCGTGGAGAAGATTGTCTACCGGCCGCAACGGCGCAAGCTTCCGGATGAACGCCACTCGGTAACTCATAAGTTCTCTATCGGCGGCCACGAAGGCTATATCACGGTAGGACTTTACGAAGACGGAACCCCGGGGGAAGTCTTTATCTCTATGGCCAAGGAGGGTTCTACCATCTCCGGCCTGATGGATACGCTGGCAACCTCCATCAGCTACGGCCTCCAGTACGGGGTCCCGCTGAAATTCTTCGTCGACAAATTCAGCCATGTTCGTTTCGAACCCAGCGGCTGGACCGGCAATGCCCAGGTGCCGTACGCAAAGTCGATTATCGACTACATCTTCCGTTGGCTGGGCAACCGCTTCCTCGGTATTACTGAAGCCAGCGAGGCCGGTGAGGCGCCGAAGCTGCGGCCTACTGAGCCGGATCCGCAGGCGGCGTTGCCGTTCGAGGCAAACGTTGTCAGCGATGCGCCGTTGTGCTCTGAGTGCGGCAGTATTATGACGCGCAACGGCTCCTGCTACAAGTGTGAGAACTGCGGCGGAACGAGCGGCTGCTCGTAGAGTTCCGAATCAAACAGGTGGGAAAGGGGAAACAAGCTTCGGCTCCTCTTTTCCACTTGCCTGTAGACGGGTACCGTACCGTACTGCAAGCTCCTTCGCATTGGTCTACACTACCGAACCGTGGCGGTGAAACTATCTCCCAACCTGATCGAAGACTCCCCGCCTAAGCTTGCCGATCTGGCGGCCGGAGCAGAAGGGTTCCTTTCTTTCGCGGCCGTGCAGGTTGACCTCGACCGCTCCGTGTACCTATCCACTCTCTGCGACCTTCGCACAAAAGGGGATACAGAAACAGTCAAGGTGATGCGCGATGAGCAAGGCCGTTATCACCTGGATCTCCAGGGGCGGAAACATCGATATCGTCCGCAGGACCTCGAATTACTGCGCCGGCACGGATTGCTCGTGCCGGTCGAATCTCTGACTGAATGAAGATCGTCCGTTCACAGCGGTAGGATCTGCTCCAGGGCCGGATCGAACGCGATCCGGCGTTTTTGTTCGTACGCGAGGTTGCCAAGGTGCGAAGCCTGGGCGGACCGGTGCCCGATCAGTACATCGCCGTTCGGCCGGTTCCGCGTCTTAATGCATTCTAGGAAGTTGTTTACGTGGTCCTGGGTTAACGAATCCCGAACGCCTTCGATGACTTCGGCTTTAACGACTTCGGCCGGTTCTTTGGCGCCCACCGGGTAGTATTCGTATCGCGACCGATCGATCCAAAGGCGTCCCTTCGTTCCGCACATTTCGATGGCCTCGCCCTTTATACCCGGCACAAGCGTGGCTTCGAATGTCGCGGTAAACTCCTGCGAGCCCGCGTATTCGAGCAGCACATTAATCGTGTCCGGCGCAGTGCGGCCGTCCTTATAGTGATAAATCCCCCCTACCGCGGTGGCAGAAACCGGCGTGTCCTGGCCCATGAACATGTGGACGACATCGATCCAATGGGTGAAAAGATCGGTGACCTGTCCGCCGCCGAAATCCAGATAGGCGCGCCAGTTGAAATACTGCTGCGGGTCGTAATCCCGCCACGACAGCGGGCCGAGATAGTGCGCCCAGTCCAGATCCTGCGGCTTGGTTTGGAGGGAAGCCGGAGCTTTCCTCAGGTGGTAGCTGTTGCCGTACCACCAGGTGCGCGCCAGGGTGACCGCGCCAAGTTTGCCGGAGTCGAAGTATTTTTCTTTCGCTGCCAGATAATGCCTGGCGGACCGCTGCTGCATGCCTACCTGACAAACCCGGTTGTTCTCGCGCGCGGCCTTTACAATCGCCGGTCCTTCTTCAATGGACCGAGTCAGCGGCTTCTCGATGTAAACGTCTTTGCCTGCATTGAGCGCGTCGATGGTGATGGCCTTGTGCCAGTGGTCAGGAACTGCGATCAAGACCGCGTTCAGCTCTTTCGTTTCGAGCAACTGCCGGTGATCTGCGAACTCTGCCGCTTCGGCTGCCTTTTGCTTGCCGAGCCGGAGCTTCTCGCCGTAAATATCGCAGAGTGCGCTTACGTGCACTTCCGGCCGGTTCTGGAATATCGTCATATCCCACGTGCCCCGGTCTCCTACCCCGATCACGCCGAGGTGCACCCGCTCGTTGGCGCCCATTACGCGCGAGTAGGAAGCCGCTGTCATGGCCATTGCGCCGGTGCGCAAGAAATCACGCCGCGTGTTGAAAGGCATGTGCGAATTATATGTCCGCCGCGGCACTCCACATTCGAACGAGGAGATTTATGTACCGCACTGCTTTGATTTGTCTTTTTGTGATGATGAGTGCGTTGGCGCCCGCCGTGGCTTCGGGGAGCAGCCATTCGGCCGTGCCGGCGACGGAGCGCGCCACGGTGAATGACGCCCAGATCGAGGCCACGATTCGGGCAAAACTGGCCAAATCCAAAATCGGAAGGGACGGCTTTCGGTTTCACGTGCAGCGGGGCGTTGTTACGTGGGAAGGGAGCACAAATGTCATGCAGCACAAGGGTTCGGCCACCCGCATGGCGAAGGCAGCCGGAGCGATTCAGGTCATCAATAATATCCAGGTCAGCGGAGCAGCCAAGGAAAAAGCAGCCGGCAATCTGAAGAAGGCGACGGTGCAGGATTGAAAAGCTGCGACTGGAAAAGATACGGCAACCGGAGGACAATCGGACCATGGATGAATCATCCAAGCTGCTGTTGACAGTGGCGATTCCCACCGTGACGATCCTGGTGGGAATTCTGGTGAACAACCGCCAACTGGACCAGCAGCAGCGGCGCACGGAGCAGCTTTTCGGCTCCTTGCGCGGTGAGATGGGTTTTTTGCGCAACGAGATGGGATCGCTACGCGGCGAGATGGATTCGTTGCGGGGCGAATTTGGCTCGCTGCGGAATGAGGTCCAGAATTCGATCGCCTCGCTACGGAGCGAATTCCACGCTTCGCTCAAAAGAGTGGAGGAGGTTCTCGACGCACGTTTGCCGCAGGTCGAAGATATTTTAAGGATACGGTAGCGGCGGGGGTGGTTTGACACCCGTTTCGCCTGCACCGTATACTAATTGCTTGGGTTCAGTGGATCAGCAGTAGTGCGTCCCCGCTCGATTCCTTGAGCGTTCCGGGCTTTTAACCGCCAGTTTCCGCTCCCGCAAGACAGCTAGGCCCAAGAGAAAACCAGACCAAGGACTTTGTAATGCCAAAACGTACGTTTCAGCCGAATAATCGTAAGCGGGCGAAGACTCATGGTTTCCGCGTTCGCATGAAGACCGCCGATGGCCGGGCCGTGCTGTCGCGCCGCCGCGCGAAAGGCCGCCACAAGCTGACGGTCAGCGACGAGAAGGCCGTACGCGAAAGCAAGTAGTTCCTTTACAGGCGATTTGTTCCGCTGTCGCTACCGAAACCCAGGCGCGTTCTCCGGTCTTCTGAATTCCGCGAGATTTATCAATCCGGTGTCCGTATGACGAGCCGCTATTTCGCCGCGTTTTGCCTTCCAGTTCCCGGCGAACCCGTGCCTGCCCGCTTCGGCTTCACGACTCCACGGGCGCTGGGGAAGGCCGTAAAGCGGAACCGCATCAAGCGGCGTATGCGGGAGGCCGTTCGGGCGCAGCTCGAAGTGCTTCCGGCGAACTTTGCCATTGTTTTCAACCCCCGGCGCACGGTTCTCGAGGCGCCGTTCGAGGATCTGTGCCGCGAAGTCGGTCGGATATTCGCCCGATGCAGACAGTCCTGATCCTTCTGCTGAAAGCTTATAAACTGCTGATCTCGCCTTTGCTGCCCTCGGCCTGCCGTTATTATCCGACTTGTTCCGAATACATGATGGAAGCCGTTGCCCGGCATGGCGCCATTCGAGGGGTATGGATGGGCCTTAAGCGCCTGGGCCGCTGCCATCCCTTCCACGAGGGCGGGTATGATCCCGTCCGCTAAAGAATTGAATCTGAGATCTTTCTATGTCTAATTCCCCCGGTGCCGCGCCCCCGCAGCCGCCTTCGTTCGAAAAGCGCCTGCCACTCGCGCTGGCGCTTATGATGCTCGTGCTGCTGGTTTCGCAGTACATTTTTAAGCCCGCTCCCGGGCCAAAGCCCGTCAAGCCGGTCAACGAGAAGGCGGCCGCTGCGCTAACACAACCTGCGGCCAGCGTGCCTTCCGGACCTGAAACCGCTCCTGCTGCCGGCCAGACGCAGGCTGCGTCCGAAATCAAGACGCAGATTGATACTGACCTCTACCAGATCGTTTTCTCGAATCGTGGCGGTGTCGCCACCAGTTGGGTGCTGAAAAGTTACAGCAATGACGCAGGCAAGCCTTTGCAGCTTATCGATACGGCTGCCGCTAACGTGCCGCCGCCGTTTTCGGTTCAGATCACGGGTGCGCAGCCCGCTTTTGATCCCAACACTGTGTTGTATCAGCCCAAAGTGACGAATGGCGGCCTCGGCATCGAGTACGACTATTCAGACGGCAAGACCACCATCCGCAAATCGTTTCAGTTCCGCAAAGACAGCTATCTTGCGAGCGTCAAGTCGGTGGTTCTCGAAAACGGCGCCGCGGTGCCGAGCCTGCTCACGTGGCGCGGCGGCTTCGGCGACCAGGCGGTCCGGAACGCCGCAGCCACCGAGCATACAGTCCGCTACGACGCGACCGCGGGCAAGCTGATTACCAAGACCACCAAGGATGCCAAGAACGGTCCGATTTCGGATTCGGGCAATTACACCTTTGCCGGTATCGAAGATAACTTCTTTGCCGCCGTGGTGCTGCCGGCTGATTCGTCATCGCTCGAAGTGCGTACGTACGCCGACGAGGTGAAGCTGCCCAAGGAAGAGAAAGCAATTCCTTTTGCGGGCGTCGGGGTGTCTAACGGAGCACAGAACGATTTTTCGCTGTTTGTCGGCCCCAAAGACGTCGGTATCCTGAAGCAGGTCAACCCGAAGCTGGAGCAGCTTATTGACTGGGGCTTCTTCGGAGTGATCGCCAAGCCCATTTTCCTGTGGCTGAACTGGACCAAGGATCACTGGACAAACAACTATGGTTGGGCCATTATCCTGGTGACGCTCTTCATCAACCTGGCTTTGTTCCCGCTTCGGCTCACCAGCCTGAAATCCGCGCGCAAGATGCAGAAGTTACAGCCGCAGATACAGGCGATCAATGCGAAGTACAAGAACATCAGCATGCGCGACCCGCGCAAGGCCGAGCAGAACCAGGAAGTGATGGAACTGTACAAGCGCGAGGGGGTGAACCCGGTCGGCGGCTGCCTTCCGATGCTCATACAGTTGCCGTTCTTCTATGCCTTCTATCGGGTGCTGGCCATTGCCATCGAGCTCCGCCATGCTCCCTGGCTCTGGGTGCCTGATCTCTCATCGCCCGAGACGCTGCCGATTCATTTGCTGCCGATCATCCTGATCGTGACGCAATTCCTGTCGCAGCGGCTCACGCCTGCCGCCGGCGTGGATCCGAATCAGCAGAAGATGATGACCTTCATGCCGCTGCTGTTCGGCTTCATGTTCTACTACGCCTCGGCCGGACTTGTACTATATTGGTTAACCGGGAATCTGGTGGGAATTGCCCAGCAGCTAATTATCAATAGGTTTATGCCTACTCCGGCCCCGCCGCCGAAGGCCCCTGTGAAGGAGCCGGTAAAGAGGACCGTGAAGAAATAAACCGCATGAAATATACTGTCGACTCGCTTGAGCCCAAGCTGGAGCAGTTTCTTACGCCGTTGCTTCGACACGCAGGGCTGGAGCTCTCTTACACGCTGAAGGCGATAGAGAACCCGCATCCCGAAGTAGAGAACCCCGATGTTACGGTGGTATTTTCCGGTCCCGATGTTGACCTTCTGCTCGAAAACCGGGCTGAACTGCTGCTGGCCCTCGAGCACCTCGCGATGGAAGCGATACGGCTTCCTGCCGAAGACCATTCGCTGATCTCCTTCGACGCCAACGACTACCGCCTTCTGCGAGTAGAGGAGCTGCGGATGAGCGCGCTTGCTGCAGCGGAGAAGGTGAAACGCACACGGGTGCCGTTCCACTTCAACCCCATGAGCAGCCGCGAACGGCGTGTAATCCATCTGGCGCTTCGCGACGAAAAGGATTTGCGCAGTGAAAGCGTCGGGGTCGGTCCGGCACGAGCCGTGGTTATCGTCCCCGCCGATATGCCCACTCCGCCTGCGCCTCCGGCTCCTCCGCGCGGCTCTTATCGCGGCCGTGATGGAGATCACCGTTCCGAACCCGGACGCGGCGGCAGAGGCCGCGACGGCCACTCACGCGGCGGCGCGAACCGTCCGCGCGGCGGCCGCGGCCGATAACCTCATCACAAGAACAGCAGGAAGTTGTTGGACGAAGGCCGCCAAAGAGAGCTACACTCCGTACTGGCTACGTGACTCCTGCTGCGGCTGAATCCACTTCAGCGATTTAAAAGGCCCAGCGCACAGACAGATTAGCGCGCCTCATTGAATCTCCGCATCACAGAAACGCCTATCCGACTTTGATGCCAGAACCCAATCGCGTCGATAATGCGCTGATACAACTCGTCTCGTCCACCCGACTTCAGGGCATATTCGTGAGCACGCGTAGCAGTAACGCGGCGCAGTTCATCGTCCTCCCACGCACGGCGAATCATTTCAGCAAGCGCTACAGGATCTCCAGGAGGTACGAAAAGCACTTCATTCGAGCAGATACCGCTAAAGGCGGGCCCCTCGGTCGTGATCACGCACTTGCCCAGACCCATGGCATTAAGGCCGACGCTGAGACCCGATGCCGCCATATTGGACGTCAAGATCGGCAGCACCACCAGTTTGGCCCGGCTCAGAATTCTGACCTGTGCTTCCTGTGTGTTCTCGTCCTCAAGTAACCGTATATTCTTCGGCAAAAGACCGGGTTTGCGGGCCAGCTTCTCTGGCAACGAAAGAATGGACGTCGCGCCTGGGTAAGGCACGCGTTTCATGGCTTCGAAAAACGTATGCCAATCCCGCTGAGACCGGCCGTAACAAAGAACGTACTCGCCATCAGGCGAAGCATCCTGAGCGATGGGCAAGCTGGACTTAAACCGCACGAAAGAACAACGCTCCGGGCCTACTCCGTAGAATTTCTGATATCCGCTGACATCTTTGTGAAAGAGGATATGGTGATCTACACGTCTAAGCAAAAGGCGCTTGAGACTGCAAGAAAGATGATCCAGGACCCGCTGTGGCTGGCGCAGTACTAGATCTACCGAAACCAAGGGCTTGCGACTCCTGGACAGAATTAAAGCCGTGGCCAGCTCAAACACCAAATTAGGGTCGCAATTGATCAGAAAAAGAGTGTCGTTTCTATCCGAGTACTTCAAGTAGTCGGAAACTCTGCCGATCCCGCTTACGCTCGTTCCTGAGAGGCCAGTGGATGCTGTCCACGCCTTAGGAAACGAAACCCAATAATTGGTGACAATAAACAAGCGCTATCCTCGCCCGGATATCTCGCACGGTTCTACCACACAGGGCAGACGCGCATTCAGGTAATTAGTTGATCTCTTTCATTTATCTGACATAGTGCTAACGATTTAGCTCAGCGAATCCGTCGCTGAAGGATATCACTATTTGATCTCTAATCGCTGCCTCTTGCACATTCCAGAAGATTCCGATATTACCCAGCGGGTACGAACGGGCCATGCGCCAGCACAAGTAGAGTGGGCTATCCCTCGCACGTTCTGGCAGGCTTACGCTTCCGGCGCCGTATTAGAGAACTTGATGCTTCGAAAGATGGCGTCGCGAAACATCGGGCGACGCGGTCCGTCCTTTCTGATAACTGAAATTGTTTTACTGGTTCGTGAATCTTCCTTTGTGTTTAACTGGAGGAGGCCGGAAAAACTCAGATGGTAAGCGTGCCTGTCGCCCCAACGCCGTCTAGCACGACCCCGACCAAAATCTCCTGGCAGTCTGTTGTCTGGTTCGGCGTTCTGCTGACGCTCTGTTATGCCCCTATCCTGTATCGCCTGGGGGTGCAATGGGCAACAGACGAGAACATGGGCCACGGCTTCTTCGTGCCTGTGGTCGCGGGCTTTATCGCCTGGCAACGGCGTGGTCTGCTTCTCGCAACGCCTCGGAAACCGAACGGCTGGGGGCTGTTTCTCGTGATCTTCGCGGGCGCCCAAGCGGTTGCGGCCACGCTGGGCGCCGAGTTGTTTACTGCCCGCCTGGCATTTGTCCTCTCACTGTTCGGGATTGTCCTTTACCTCGGAGGCACAAGATGGGTTAAGGTTCTGCTCTTCCCTCTTTTGCTGCTGCTGTTCATGATTCCGATTCCGACGATCATTTACGCCGCCCTTACGCTCAAGCTGCAGATGCTGGCAAGTCAGCTCGCCGAGGCGCTTATCGGCGCCATGGGAATACCGGTACTACGCTCGGGCAACACGCTCACGCTGCCCAGTCAGACGCTCGATATCGCGGAAGCCTGCAGCGGCATCCGCTCCCTGCTTTCGCTGGCGTTCCTCTCGCTGGTTTACTCTTACTTTGCCGATAAGCGCGTGTGGATGCGTTGGGTGTTACTCGGTCTGACGGTGCCCATCGCTATTTTTGCCAATGGAATTCGCGTCGCGCTGACAGGACTTCTTTCGGAAGTAAATACCAATCTCGCGCAAGGACTGTACCACGAGACGGAGGGGTTCATCGTTTTTGCAGTAGCGCTGCTGGTTCTCGTGAGCGTGCACGGAATCATCAGATTTACCACGAGAAAGCTAGGGAGAAGCTGATCCGGATGGACGATTTCCTGAAATCCAAGACCGCACGTATCCTGACAGTCGTTCTGCTCGGGCAGGCCGCGGTCTTCTATGGACTGTCACGCGCCGAAAGCATTCCCACGCATCGCCCTTTGGCCCAGTTTTCGCTGGAAGACTCCGACTGGCGAATGAACGAAGAAATGCCGCTGGATAAGGAATCGCTCGCGGTTCTTAAGGCGGACGACATCCTATCCCGCCTGTATGTCAACCAGGCCAACGGACGTATCGCCACGCTGTTTGTCGCTTATTTTGAAACTCAGCGAACCGGCAAGACACCGCACTCACCCAAGAACTGCCTTCCCGGCAGCGGCTGGGTGCCGGCGGGTTCGGAGATAATCGCGATTCCTGTCCCGGGCGAACAGGAACCCGTCCGCGTGAATCGCTATATCGTCTCGCGCGGCCAGAATCAAAGCGTGGTTCTGTACTGGTATCAGAACCGGAACCGCGTCATCGCGAGCGAATACACCGCAAAGATTTACACAGTAGCGGATTCCATCCGCTACAACCGCAGCGATACGGCACTGGTTCGGGTAGTTGTCGGCGTAAATGGCGGCAACACACAAGCGGCAATCGATACCGCGACCGATTTCGTGAAGGCTTTCTTCGAGCCATTAAAGAATTATTTGCCCGCCTGACGTGAATACTTCACCCGCTTTGCGGCCCCGCCGCATTCCGCTTCACGGCCGCTACATACATGTCGTTCCGCTGGAGCCGAATGCCCATGCCGACGCGCTTTGGATAGCGACCCGAAGCGCCGATGACGTATGGACATATCTTGCCGACGGACCCTATGCGGACCGCGAGACGTTCCAAGCGGCGCTAGAGAACAAAGCCGCTTCGGAGGACTCGATCTTCTTTGCAATGATCGACATCCGGTTCAACGCGGCAGCGGGCTATGCCGCCTATATGCGCATTGAACCTGCTCACCGCGTAATCGAGGTCGGAAACATTCTGTTCACCCCGGCGCTGCAGCGGACCGCCGGCGCAACTGAAGCCATGTACCTCATGGCGCGCCACGCGTTTGAGGATCTGGGCTATCGCCGATATGAGTGGAAGTGTAACGCGCGGAACGCCCCGTCACGCGCGGCAGCATTGCGCCTCGGATTTACGTTTGAGGGCATCTTCCGGCAACACATGATCGTTAAGGGACAGAATCGTGATACTGCCTGGTTTTCCATGCTCGATTGCGAGTGGCCCGAACGCAAGGCGGCGTTCGAGCGCTGGCTCGATCCCGCCAACTTCGATCAGCGGGGCCAGCAAATAAGAAGGCTGTCCGAATTCATGCGATTGCACGATAATGGCGACAATGTTCCCGCTTAACCGGTTCGCGCTTCTAATAGCGGTAAGCGCCGCGGCGGTCTACGCGCAATCTCCCGGTACACAAAACGGTGCCAGGATCGTTGTACACGTCGCGGGCAAACCGGATTCGACATTTACGGCTGCGGATCTCTCCGCCCTGCCGCATCACTCGGTTACTGCCAACGAGCACGGGAAACAGGTGGAGTACGAGGGCGTTTTCCTGCGAGACATGCTTGCCAAAGCCGGGGCGCCGTTCGGCAGCGAACTTCGCGGAAAGGCGCTTTCTACATACGTGCTGGCCAGCGCGCGCGACGGCTACGCAGTCGTTTACACGCTGACGGAAATGGATCCGGCCTTCAGCGAGGGAGACCTTCTGCTGGCGGATAAGAGCGCCGGTCAGCCGCTGCCGGAGAAGGAAGGGCCGTTCCGGATCGTCGCGCCGCACGATAAGAAGCCTGCCCGGTCACTTCGCATGCTGGAGCGGATCGACGTCGTGCAGGTCAGACAATAGCGGCTTTCCGTCATCCACTGACTATCTCCTCAAAGGCTATGGACATACACTGGAAAGAGATGCCTGTCGTCGCCGAAAAAGTTTCCCCGTTAATCCTGCTGGAGAGGATCGGCAATACGCCTCTGCTGGAGATTGGCTTGGCACGGCGCGGCGGTGTAGCGGTATTCGGTAAAGCCGAGTTCTTCAACCCCGGCGGATCTGTGAAAGACCGGCCTGCTTTGAATATGATTTTGAAGGGCGAAGAGACGGGGCAACTGATATCCGGCAAGACGCTGCTCGATTCAACGAGCGGTAACACCGGTATCGCGTACGCAATGATCTGTGCCGCCAAGGGCTACCCGGTCAAGCTTTGCCTTCCGGCCAATGCCTCTCCTGAGCGCAAGCAGATTCTGAAAGCTTACGGTGCAGAACTTGTGCTGACCAATGCCGCCGAAGGCTCCGACGGCGCGTTCCGGGTTTGCCAGGCCATCTATGAGGCAGATCCTCAAAAGTACTTCTATCCGAACCAGTACGGTAATCCGGCGAATTGGCAGGCCCACTTTGCGGCCACCGGGCCCGAAATCATCGAGCAGACGGGTGGAGGGATCACTCATTTCGTCGCGGCACTCGGCACAACGGGGACGTTCACCGGCGTGGCGCGCAGACTGCGGCAGGATCTACCGCATGTGAAATGCTTCTCGGTACAGCCGGCCTCTCCCTTGCACGGGCTCGAAGGCACCAAGCACATGCCTACTTCTATCAAGCCGGCCATCTATGATCCGAGTCTGGCCGATGAGAACCTGTGGGTTGAGACGGAAGACGCCTACGAGATGGCGCGCCGACTGGCCCGTGAGGAGGGGCTGCTCGTCGGCATTTCGGCGGCGGCGAATGTTGTCGCTGCGACCCGCGTTGCCGACGAATTATCCAAGAGAAGCGAGGTGGGACTGGTGGTCACCATCCTTTGCGACGGCGGCCAGAAATATCTTAGCGAGCCGTTTTGGAACGAATAACAGCAAATCGATAAACAGACGATGATACAGATTGAGCCGAACCCATGGCAGACCATGGTGCTTCACGCCGAGCGTACCTACCCGAATGAGTGCTGCGGCGCCATGTTAGGGCGTGTCTCAGGCGACCAGAAGGTCGTCACAGATGCCGTACCGCTTGCAAATGCCTATCTGGGCGAACAGGGGGAGCGCTACGAACTGCGTCCCGAGGATCTGCTCGAAGCCGACAAAGCAGCGCGCAGCCGCGGGCTGGACCTTATCGGCATCTTTCATTCACACCCTGACTGCGACGCGTATTTCTCTCAAACAGACTTGCAGAACTCGTGTCCGTGGTATTCATTCGTGGTTCTGTCGATCCAGCGAGGCAAGTTCGATCACGCAAACAGTTTTTTGCCCGATCTCGAGCAAACGAGAGCGGATGAGGAGGAATTGATATGGCCAAAATCCTGATCCCTACTGCACTTCGGCAGTTCACCGAAGAAAAGGATGCGGTGGACGTAAACGGCGGCACTGTCGCCGAGGCGCTTACTCAGCTGACCGCCCAGTATCCGAACATCAAGAAGAACCTGTTCAATGACCAGGGCAGGCTTCGCAGCTTCGTCAACGTGTATGTCAATGACGAAGACATCCGTTACCTGGACAAGGATGCGACGAAACTCGAGGGCACGGAAACCATTTCGATTGTGCCGAGTATTGCGGGGGGCGCCATCGGCGTGGCCGAGCCTGCCGCGGTTTCCCTGAGTAACGAAGAGATTGCGCGCTACAGCCGTCATCTCCTCCTGCCCGAAGTGGGCATGGAAGGCCAATTGAAGCTGAAGCAGGCCAAAGTGGCCCTGATCGGTGCGGGCGGCCTCGGCGCGCCGCTCGGTCTGTATCTGGCGGCCGCGGGCATCGGCCGTATCGGCGTCGTGGACTTCGATGTGGTGGACAGTTCGAATCTGCAGCGCCAGGTCATTCACGGCACCAGCGACATCGGGCGAAAGAAACTCGATTCTGCCGCGGATCGAATGCGCGATATCAACCCGAATGTCCGGATCGATAAGTTCGATACCGGGCTGACGAGCGAGAACGCGCTCGAGATTCTGAAGGACTACGACATCGTCGTGGACGGGACCGATAATTTCCCGACGCGCTACTTAGTAAACGACGCCTGCGTGCTGCTGAAGAAGCCGAATGTCTACGGCTCGATCTTCCGCTTTGAGGGCCAGGCAACCGTTTTCGCGTATGAGGATGGCCCGTGCTATCGCTGTCTGTATCCGGAGCCGCCGCCTCCAGGATTGGTTCCGAGCTGCGCCGAGGGCGGGGTGCTTGGAATTCTTCCCGGCGCGATCGGCGTGATTCAGGCAACCGAGACAGTGAAACTCATCCTGGGCGTTGGCGAAACGCTGAAAGGCCGGTTGCTACTCTATGACGCTCTTAACATGCGCTTCCGCGAATTGAAGTTGCGGCGCGACCGCAATTGCCCTGTCTGCGGCGATCATCCGACCGTGACGAAGCTGATCGATTACCAAGAATTCTGCGGAATCCGGCCGACGCCTCCCCAGGCAGCAGCGCCGATCGGGGACGTTATCGACGTCACCGAAGTGAAGCAGAAGCTGGATCGGGGCGACAGTTTCGTACTGATCGACGTTCGTGAGCCGTACGAGTACCAGATCGCCAGAATTCCCGGCGCGAAGCTCATCCCGCTGGGCGAATTGCCGAAGCGTCTGAGTGAGCTCGACCGGGATGCAGATACGGTCATGCATTGCCGCAGCGGAGCTCGCAGCCAGAAGGCGGTGGACCTGCTGAAGCAGAACGGTTTCAAGCATGTCCGCAATATGACGGGCGGCATTCTCGCGTGGAGCGACAAAGTCGATCCGAGCGTTCCGAAGTACTAGACGAGGGAACTGGAAATCTACTCTTGAGCGTGCACAACGGGTAACAAACGCGCGGTGCGGTTGCTGAGCAGAGTTTTCAGGCGTCACGAGAGCCATCAGCTTTCAGCCATCAGCAACGGGCGCGCTTGGGGCGCGTTGTGAGTGAGAGAAACTGCTTCGAAGCCCTGGCGGTAGTGGCACAGTGGGAGAAGAGCGGAGCAGTTTCA
>JAFAMD010000052.1 GCA_019233755.1 Acidobacteriaceae bacterium | reverse complement strand
GATCAATATGCTGGGAATGGCACATGCGGTGAAGCCAGAGATCCTGAAGGAAGCCGTTGAATGGTACGCGAAGCAGACCCCTGCACCTGGAGACGGCCGCAACACCGCGCTCACACAGCAAGGGGAACAAATCTTTACGAAGGGCGTTCCCGATCAGCACATCATCGCGTGTATGAGCTGCCATGGGCAGTCGGCCCAAGGTCAGGCGTTAGCGCCACGCCTTTCCGGTCAAAACTCTCAATACATCGAAGCGCAATTAGTTAAGTTCCGCAGGGGGGATCGCAAGCACGCGCCCGAAATGACGATGGAAGTGCGAGAGCTTAGTCCGGATCAGGCTCGGGCAGTTGCGGCGTACCTTCAGGCAAGATAGACTAGCCAGACTCAAGATAGACTAGCCAGACTACAGAGAGGCAAGATAGTCTAGCCAGAACACAGAGCTATTACCTTGCGCGGCATTGGCGGTAAGTATGACTACCGAGACATCAGGATGATGGGTTTTTGCCCGGACAACAATAGCTGAGAATCCAGGCTGCTACTGAAAGATTTTCAACGTAAGAAGAAACATTCAAAGAACGAGGTTGCTTGAGCGCCGTGAACCAGCGTGGCCTCCACATCCACATAAAGCACCCATACGTGTCTCATCTAGTCGCACTCGGGCTTAACATGCCGTCTGACGTGCTCCAGTTTGCTTCGGGTTGCGGGGACGATATCCAATTGCGCGACATTTGAATACCCAGCTTCTGCATGCGGCTCAGAAGTGTTGAGCGTTTTATTCTCAAACGAGCAGCCGCTCCGTTGGGGCCCGAGACCACTCCACTTGCCAGCTCAAGCGCTCGCAGGATCTGAGCCCGTTCCGCCTCGTGCAGCATATCGTCCAGGCTTCCGTGGTCGGGTTGAGTGCATTCCGCACCGTCATCAAGCCTGACCTCGGCAAGGTCAGCGGTCAGCACCGGACCTTTTGAGAGAACCACGGCTCTTTCAATCACATTTTGAAGTTCTCGAATGTTTCCGGGCCAGGAATACGACGCGAAAGCAGACAGTGTTTCCGCCGGAATATGGTCGATAACTCTGCCCATCCGATTAGAGTAAAGTTCGACGAAGTGTCTGACTAGGGGCACTATGTCTTCCCGCCGGTCACGTAAGGGCGGCAGGCGCAGCGGGAAGACGTTCAGACGATAGTAGAGGTCGCCACGGAATTCTTTGTTCCGCACCATCTCGCCAAGGTCCCGGTGTGTGGCCGCCACCAACCGGACATCCACTTTCTGCGTTCGGCAGCTTCCGAGGGGCTCAAACTCCTGTTCCTGAAGAACCCTGAGCAGCTTGGGTTGGAGTGCCGGCGGAATGTCCCCGATCTCATCCAGAAACAGAGTGCCCCTATGGGCCGCCTCAAAGCGGCCGATCCTCTGTGCAATCGCGCCGGTGAAAGCGCCTTTCTCATGTCCGAACAGCTCACTCTCCAGAAGGTCCAAAGGAATCGCCGCGCAATTCACTTTGATAAACGGCCGTCCCATGCGCAAGCTGGCATTGTGAATCGCGCGCGCGATCAACTCTTTGCCGGTCCCCGTCTCTCCAAGAATGAGAACGCCGGCGTCCGTAGGAGCTACGAGTTCCACCTGATCGAGCACTTCATGCAGAGCGGGGCTGGCGCCGATGATTTCGTCAAACCGGCGATCCTTCTGCTCCCGTTCTATGCGATAGGCTGTTGCCACGCCTGGCATATAAGCCTCCTTGCCTCTTAACCCTTGCTTGAATCGATTGTGGACCCAGTTGGCTTTTGCGAATACCCTATTTAGTCAGATGGCGAATTGGCTGGATGATCAGAATGGCCGGTAGCACCTTTGGGGGATCGCGTAGTGCCACCAAGATAACTACACATCGGGAGGCACAATGCGCTTGCGGCCGAACACCCAGGCATCGACCGACCACGTTCCGGGTCCGATCATCGCTAAAGTTGCCCCGAGGATAGCCAGGAAAAGAGCCCTGGCGCCATTGGCCGGCGACATGAAAGCGAGGCACGCCTCAAGGATGGCTACCACAACACCGGCAATCGGAGTCCACAAGCCAGCAATCAGCAGAACGCCGGCCACCGCTGCGATACTCTCTGGCACGACTGCCCCACAAATCGGAGTCGCGGTCGCGCACGCAACACCACGATAAATGAGCGCTCCTCCGGTGAGCAGCCGTTGGGCCAGAAGCCCGCCACCGGCCCAACCATCCGCGAAGGAAGAGAACAATCGTTGCACCACAATCCCGCTTTCAGCATAAGAAGTGTGCAACGGAATCGAAACCTTCGATACTGGTACCCGGCGTTCCCACTTTTGGGGGGATCACGATCTGTCCGCCTGGCAGGCGCGCCGATCTTGTATCGCAGAACGGCATTGCCGGACACTGTAATTCAGATCTCGATAATCCCGCGCTTCAGTGCGATGGTTACGGCGTGAGTACGGTCGTTCGCGGCCAGCTTGGAGAGGATCCTCGTGACGTGGCCTTTGACGGTTTCCTCCGTGATAGAAAGCTGGGCGGCGATCTCCTTGTTCGCATTTCCCGCTGCGATCAACCGGAGAACATCCAGTTCCCTCGTCGATAGCTCGTCTTCGCCGGCATGCTCGGCTAAGGCGCCAGCGACTTCCGGCGGGAGACGCTTTTGCCCGGCATGCACGGCGCGGATGGCCTCCAGCAGTTCTTTGTGCACACGTCCCTTCAATATGTAGCCGCGCGCTCCGGCCTTTAGGGCCCTGATCACCTGAACGTCACCTGCGTAAGTAGTCAGGACGATAATGCGCGCGTTCGGAAATTCGTTGCGAATTGCGATGATGGCCTCGATGCCGCTAATATCCGGCATTTGCAGATCCATCAACGTCACATCCGGTCGGTGCTCCTTGAACATCTCGATTGCTTCACGTCCGGTAGCGGCTTGGGCCACAAGCTCCATATCGGGTTCCAGGTTCACCAGCGCCGCTATGCCTTGCAGGAGCAGAGCGTGGTCGTCCGCGCTAAGAATCCGAATCCGTCTACTATCGCTCACAACGCCGCCTTGTGGCGGCCCCAAAACCGCCGGCCATTGTCCGCTCGCGCGTATGCCACTGCTGCCGGAATCATCAGCTCCACTTCCGTCCCGGCGCCCGCCTCGCTCCAGATCTCTAGCTGGCCGCCAATCCGTTTCGCCCGCTCGCGCATGCCGATCAAACCCCAGTGTCCCGTGCATCCGCCTGCCTGTAACACTTTGGGATCAATGCCTTTTCCATCGTCGCGAACCCGCAGCCGGAACACGCGCTCCTCGTACCGGATCTCCGCCTCAATCTCGCTCGCGTTTGCGTGTTTGAATGCGTTGCGCAGCAATTCGCGCGCAATCCGGTACGCCTCATCCTGAATCAGCGGATTCAGGTTCTGCTTGCCACCCAAGTCTTTCAAAGAGTAGCCGTGCTCGCCCTCCACCCTCAATCGAAACGTAGCAGTCTTGCTTTGGCCATCCTGCGAGGCCGCCAGTTCTTTTCCGGTCAGCGCCAGCAGCTCCAGCAGGTTGCCTTTAACCGGGGGCTGGTTTCGCAAGCCTTGGATCGCATCCCGGCCATCGGCGATTGCTCCTTCCGTCATGCTGATAGCCTGGTCCAGCGTTCCAACAGCTTGTTCGGACTGCCGGGAAACAAGCGTACGAGCCACCTGCATCTGGACTAGTGAAGCCTGAACGCTCTGAAGTAACGTATCGTGCAGTTCGCGTGCGATGCGCGTCCGCTCCTGCAGGCGCACCGTGAACTCATGCTGGAGTTGCCGGACTCGAAACTGATAGGCTGCCCACAGCAATGACACAAAAATCGCTGCGCAGAGAGCACGGAACCAATTGGTATTCCACCAAGGCGGCAGCATCCGCAGATGAAGCGCAACTCCCTGCTCATTCCAAACACCATCATTATTGGAAGCCTTGACACGAAACGTGTAGTCGCCGGCATCAAGATTGGTGTAGGTTGCAGAACGGCGCGTGGCATCCGTGTATTGCCAATCTCGATCGAACCGTTCCAGTTTGTAGGCGTACCGGTTTTTCTGTGGGGCGGTGAAGTCGAGCGCCGCGAACTGTAAGCGAAAGACCGATTGATCGTGGCGGAGAGTGATGCTTGACGCCACATGGATAGCTTGCCGGAGCGGCGAGCCCTTGTCACCGACCTTCACGGGCTTGTTAAATAACTCAAACTCCGTAAGCAGTACGGGCGGAGGGATTGGGTTATCGACCAGCCGCTCGGGATAAAAGGCGCTGAGTCCATTGATGCCGCCGAAGAACAGGCGGCCGTCGGGCGCCTTAGCGCGGGAAAGAGTTGTGAACTGATCGCCTTGGAGTCCGTCGAACCCATCGTAGTTGCGGAAGGTCTCCGCCTTCGGGTTGAACATGGACAATCCCTTCACCGTGCTGAGCCAGAGATTGCCCCGCGCATCTCCTAGGATGCCCGCAATAGAATTGTTCGGGAGGCCGTCCCTTTCGGTGTAGTGGCGGGTAAATCTGCCGGTCTCCGGATCGAAACGGAACAGCCCTGTAGTCGAGGCCACCCAGAGATCTCTCCCATCGGAATAGATATCCTGCGTCCAGTTCACGGCTTGGCTGCCCGGCTGTGCCGGGTCCATAAGATACGTAGTGAACTTGTGCGAGTTCGTATCGAACCGCACTAATCCCGTGTCGATTGTTGCAATCCAGAGAATTCCGCTACGATCGAGCAGCACAGGCGTAACTAAGCCCGTCTGTAGGGCGGCGGGGTTCCTCGGTTCCGGTGTGAAATGTGTGAAGTGCTGCCCATCGAAATAGTCCAGCCCCTCGCCGTGTACTCCGATCCACAGCCCCTTCTTGGGATCGGCGACCAGGCTGCTGATCGCGTTGTCGGCCACGCTGTCACGGTTTTTGGGATCATGGCGAAAATGCGTGAAGTGCTGTCCATCCAGCCGATCCAAGCCGCCGCCGTAGCTCCCGGTCCACAGCACGCCTCGGGCGTCTAGAACAACCACGCGCTGCGGCCCTGGACTCAGGCTGGTTGGATCATTGGGATTGTAGTGGCGGAAGGTATTTCCATCGAAGCGGTCCAAGCCGCTTTCCGTGCCGATCCATAGCTCGCCCTCGGAACCGATCGCAACTCCGTTCACGGCGTTGTTGCCCAGACTTTTGGAATCCTGCGAATTATTTCGGTATGTGGTGAATCTCGGCGGCTCGCTGGCCAGCCGGTCAACCCCGGTGGATCGCGTCCCAATCCACAGCGCGCCCGAAGTATCCTCGCACAGCGCCTGATAGTTCAGGACATTGCTGCTCACGCTGAAGGGATCGCTGGGGTCATGCACAAAATGAGCGAACCTCCCGCGCGTGCGATCCATCAGATTCAGGCCCGTGTCGGTAACCACCCAAAAGCGGCCTTCCCGGTCCTCGTAGGTTTCAAGAACGCTGTTGTCGCTCAGGCTGTTGGGATTCCGAGGATCATGGACGTACCGAACAAACGTGTGCGTCCGCGAATCGAAGCGATTCAACGCGGTAGGTGTGCCAAGCCAAATAGTGCCGGCACGATCTTGGAAGATATGGTACACCCGGCCCGAGCTCAGGCTTGCTGGATCGTTAGGGTTGCGGGTATAAGAGGTGAAACGCCCGCTGGAACGATCCACCAGTTTCACGCCATCATCTTCTGTGCCGATCCAGAGCAATCCAGTGCTGGCATCCAGTCCGATCGATTGAACATGGACCTCGCCAAAGCTGGCCGGATCCCCCGGCCGGGCCCTGTAGGTGAAGAACTTGCCACTGGGCCGATCGAAACGGCTGAGCCCGGCATGGGTACCCACCCAGATGGTGCCGGTTTCATCCTCGAAGAAAGCCTTGACATTGTCATCGGGCAGGCTGTATGGATCATGCGGGTCATGCCGGTAATGCCTAAAGGAATCCGTGTCCCGGTTGTACCGTTCAAGGCCAGGACCATGGGTCGATATCCATAAAACGCCGGTATGATCCACGAACAGTGTCCGCACAGTGTCATTGTTGAGGCTTCGCTCGTCCTGGTCATCGTGCCGGTAGACCTTGAACGTGTATCCGTCATAGCGATTGAGCCCGCCGAGCCACGTACCAAACCACATGAATCCTTGATGGTCCTGGGCAATGGCCCGCACGTCATTGTGGGAGAGTCCGTCGGTAACGGACAGATGGCTGAAGCGAACATTCGCAAGCGATGCAGGCGCGGAATGGAACCCTTCGTTATTACTTTGAAGCGCATCTGAGTGATTTCGGGAAAGGTGGGCAGCGGCAGCACGTTCTTGCTCGAAGCGAGTTTGTTCCAAAGGCCATATGATGGTGCTCGAGACAATAAGGGCCGCGAACAGGACAAGAATCCGGGTTCCAGAATTCAGCCGCATGTCCTTCCCCTTGCTTCTCCATTCCCTGCGTGCAATCCTCCTCCCGCTTTCGTGTGTGGCTCTTCCGTCGCCACTCGAAACTGATAGGCTGCCCACAGCAATGACACAAGAATCGGCGCGAAGAAAGCAGGGAACCAAGTGGTATTCCACCAAGCCGGCAGCATCCGCAGGTGAAGCGTAACCCCCTGGTCATTACAGACTTCGACAAGCCGCTCGGGATAAAAGGCGCTCAGTCCATTGATGCCGCCGAAGAACGGGGGGCCGTCGGGCGCCTTGGCGCGGAGAAGAGTCGTGAACTGATCACCTTGGAAGCCGTCAAACCTATCGTAATTGCGGAAGGTTTCGGCCTTCGGGTCGAACTTGGATAATCCCTTCACGGTGCTGAGCCAGAGATTGCGCCGCGCATCTCCTAGGATACCCGCAACGGCATTGTTGGGTAGGCGTCCCTTTCGGTGTAATGGCGGGTAAATCTGCCGGTCTCCGGATCGAAGTGGAGCAGCCCGGTAGACGAGGAAACCCGAGCTCTCTGTGTTCGCGAATCGAAGCGATTCGCGGCGGTAGGCGTGCAAAGCCAGACTGTGCCGGCACGATCCTGGAAGATATGAGACACCTGACCGAAGCTCAGGCTTGCCGGATCGCTAGGATCGCGGGTATCACTCCCGACTCTTTATCCGGACTCAATACTGGGCTCAAACAAAAATACTGTCTGCCCGCCTCCATTTCTATGAGAGGTTCCTCATCAATGCAAAGTTCTGGATCCCGGTCGTCGTTCGCGTTTGATGCGGCGTTTGTGATTGTGTTGTCCGCAGTAGCAGTTGGTGTCCGCACCGCAGCGGCCGAAGACATTTCCGCCAGAATTAAAAGCGCCCTAGGCGTGCTGACCGCGACGCCGGCCACGGCTCAACTTTTCGTTTCAAAGCTGACCTCCCTCACTCCCCGTAAGTCTCTTAGTGGTGCTGGACCCGCTTCACTAAGCAAGTAATTCGGACTCACGGGAACTACGGCATGGAAAACAATCATCTCCCGGTTATTTACATCGCCAGGCATGGCGAGACGGCATGGACGGTCACCGGGCAACACACCGGTCTCACAGATCTGCCGTTAACTGCTCAAGGTGAAAGGAATGCCCGCGCGCTGGCCCCGCGACTGGCCGGGATCACTTTCAGCAGAGTATTCACCAGTCCTTTGCAGCGGGCGTGCCAAACGTGCGCATTGGCCGGCTTTGAATCGGTTGCGGAAATCGACCACGATCTGGTCGAGTGGAACTACGGCGAATACGAGGGCCTTCGTTCCGTCGACATTCGCGCCAAGCACCCCGATTGGCAGTTGTTCCGGGATGGCTGTCCCGGAGGCGAGTCGCCCACCGACGTCCGAATACGCGCTGATAACGTGATCGCACGGATCCAGGCTGTTAAAGGGAATGTGCTCATTTTTTCAAGCGGTCACTTCATTCGCGTATTGGCCGCTCGCTGGATCGGGCTCGAGCCATCACAAAACAGCATGTCGTTTCTACTGAGTACCGCCAGCGTAAGCGCTATCGGCTATGACATTGAGCTGTCGCGGCCCGTGATCCGGCTCTGGAATGACACCCATCATGTTTGCGCGCAATAGAGCGGGTCGCGATAAAGCGGCGTCAATTTCCATCAGAAAGGAAAGGGTAATGAGTTCACAAAACATCATGGAACCACCTGCGCAGGTGGATCCTCAACGTCTTTCGAAGCTTCTCGATCAATACGGCTGCGGTCCCATTCGCTTCGCCGGAACGGACGAGGGTCTGTATGAAAGGCATTTACTTTTCGACAATGTCATCGACTTGAGCGTTGCCTGCGCGCGTGATCGTTTTGAGGCGTTCGCTCGCTCCGTACGGGATGCCCTTTCACAGCGCTGGATTTTAACGGAGAACACCTACGACCGTGCCAGAGCAAAGCGAATCTACTATCTCTCGATGGAGTTTCTGATTGGCCGCTCGCTCTCGAACAATGTCATCAACCTGCTGCTGAGTCCCATCGCGAATGAGGCGCTGCGGGAGAAGAATATCAACTGGGCGGAACTGCTCGAACAGGAACCGGATGCCGCTTTGGGCAATGGCGGGCTTGGCAGATTAGCCGCCTGCTTCCTTGAATCGATGGCCACCATGCAACTTCCCGCAATGGGTTACGGGCTGCGATACGAGTACGGCATCTTCAAGCAGTCTATTGAAAACGGCTGGCAGCGCGAGCAGCCCGATAACTGGCTGCGCCGCCAGGATCCGTGGGAAGTGCCTCGGCCGCACGAAACCGTCGAGGTTCTCCTGAACTGCTCGCTCGAATTGCGCGCTGGAGCTCTTCAGATGGTCCCGGGCCGTCCTTCAACATTAATCGGTATTCCGTTCGATCGGCCGGTAGTCGGTTATGGGGGAAAGACCATAAATACCCTCCGCTTATGGGCCGCCGCGGCGCCAAATTCGTTCGACTTCCAAGCGTTCAGCCGCGGCGATTTTGTGGGAGCAGTTACCAACGCGCTTGGAGCCGAATCCCTGACTCGCGTCCTCTATCCGGATGATTCAACAAGCATGGGCCAGGGCCTGCGCTTCGTTCAAGAGTATTTCCTTGTCGCGTGCTCGCTAGCCGACCTTGTGCGGCGTTCTCGCAGGAGCAATGCAGATTGGAGCGCATTCCCGGAGCACGCGGCCATTCAATTGAATGACACCCATCCGGCCACCGCGATTCCGGAGTTGATGCGAATCCTGCTCGATGATGCGCACCTCGGCTGGGACCAGGCATGGGACATCACGCAGCGCACCGTCGGTTACACGAACCACACATTGCTGCCCGAGGCGCTGGAAAAGTGGCCCGTTGCCTGGTTTGAGATGCTGCTCCCCCGGCATCTGGAGATCATCTACGAGATCAATCGCCGATTCCTCGATTCCATTCGCATCCGGTTCCCGGGAGATGAAGCGAAGGTCCGCCGTACGAGCTTGATCGAAGATTCTCCAGAGCATAAGGTTCGCATGGCCAACCTGGCCATTGTCGGTTCGCACAGTACGAACGGCGTTGCTGAGATCCACACGCGGCTGTTGCGCACCACAACTGTGAAGGACTTGGCTGAGATGTTTCCCGAGCGTTTCAGCAACAAGACAAACGGCGTCACGCCGCGGCGCTGGCTGCTGCTGTCGAATCCATCGCTGTCGCGAATCATCACCGAAGCCATCGGCCACGATTGGGTCACTAACTTAAGCCAGCTCTGGCGCCTGAAGACGCTTGCTCACGAACCCGACTTTTGCCGTTCATTCCTGACGGCCAAGCGCGAAGCCAAAGTCCAGTTTGCGGACTGGCTCAAGTCGACCTTCGGAACTGTGGTTGATCCTGAGACGATCTTTGATGCGCAAATCAAGCGCATTCACGAATACAAGCGGCAACTGCTCAATGCGTTGCGCATTGTAGTGATCTATAATCGGCTGCGCCAGAACCCGAACATAAAGATCGAGCCTCGAACGTTCTTCTTTTCCGGCAAGGCCGCGCCGGCTTACCAGTTGGCAAAGCTCATCATTAAGTTCATCAATAACGTGGCCGCCACAATCGATAGCGACCCGATCGTCCGCAACCGCCTGAAGGTGGTGTTTCTGCCCGAATACTGTGTCACGCTCGCCGAGCGCCTCATTCCTGCGTGCGATATCTCGAACCAAATTTCCACCGCAGGCTATGAAGCCAGCGGCACAAGCAACATGAAGTTCATGATAAACGGCGCGCTCACGGTCGGTACCCGCGATGGCGCTACAATCGAGATGGCGCAGGAAGCCGGCGAGGACAATTTCTTTCTGTTCGGCCTTACTGCGGATCAGGTTGCTTCCACTCGCCCGTGGTACAACCCGCACTGGCACTACGAACATGAGCCGGAGACCCGCGCGGCCCTCGACCTGATCTTCTCGGATCACTTCAGCCGCAACGAGCCGGGTATCTTCGCTCCGCTGCGTGACGTGCTGCTGACTCGCGGAGATTACTACATGCATCTGGCGGATCTGACGTCCTTCGTCCAGGCGCATCAATGCGTAGAGCAACTGTATGCGAATCACGATGCCTGGGCATCAAAGGCTATTTTGAACATCGCTGGGTCCGGAAAGTTCTCGAGCGATCGCACCATCGCTGAATACGCAAACGAAATCTGGGGGGTGAAGCCTTGTCCAGTACGTTGACGGCGGGTCCGAAAGAAGCGATCTCTGCTCTAGCAGGCCGGCCTGCGCCGAAAAAGCTGCTGGTCGATTTAGCTCGACTCGAACAGGAGTATGTTGCGCGACGCCCGGATATAAGCGACCTCAACCAGATGGTGATCTTCGGAACCAGTGGCCACAGGGGTTCACCGCTCACAGGCACCTTCACGGAATCGCACATTCTGGCTATCACGCAAGCCATCTGCGATTTCCGGCTCGCGCATGGAACAGATGACCCCTTATCTATAGGCAAGGATACTGGGAACTGTTCGAACAACAAACGCCCGAATACCGCGAAAGCGTGCTGCCCGCGCATATCACTGCTCGCGTTGCTGTTGAACAAGCTTCGACGTTCGGATGGGAGCGTTACGTCGGCCATTCCGGCCGCATCATCGGTATGAAGACATTTGGAGCATCGGCTAAGGCGTCCGCTCGGTAATTAATTGAATGAGTACCATCCTTGATCGTGCTGCCGTCCAAAGTCTAACCGCCCCGGATCTTCGTCCCCACACCGCCGGCCGGACCTATCCCCTAGGCACCAGAATCCTGCACGACGGCGTCAATTTCAGCATCTTCTCGCGTGGCGCATCTGCCGTCGAATTGCTGCTGTTCGATCGCGAGGACGATGCACGCCCGGCTCGCATCATCTCGCTCGATCCTGCAACAAGCCTCACTTATCACTACTGGCACGCTTTTGTGCCGGGAGTGCAGCCCGGTCAAATTTACGGTTATCGAGTGTACGGCCCCTGGGACCCGGCAAATGGCATGCGCTTTGATCCCACGAAAGTGCTCCTCGATCCGTACGGCCGAAGTGTCGTTGTGCCGAAGAAATACAGGCGGGACGCGATTCGTGTAAATGAGGAGAATACCGCGGCTGCGATGAAGAGTGTTGTCGTAGACACTCAGGCTTACGATTGGGAACGTGATGCCGTGTTTGACTGGGCGCGCGATGCGCCTCCGAAGCGGCCATGCGCGCGAACCATCATCTATGAGCTGCACGTGCGAGGCTTCACGCGCGATCCCAGTTCCGGTCTCGCCGAAGATCTGCGCGGCACCTACGCTGGCTTAATTCAGAAGATTCCATACCTGCAGGACCTCGGCATCACGGCGGTCGAGCTTCTGCCGATCTTTCAATTTGATGCGCAGGATGCGCCCGCCGGCCAAGTCAACTATTGGGGCTACGCGCCTGTCTCTTTCTTTGCCCCGCACCGTGCTTACAGCTCGCGCCAGGATCCGGCCGGACCGGTGGATGAGTTTCGCGACATGGTGAAAGCTTTGCACCGCGTCGGCATCGAAGTCATTTTGGACGTTGTTTACAATCACACGGCCGAAGGTGACCACAACGGCCCAACCTTAAGCTTCCGCGGCCTCGATAACAGCTGCTATTACATACTGGAACAAGACCGATCCCGCTACGCCAATTACAGCGGGACGGGAAATACGCTCAACGCCAATCATCCGATCGTCCGGCGCATGATACTCGACAGCCTCCATTACTGGGTGCAGGAAATGCATGTCGATGGCTTTCGTTTTGATCTCGCATCCATTCTTGCTCGCGACTCTTCGGGCCAGCCAATGTCGAATCCGCCCGTGCTTTGGGATATTGACTCCGACCCCGCACTTGCGGGCACGAAAATGATCGCGGAGGCGTGGGATGCAGGCGGCCTGTATCAGGTCGGCAGCTTTGTTGGCGATAGCTGGCGGGAGTGGAACGGGCGCTTCCGCGATGATGTCCGCAGCTTTTTTCGCGGCGACGAGGGTTTCGTGGGCAAAATGGCCGACCGACTCCTCGGCAGCCCTCAGATCTACGGTTACAAGGAACGCGAACCCGAAGAGAGCGTCAACTTTGTAACTTGTCACGACGGATTCACGCTGAACGACCTCGTGTCTTATAACGAAAAACGCAATGATGCGAATGGCGAGGGCAATCGAGACGGCTGTAATGACAATCGGAGTTGGAACTGCGGGGTTGAAGGTCCGACGGATGATCCTGTTGTGGAGAAACTTCGAAACCGCCAGATCAAGAATTTCTTGACTTGCGCGATGCTTTCTTTAGGCATGCCCATGATCCTGATGGGCGACGAAGTCCGCCGCACGCAACTGGGCAACAATAACGCTTATTGCCAGGACAATGAAACCAGTTGGTTTGATTGGACGCTCCTTTCAAAACACGCCGATGTGCATCGCTTCGTCAAGCTTCTCATCGTGCGACGCCTTTTGCGCGATGTCCACGCCGAGAGCCATCACCGAAGCCTCAACCAGCTCCTTAGTGAGTCGAACAAAGCCTGGCACGGGATCAGGGTCTTTCAGCCCGATTGGAGAAGTTGCTCACACAGTATTGCCTTCAGTACGGAGTTAAAGGACGAAAAGCAAATTGGCCACGTCATCTTGAATGCGTATTGGGAGCCGCTTGAGTTTGAATTGCCCACTCTGACTCACAACGGCGGAACCCTGTGGCGGCGTTGGATCGACACTTCGCTGGACTCGCCGCATGACATCGTTGAATGGCAAAACGCGCCTCCCGTAACAGACTCGAAGTACTCCGTTGGCCCGCGCTCGGTCGTAGTCCTCTACGCGCCGATCTGATGCGTACTCCGAGAAACTCGCAGCGTAACCGAGATCGGATAGTGATCGGACGCGTCAACGTCCGAATGTACCCGCGCCGATGCGACCTCCAGCGGTCCTGACACGAACGTCCAATCAATTGCGCGCGGACGCCAAAACATTCCATTTCCCGCTGTTGTGTGCGGCCTGCGTGTCCCGAGTACACTTCGAAAGCCAACGCCTTCAATTGCACACAGCGCACCGCCGCTCGACACATCAAAATTCAGATCGCCAGCTACTATGCACGGCCCCTGTGTACTGCTTTTGGTGGCGTTCTCCAGTATCTCCTGTAACTGAGAGCGCCGTAGATCGTTGTTTCCTCGGCTCTCCAGGTGGACGTTGTAGACGGTCAACCGTGTTGGCGTCAAACCTATATCTGTCACAAGCGCAATACGCCCGCCAAGACGCTTTTGGAAAGGCTTCGTGGATGGGACAAACCATCGCGGACGCCAAAAATTGGACTGCCGCCGGAACCGCAGCACGCGAGGGTTCACCACATCCCATCGAGACAATGTAGCTTGCCCATGATAAGCCGCCGCGGCGCGTGACCCCTCTGCCAGTTCCTGAAATTCACGCCCGAAAGCGTAGTTCATTGCAAGATTGCGGGCAAGTTCCTCTGCAACGTTCAGATACCGAGTCCGATGCGCGTTCAGATCGACCTCTTGAAGGATCAGAAGGTCAGGTGACTGAGATTTGAGGAATTCAAGGATCTCCGTCAAGCGGAGCCCTCGATTAATGTTCCAGTTAATGACTCTGATGGTTTGCGACGGCTCGAATAGTGACGGGCGACCTGCGAAATTACCGCATAAGATCTCGTTCACCACGATATCACGCTGCAACAGACTGTGGTGCACCGGCCGCACGCGAACTTCCCGACCTCGCGATAAGCCAATACGAGTAAAGAGCCAGTATCCAGACGATATTCGCTCCGATCGCTGACAAGATAAAGACAACCTTCGTCAGGTTGACAAGGGCGAAGAACAGCAGCGCATAGGGAAGGAAGCAACGCCGTGTCATGAACTCAGTGTGCCTGCTGATATAAACCAGCGGGTTCGATCGTTTTCGGTCCGCATGTGCATGCCAGATCTGCAGCAATTGCTCGGGACGGTCGCGCGCGAGCCATCGGCGCGAGAAACCCGTAGCCACCAAACTCAGGATTGTTCCAAAAAGAAGCGCAGAACCCCAAATGAGCCATGTTCCGGTTCCTGAGCTCCTGGTCAGGCCCATCGTTAGCCCGCAGAAGATAAGCACGTAATACAGATAATCGCAAATTGTCTCGAGCCAGCAGCCAAAGTCAGATTCCCGCAGCGTCAACCGGGCAACTTCTCCATCACATCCATCAAGAATGCTGGCCGCCAGCGACAGACTCGCGCCCCAAAGAACATTCAAGTAACCTCCGGTTGCGAAGAACGCAGCAGAAGTAATGCTGACGCTCAGTGTGAATAACGTCACCATGTTCGGGGTGATCGGAAGCTTCACCAGCTGCCGGCTAATCCTTATCGATATCTTCCTATTCATTTGCGCGAAGAAACCGTCTGTTGGTTTTACCAACCAGCGGTCGAGTTTGCGCTCCGCAGGTGCGCGATCCGCGCCGCTAATCACATGCTGCCAAAGGTCATCTTCGACTTGCATGCATTGCAGAAAATACTGCGATGTGACCTGGACATACAGCTCTTCAAGGTTGTTGGCTCGAACTGCATCGTCCGTTACAGCGCTGAGCATCATAGCAAGAGGAATTGCGCAAATGCCCACCACCCGCTCACCCGTGGCCAGCGCCAACCCGCAGCTTTCATCGGTCCACTCAACGGCTTTCCGAAACAATGAGGAATGGTAAGTCCTGTCCCCAGCAATGAGAAGCAGGTGCTTGCCGCCTGCCTGGCCGGCGATATCCTTCAGAGTGGTCCATAAGCAGGCGTCTGGCTCAACAGTCACCCATTCGAGACCGTTTGGGACGCGTCCAGTCCGCAATAAGTCATGTTGAACCCTGGGACCGCTCACTGGGTTTACTAACACAATGATGCGCGCTGCACCAGCTTTCCGAGCCCGCAAGACGGCTCGGAGCAGAATGGGAATGCCCCCTACTCGCATCAGCGGGGGCACTGACTCATCATTACTATATATGCTGTTGGCGATCACAACAGCCGTCGGCTCAGGATTTACGACCTGCAGTTTCCGCTGGGAAATGCCGCCGGCGGTTTCTTGCTTTTTCGATTTAGAGAGTATGGTCATACAAATAGCTCCCACAGCCGCCCAGAAAAGTGATCGAATACGTCTCGCGATTCCCAAGGCCAACCCAGCCGCGCCGCCAAGCCCGAACATCTTAACAAGAAGGACGTTTCCTCCCTCATAAGTCCCGATGTTTCCTGGATTGAACGCGCCTACCGCATTCAGAACTTTCGTAAGCGCTTCGATCAGAAGAGCCCCGAACAGGCCGACGCTGGCCCCCATGCACCACAGAATAAGGAACACTTCGAACACAGCCATGAGATGACACACGAAATTCAATCCGAAGCAGGCCCAAAATGCCCCTGGCATGTCATGATGGAAATCGAGGAGTTTGGTTTCGATCGATTCGACTATCGATTGCTTTGCGTCTATCCAGCGCCTCAATGATGCGAAATGGCTCGCGATTTGTGCCGTTCTCGAGAAGACCGGCCAGCGGTTGCGTACGGCGAGGGCAAGCAAAACAAGTAGTCCCATCAAGACAGCGAGAAAAAGCAAGGCTGATAACTGTAATCGATGCGAAAGCGGAAGCACCAGCAATCCCGCCGCGATGCCTACTATACTCGTCACGACGCCGGCAATCATGAATAGTCCGCGTTCCAGCGCCACTGACGAAATGACCGCGTCCGCCGGCAGGCTTTTGTTCAGAAGCGAAATGCGCATTCCGTCCCCGAATATCTGGCCGATAATTCCAAGTTGACCGCCCGCCTCCGAGGCCAATCGCAGTCCGAATAACCGCCAAAACGAAGTGTTTTCGCCGGTCAGTGTCAGTCGCCACGCCCACGTTTTTAGAACATGAGATACGCCCGCGAGAAAGATCACCACCACCAACCCCGACCCGACTGTGGCGATCTCTGCCGAGAGTTGATGCGGTTGAAATTGCCGGATAAGGAACGCGAGTAACACCACACCGGCGGTCGCGGCAAATACCCGGAATGGAATCCGTTCTCTGGCAATCAATCTACGCATGGGCCAACTGCTCCGCCACCGGTGTTCGGCTGAAATGACGATCAAAGATGCGTTCGGCGTAGGCCAAGGCTTCGGGCGTATCAACATCTTGCCAGTGCGAACCGCCGATATCGAAGCTCAATAATTTACCATCCCTCGCTAAAAGACGCATGCCGTCGGACAAAGAACAGGCCCCTTTCTTTGCAGCCAGATCAAGTACTCTAAATACCGCGGGTCCGCAAAGAAACATCCCCGTATCCAGGGCATTGTAGCTAGTAAGCTCCTTTCCTATATCGGCGATTCCACGTCCTTCGCAGCTGACCTTCGTTGCATCGTCCAGGTCGAAAACGGCATCGATCTTTTGATCAGTAGCAAGGATTACCTCACCCGGCGCAAGCGCCTGGTTCAGCAGCATCCGGGCAGTGCAAGGTTCAAAGATATGGTCTGCCATCAGGAGCAAGAACGGACCGTACAGCTTTTGCCTCGCCTTCAGTACAGAGCTGCCGTTACCCTTCTCGTACTCACTGTTCTCCACAAAAGTGATCCGCGCATTATGAACCCAGTGATTCGCAAACCAGTCACGAATCATCTGGCCGCGATAGCCCACGACAATGACAAACTCATCCACCCCGGCTTCGCAGGCGCTGAGCAGCACATGTGCAAGAAGCGGAACGCCGTGCAGCGGCACTAGCGGCTTCGGAAGGCCGCCGGATTGCGATACCAACCGGCTGCCGTTTCCGGCAGCAAGAATAAGACATTGATTAGTTATTTGAGCCATATTGTGAACTCGATAGCATCGGCATATTTGTGACGTAACTGAAGTAATCAATCGTGATGTCGGTCGGTCCGAAAATGCGGGCCTCGGTTACCGAATGGTCGGAAGCCGGCAGCCATAGCGGCCCGTTCTTCTGGTAGGTGTGAACAAAGTGAACGCTTTTGATCCAAAACGATGGGTTCTTAGCGGGCTCACCCTCGATGCGCACAATCGCGTATTCTTCCGCATCGATCCAAATTTCGCCTCGAATAAGATATTTGTTTTCTGTTTTGGGAGTGATTGCGAGCCCATAAACCCGACGGCCCGCCGCCATATGTTCTCCGATCATCCGGAACGAATAATTGCCGGGGGTGATACGCGACCGTTCGCGATTGTCCGGCAGTGACGCTTCTCTTTCAGTCTCAAGCAGGCGTGGGAACACATGGCGGCGTGCTCCGCCCCACCCGGTCTCAGACACGGTATTGAATTCTTTCGATCCGTCGTCGAGGCAGTTCATCCGGACAAGCATCTCCGCTCGCTTGTGGTGGCGTTGGTTTTCCAGCACGTAGCGTCGAAAGCCGCTATACCTATGTAGAGCTGCTTGGCGTTGACTTTCGTGTTCCATCATTCTGGACACGACTTCATCGGCGGTTGGAAGCGACTGGCTGGAACCTAGCCCAGCCAGGGCGACGCCGCAAAGCAATAGAGATAAGAGTAGTTTCACGGTCAGAACTCCAGAACAAATTTCCCGCGGAACGTACGGCCCACGCCGTTAAACAGCGCGCCGAAACGGTAGCTGTCAATGTCGTTTTGCACGTCCCGGGGGTTGAAATGATTGAGTATGTTGTATACGCTGAAACCGATCCGAGCTTTAATGTCCTTGTTTGGAATGGGCAGCGTAATGGGTCTGGTCACCATGAGATCGAGCGAATTGAATCGAGGGAGTCGTACTGCGTCACGAGCCCCGACAAAATCGCGCGACTGGTCGATAACGGAATATGGAAACCCGGTATGTACATCGAACACTGGCATAAGCGTGAGCTTGAGCGGAGCGTGGAACTGCCCCCAAAACAACACGCGATTGGGAGCATCGAATGGAAGCCTCGCGCTGGCGTTCGGGTTGATAACTGCCGTCGGGTTGTTACCGAAGAACTGATTGAAATCATTCAGGTCACCGTATGCCTTTGATCGCACATACGATGCGTTCAGAACATCCTGGCGAATCTTATAGCGGCCGCTTACTTGAAATTCCCGGTAAAAACTGTGGCCGGTGTTCGAAAGCGACAGGATTCCGTGGTCTAACTCGCTTTCCGGATTCAAGGCAAAATCCCACGATGTATTGCGCTGCAGGAACCCGGCTCTCAGGGCCAACGCGGAGGTGACTTCTCTGTCAAGCTCTACGTTCCAACCGATGCTGCGGGGATTCCGCAAATTACCGGCGATCGTGTTTACGTACGCGACGGAATTGAGAGTCTGACCCTGCGGGTCGAGTTGGGTCACGGTACGGTCGGGCAGCAGCGGAAAGGAAGCGACATTTAGCGGTACGCGGTCATAGAAAATACCCGCTCCGCCCTTAAGTAAAGTCTTTGCATCCTTCGTTAACATGAGCGCGAAGCCGGCCCTTGGTGCCGCATGTGCCGCGCTGGTGATGGAATCGCGGTCGAAGCGCAGGCCGAGATCAATCGTTATGCGGCTCCACGGTGTCCAGTTATCCGCTATGAACCCGGAAGTTTCATTCTGGCGGATATCAAAACGCGCAGGTGCGCTAAACGTCATGCTCTCGAGTAATGAATGGGTCGTGCCCAGAATGCTGACCGGCAGAAAGGCGATTCGACCGTCGTAATTGCTATGCGCAACGTCGAGACCCGCCTTTACGTTATGCGTTCCGAAAAAGTGTCGTCTTCCAAATTGATAGGTCTCTTGCCACTCAGTGCGATACGTATCGCGCCGTTGACGGTTGAAAAAACCCCCTTCGGTAGTCTCTACAAATAGTCCATACGGCGTACCGCTGTTCGCCGTAAGATCTGCGTCGTAATGCTTATAAGTGAACTGTGAGAGCAGCAAGGAATCCGGCCCGGTCGTGTAGCGATGCTGGATCGAAGTCATGTCGCCGCGCTGGTGAAAGTCCGGCGTTGAAGGCTGTGGAGTGAAGGTATTTAGTCCCAAATAGTTCACCTTCTGCGGATAAAGCGCGAACGACGCGGTTAACGATTGCCGCTCCGTCAAATTCACATCAAGCTGGTTGTATGAGTTAATACCTTCCAGCTTCATGTCGCGCTCCAGTGGAGGCAGGCTCGAAACGGGTGTTCTGAGAAACCGATATTCAAATGACGAGGTGAAGGCAACCTTGTCCTTGACCAGCGGCCCCGTGAGAGTGAGTCGCGGTGTCGCCGCTTCAATGCCGATGAAATCCCCGTTGCGTTTCCGCGGACGAGGGAGCATGTTCTGAATGGAAAAGTGGAAAGCGTTAAAGTTACTGGTCACGGTTGAGACACTCGAAACCGCGCCGGCAAGTCTACCGTACTCGGGATCGTACGGGTTGGCAATCACCTTTACCGACTCGACAACATCAATCGGCAGATTCATTGCCGTGTTTCCGGTCACTGGATCAGTCACATTCGCACTGTTCAACAACGAGCCGCCCTGTGACGATCTGGCGCCCTTCATATTGATGAGGCCGTCCGGCCCGCGAACCACTCCTGGGATCAAGGGCAATAAGCTGTCAAAACGCTCGTATTTATTCGGCGCAAGGAGAACCGTAGGCCTGGCTATGACAGTCTGGTCAGAGGGCTCTTTTTGAATCGCCGGCGTATCGCCTCCGTTCACTGTGACCGATTCCTTGATGGTCTCGACTTTCAGCCAAACGGCAGACTCAACCGTTCTCCCTGAGACAACCGTCACTGCGCTGGAACCGGTAAGACCCGGAGCCTTCGCTTCAATTTGATAAGTTCCGGGCGGTACATTAGTGAAGCGATACGTTCCTTGCTCATCAGTGATCGTCTGTTTGGAAAAAACTTGTCCGGTGAGTGTCACGTTCGCACCCGGAACCACAAATTGCTTTCCATCTGCCCCGAGAGTGAATACCGTTCCGTGCAACTCGCTGTTAGCGTCTGCTGCTAGCCCAGTCTGTACAGCAACGCTCGCGAACCAGCAGAACTGGTTCATTAATAGGCAGATGAGGACGAACGCCCTTCTCTTGTTAGGGATCTTGGTCACGCCGTTCGCGTAGTCCACGGTATGCTCTTTCGCGAGTAACCCAAATTGTGGTTGCGCATCATCGCATCATGCTAGGGCACTTCACTGCCCAAGCTATGTCTTGCGAGTAATCATGCTTGTACAATCACTTAGCGACTCGCGCTGTCTGGTCGTGGTTTTATCATCATGGCAATTGACGGGATCTCGACATTCTACGGAGGGATCCGCAGCACACACACCCTGAGTTCAGACAAGAAGTGAGGGCACACGACTGGCCGAGTCGGCTTATAGAAGTAGAAAAAACGAGTGACTATAGAAATCTGTAAGAACCGATCTCCGTGGGTGCGGCTGTGGTGACTGAAATGCTTGATCGTTTGTGGAGGCGCCATTCATCAAATTCTCAACAGCCAAACCAAGGGCTTCGAAAATAGGGCACCCATGGCGTAGAAAAAGACTATAGAAAGGTGGGAACTGAAATGAGTAAAATCTGCACAGTTTGTGGCTACGATAAGTCCAGGGTGATAGCCGACGCTCGCGCACTCGGCTTGGAGGAAGACTTTAGCAACGGCTTATATAGCTGCTGCCAAATCGCCCGATGGGCTGATGAGCAATGGGAGGCCTGGTTGGAAGCGATGCAGCAGGATCTAGAAGCCGCGAGTGCCCGTGACAGTATTGTCGAGGCTGTCGATCTGGACGCGGCACTGGTTTATGTCAGAAAACACCGGCAAAAGTTCTCAGATAAGAACGGCCGCCGCGATGTCTAAACGTACCGTCTATCGGGAGGGACCGAAGCGACGCCGGGCCTCCTGAATATCAAGTGGGTACTATGTTCCGCGGGCTACACAATCGCATCCAGTTGACTGACTGTCGTCATTTGCGGAAAGGTGTTTCGCGCTCGCCCGCTGACTGCGAGTAACCCGGATAGGTCCCGAACTTCGAGGGCCCATGGCCTCTCGTGGCATCCAGCAATTCGATAGAGCCGATGAGTTCCGCAAGGAGATTTTCAGGGAAAGTTACTCGAGGCCCGCACTCGCTTCGACATCTGAGCGGCCAGCGACATAGTGGCCGCAGTTTTCCACCCAACTCCTCAACGTGTTCCCCGCCGCGCTCGCTATCGATTCGCTTAATAAAGTCGCCCGCGCGTTCACCGCATCCTCATTTTGCCCGAGAGACGCCATCAAGGAATTTCGGACATGCTACGCTGCCTGAGCGGCAGTTGCCTGTGAAAGGGCTGCGCTCTCAACCACACTGGTCATCGTTTCGACGGCGCGCCCCTCCCCGATCTTTTCAAAGGTGAGCGATTGTGTTGCCCGATCAAAATCGAGTTCGATCCAGTCCCCGGCATTGACTTGCCCCGTGGCGATCAGATTAGAGAGTGGACACACCACCAAGCGCTCAATGGCACGCTTCAAATATCGCGCGCCGTATTTCATGTCGGTCCCCTGCGACAGTAAATATGTCTTCGCTTTGGCGGTCGTACGAAACGCGAACGGTTTCCCCGGCGTGCTCAGAATACGCTGTTGCAATCGTCTTAGTTCCAGGCTTAGAATGCTTCGCAACTCGGCTTGTCCAAGCGGGCGAAACACTGCAATCTTATCGATTCGATTTATAAACTCGGGCGGAAACTTGCGGCGAGCCGCTTGCATGCTGACTTCGGTCATCTTGGAAGTGAGCTTCTCACCGAGTTCCGCTGTTTCTTCGATCCTCCGCGCCTGGAATCCGAGTCTCGGCGCCATCAAGTCGCTCATCTCGCTTGCACCGAGGTTGCTCGTCATGAAGATCATCGCGCGCGAAAAGTCGACACGGCGGTTATCTCCCAGAGTCAGGCTCGCCTTATCAAGAATCCCCAGCAGCAGGTTCCACAACGAGTCACTCGCCTTCTCAATCTCGTCAAAGAGGATAAAGCTGATCTTGACCGACTCGGTATGGTGCCGATCGATAACCTCCTGGCTTAGGGCGGGATGCGTCTCCCGATGGCCCAGATACCCGGGAGGCGACCCGATCAACTTTGCGATTTCGTGACTTTGCTGGAATTCGGCGCAGTCGATTTTGATCACAGCACGCGGATTTCCTGTCAGTACTTCGGCCGTCGCCTCAACGGTCCGCGTCTTGCCGGAACCCGTGGGTCCCAGAAAGAGGAGATTTCCAATCGGGCGTCCTTGTGCGGTCAAACCTGCCAGGTACGTCTGATAAAGATCAACGATCTCAGTGATGGCGTCATCCTGGCCGATAATCAAGCGGCGAAGTTTCTTCTGTAAGGTCTCAGCTTGCTTTCCGGGCCGGTTCGGATCCAATACTATAGGACGCCGCATTTCGTTGCTCCTTTGCATGCTTGGGTTTGGTGGATGTGCTGCACATCGAATGCCGCGGCATCAGGTATTCCGCAAGTTTCTTCTTCGAATTAAAGATTTTCCACTGGACGGTGCCGATCGGTGTTGCGCGGGCCGCCGCGATTTCGTGATACTCCCATTGCTCAACAAAACGCAGCATCATCAGGTCGCGTTCTCGCGCATCCAGGAAAGTCATCCAATCCCGGAACTCGAAGGCTGGTGTGCCCGCGGGGGGCTGGCTGGCTGTTTCCAGACGATTGGCCACGTCCGCCAGATCAATGGTTTCCACCTCCCGTGTTAACCGGCCATAGTGTCGCCGGAGTGCGTTTCGGGCAATCTTAAATAGCCATGCGCGGAACAATGCCCGGTCGCGAACTTGGCTCGCTTTGCGATAAACCGTCAGCATTACTTCCTGTGTCAGATCTTCGGCCAGCTCACGTTCTCGGCTTCGCGCTTGGAAGAAGGATACAAGCTGGGGAGCAAAGACGTTAAACAGAGCCGTGAACGAGCCCTCGCAAGGATCGTCCAGAAACTGATTGGTCACGGCCCCTTCTTGCATTTGTTTTTCGTAGCAAACTGTTTGATTGGTCATTAGGAACAGAGCAGCTCATGTGGCTACACCTCGGGAAAAGGCATTCGCCTGTCCAAAGCGCTCGTCCTTTATTTCCACAGAGTTCCCGCCGCAGTGGCGCGTTGTAAACTGATTCGATTGGCGACTTCTCGACATTTGTTGAGTTAGCTGATGTCTGCTGATGACGCCGGTCACGCCTCTTCGAAATAAAGTTTTCTCCTGCTCCCACAACTCGTTACACTTCGCCGGCAGCCTGACGTCAATCCGATTTTTTGCGTTCGCCGTGCTACTGTCCATCAGGCCTTCTCCGGAGACCCGCTGGTTGTGGGCCGTATCATTTTTTGGGAGTTGCCCATGAACGCTAGATCAATCCGCCGCGCACAGGAGCGTCGAACTGCCAAACAAGCGCGCAAAGCCGCAGTTATGCGCGCAAAGGCGCAAGGAATGTCTCAAACCCAACTCGTTGCGGATCGCCCGAATGCGCAGGTCAGCGCTGATCCAAGATCCGAAACTTGCGAAACAAAATCGCCTCTCAGTTTGCCGGAAACTCAAGTGCTCACAGGGCTTACCGGCCGCACCATCCTGCTCCCCACCGATGAAGCCGAAGCCTACTCCCGGCTAATTGCAGCATTCATCGCCAAGTGGCAGCCGGTCGGCGAGGAAGAACAGCGCCTCGTTCAGTCGCTGGTTGATACGGAATGGCGGCTGATGCGCATCCCCGGCCTCGAAGCCGGTATTTTCGCTCTCGGCCGCCGCGAATTCGCCGAGACTTTCAACCAGGAATCCGACGAAGTTCTGCGCCGGTCACTCATTGAGGCGCAGATCTTCGTCGCCTACGAACGACAGCTTAAGAACCTCACCACCCAGGAAAACCGGCTTCGACGTCAACGCCAAACCGATTACGATGAGTTGCAGCGCCTTCAGCAGGAACGCCGCGAACGCGCTAGTCAGATGCCCGAAGAAATTGGGTTCGAATTTGCAACTGTGCCGCTCAATGAGAAAGTGCCCCATTTCGAAGCGTTTCCTTCCCCGCTCGCACATGCGGCGCCTGCACATGCCCCGCTCGTATCCGGCGCTGCCGGGCTGACAACCGCCCCGGCGACGCTGGAGCCGTTCTGCGGGCTTTCTAGTGACGGCAGAGTCCCGAGCGCCGGTATTTAAGCTGCGTCCTCGTTCAGGGCCGCAGAGAGCATGTGGCGCGCGCGCAGCAATCTGGTCTTTACGAGCGGAATACTTGCTTTCATCCGCCGCGCTGTTTCTCGCGCAGTGAGCTGTTCCAACTCGCACAGCACCACCACCTCGCGGTATTTGGCAGGAAGCTTTGAAATCGCGGTGCGGACTCTTGCGCGCGTTTCGGAACGCGCGAAAACTTGATGCGGGGTTCCAGCGTGCGAGGGAAACCTGTCCAGGGTTGGAATCGCGATACAGGATACGCGGCACTTCCGGCGTCGATGTAACGCAAATGCCTCATTCAAGGCAATCGATATAAGCCAGGTCCGGAATGTGGCTTCAAAACGAAACGCGGAAAGCCGCGCCCAAGCCTTCATAAATGTATCTTGAATTACATCCTCCAGATCTGAGCGGTTTCGTACTAACGCGCTGACGTAGTTTTTCACTGTCGCTGCATGACGCTCTATCAAAACTGAGAAGCACTCTTTTGGCCTGCTAGCGCCAGTTTGACCAGCGCGTGGTCTTTGAGTGTTAAGGGCGATTGCGTCATCCTGAAAAATATTGCTGTCCTTTTCGACAGGATGAAGAGGCATTGCGGTTTGTTTGATGATTCATTGGGGGTAGCCCAACAAACAGGCTCTGCCCGCGCTCTTGTCTCCTGAACTCAGTTGAGACTTTTCAGCCGAAAAACAACAGCTCCATCGCGGCTGCAAACGGGTATGCAGGTTACTTTCGGTCCGTCTGCCGGCAATTGCGTGGCCGTGGTTTCAGGACGAATCACTATCGATTCCTCTCCTGACCTACGTACGCTCTTACTGCAGCGCATCACAATGCCAAATTGCGAAAGCTTGACTGTCGATCTCACTGGTGTCGACTACGTGGACACGTCCGCTCTTGCAGTGCTTCTCGAAGTCCTCAGATCAGCACGCAAATTGAACAAACACTTCCGCTTGGGTGGTCTCGGGGAGCACCCGCGATATCTGCTGGAAGCTACCCACATACGGCAGCTCTTTAATGAAGACGCGAATGGACAATCTGCCTGACCGTTTGTCGGCCGGAGGCGCATTATGATCGGCTTGGCGGTCGAATATGTGGGCAGGGCAACTCTTCGTCACGTCGAATATGTGGGCGGCCTCGCCCTGCAGCTGCGAGCGGCGCTCGGCTCACTAGGACGGACTTTACCTGTAGTCGGAAATCGAAACCGCTGGCATTATGCTTTGAGGCAGATGCTGGCCGTCGGCGTAGATGCGTGTCCGATGGTGGGCATTATGGCACTCTGCACAGGTTTCATCCTCGCCATGCAGGGGGCTTCAGAGTTGCGGAAGTTTGGCGCCATGAACCTGGTCATTGATCTGGTCAGCCTCGGTTTTACACGCGAACTGGGACCGCTGCTGGCGGCCATAGCCGTCAGTGGACGCTCAGGATCCGCGTTTTCCGCCGAGATCGGCAGCATGATCGTCACCGAGGAGATCGATGCCTTGCGAACGATGGCTCTTGACCCGATCGAATTTCTGTTGGCGCCGAAGTATCTGGCGATGCTCGTCATGCTTCCTTGCCTGACTATTCTGAGCAACATTTGCGGCATCCTCGCCGGAGGCCTTTTCATGCAGCTGAGCACACAGATGACTCTCGGCGTGTATCTGCGCTACGTCGCTGATTCCATCGTGCTGCGCGACGTAATGACCGGATTGTTGAAAAGCGTGGCATTCGCCACCATCATTGTCCAGGTCGGCTGCCTGGAGGGCTTCCGCGTTCGCGGTGGCCCCGACGCCGTCGGCCGTTCAGCTACGGCTGCCGTCGTTAAATCCACCTTCCTCGTCATTCTGGCCGACCTCGGATTCACCGCCATTTTTTATCTCCTGGAAAGGCAATAACAGAGTGCCGGGGACAACAGTCGAACCCGCAATTTCCGTGCGCGACGTCGTAGTCACTTACGGTCGACGTCGCGTCCTCGATGGCATAAACCTTGATGTCGCGCGTGGGGAAACAATGGTCCTGATCGGCGGCAGCGGATCCGGCAAAAGTACCCTTCTGCGTCAGATCATCGCCCTCGAACAGCCGCAATCCGGCCATGTAGTGATTAACGGCGTTGATCTCGCAACCGTCTCGAAGAAAAACCTGGCAAAAATACGGCGTTCAATCGGCGTCACATTCCAGAGTGCCGCGCTGTTCAACTCTATGTCGGTTGAAGAAAACGTTGCCCTTCCGCTTCGTGAGCATACCCGGCTCGCCGAATCGACCATCCGGCTGATGACATGGATGAAGCTGTCTGTGGTGGGGCTCGCTGACTTCGGAAAGCATAACCCTCGTGAGCTTTCGGGAGGCATGAAGAAGCGTGCCGCTGTCGCGAGGGCGCTCTCGCTGGATCCGGAAATCCTCGTGTTGGACGAACCCTCAGCCGGCCTTGATCCCATCATCGCGGCCGAGTTAGACGAGCTGATCCTTGCACTGAAGCGCGCGTTCAGCATAACCGTTGTGGTCGTAACGCATGAAATGGCGAGTGCCTTTCGTATTGCCGACCGCATGGCCATGCTCTACAACGGATCACTCATTGCCGTCGGGCGCCCGGAGGAACTCCGGAACAATCAGCATCCGCGTATTCGTCAGTTTTTTGATCGAGTGCCGGATCGAGTTCTCGACCCGAGCGTAATCCAAACATATTTCGACCATTATCTAAAGGGAGATTTCGAGTGACCGTAGAAGCAAAAGTCGGAACGTTTGTGCTTGCATGTCTGCTCCTCCTGACCGTTACCATTTACTACGTCGGCCACCATCAGTGGGGCAGCCACGTGACGCCCTACAAAACCTACCTTCGGTATGCCGGCGGCATGGCTCCCGGAGCAAGCGTATTGTTCGGCGGAATTACCGCTGGGAGAGTAACAGCGGTACGTCCCTCTGGCGACGATCCGACGCGTATAGAAATTCTATTGCAGGTCAAGCAAGGCACGCCCGTGAACGAGAAGTCGGTGGCCAAGCTCGGCTCAGTTAGTCTCATGAGCAGCCCGGCGCTTTCGATCACCACCGGAAGTCGGGACGCGCAGCGCCTCGAACCTTGGCAAGTCATCCGGTCTCAGGAGACAGTGAGCGTAGACGATATGACCCGCAAACTCTCCGCACTGACCGATAGCGCGGACGGGCTGATCTCGGAAGTCAGAGGCGAACTGAAGGATGTTACAGCTAAAGCCGGCACCCTACTGACCAACTTGAACGAAGTCACTGGTCCGGCAAACCGAAAGGAGGTTGCGCGTCTGTTGCAGCAGGTGAACTCACTGATCGCCACGGAATCTCCAAAGATCGACCGCATCGCTGACCAGATAACCTCGGTCAGCAACCATGCCGATTCCGTTATCCAGAAGGTTGGGCCGCTGGTTGATCACACCGACGCGACCATCTCAAATGCCAATCTCACAATCGATCAACTGCGCGGACCAATGACTGAGGACTTGGCACAACTGCAGGCAACTATGAAACAGGCCAAAAGCATGATGGCCGCGATTCAAACTCTTGTTCAAGCGAACGATTACAACATCCGCGAGACAGTAGAGAACCTGCGTGTCGCTACCGAGAACCTGGACCAATTGACTGACCAGGTGAAGCAGGAGCCATGGAGCCTTGTCCGCATCAGACAGCCCAAAGATCGCAAAATACCGCAATGACAGCTCGGCCGGCCGCGCCCAACAAAAACGATGCGTGCGGCCTCCTTCTGAGTGTAGGCTTGTCGAGGTCGGGTCTTCAGTGCCCCTAATCTAGTAACACAGCCGGGGTGATCGTCATCATCGTGGGCAATGCCCGAAGATCGAGAGCAGGCTTCGACATGAAGTGAAGTTTGCTTGAGTGAGTGAGCAAGGTCAGAAAAATAAATGCAAAGGAAAATAGAGAAAGTGTTTTACCATATCTCATTTGCCTGCATTGGCTTGATTACCATGGCGTACACATCGTTCTGCCAACAACTTTCCTCTGTAAATCCCGCGCAACCGGGAATTATGGCTACGAGCGAAAGCCCCGTGCCCGCGGAATCGGAGAGCAAGCGAATATTTTGGATCATTCCTAATTACAGAACCTGTCCGACAATAAATAACTTCGAAACCCTAAGCGCCCGTGAGAAGTTCACAATCGCGACCGAGGACTCTTTCGACCGCGGTACGTTTGCGCTCGCTGCAATCTTTGGCGGACTTGGACAGGTCACCAACTCAAACCGATCGTTTGGGCAGGGAGTAGCTGGTTATGCAAAGTATTATGGCGCGTCATTTGCTGACTTTGTAATTGGCGATTACATGACAGAGGCGATTTACCCGAGCCTGCTGCACCAAGACCCACGATATTTCCGGCAAGGCACCGGCAGCCGCTGGTCGCGATTCCGCTATGCCGCCGGTCAGATCTTCTTTACGCACACCGATTCAGGAACTGCACAATTTAACTATTCGGAAATCCTTGGCAACTCAACCGCGGTAGCAATCTCAAACGCATATTATTCGAATGGCCGGACCGCTTCCGATGCCGTATCCAGACTGGGCACGCAACTCGGAGTCGATATGGCGGCCAATATCCTGAAGGAATTCTGGCCCGATATCGAACGGAAATTCAGGCGAAAGCATCACACCGACATGAGCGTCACCCCCAATGAGTAACGCACGAGAGCTATTTCAAGTCCGAGCGAATGTACGCGTCATCTGTTTTTGGCTGTCCGCATTCACGTGCCCGTTACGGATGACCAGATGGCTGCCGCCAGCACTAAGCTGACCAGGAACTGACCATTGCCTAGTGCAGCTCACCCAGTCACTTAGTTTCGACGTGCCTTTCTCCAAATGCAGGGATTACACGCTTATAACAGGGCATGGGGCGTCGCGCACGAGACCGTAAGTGAGTTCACGCATGCGCCCGTGCGATTCAGATTTGGGCCTTCCGACGATGAGCACGTCAGCGTCGAAAAGCTGTGCTGCCTCAAGCACCGCATCCTTAACGTGCCCTCGAGCTACACGAGCGACTGCGTCGCAGTCAACACACTTTTGAAGTTCGCGAATGCGTCGAAACGCCTCTTCTTCGTCACTCCCGTACTCTGCCGACCGCCGGGACGTTTGAATTACGTGAATCAATGACAGCTTGGCGCCAGCGGCAGTTGCAGCCTGCGTAGCTAGCTGGAGCACGCGCGTGGAATCGTCGTCGAGCGCAAGTGCACAGAGCCAATGCCGATGTTCAAGCGGTCTCGGTTCGATCGTTTCTGAGTGTCCGGTAGTCAGTACCGGACAATCGACGCTGTCGAGTACCTTCGCGGTGTTGGATCCCAGCAGCATGCGCCGGAATCGACCTGCGTGAGTCGGCATGACGATTAGATCGAACCGGCCTGAGACGGCGGCGTTCGCGATCTGTTCCCCGGGGTCGCCCGAGCAGACGACTCGGGGACAAGTAGAAAGTGGAAATTCCGATTCCAGGAACGAATCGATTCTTCGCTGTGCTACATTCACGTGCTCCTCCGCAATCTCCTGTGGACTGCGGACGTAGAGCTCAAATCCGTTGTGGCTGGCGAGATCGCAGACGTGTAGCAACGTCACACGAGAGCCGAATATTTCAGCGGCTCCGCTTACAAATGGAGCGATGGCGACGCAACGCGGTGAGAAGTCTACCGGGAAGAGAATATTTTCAAACATGACGCTAGACACCAGGTTCGGTCACGGTAAGCTGAGCTGGATCTCTCGAAGACTCAAATCGATCCTCATGCCCGACGAGCCGCGTGACAAGAGCAAACACAAGGCTGGCCGAGAGCCCGCACATCAGAACACCGGTAATGCTTTCGATCGGCCCCAACAGTCGCCAGTTCGGCGGAAGGACCACGTCGCCATAGCCGACAGTCGAGTAGCTGGTGGCCGAGAAGTAAAAGGCTCGCTCTAAGTCCGGAAAACACTTCCATCTGTAAAATGCCGTCCAGAGCAGAATTTGAAGAGTGTGTAATATCAACAGGGCGGTGGTGCATCGCACAGTGAGCTCGCCGCAACGAAACAGGCCAAAGTGGAACGTGTGGCGCGCAAAATACGCTCTCTGCCATACAATGAGGATCGCCATGCCGGCACTTTGCATGGATAATGTGAGCGGTACCAAAATCAATGCCGCGGCGACCTCCCGGATAACGTCATTGTTTAGAGTCATTCAGGCCGTAGTTCCCCGATGCCGGACGATGCCGAAGACTGAAGCTGGAGGAGCCGGTTTTGCATCGAGGAGACAAGCTGGGTAATGGCTTGATTCGTTGCACGAGACATTCCCGCCACGAGGCCCGGCATCGCACGGTTTTCTAGCTTGGCTGTCTCGGAAGAAGTATCGCTCCAGATCACACTGCCGGCTTTCAAGTCCGACAACTGTGCTGAGACAGCAACATTAATAAAGACCTGTTTACCCTGGTCGACTTCTTCCAAGTGATCCAGGGTTCCTGTGACCAGATAGTCCGATGAGCTGCGAGCGTCGAACAGGTGCACGGACTGAAAGACTCCGCGAGACTGCAGAGTTGCCAGAAATGCAGTAGTGACGGTACTCCTGGGATCGACTGCCCACCGGTCATAGTTATAGAAACCGAGTTGCTCGGGTGACTGGCGGTATACGATCGGTCCGGCGCGCAGAAACCTGGGAGCGGAAAACTCCCGGACGGCTGCCGACCCGGTTATGGGTTTGGGCGGCGCTGGTTGGGGCGCCGGCGGCGGAACGTTGAGAACGTAATAGCTCGGGTAGCGAACTTTACCACCACAGCCGGCGAGCCCGACGACCGCGCCGATAAAGCCGATAACGTAGACGAAGCCGACCAGTTTCGCGTGGCTCATACTGTTGACGCGCAGACCTTCCAGGTCACCTGTCAGAGTATAGGAGCATCGTGGACCTGATTTTGTTGGACACTCGCCAATTCAAATGAAAGATGCCGTGAAACCAACAAATCGATTCGAATGAGGCTCATATTCTGATGAGGGTAGACCGGGAAGCCAAACGGAGTGGCAAGCGACATCTCAAAAGCATCCAGTAGGAGAAATAATAGGTGAAACTACTAGTTCACGTCAGTCGGACGCCGCGGACGTGGAACGAGGCAAGCCCGATCCCGAGGCCTTTCTGAAGGCGGCATCACGATTGGGCGCGAACTCGGACCGCTGCATCGTTTCGAGGAAGCGGTTGCGGGTGTAGAGGGAGCTCGCTGCGCCTGAATGCGCAGCATTGGCGTGAACTGGCGCAGGAAGGATCTGCCTGCGGACGTCGTCGTTAAGCCGCTCGAAATGCTTTGCCGGCCTTTCGTCAAGATAATAATCAACCAACTTAGCAAGAATTCGCTGAAATTCGCCGTTGGTGAACTACATGCACTATTTATCGAGGTAAAGCTGCGTCTGAAAGGAGTTTATATAGATGGCAAGCGTAGAGATCGTAGATGAACAAGTGGCTTCGGATCTAAGCGCCTATGGCGTCGCAAGGTCCACGGTACAGGGAGCGCCGCTGAGTGCGGCAGATGTCAAGAAGATTGATGCGTATTGGCGGGCCTGCAAGTACCTTGCACTCGGCATGATCTACTTGCAGGACAACCCGTTACTGAAACAGCCGTTGAAGCCGGAACACATTAAGAACCGGCTGCTCGGGCACTGGGGCTCGAGTCCCGGCTTGGCGTTCCTTTACATCCACCTGAACCGGCTTATTAAGAAATATGACCTAGATGCGATTTTCATGGCGGGTCCCGGGCACGGTGCGCCGGGCGTTCTGGGCCCGGTGTATCTGGAAGGAACTTACTCGGAGATCTACCCGGAGAAGAGCGAGGACGAAGAAGGCATGTGCGCGTTCTTCAAACAGTTCTCGTTTCCCGGAGGCATAGGCAGCCATTGTACGCCAGAGACACCAGGTTCCATTCACGAGGGCGGAGAACTGGGATATGTGCTCTCTCATGCTTGCGGCGCGGCATTCGATAACCCTGACTTAATCGTAACCGCGGTCGTTGGCGACGGAGAATCTGAAACAGGGCCACTTGCGACTTCGTGGCACATCAGTAAGTTCCTGAATCCGATTCGTGATGGCGCCGTCCTCCCTGTTCTTCACCTGAACGGTTACAAGATCAACAATCCGACTCTTCTGGCCCGCATCAGCCATGAGGAACTGGAGGATCTATTGCGCGGATACGGCTGGAAGCCGTACTTCGTAGAAGGGTCTGATCCTGAGAGCATGCACCAGGCGATGGCCGCGACCGTTGAGCATTGCGTCCTCGAAATTCGCGAACACCAGCGCAAGTGCAGAGAGACTGGAGTAGCGACGCGGCCGCGATGGCCGATGATCGTACTGCGGTCTCCTAAAGGCTGGGGTGCTCCGCTGGAGGTTGAGGGCCATAGGCTGGAGGGCTTCTGGCGCGCGCACCAAGTTCCCTTGACCGATGTCAAGAAAGATCCGGAACAGCTTCGAATTCTCGAAGGTTGGATGCACGCTCAAAAGCCGGAGGAGCTATTCGACGAAACCGGGAAGCTAGTCCCCGAACTGAAGGCAATTGCGCCGACCGGTCTGCGGCGGATGAGCGCTAACCCTCATGCGAACGGTGGCATTGTTAGGAAGGCGCTCCGTTTGCCTCATTTCCAGGATTACGCACTGAAGTTTGAAAAACCAGGGACGCTCGAAGTGGAGAATGAGCCGCCTTTGGGTACCTTCCTTCGCGATGTTATGAAGGCCAACATGAATAATTTCCGTGTCTTCGGCCCTGATGAGACAACATCAAACAAATTGCAGGCTGTTTATCAGGCTGCCAAGAAATTCTGGATCGCAGAGTATTTCCCCGAAGACAGAGACGGAACGGAAATCGCTACTGATGGCCGGGTTGTGGAGATGCTCAGCGAGCATACCGTCGAAGGCATGCTCGAAGGCTATCTGCTAACAGGACGGCACGGGTTCATCAGCTCCTATGAGGCGTTTGTCCATGTGATCGACTCTATGTTTAATCAGCACGCCAAGTGGCTGTCTATCTGCAACCATCTCTCCTGGCGTCAGGATATTTCTTCACTGAACCTCCTGATCACATCCACGGTGTGGCGGCAGGACCACAACGGCTTTACACATCAGGATCCTGGTTTCCTGAATGTGGTTGTGAATAAGAGCGCCGCTGTTACCCGCGTCTATCTGCCACCGGACGTGAATTGCCTCTTATCAGTTGCCGATCATTGCCTCAGGAGTCAGAACTATGTAAATGTGATTGTCTCCGATAAGCAGTTACATTTGCAGTACCTGAACATGGATGCCGCGATCGAGCACTGTACAAAGGGAATCGGGATCTGGGACTGGGCCTCAACCGACCAGGGCGTAGAGCCAGACGTGGTGATGGCTTCGGCCGGCGATATCCCTACACAAGAGGCATTGGCTGCAACGGCGCTCCTTCGGGAAGAATTTCCGGACCTGAAAATCCGCTTTGTGAATGTTGTGGATCTTTTCAAATTGCAGCCGAGCACTGAGCATCCACATGGATTGACCGAACAAGATTTCGAATCTCTCTTCACCGTGGATAAGCCGGTGATCTTTAACTTCCACGGATATCCGTTCCTGGTGCATCAGTTGACGTATCGCCGGAAGAGTAACCCCAACATTCACGTCCGCGGGTACAAAGAAAAGGGCAACATCAATACACCGATGGAGCTGGCGATCAACAATGAGACGGATCGGTTCAGCCTGGCTATTGATGCTATCGACCGGACACCAAAGCTGCAGAAGATCGGCGCGCACGCAAAAGAGAAGTTTCGGAACATGCAGATCGCATGCCGGAACCACGCTTACAAATACGGTATCGATTTGCCCGAGGTTTCGGGATGGAGGTGGCCTTACTGACTAGTCCGAAGCTGAACCAAGTGAGAGGCGGGATCAGATGATCCCGCCTCTTCTTTAGCGCGTTACAAATTCCGGCTCGAGTTCGGCGTTTTCGATAATATCAGGAAGGGTGAGGTTCGCCCAGAATGACGCGTGCGGTGTCGCGCGCGATCAGGAGTTCTTCGTCTGTGGGGATGACATATGCGCGAAGGCTGGAGCCCGCGGCGGAAATTTCACCCTGGGTCCCGATCAGTTTCTGATTCTGTTGTTCGTCTAACTGCAGTCCTGCCCACTCGAAACCGGCGCAGATGCGTGTGCGGATGGCGGCCGAGTTTTCGCCAATGCCGCCGGTAAAAACGATTGCGTCGGCGCCATTCATGCAGGCGAGATAGGCACCGATGTATTTTCGGGCCCGCCAGCAAAAAATCTCGATGGCCAGTCGCACGCGCCGATCGTCATGCTGACGAAGTTCGTCACAGAGGACACGCATGTCGTTCGAAAGCCCTGAGATGCCAAGCAAGCCCGACTGAGTATTAAGAAGCGTGTCCACTTCCTGCGTGGAAAGGCCCTCCTTCGTTGCGATCAGATTGACGATGGAGGGGTCGAGGTCGCCAGACCGTGTGCCCATAACCAGACCCTCCAGTGGGGTCATTCCCATAGAGGTATCGATGGGCTTTCCCGCGCGAATGGCCGCTGCAGAGCAGCCGTTGCCAAGATGAAGCGTGATGATGTTGGTCTGCTCGCGAGTGAGTTGACGCAAAATACGATAATGATGCGCGACATAGCGATGAGAAGTGCCGTGAAACCCATAACGGCGGATTCGGTGCCGTTGATACAGGTGGTACGGAATGGCGTATAAATAAGCGTGGTCCGGGAGCGAGGAGTAAAAGGCGGTATCGAATACCGCGACCTGAGGCACCTTCGAACCAAACACCTTGCGAGCTGCCAGAATGCCTTTGATATTACTTGGATTGTGCAGCGGAGCGAGGTCAATACAATCCTCGATTCCTTTCAACACCTGATCAGTAATAAGAGCCGACTCGGAAAACAACTCACCGCCGTGCACAACGCGATTGCCCACGGCGTGTATGTCGTCGATGCTGTTGATATTGGGGATTCCGGAGTTAGCGGAGGCGAGCCATTGCAGCACATAACCAAGCGCCGCACCGATATCACGCAGCGGCGCGGCTGATTTCTGCCGCTCGCCCTGGCCGCTCTGAAGCGTAACGATCGCCTGGCCGCCAATGCGTTCGACCTGGCCGCGACACAGGCGTTCGTCGGCATTCTGCTTGATCCGGTCAAGATCAGTGGCGATGACCTGGAACTTTAGGCTCGAACTGCCGGCGTTCAATACGAGTACGTTCATAAGATCTCAGCAGAGTCGGCTAGCACGCGGACACAATTATCTACGATTTGAATGAAGCCGCCACTTAACTTTAGAGATTTTCCATTGCCTCTAGTTGGCGTGTAGGTGAGCGTGCCAGTTCCGAGGACGCCGACGAGAGGCGCGTGACCAGGGAGCACGCCGATGTAGCCGGTTGTACACGGGCACTCGGCAGCCGACACCTCGCTGTCTATCAGAAGGCGCTCGGCGGTGGCGACTTTTAGTTGAATCGTCTTCGCCATGCTGGCGTTAGTTTTCCTTCAGTTGCTTGGCGGCTTCAATTACATCGTCGATGCCGCCTTGCATGTAAAAAGCCTGTTCCGGGAGATCATCGTGCTTGCCTTCGACCACTTCTTTGAAACTACGAATCGTGTCTTCGAGCTTAACGTATTTGCCGGGACGGCCTGTGAACTGCTCCGCGACATGAAACGGCTGAGACAGAAAACGCTCGATACGCCGTGCGCGAGCTACGACTTGCTTGTCCTCGTCGCCCAGCTCGTCAATTCCAAGAATGGCAATAATGTCCTGCAGGTCCTTGTAGCGTTGCAAGGTCTGCTTGACAGCCTGGGCAACTTCGTAATGCTCCTGGCCGAGGATGTTGGGATCGAGAATGCGCGATGTTGACGCCAAAGGATCGACGGCCGGATAAATGCCGCGTTCCGAGATCGCGCGTGAGAGGTTTGTGGTCGCATCCAGGTGAGCGAAGGCGGTGGCAGGCGCGGGATCCGTGTAATCGTCAGCAGGTACGTAGATTGCCTGGACAGAGGTAATGGAGCCGCGTTTGGTAGAGGTAATCCGCTCCTGCAGATCTCCCATTTCGGTCGCGAGATTCGGCTGGTAACCGACGGCCGACGGCATGCGGCCAAGCAGGGCCGAGACCTCTGAGCCGGCCTGCGTGAACCGGAAAATATTATCGACAAACAGAAGAACATCCTGGCCTTCCTGATCCCGGAAGTATTCCGCGACGGTGAGGCCGGTCAGGCCGACGCGCAGGCGTGCGCCGGGCGGTTCCGTCATTTGTCCATAGACGAGCGCGACCTTCGACTTCGTCCAATCACCGGGCGAAATGATGCCGGTTTCCTGCATTTCAAGCCATAAGTCGTTGCCTTCGCGTGTGCGCTCGCCCACCCCGGTGAATACCGAGACACCGCCGTGTTTCATCGCGATGTTGTTTATCAGTTCCTGTATGATGACTGTTTTGCCGACGCCGGCTCCGCCGAACAAACCGATTTTTCCGCCGCGCAGATATGGTTCGAGCAGGTCAATCACTTTGATACCCGTCTCGAACATCTCGAGTCCGGTGGATTGTTCACTGAAAAGCGGCGCAGGCCTGTGAATTGAGAACTTCTCTTCGGCCTTGATGGGACCCATGTTATCTACGGGCTGGCCCAAAACATTCATAACACGCCCGAGCGTCTGCTTGCCGACCGGTATGGTGATCGGCGCGCCTAGGTCGTATGCCTTCATGCCGCGGACGAGCCCGTCCGTCGGTTCCATCGCGATTGCGCGGATGATGCCTTCGCCGACGTGTTGAGCGACTTCGGCTGTGATGTCGATCTTCACGGGAACCTGATATCCGTCACTTACGATTCGCACAGCGTTGAAGATGGTCGGCGCATGCCCGTCCGGGAATTGAAGCTCAATCGCAGGCCCGGTTACCTGTATGACATGTCCCTCGACTAGACTTTCTTGCATGCAAAACTCCTTTAGGAAAGCGCCGCCGCGCCGCTTACGATCTCGATTAGCTCAGTTGTAATTGCGCCTTGACGTGCGCGATTCAAATTCAATGTCAGGTGCTCGGCTACTTCTGCGGCGTTTTGCGTGGCGGCGTCCATAGCCGTCATTCGGGCCGCATGCTCGGCCGAAACCGATTCGAGCATGGCGCGATAGATCGACAGTTGCACGTACCGCGGCAGGAGAGTTCGCAGCAGCTCGCCGGGAGGTTGCTCGCAGATGTAGTTGATCTGACCACCGCCTTCCGGCATTGCGATCGGAAGAATCCGTCTGATGACCAGGTTCGGGGACATCACGTTCTTGAACTCATTCACGATGATGTAGACCGCATCCGTTTCCTCTTTGGAGTAGAGGGCGATCATCTGATCGGCGATAACGACGGCATCCTGATAAGAAGGCTTTTCGATTATGCCGACATGCTCGCCGGTCATCGGGACGTGACGCTTTAGGAAGTAGTCGCGAGCTTTGCGGCCGATGCTTTCGACGCGTATATCGGCATTCGGGTGGTCATCCATAAACCGTTGGGCCGCTCGAAGAAGATTGGCATTGAAGGCGCCGGCCAGCCCTCGATCACTCGTGACCACGATAAGCTGAATGCGCTTTTCTTCCCGGACCTGTAGAAGCGGCAGATCACCAGGATCTTCAGTGCTGCCGGCCGCTGCGGCAAGCTCGGATAATACGCGAGCCATCATCTCGGCGTACGGACGCGAAGCGAGCGCGCGGTCTTGAGCGTGCCGAAGCTTCGCAGCCGAGACCATCTTCATGGCCTTTGTGATCTGCTGAGTATTCGTGACGCTGCGGATGCGACGCCGGAAATCGATGAGACTCGGCATTGTTCTAAGCCCTGGCTTCGGCGTGCTCGGTTTCGGTCTCCGCGTGTAACGGATGAGCCCCGTTCGAGCTCGTAATTTGGGGGGAGTTCTGCCGGTCTGCGTCTTTCGTTGGAGCGTCCCAGTTGGTTGCTGATGCGGCAGTGCCTCTGGGGACAGTCTGGAAGCGATGCTTGAAGTCGATTATGGCGTCCTTCAACTGCTTCTTGATGTCCTCGTTAAGTACGCGCTTTTCGCGAATCGATTGCAGCAACTGCGCTTTGCTCTCGTCAAGATAGCGATACAGTTCTGCCTCGAAGCGACGAATATCCGGAATCTTGACATCGTCCAACAAACCTTGGCCACCGGCAAAGATGATTGCGATCTGCTTTTCTACCGGAATCGGGGAATAGGGGCCTTGCTTTAAGACCTCGACCCACCGCTTACCGCGATTTAGCTGTGCCTGCGAGGCTTTATCGAGGTCTGAGCCGAACTGTGCGAAGGCGGCCAATTCGCGGTATTGAGCGAGATCGAGGCGTAATGTTCCGGCAACGGATCGCATCGCCTTAATTTGAGCGCTGCCGCCGACCCGACTTACGGATAAACCGACGTTGATCGCCGGACGCGTATTCGAATTGAAGAGGTCGCCTTCGAGATAGATCTGGCCGTCGGTGATAGAAATGACGTTGGTCGGGATATACGCAGAAACATCACCAGCCTGCGTCTCGATAAACGGCAAGGCAGTGAGGGAGCCGCCACCTTTTTCGTCTGAAAGTTTCGCGGCACGTTCAAGCAGCCGGCTGTGAAGATAGAACACGTCCCCCGGAAACGCTTCACGCCCGGGCGGCCTGCGGAGCAGCAACGAGATCTCTCTGTACGCTGCGGCGTGCTTGGAAAGATCGTCGTAAATGCAAAGAGCGTGACGCTTCGAGTCCCTAAAGTATTCGCCGATCGCGCAGCCTGCATATGGGGCGATGTATTGCATGGGCGCCGGATCTGACGCCGTAGCAGCAACAACAATCGTGTATTTCATCGCCCCGTGTTCTTCTAGCGCCTTTACGACCTGAGCGACTGTGGATCGCTTTTGTCCGATTGCGATGTAGATGCAGATAACGTCCTGATTATTTTGGTTGATGATGGTGTCGATTGCGATCGTCGTCTTGCCCGTCTGCCGGTCGCCTATGACAAGCTCACGTTGCCCACGACCGATAGGAACCATTGAGTCTATGGCTTTGATGCCGGTCTGGAGAGGTTCTTTCACCGGCTGGCGATCCACTACTCCAGGAGCGAGTCGCTCGAGATCACTGAATTCCTTTGTTGCGATCGGGCCTTTGTCATCTATGGGCTCACCGAGAGCGTTCACAACTCTTCCGATCATGGCTTCGCCGACCGGAATCGACATGATGCGCCCGGTGCGGCGAACCTGCGCGCCCTCGCGCACTCTGCCGAAGTTGCCGAGAAGCACTGCGCCAACCTGGTCCTGTTCGAGATTCAAGGCAATTCCCGCACTGTCCGGCCCGAAATCGAGCAGCTCTCCTGCCATAACATTCTGCAGGCCATAGATTCTTGCGATTCCATCACCGACGCTGATGACGGAGCCCGTCTCTGATACATCAGTCGCGGAATCGAAGTTACTTATTTGAGCTAACAGGACCTTAGATATCTCGTCTGCTTTGATATCTGCCATCGTCGATTTACTCCTTTTAAACGGTTGCTAGTAATTGGGCCCGGAGCCGTTCCAGACCGCCACGGATGGTTGCGTCGTATTCCTTGGAGGTGATCAATGCCTTGATGCCGCCCAGAAGAGAAGGATCTAGCTTGTAGTGGACTTCAATGGCTTTGCCGAGCTTGTCGACGAGCACACGTTCGATCTCTTCTTTCTGATTGCCGGTCAACTCCCGCCTCGAGGTCACTTCGATAGCAGTCAAACGGAGACGCTCATTCACGATTTGCTCGAACTGCGTGACCATACGCCGAATTTCGCCCGTGCGCCGGTGCGATGCTACGAGGAGCCAGAAATTTCGTACTGTAGCGTGCAGTTCGAGCTGGCCGGCAAGCCGGCGGAGCACGTTGAATTTCTCCGCTTTGTTGATCATCGGCGATACAAGCACCAGCTGCAAATCCTTCGATGAAGCGAGGAGTCGCTCGACGGCGTGCAACTGTTCGATCGCTTTTCGCGGATCTAACCCTGAATCAGGCGACATAACGGCGTCCGCCAATGCCCGAGCGTAGTGCGAGGCCGAAGCACCAGTCATCTAATTCACTCCCCGGTGTAATGTCTTTAAGAATTCGTGAAACAGGTAGTCTGGCTCGGAATCGGCGAGAAGTTCCTCCAGGCGCTGTTCGGCTAAAGATAAAGAACGGTGGGCGGTTTGACGTCTCGCTCGTTGCATAGCTTCGCCGCGCAACGCTTCGATTTCGACGGCTGCGGTTTCGTCAATGTGCTGAATCTGCTGCTCTGTCTCACGAAGGATGTTTCCGTGCAGCTCTTCCATTTGGAGCGCATTCTGGCCGCGCAAGCGCTTGATCTCTTCAGCCAGAGCAGCTATCTTCTTGTCAATTTCCGAATAGCGAAGATCAGCATCCATCTTGAGCCCGGTTGCGTCTTTGATGGCCTTCTGGATATCGGCGGAGCGCGCGTTGAAGAACCGCGGGCCGTAGCGAGCGATAATCCAACCAAGACCAACGGCGAAGATGACGAAGTTCGCAATTTTCCAGAGTTCAGAAGCGTCTTGTCCGGGACCGGCGGTCTGCTGTGCGACCGCCCTGGACCCAGCGATCACCAGCAGGAGGGCACCGAATAGAAAACAACGGCAGAGCATCAGGCCGCTCTCCGTTCAAGCAAAGTGTTGACGACCGATTCGCTGAGAGACTCAGCCGCCTTTTGCAAAGCGGGTTGTTCTCGCTCCAGCCGGGCAGCGATGTCGAGTTTGGCGTTGCGGATCTGCTCCTCCGCCTCGGCCCGAGCTTTTGCAATGGCTGCCGCCTGCTCCTCCAACCACTTCTGCCGCGCGGCGTCCTGTTCCGCATGCATTGCCGCGCGGGCAGCCTCCAGAGCACGGTCGTACTCGGAGGCTTTCTGTTTCGCTGCATCGTAAGCACGCTGGGCGAGCTCGCGTACGCCTTCCGTAGCCTTCTTGCGCTCCTCGAGAATCTTTCCGATCGGCCTGAAAAGCATAATATTCAGGTAGACGGTCAAGAAGACAAAGAGGACGATGGTCGGTACCGACGTTATCAAGAGCTCAAGAAGGTTATTGACGGTAGACTGCATCATTTGATTTAGGCGTTCTTACTGCGCAATAAATGTAATTACAAGCGTGTACAACGCGAGCGACTCAATTAAGACCAGACCAAGGATGAGTGCCACTCGTATGGCTGCAACGGCCCCAGGGTTTCGCGCCATGGCTTCCGCTGCGGACGCGGTAGCCCGGCCCTGGCCGAGACCACAGAGACCAGAGGCGATACCCATTGCGATGTAAGCAGCGGCCCGCCGGTTAGCATCAGTCGGATTGCCGGCACCAGCACCTTGGGCGAGCATAGGACCCGCCAGAGCAAGCATGCTGATGACGAGCAGGACAAGTTTGTTTTTCATTGTGTCTCCTAATAAGTTGCTTTCAGTAGGTGGTTCGACACCGTACGTTGGGACGCCGGGCGCTCACACTGAGGGCCTGATGAGTTCTTATTCCTCTTTCGCGACGGCTCCTCCGACGTAAACCATTGCAAGCAACATGAAAATATAAGCCTGCAAGAAACCGACGAAAAAGTGTAAACCAATAAAGATGACTGGAATAATGATTTTTGTGAGGGCGACGAAGGTCAGGTAAACCTGCTCGCCCGCAAACATATTTGCGAAGAGTCGAACCGTGAGCGACAACGGTCGCGCAAGTTGGCTGATGACCTCGATCGGCAGCATAAGCCAGGAAAGCCACCAGAACGGTCCAAGGAACTGCTTGATGTAAGCGAAGCCCTGTTGACGAATACCTGCGTAGTGATAGAACACGAACGTCGCAACGGCTAATCCGAGCGGCACCATCGTATGCATCGTCGGCGATTCGAATCCGGGAATTAAGCCGATTAGGTTCATGGCAAGGATGAAGAGGAACAGGGCCCCAAAGTAGGGCAGATACCGCACACCGTTTGGCCCGACTATTTCCTCAGCGGAAGCGTGGACGAAATCATAGGTGATTTCTGCCAGGTGTTGCAGTTTGCCAGGATTGTGTAAGGATAAGCGCGGTCGAAGCGTCGCGCAGATTATGATTAGCAAGAGTGCGACGACTATTTCGCAGACCATCCAATCCGTCCAGGGCCGGGCGGGGTCCTTCGACGGAGTGCCTAAGGCGTTCAGAAGTGCGTTGGCCGGACCAGCCAAGACGCGATTAAAGATGTCTGTGATCCAGAGATGTTCCACTCAGCTTCTCTCGCACTTACGGCGAATTCCTGCCTTCATACGATAGGAGCCGCTGAACGCCTTTGTTTGTTGGAGGCCACGCGGAGGTAGTTCAGCGTTGCTGAAGCAAATGATCACACCTCGTCAAATGACGGCATCTGGGCAGCAAGTGGCTCGGTGTTTATTGGACAAGAGCGCCGTGCCCTCTCTCGTTTTCAGCGCGATCCACACGCGCAGCCAATGGCCATTGGATTGCGACATGCGAAGCGTGATGTACACATCATCCAGTAATTACGACTTGAACACGTTTAAAGCAAAGCTGGAATCACGGATTGCCGAATTAAAGGATGTTCTTGGCCGGCGCGATGCGATAGCGGTGGAGCAGAATCCTGACCAGGGCGAGGAAATCCAGCGCGCCTCGGAGAGAGCTCTCGAGATCTCTAGACTCGACCGCGAATCGAGTCAACTTCGCAATGCTCGCGCCGCGCTGCTCCGAATCCAGGAGGGCACATTTGGAATCTGCGCGGAATGCGAAGAAGAGATTCATCCAAAGCGCCTTGCCGCTATTCCATGGGCATCGCTCTGTCTCGTGTGTCAGGAAGCTGCGGATCAGTGCAGCAAAGAAATGAGCCACAGGCAGGACGATGACGGGATGGATTCCTTCTGAGAGTTTGCGCTATCTGTAGAACGGCGGGAGACACGATTAGGATCCTATTCCTGCTCGTTGTCTTCGCCGTTCAGCAGTTTGCGCAGCCGGCGAGTATTCGGTTGGGCACGTCTCGCCGGAGCAGCAGATCGGCGACGCACGCGCCGCTGAACATAGAAGAACTCCGGCCGAGCGCTCCTGCCAGGTTGGCGTTCCCAACAGGATCCGAGGTTAACGGCTCTCTTTCTTTGGAGGCCTAATGAGGGCCGTTCGCAAATACTGGAGAAAATCCTTGTCTAAAGTAGTTCTACTCAGGCTGTGCCTCGCTCTGGGCATGGTCACCGCCGTTCACGCCGAGACTATTGCGGCAGGAACGGTTATTTCCGTTCGCACGAATGACATCATCGATGCCAAGGGTACCGGCAATGGCCGCGTCTATTCAGCCGAAGTGGACAGTGACGTCCTCGATGGCAACAACCGGATCGCAATCCCACGCGGATCTGATGTGGAATTGATGGTACGCGACATCGGAAATCACACGCTGGCGCTCGATCTTGACGCAATCGTGGTGCATGGCAAGCGGTATAGCGTCACCACTTACGATGTCACCCGCACCGGAGACCAGAAGGACGGCGTCGGCGCGAATGGCCGGACCGCGAAGTTTGTGGGTGGAGGCGCTCTGTTCGGGACTATCCTCGGTGCAGTGGCAGGAGGTGGGAAAGGTGCTGGGATCGGCGCTCTGGCAGGCGGCGCGGCAGGTGCAATTGGTCAAACAGCAACGCGAGGTAGCCGGGTGCACGTGCCGGCTGAATCCGTCCTGACATTCCAATTGCAGCAGCCCTTGCACTTAGCCGCGGACCCCGGTTACACACACAATGGTCACCATTACCATCCCGACGACAAGTAAAACTAAGAAGTCTTAAGAGCTAATTACCGAACACGGGCGACGTGGTTATGCTCGAGATAATGCCGAACGCTGGGTCGCCGACATGCCGCTCAGGCGCGAAGTCTACACGTTTGAGGATGAAAGCGTTGCCCTGAAACTCCAGGCTCAGTCGTACCCCTATTGAGGTCCGCTCGGTTAGAAACACTGAGCCGGGCCCAAAAAAGAGACTCCGCAATGATCGCATCCGGCAAGGCATTGCGTACCATTGCGCAGGCATCGCTTTGCCGCCCGGAAGTCCGCTTGGGACGGCGCTGACCTTCTTGTGTTCGGCCCAAGGACCGCGTCCCGTTTGAAGAGGAAGCAGTGGACGTACGTGGTTGAGATGTTAGTCAATTCTCGGTTGTGACCGAGACAATGAACGCGGGAAGCCAGAAGGAGAAATGACGCAAGCGAAGATGCTGAGCGAACGCCAGATTCTTTTGGCCTCAGGTTCCGCTATCTCTCTCAGCGGAAACTGCTCTCCGGCTTTATTTGGCTTGATCACACACGATGAAATCGCGCGATGCACGAATACCCAGCCTCTCCATACGGCTCAAAAGCGTTGATCGCTTTATTCTCAAACGAGCGGCCGCTCCGTCGGGTCCCGACACGACCCCATCCGCTAGTTCAAGCGCGCGCAGAATCTGAGTTCGTTCCGCCTCCTCCAGCATATCGTCAAGGCTTTCGTGATCGTGGTCACAGCGTTTCGCATCGTTATCAATGTTGAGCTCAGCCACGTCAACGGTCAGCACCGAGCCCTTTGATCGGATGACCGCCCTCTCAATCACGTTTTGAAGTTCTCGAATGTTACCGGGCCATTGATAACGAACCAGGGTTTTCATGGTTAAGGTGGGGATGCTCTCAATCGGGCGGCTGTTTCGGCGGCTGAATTCCTGGACGAAGTGCCAGACCAGCAAAGGAATGTCTTCCGGGCGCTCGCGTAAGGCCGGCACTCTGATTGGGAAGACATTCAGCCGGTAGTATAAGTCCGATCGAAATTCCTTGTCTCTGACCATGGCCTTCAGATCGCGATTGGTTGCCGCGATAAGACGGGCGTCTGTTTGGATGGTCCGAGTGCTACCCAAACGCTCGAATTCGCGTTCCTGCAGAACGCGTAAAAGCTTTGGCTGCAGTTCCAGCGGAATCTCGCCAATTTCGTCCAGGAATATGGTTCCGCGATGGGCTAGTTCGAACCGCCCCATGCGCTGGCTGATGGCGCCAGTGAAGGCGCCTTTCTCGTGGCCGAACAGCTCGCTCTCCAGCAATCCAGTTGGCATGGCCGCACAATTGAACTTGACGAACGCACGCGAGTTTCGCGAACTAAGGTTGTGCACGGCACGTGCAATCAGTTCTTTGCCGGTGCCCGTCTCGCCGTAGATCAAGACGGTGGAGTCGACCGGCGCGACGGCCTCAACCTGTGCCAGAACCATACGAAGGGATTCGCTCTTCCCGACGATTTCATCGAAGTGGACTTCGTTGCGCGTCTCCCTCATCAGAGGAATGGGTTCAAGCTGGAATCCATCATTCGGTACGTAGGTCTGTGCAAAAGCGACTGGGCTTTCGAATGGTTCCAGTAATGCTCCCGCCGGGCGAGAGTCTTGTATGCCGGCAACTTCCATCATTGTCTAGTTCTCCTTCCTGCGAAGTCCGTTCCGCACTCACTTGAATTCTGTTTCGATTCTGGAGCAAGAACTAAATTCCGCCAAGGCCAGTTGGAGTCCTATCAGCCCCCTATATATCTGCGGGACAGGCCCCCCTTAAGGGGGAGGCTAATTGTGGGGGCGACGAGGTTCGCCGATTTCGAAGACCTTCCTTCCAAAACGGCGAGCATCCACCGACCACGCTCCGGGACCAAGCATTGCCACGCTAGCGCTGACTGCGGCTACGAACAAGCGAATCGACCTTTCGCCGTCACCTGTGAATGCGGGGGAGAAGGCCATCCACGCTTGCGCCAGCACGATAATCGCTCCGGCGGCGGGCGTGAAGAGCCCCGAGATGAGAAGAATCCCCGCGGCGGCTGCGGCCAACTCCGGAATTGCGGTCAAGTTGGGGGCAGCCAGATCGATGGTCCCCCAGTAAATTAACGGCAAGCCCAGCGTTACGCGCAGGAGCAGGAGCCCGTAACCGGGCCAACCGTCAGGAAAAGCTGAGAACGAACGCCGCCGGGTCATCCCATCCTGATGGTGTCGCATCCGGGCCGCTGATGAACACCCCGGACGAGCGCAACGCGCCCCCTATTTCGGGGGGCTTAGTGGGCGAACCGTGCAAAGCGGGCGCAGGGGCGCTGTCGTATTGCGCACAACGGGCACAAAACACCCTGTGCGCTCGTCGCGCCGCGCCAAGACATAGCTTTTCGCTCACTGACACGTGGCGCCGCGTCCGCGCACTTTGCGCTACTGAAGATCGATGATTCCGCGCTTCAGCCCGATGATAGCTGCGTGGGTCCGGTCGTTGGCGTCGAGCTTGAACAGGATATTCTTGACGTAACCCTTTACGCTCTCCTCGGAGATGTGCAGTTCAGCCGCAATCTCCTTGTTGGCGTTTCCACTAGCAATCAGTTTCAGCACGCTGATTTCGCGTGGCGTTAATGCACTATCCATGGCATGCTGGGCGATCTCGGCGGCGATTTCAGGACTCACGCGTTTTAGACCACCATAGACAGCGCGGATAGTTTCCAGCAGTTCTTTTCGCAGCAAGCCTTTCAGGAGGTAGCCCTGTGCGCCGGCCTGAAGGGCGCGCTTAACCTGGACATCGCCGGCATACGTCGTCAACACAATGATGCGCGCTTCCGGAAACTCGCTGCGAATCGCGTTGATCGCGTCGATGCCGCACATGTTCGGCATTTGCAGATCCATGAGCGTGACGTCCGGCTCGTGTTTTCGGAACTGCTCGACCGCTTCCCGGCCATCGGCCGCCTCCGCGACCAGTTCCATATCCGATTGGGTTCCAATCAGGCGGGCGATGCCGTCGCGGACAATCTCGTGATCGTCTACAGCGAGAACTCGAATCACACTTTCACCCCGCCATGCCGACGGAACGACAGGAACCGAGAGCGTCCCGCCGGCTTGGCGTACGCCATCGAACCCGGAACAATCAAATCGATCTCCGTTCCCGTTCCGGCCCCGCTGAGGATAACCAGCCTCGAACCGATCTGACGTGCCCGCTCCCGCATCCCCGGGAGACCGTAATGGCCCACGCGTCCCTGTTCGGCAGTCTCGGGAGCGATCCCTTTGCCATCATCCAGGATTCGCAGCCGGAGCAACCGCTCATCGAACGTGATTTCCGCTTCTATATGGGTTGCGCAAGCATGAGTGAAGGCATTTCGCAGCGCCTCGCGGGCGATGCCGTAGATTTCGTCCCGAACGATCGGATGCAACTCCCGGCCCGGACCTTCCACGACCAGACGGAAGGTCGCGCCATCCCCGCTCGCAAGCTCGTCTCCAAGCGCGCGTACAGTCTGCGCCAGATCGTTCGTGGTGGGGGCTGAGCGCAAATCCTGCACGGTTTGACGGCCCTCGATGATTGCGCGGTCCCCGATTTCGAGAGTATCTTCGAGTTCGTTCTTTGCCCTCCCTGGAGGCATCATCTCGTTGACCGCCTGGAGGCGCAGCATAAATCCCTGAACGGTCTGCAAGAAATGATCATGCAACTCGCGTGCAATACGCATACGCTCGTTTAGGCGCGCCTCGCTGGCCATGTGAAGTTGTCGGACTCGAAACTGATAGGCCGCCCACAGCAACGCGAGAAAAATCGCCACGCAAAAGGCACGGAACCAGCTCGTCTGGTAATATGCCCGGGCCACGGAGAACTCAAGCGTATCGCCTTGCTCGTTCCACACGCGGCTGTTGTTGCTCGCGACCACGCGAAACCGGTAATGACGGGGAGAAAGGTTTGAATACTGCACCTGGCGGTCGTTGACGACCTCTCTCCAGTCGCTATCCTGCCCTTCCAGCTTGTACTTGAAATGCACCTTCTCCGGCGCAACGAGGCTGAGAGCGGTGTAATCGATCGACAGATCGCGAATCAGCGGCGGCAGAGTCACGTTCGAAACTGCGGCGCCAGGTAAGTTCTGCCAATGGGTTTTGTGGTCGGCGACGATTTGCTCAATATGCACCGGCGGAGGGAGTTTGTTGGTAGCAAGATGACGGGGATCGACCACCTGGACGCCTTCTCCCGTCAAGAACCACAGTTTGCCATCAGTAGACTTCGTAACGCGAGGACCGTAGGCGGTAGCCGCATTCGAGCGCAGCCTGACACCATCCGCCGCGTCCCAAACCGTCGTTTCAATCCTGCGCTGCGGGTTGGCAATCCAGGCATCCAGTTCGCTCCGCTGGATCCGCACGAGGCCGCAGGCGGTATACAACCAGCAAGAACGATCGTCGTCCTCTATCGCCCAGTGAATCGTATCGCACGGTAATCCGTTCCTGGTTGTGAGCGTAGCGATGCGGCCGTCTTTAAGCCGGCTTAGGCCACCATCCTGGGTTGCGGCCCACAGTGCTCCGTCCCGACCGAGCTGAAGACCTACGACATGCCCCTGGCCGAGCCCATTAGCGGCTGTGTACGAAGCACGGAGCCGGCGATCCCTGAAATACGACACGCCTCCATCGGTCCAGAAAGAAAGCCAAACTCCGCCATGGTCACAGAGTACAACGCTAGCTTGTTCGTGACGTCCTAGTTCCGACCAGGGGAAATGTTCGACCAAACGCCCGTCCACAAAGTGCAAGAGATCGTTGCCCTCTGAAAGCCAGAGGTTGCCCGCGTTATCCCCAGCCATGGAATGTACTTCTCCGCCAGGTACGGCGGGTATGCCAACAAACCTGCGCTCGTTGAAATAAGCTAGTCCGCGAGCGGTGGACACCCAGATTCGCCCTCGCGAGTCCTGAAACAGAGACTGTACGAAATCATCCGGGAGTCCCGTTGCTTTCCGGAAGATTCTGGTTTGTCCATTCTTCCACCTGGTCAAACCATCGTGAGCGCCAATCCAAATGCTCCCATCTGTGGCTGCAAGCACGGACCCTGTAGCATCGCTCGATAAACCCTGCTTCACAGAAATCGTAGTAACGGGGAGCTCTCGAAACCGGTCGAGTCCTCCAGTGCTGGCGGCCCAGACGTTGCCTTCACGATCCTCGAAAAGACTGAGGACGATGTCGCCTGAGAGGCCGTCAGATCGCGAAAATACATCTGTACGGCCCTGATGTATATGGATGAGCCCCCGCTCTACAGTTCCGATCCAGAGACCTCCATCGCGGTCCCGGAGCAGTTTATTCGAATTGACATTGCGCGCACGGAGCAGCCTGTTCGGGTTATTTGCGTCTCGAATGGGATACGGTTCGACTCTATCGCCGACGAACTGCAACAGTTCTGCGCCGTACATCGCAATTAACAGCCGTCCGTCCTCGGCTTTGATTAGGGCGCTGGACCGCGTTGGCGGTGTTTCGTATCGCCGTGGAGGGCCTGGCTTCCATCGCCAAAGCCCGGACTGAGCAGCAGCCCATAAACTGCCTGAGCTGTCCTCCGCCAAAGCCGAAACGTATGAGCCAAAGGCGCCATCCTCTCCGTAGCATTGAGCGCTGCCGCTTCGCATTGCGCAGAGCCGTCCAGTAGGATTCCCCTGCGTGCCGGCCCATACCGTTCCTTCGCGGTCCTCGAACAGCGATTTCACAAATTCTCTACCAAGCTCCTGCCGCCAGGTCAGCTTGCCGCCAGTCCAGGTCACAAGGCCGGCAAACGTGCCAATCCAAAGAGTGCCGTCGCGCGCCACGAGCAGTCTGCTGATGTTCTTGTCAGGGAGGAGCTGACCCGCAGGTGGTTGCCAAGGCATGCTCCGAATGCCATCGAACCGGAACAAGCCGAATTCCGTGCCGAGCCAGAGATAGCCATCGGGTGTCTGGGTCATTGCGTAGATATTGCCCAGGGATAAACCGTCCCGGGTCCACGCCGTGTGCGCATATTGGCTAATATCCAGATGCGGATTCAACGCGAAGCCGCATCCGCAGCCTGTCACGATAACGCCCAGCACGAAGGCAACTCGTGGCATTATCCGCTGTCCTCCGTGCGCTCCAGTGACTTTTCAGGCAGCTGCCCGAAGCGAGATCTTTCCGGCGACTTGGCGTACGCCGTCGAACCCGGAACACTCAATTCGATCTCAGTCCCGGTTCCGGCCCCGCTCAGGATAAGCAACTTCGAACCGATCTGACGCGCCCGCTCTCGCATGCCTACCAGACCATAATGGCCTGCGCGCCCCTGTTCCGCAATTTCAGGAGCGATCCCTTTGCCATTGTCGCGGATTCTCAAATGCAGCCACCGCTCCTCGAAGGTGATTTCCGCTTCGATATGGTTTGCAGAAGCGTGGATGAAGGCATTTCGCAGGGCCTCGCGGGCAATGCTGCAGATTTCGTCCCGAACGATGGGATGCAGCTGCCGCTCCGGACCTTCCACAACCAGACGGAAGGTCGCGCTGTCCCGGCTCGCGAGTTCCTCTCCGAGCGTGCCTACAGCCTGCGCCAGATCGTTTGTGGTGGATGCTGAGCGCAAATCCTGCACTGTTTGACGGCCCTCGACAATTGCGCGGTCTCCGATCTCAAGAGCCTCTTCGAGCTCATTCTTTACTGCCCCCGCAGGCATGGTCTCAATGACTGCCTGGAGGCGCAGCATAAATCCCTGAACCGTCTGCAGCAAGTTATCGTGCAACTCGCGTGCGATACGCATACGCTCGGCGACACGCGCCTCCAGCGTCATGTCAAACTGACGGTGCAATTGCCGGACACGCAGCTGGTAGGCCGCCCACAGCAACACAACAAATAGGGCCGCGCAGAAGGCACGGAACCAATTCGTATTCCACCAGGGCGGCGTGATGAGAATGGGCAACGACACTCCTTGTTCATTCCATACGCCATCGCTGTTTGATCCCTGCACGCGAAAAACATATTTTCCGGGGTCCAGGTTCGTGTAAGTAGCCAGGCGCTGCTTGCTGCCCACCTCGTTCCAGCCAGGTTCGAATCCGTCGAGCTTATATCGATAGCGGTTCTTGTGCGAATTTGCGTAGCTCAAGGCCGCAAATTCAAACGAGAATACATTGTCCCGGTGGGAGAGAGTCAAGGAATCGACGTATGGAATGGCTTTGTTAAGTACCGACTGAACGCCAATGGACACAGGTTTGTTGAAGATTCTGAAGCTGGTGATTACTACCGGCGGCACGTAGGGATTGTCGCGGACATTTTCAGGAAAAAATGCATTGAACCCGTTGCTCCCGCCAAAGAATATCTCCCCATCTGAGCTTTGATAACAACCATCACTGAACTCATTGCTCTGCAAGCCATCGGATACATCGTAGTTTCGAAACGTCTCCGTCTTAGGATCGAAGCGGGATATGCCCTTCTGAGTGCTGAGCCAAAGTTTGCCTACTTCATCTTCCCGAATGCAGCGAATCGTGCTGCTCGGCAGCCCCTGGTTTTCGGTGTAGCGGGTGAACGCTCCGCTTTGCCGCTTATACCGGTACAGTCCGTCAAATCCTCCCACCCACAGTGTTCCAGTCCGGTCTTCGTGGATGGTGGTGATGCCGCCGCCGTTGAGTCTGTGAAGGTCACGCGAGTCGGGCATGTACTTCACAAAAGTCTTCGCCTTGTCATCGAAACGGATTAGCGCGCCGCCAAACGTCCCTAACCACAACGTGCCGGAACGATCTTGATAAATGACCCAGACCCAATTTACTAAGCTGGCCGGATTATTGGGAACAGGCCGGTAATTCGTAAACCTGTCCGTCGCTGGATCGTAGCGGCTTATACCGTACTGCTGGCCCACCCACATGTGGCCGTTTCGGTCCCCATAGATCGTGAAAACGTTATCAGAGATTAAGCTGTTGGGATCATCAGGGTTGTGCCGGTAATGCTTGAAACGCCCAGTGCGTTCATCGAACCGGTCAAGACCGCAGCCGCCGCCACCTACCCAGAGATAACCCGCTGCATCTTTGTAAATACTATCGACGTTAGTGCCTTTACCGAGTGTATTTTCATCGCCCGGTTTGTGAACGTAATGGGTGATTTTTCCCGTCTTTCGATCCAATCTTTCCAGGGCGCGAGGAAACAGGCCTGCCCACAGAACGCCGTTGGGATCCTGATAAATCGCCTTGACCCTGCCGGGTGAGAGGCTATTGGGGTCGGCGGGGCGATGCCTATAGAGGACGAACTGTTCTTGGCGGAAATTGAGAATGTTGAGCCCCGCATTCTCAGTTCCCACCCACAGCACGCCACCCCCATCCTGAAAGACCGAGAGAATGGCATTACTGTCAAGGCTATCCGAGCTGCTTTCATCATGCTGAAACCGGTACGTGAAACGTTCACTTCGCCGGTCAAAGTAATACAGACCCTCGCTCGAAGGCACCCATAATCCATTCTGTCCGTCAGACACAAGGTTGCTGTTAACCGAACCCCCGTTTGTCGTGGAAGCCAGAACGCCGGCAGCACCAACGCTAAGCGGGTATCTCGTGACGCGCTCTGCCGGTTGATCATATTTCACGAGCGCGGGAATCGGAGTATTGGCCAGCATCCATAAATTGCCGGCATCGTCTTCATAAACATTCTCTGCGCTGAGCCCATCCCTGATAGCAGGAGGGCGAGTAATCTGTCCCGTCTGTTGGTTTAAATGGAACAGGCCGCGCTCGCCAACAAACCAGATATTCCCATGACTATCCGCGATAACGTGGCTGATCCTCCCGACAAACTGGCCATCGCTGTCATTTCTATAATGAGTAAAGGCTCCGGTGGTTGGATCCAACTTGTCGAGGCCGCTGGCTTCGGTGCCAAGCCAAATATAACTCCGGCTATCTCGGGCGATGCTTGTAACGTAGGCACCACCGATGGTATTAGGGTTGTTGGGGTCATGAAGATAGCGGGTGCATCGTTCGGTGGTGGGGTCGAATTTGTTCACCCCAGTGTTGGTAGCAATCCACAGATAGCCGCGATCATCTTCCATCAGATCTTGGATAAAGTTGGAGCTTAAGCTGCCAGGATCGTTCGGGTTGTGCTTGTACACGACGAAGGTATTACCGTCATAGCGATTGAGGCCGTCTCGGGTGGCAAACCACATGAAACCCCGGCGATCCTGCAGAATGGCAGTGACATAGCCTTGAGATAGGCCATCGTTCGTGGTGAGATGAGTGAATCTGAGATGCCTCACGGGAGCATCGCCGCCCTGAGCCTGGGAATTTTCAAAGCGCTCGCGATTCAACGCGAAGCTGCAATCGCAGCCCGCCACGAGAAAGCTCAGCACGATGACAACTCGTCGCAACACCGGATCTCTTTTTCAGGTTGTTGTTTGTACGATACTACGCTTCGGGCGTGCTCAGTATTCGTATCAAGCCGACGCCGCTAGATGGTTTACATCGCGTTGACCGGAAGTAGTGTAGCTGCGGGAGCGGCGAATTCCGAGCCTCTGCATACGGCTCACAAGTGTCGACCGCTTGATTCTCAAGCGAGCGGCCGCTCCGCTTGGACCCGCCACAATCCAGTTTGCCGCCTCAAGCGCACGGAGGATTCCAGCCCGTTCCGCATCGTGCAGCACATCGTCAAGGCTTTCGTGAGTGTGTCGACTGCATGTCGCGTCATCATCAAGAATGAGTTCGGCGAGGTCGACGGTCAGCAGCGGGCCCTTCGATAGGATCACGGCCCTTTCAATCACATTTTGAAGTTCTCGAATGTTGCCGGGCCATTCATGACGAACCAGCGCCTTCATAGTCTGCGAAGGGATACTCTCAATCGCGCGCCCGTACCGGCGGCTGAATTCCTGAACGAAGTGCCAGACCAGCATGGGAGTGTCTTCGGGGCGCTCGCGTAACGCCGGAACCCTGATCGGGAAGACGTTTAGCCGGTAGTACAAATCTGCTCGAAATTTTCTCTCTTCGACCATTGACTTCAGATCGCGATTGGTTGCCGCAATGAGACGAGCCTCTGTGTGAATGGTCCGCGTACTGCCCAAGCGCTCGAATTCGCGCTCCTGCAGAACGCGTAGAAGCTTCGGCTGCAACTCCAGCGGAATTTCGCCAATTTCGTCAAGGAATATGGTTCCGCAATGGGCCAACTCGAACCGCCCTACCCGCTGTGTAACGGCGCCGGTGAAGGCGCCTTTCTCGTGGCCGAAGAGCTCGCTTTCCAGCAAGCCTGTTGGGATCGCCGCACAATTGAGCTTGACAAAGGCCCGCGATTTTCGCGGACTGAGATTGTGCACGGCGCGCGCAACCAGTTCCTTTCCGGTGCCAGTCTCTCCGTAGATCAATACGGTGGAATCTGCTGGCGCGACTGTCTCGATTTCCCACAAAACCGCACGTAGAGCTTCGCTGTTCCCGACGATTTCGTCGAAGTGGCATTCGTCGCGCGTCGCCCGAGTTGGAGCCATGGGTTCCCGGGCGACCCCCTCGTCTAGCGCGCAGATCTCTGTAAGAGCTACTGGGCTTTTGAACGACTCCAGTGATGCTCCCGTGTCGACAACGTCCAACATGATCTTAGGGCTCCCTTCCTGAATTCGCATTACGGTTCATACGCGAGACCCACTCGCGCACATAGGCAGGACAATTTCGAAGTTCGATTCCGTTCGCCTCGCTCGCGGCGAGAAGCTTTACACCTTGCCGGTCAACGAGGTTGACCTCAGTCAAATCGAGCGCCACGCCTTGCTCCTCCCGTCCGAGAACTTCTCTGAGGGTGTCCACATGCTCTCCCTCGATCCGGCCACTCACCCGCAAAACCACCGAATTGTTCGAATTAAGAAGTCGTTCGATTTTGCAGCTCATAGCGCCGGACCTGGCTGTCTAGGAAGCAAGACGCCGGCCAACCGATAAGCACTTGTGTTTCAAGAAGGTCGGGACAAAAGGAGCGTCGGCAAATTCGCCGATCTCGGCAATTTCGCCAATTTCGACAATGCCGTGACCGGTGCTTACGACGAATTTCGGCTGCCGAACTTGAATTGACTCTTGTTGATCTTGAGTGCTCGAATCCTGGATTCAAGCGTCGAGCGCGGCACTCGAAGCCTCGCAGCCGCGCCTGAGGGTCCCGACACCCGCCCTCTACTCTCAGCCAGTGCTGCCTCGATGATCTCCCGTTCTTGGCGTTGCCCAGCCGCAAGCGGGGAGGGCGCTTGAACGGCAAATGGCGGTTCTGAGGATTCTTGGGAAAACCAGGATTCATCCACCCGCAAAACGTCACCGGTAGTCAGAATCACTGACCGCTCCACCACATTCTGCAACTCACGGACATTGCCGGGCCAGTCATACGACTGGAACAAGTCCAATGTTTTCTGGCCAATCGAACGAATGTTTTTATTTGCCCGAATCGCATAGCGCTGGACAAAGTATTCGACCAGCATTAAGACGTCTTCCTTACGATCCCGAAGTGGCGGCACCGCAATCGGGAATACATTGAAACGGTAAAACAAATCCTGTCGAAAGCTTCTGTTCGCTATAGCGGTTGTAAGATCGCGATTGGTAGCCGCGATCACGCGAACGTCGACACGAATGGACTGCGTGCCCCCCACTCGCTCGAATTCCCGTTCCTGCAAGACTCTCAAGAGCGAGACTTGCGTTTCGGGCGGCAGTTCGCCGACCTCATCGAGAAAAATAGTCCCGCCGTCCGCCAATTCGAAGCGACCGATATGGCGCTGGGTGGCTCCGGTAAACGCTCCTTTTTCGTAACCGAACAGTTCTGAAGAAATCAGCGACGGTGCGAGCGCAGCACAGTTTACGCTGACAAAAGCGCGTCCAGATCTTTGGGACCTCTTGTGAATGGCGCGCGCAATGAGTTCCTTGCCGGTGCCTGTCTCTCCCGTGATCAGGACCGTGGAGTCTGTCGGCGCCACTTTGGCGACCTGGGAAAGCACCGTTTCGAGCGGCTTCGAGGCGCCGACAATCTCCTCGAACATCGAGGCCCGGACGACTTCTTCCCGCAGCGCCAGGTTCTCTTTGTAGAGTTGATCCTTGAGTTCTTGGATCTCCTCGAAAGCTTTCTCCAGGGCGGCTCTACTCCGGTACTGCTCCGTTACATCCATTGTTGTACCGACGTACTCAACGAGCTGGCCTGTCGAATTGAAGACGGGATGACGGCGGGTATAGATATGTTTCACGGCGCCATCGGGCAGCACAATGCGGTATTCGTCCGCGGTATCCTTTTCCTCGCGCAGGGTCCTATTCAAGGATTCGAGCACTCGTTCGCGATCCTCCGGATGAAGACGTTCCCTTACTGTTTCGAAATCCGGAACACCATTCCGCGGATTAAGGCCCCAAATACGATGCATTTCGTCGGACCAGTAGGAGTATTGTTGTGTCCTGGGGTTTAACGCCCAACTGCCCGTATGGCTTAGCCTTTGCGCTTCGGCGAGATAGGATTCGCTCCGATGCAGGGCCTCCTCTGCGCGCTTGCGGTCGGTGATGTCGCGTGCCAAAGACAAAGCGAATCGGCGGTCGCCAAACCAGAACGAACGCGAGTTGACCTCTACCGGGAAAATGATCCCGTCCTTTCGGCGATGCAGAGACTCGAACGCGACGTTTTCGCCAGACCTGCTGCGCTCGACCAGCCGCTGCACAGCCACTTCATCCAAAGCTGCATCGAACTGGAAGGGGGACATGCCGATGAGCTCCTCGCGAGTGTAGCCGAGGCTTTCGCACGCCCGCCGGTTAACGTCCACGATAAGCCCTTGCTCGTCGTGCACAAACAAGGCATCGGTCGCGTGGTCTACAAAGGCGCGGAAGCGTGTTTCGGCTGCGCGCAACTCTTCCTCGGCGCGCTTTCGATCATCGATGTCACTGCTCTTGCCGTACCACTTGACGATCTTTCCCGTTTCATCGCGCAGCGGCACGTTGCGGATCAAGAGCCAGCGATACTGCCCGTCCGCCCTGCGTACCCGCGCTTCAGTTTCCATGGCTTTCCCGGACTCAATGGCCTCGCGCCATTTCTCGACAAAATCAGCGCGGTCCTCCGGGTGAATGGCGGCTTCCCAGCCCCACCCGAGTCCCTGTTCCAGAGAAAGACCACTGAATTCCAGCCACCGCTGGTTGATGAAATCGACCGAGCCATCCGGCAAAGCACTCCACACGTATGCCGGGATGGTGTCGATCGTAAGTCGCAACCGGGCTTCATTGGTTCGTAGCGTCTCGTACAGAGCTGCGAGCCGCTGCGTTGTATCGTTGAACACCTGCCCGAGTTGCGCGAGCTCGTCTTCGCCGCGGATCGCGACTTGATGCTGAAAATCGCCTTGCGCCAGGGCACGGGCGGCTGCCTCGAGTTTCGAAAGAGGGTGGGTAATCGATTGAGTGGCATACCATCCAAGCGCGACGGCGACAAGCAACGTCAGCAAGGCGGTAATAGGAAGCACGAGCGTGAGCTGCCGCTGCGCTCGACGACCGCTCTCGATAGCGGCCGCCCGCTGCTGGGAGACTTCGCGGTCGACTTTTTCCACCAGCAATGAACTCACGTCGACGAGGTCTTGCACCTGGTCCCGGAGCCGCAGGCTGACCGCAGCCCAGTCGCCGGCGGACGCCAGTTCCACGGCAGTATCGAGCTGAGACGGCAACATGATCCGGAGTGTTTCCAGTGCACTTCGGATCGCCGGGTCCTGTTCGGTATCACTCGCCGAGCCAAGCAATTCCGCGGACCGCGCAACATCTTCTACAAACTTCTGCCTCACTGCGGTGGCTTCGATGGTGAACTGGCGAATGCCATGAGTGCTCGCCAATGCGGTCAAGCTCTCCCGGAAAATGCTCAGATCGAGCTGGACGCGGAGGACGGACAGTGAAGTCTGGTCTGCCTGCGCCAATCGCCTGTTGGGCGCTGCAGTCCGGGTAAATTGCCAAATTGCAATGGCATCGGCCGCCATCATCGACAGGACGATCGCCACAAAGCAAGCTGTTAGGCGCGCCCCTATGTTCGCGCGACCGAGCCGAAAGGGATTGTTCAACACTATTACCCTGTTCCGGTCATGTCTTTAGTGCTCCGGTTGCTTCGCTCGCAGCTCTGATTGCGCTATCGGAGCGATGTGAAGCGATTGCAGTTCAGTGCTGGTATCACTGGCGCAGCTCACTATCGTGCACTCCCAGTAACAACCGGAGATTTCAGGTCAGTGATTTGCACAAGTTTCCGCTGCAGCGCGTCTGCTGCTTCGGCCGCGCTCTTTTTGCCGGTGAGCACCTCGTGAACTGAGTCGTAGTACGCGCGAGAAATCTCCGGGTAAAGCTTTCCTGTTGCTGCGGCCGGCCGCCACGTCAGCCCATTCCGATATATTTTCAAAACGGTTGAGAAATACGGATTTGCGGATAGCACCTGGGCGTCATTGTATAGCTCGGGAATGGTCGGTGGCTGAGCAGGATTCAGGCACCGCCTGCGCTGCTCCTCGCGCCCGCATAAAAATCGCACCAGCGCCGCCGCCTCACGCGGGTAGCGGGAATGCCGGGAAACGCCGAACCCGTTGCCGCCCAAGGTTGCAGCACTTCCGGCCCGACCTCTGGGTAGCGGCGCTATTTCGAATCTGCCTCTCGTCGGCGACCCTGGTGCAGCGGCGGGAATGTACGGATTCGTCCAGTTCCGCATGAAGGCGGCTCGGCCTCCTTGCCAGATATTGAATGCATCCCATTCCTTATAGGCGGTTACGCCCGGCGGTGAAATAGAACCTACCCAGTTCGCCGCTCTCTGCCATGCGTATATTGTCTGCGGATTATCTACGGTGACGGTTCCGTTTCCAATAATCGTGCCACCACCCTCAGAGACTTGCCATTCAAGTCCATCGCAGGTAAGAGCCTCAGAACGCGCGCCTTGCCAGACGTAACCCCAAAAGTCCGGAAGTCCCTTGGCACGCTCACCGCTCTGAATTCGCGCGGCCATCACTTGAAGCTCCTCCCATGTCTGCGGCGGCGCGCGGTAGCCGTATTCATGGAGCAGATCGGCTCGGTAATACAACAGCCCGGTGCTTACGATATATGGCAGCGCAACCAGTCTGCCGTCCACGGTGTTGTTCGCGATAAGGTCGGGAAAGTGCGCTGCGATCTCCTGTGCCGGGATGTACGGTTTCAGGTCCAATAGCTCGTTTGCAAGAAGTCTGGGCCAGATTACGTCAATCGCATATACATCCGGGACCGTCACTCGACTGTCCAGCAGCTTGCGCCAAGTCGCTAACTGCTCCACGGCGGCTTCGGGTGCGGGAAGCACCTCAACCCGAATGCCACTCGAATGTGTGAACTGCCGCAGCTCTTCGTTCAGCCGGTTCTGGGATTCCTTATCTGCCCAGTTTTGATCGATAAGGGTGAGGGTTGTGGCGCCCGGGTTACGCGACTGTCTGCAAGCTTGCCCAGTCAAAAGCACGGCAACACAACTGCCGGCCAAAACCACTGGACCTGACAGATCTCTCACTCTCAAGTGTTCACGCTCCGGTTTCGGGGATGTGTGACTACCCGGCTTTTGCACGCGCGACTGAGGGGTAAGGGCCTTGACTCCGATGGCTCACGTTTTTTCCAAACAAAGTCCGGTTGCTGTGTTTGCGCGCTGCAGATTTAAAGAAATACTTGTCGATTCGCAGGGTTCGGATCTTCGACTCGAGCGTGGATCTTGGAATTCCAAGCTTCGCGGCGGCGCCCCTGGGGCCGAAGACTCTTCCACGGCTCTCCTGCAGTGCAGCTTCGATCATTTGCCTTTCACGGTCGACAAGCGTCTGATTCAGAGGGACGACATGAGTCGCTGTTCTGCTGCGAATCCAGCTTTCACTGATCGACAGCGTTTCGCCGTCGCACAGAATCACCGCTCTCTCAATCACGTTTTGCAACTCGCGAACATTTCCGGGCCAATGATACGCCTGCAACAAATCCAGCGTTCGCTTGTCAATTCTTCTGATTGTCTTGCCGGCAGCAGCCGCATAACGGTCGGCGAAGTACTTCGCCAGCAGCGGTACGTCGTCCGCTCGTTCCCGAAGTGATGGCACCCGAATAGGAAAGACATTCAGACGATAAAACAAATCCTTGCGGAATGTGCCGGCGTCTACCGCACGTTCCAGATCGTGGTTGGTAGCCGCGACTACCCGCACATCTGCTGCTATGGCGCGACAGCCGCCTACCCGCTCGAACTCACGCTCTTGCAGCACGCGCAAAAGTGCCACCTGCGTATCAGGAGCAATGTCGCCAATTTCGTCTAAAAAGAGTGTGCCGCCATTTGCAAGTTCAAAACGGCCAAGGCGGCGGTAAGTCGCACCGGTAAAGGCTCCTTTCTCATGTCCGAAAAGCTCGGAAGCAATCAAACCTTGCGGAATGGCCGCACAGTTGACGGTTATGAAGGAACGATGCGCTCGCCCCGAACGTTTGTGTATGGCTCGTGCTACAAGTTCTTTCCCGGTGCCGGTCTCCCCAACAATCAAAACGGTTGAGCGTGTCGGCGCAACTTGCGCGATTTCGCGCAAAGCGCGCAGCAGTGGTTGCGAACAGCCCACTAGGCCTTCAAAGCTTGCGCCAGTTCTACGAACTTCATCGAATACGAGTTGTGGTGCGCTACTCATAATAACTCTCTCCGGCCACATACTCGACATTCGCCCTTCGGCAACATTCCGTATCTTCGTGGGTGGCGACTATCGTCAGCCTATTCCAGTGCACATTGGAATTGCCGTAAGCTTGCGTAACCTCGACCGTAACTTCTCGTCTTGAGGGCTGAACCAGTTACCATCCATCACTCTCTGTTGAGAACTGCTTCTGGAGGTATTCGCACAAATCGGGAGTCGATAGCGAAGGCAACAGAATGTCGTCCACGCCACAGTCAAGTGCGTCCCACCAGAGTTCGGCCGTCCTGGTAGAACTCACGAGCAGAACCGGAATGGATCGACGTATGACCGTTTCGAGCAAGTCCCTCCAATTGCCATCTTTGAGAGCCAGTTCCGTAATGACAACGGTTCTATTGACCGCCGAATGCAGCAACGCGGCGGCCTCCTTAATGGTCCGCGCCCAGCGCACTTCGATACCGTGCGCTTCCATCTCTTTCTCGAGGCTCGGCTCTGGTCTTTTTGTGCCGACCACGATGATCGTCTTTGTTGATTGTTCGATGCGCATCAATATCCTAGTCCGCTTGACTTTACGCTAACCGAGTGTGCGTCCGAATTGCCGTAACCTGCCGTAACCTCCCTGCATTTCCAGCTGCCGAAAATGTGGTTGATTACCGAAATCTCGACTCGACCCCACGTGCCCCGGCTGAGGTAAGTCATTCGTTCTCCATCGCAGTATCGTGGCTGTTGGAGTGCTCTCTAGGGATCCATAATACGTCGTCCGAACCGTTCAGTAAGATATCGTACAATTCGGACGCTGGAGGCCGATCGAGAGTGTCGTCCGCTTTATCAGTTCAAATGTCCGACAACACTGTATTGGATGCCGTGCCGGCCACGGCTGTCCGAGAACAATTAGCGCGGATCGTCAATAGCCCGGGGTTTATTTCCTCCGCTCGGTTATCCCGGTTCCTAACGCACATCGTCAATCGGACCCTCGACGGAGATCTCGACTGTCTTAAGGAGTTTTCGGTCGCAATGGAGGTCTTCGATCGTAGCTCTGATTACGATCCCAATATCGACGCAATTGTCCGCGTTCAGGCTGGGCGCCTCAGGACGAAGTTGAAGGCGTATTACGACGAGGGTACTGGCAAGAACGATCCAGTCCTCATCGCCCTGCGCCCTGGCAGTTATGTCCCGATTTTCCGCTGGCTGGACCCACACCCACAGAATCACCTGCAGGAAGCAGGCCCAAAAATACAAGCGGAGGGTGCGTGCGTCGCCGTCTTGCCGTTTGTGAACATGAGTCCGGATCCGGAGCAGGACTATTTCTGCGATGGGATCAGCGAAGAAATCATCAGCGCCCTCACACACGTGCCGGGATTGAAGGTGATTGCACGGACGTCGGCGTTCCAGTTCAAGCGTGCATCAGTCGATATCCGAGAAGTAGGCCAGCGTCTTGGTGCAGACCTTGTCATTGAAGGCAGCGTCAGAAAGGCCGGCGAGCAACTAAGAATTACGGCCCAGGCCGTTCAGACCGAATCCGGCTGCCACCTCTGGTCGGAAACCTTCCGGCGGGAAGTAAAGGACGTATTTGCGATACAGGAACAGATTGCGCAATCTGTTGCCGGCTTGCTCCGAGTTCATATGCCAGAGGGGCGGACCCGAGTGCCCGCCTCCCGGAATCTCGAAGCCTATACGAGGTACCTGAGAGCTCGGGTCCTGTTCCTTCAACAATCTCCTGAAACGCTGCGGGCTGCACTGAAACAGCTACGCGACCTCGTTGAAGCATTTCCCGATTACGCTCTTGCCCACAGCGGCATTGCTGCCGTGAACTGCTTCCTCGCCTTATTTGGGTTCGTTTCCGGGCGCGACGTATATCCCGAAGCAAAGGCGAGCGCCGAGTGCGGATATGCTCTCGACCCCGATTTAGCAGACACATGTACCATGCTGGCTGCGGTTCGTTCAGGCTTTGAGCATCGCTGGGACGAGACACAGGCACTATGCGAGCGCGCTTTGAAAGTACAACCGGGAATTGCTACAGCCTACCTGGTTCGTGCCATGGCCTGGCTGTGTCAGGGAAACATCAACGGGGCAGAGTCAGCGCTCCGCCGTTCTACCGAACTCGATCCCCTTTCCGCGGGTGACTGCGCGCGCATGGCCTATCTTCATTACATAAAAGGCGACTATCGATCAGCCGCAGAGCATCTCCAAAAATCTTTCGACCTGGATCGCGATTACCCGGAAGCGCGATTTTACTCGGGACTTTCGCACTTCCGGCAGCAAAATTATGACTGTGTCCTACAGTGTCTCTCGGCCTCGGACTTTCCGTTGGATATCGGACTACTCTCGGCCGCTTATGCACGAAAAGGTTGCAGGTCGCTAGCCCTGGAGTGCGTTGAAAAGCTTAGTCGACTGGCGGAGAGCCAATACGTGACTCCCCTCGCAGAAGCTTTTGCTGCGATCGGAATGGAACATATCGATCTGGCATTCCAACGCCTGGATGAAGCAATCGACCACAAGACAAATTTCATCAACATGCTGGCAGTCGAGCCGTTTTTTGACCCGCTTCGCGGCGACCCAAGGTTCGCCAGGTTGTTAGAAAGGTTGAATCTCTCTCAGTAAAATTCGACCGCGCGTTTAGTTTGTGGTCATCTTGGAAAAATCAAACTTACCCAGGAAAATTGGGGTTGAAACAGGCGGTTCTACATTACTCGTGCTGACCCGGTATGTCGTATCGATCGGATATGGGCTCGCGGTGTCGGTAGGGAAGCCCCAGATTTTCCCGTTAGTTAGATCAACGACCACTTTGCCAAGAACTTGCCTGCTCCCGTCAGGCGCTCTCAACATTGTCACGCCAGGTTCAATATAGACAGGATATGGCGATCCGGAACTTTGAGCATAAGCGGTTCTAGGCGCCCTGAACTCATGGAAAATATGCATTGCAAGCAGCGCAACAATTACAATGAGCGCAGCCTTTGAGAGATACTCTAATTTCATAATACTGATTCCCTTACTCCATCTCGAAGGCGAGATATTGGAACTGTCCGCGACGTTCGATCCGCAGGACCGCCGCGTCGCCCGGTTTGAGCTGAGCTACCGATGACTTTAGTTGATCGACGGATTCCACGGTTGTGCGATTCAGCGAATGGATAACATCCCCTACCTGCAGGCCGGTATTGACGGAATTGAAGCCAGGCGCCTGGCCAATCACGATGACGCCCGTGGCAATGCGCACATCAGGAAGCAGGGAACGCAGTTCATCATTGAAATCCAGACCTAAAATGCCCAGCGGCCCGATGTGGCTCTTCATCGGATCGGCGACATCGGCGAGCTGGCTCATGTGGTCGCGCGCCAGCATGGCGGGAACAATGAACGATACCTTCTGCGCTCCCCGCAGCACATCGATTCTCAGCACCTGATCGGGCGAGTGCTGATAGAGCGCAGCGGTAAATGCAAGAAGAGTGAGCACCGGGTGCCCGTCGATAGCCAAAAGCACGTCCTCGGGTCTTATGCCGGCTGTATCTGCCGGTCCATGGGGTGCGACGTCTGCGATCACCACGCCCCATTTCTGCGCTAGCCCAAGGCCCTCTGCAATCGCGGGCGTAATCGTTTGCGCCACTGCCCCAATTTCAGTACGGTATACGTGGCCGTACTTCCTCAGGCTTTGGTAAACGAAATCCACGACGCGCGCCGGGATAGCAAACCCTAGTCCTTCGCTGCCTCCGCTGCTGCTCAGGATGAACGTGTTCAGCCCGACAACAGCACCTGTGACGTCCACCAGAGGCCCTCCGCTATTGCCGGGGTTAATGGGCGCATCGGTTTGCAGGTATACCATCGGGTTATCGGGATTGGGCTGCCGCCAGGCCGAACTGATCACGCCCATAGACACGGAATTCTGCAGACCGCCCGGGCTGCCGATCGCGAATACGAGTTCTCCCGGTTGCGCAGCATCCAGCCTGAAATGCAGCGTGGGCAAACTGCTGGCCTCCACCTTCAGCAACGCCAGGTCAACTTCCTTTTGCAACCCGATTACCTTCGCGTTCAGCACCTGTACGTTCCCGGGACTGGTCACAGGATCGAAAGTAGCCGGCGGCAGCCACAGAGCCACACGGATTCGCTGCGCACCTTCGACCACGTGGGCGTTGGTCATGATGTAACCGTCAGGATCCACGATCACCCCAGAGCCAATGGCGTGCTGCCGTACGATAACCGCCGTATTCTTCCGACCACGTTCGCTGCGCGGATCCGCCTCGCTACCGCCCTCCTCGGCTGGCCCGAATCCGCTTACCTCGATCTGAACGACGGCGCGAGAAGCTTTACTCGCCAGTTGTTCCAGCGAGTCGCTGAACTGGGCCAGCATATCTCCTGGAAGACGTGAGACCACCTTGTGCCCCGTACCGGCCTCAGCCGCCGGGTTAGCACTGGGTTGTTGGTAAAAACCACTCGCCGGCAAAGTTGCGGCGCAAACTGCAGCCATAAGGGGACGTAGTAGGTATCGGTTCATGGATGATATCTTCAGTGATGAGCTTCATCTGGCGAAATGTCTATCTCCCTCTGGGCGGGAAGTCCTTGAGCAGTTTTTGCATTGCCTTGTCAAGGTTCTTCTGGTTCTTCTGCTGATCTTTGCTGAGATTAATCGTCTTCGTTGCAGAACCTGTCCAAACAAGCCGCTTGGTAGCAGGGTCATACATATCTAGGACGAGAGTCCCGACCTCGATGGTTGAACTTGTCGCAGTAGCGGTTGCAGTACGCATGCCAGCCCAGGGGAAGCCGTCGCCCATGCCGTAAGCGTTCCACTGCCTCTCGTGATTGATAGCCACCTGGTAGTCAATGACGAGATCGGCTTTATTGGCGGAATTGCCCTTAGAAGCGGAATCGGCCGTACGGGGCAGATCGGGCGGTTGCTGGAGACCGGCCGGCAGTTGCGGGAGACCCGGCGGTTGGGGAAAATCAGTCGTCTGCGGGGGATCTGGCGTACCGCTGTCCACCTTTGTGAAACCCCTAGCTCTTAGTTGGGAATCTATTGATTCCTTGATCTCGGTGTCAAGGATCTGGTTGGGAACACCAGCTCCCGGGATAGTTACCCAACTGTACGTACGATAGTTCGAAAAGTCGGTTCCTGGCAAATAGTTCGTTCTCACCTCCTGGCCGTGTACGACGGGACACGCGATAAGGGTTAGCAGCAATGCGGGACTAAACACTGCCGTCCAGCTTCGAGATGTTTTCTTCATGATCGTTTTTCCTTGCTTCGCCTTGACACAGCAAGAGCTCAATTCCATGCTGCCCCAGGGCAGGCTCCAATTGCCGTAAATCTGCCGTAAACCGCCGTAAAGTTACGGCTGATTACTGCCATCGATGCATGCAGGCGAGACAACATTGAGTGAGATGCAACAGCAGCCGCTTATCCACTTATGACCGCCTCTTCACAGCTGACCTATACCGGAGTTCTGCTTGCAGTTTTTGCCCAGCAGATCTGCCTCCCTATTCCGTCAGTCGTTTTTCTGATTACCGCCGGTGCTCTTTCCGCAAAAGGCGGGATGCAGACCGGCATCGTTGTCTCGGTAGCTGTATTAGCTTGTCTCGCAGCGGATGGACTATGGTTCAGCTTCGGGCGCCGGTGGGGTTCTCAGGTCGTGCGCCGGCTCTGCCGCTTTTCCGGCGATCCGCGAGGTTGTGCCGAGAATGCGCATGAAAGGTTTCGCCATTATGGTCTCCCTGTATTGTGTGTGGCGAAGTTTGTTCCCGGACTGGATATTGTCATGCCGCCACTTGTTGGTGCCCAAGGAGCATCGCCAGTTGGTTTCTTCGCCTTCGATGCAGTCGGTGGCTTCCTCTGGTCAAGTTTCTATGTAGCTGTGGGCTACATCTTTTCCAACCAAATTGACGTTGCGATTGGTTGGGTCAAGCATTTAGGGACGGCTCTTGGTGTCGCGATTGCAGTCCCGATCGGCCTCTATGTCGGCTGGCGTGGACTGACTCTGGTGCGAATGATCCACCGGCTTCGGCTGCGCCGTATCAGTCCGGCGATGCTCAATCGCAAACTGAAATCCAACAAAAGGGTCGCGGTGATAGATCTGTTGAACTTCGAAGGCGAAGCCGACACTGACAGCTTGGAGGCCATTCCGGGCGCCATGAGAATAGAGCCATCTCGCTTGCGCAACTTCCCACGGATCAGTGTTCCGGATGATGTAGACACCATTCTCTATTCTTCGTCGGGAGAAGACATCGTAAGCGCGCGGGCCGCGATGGCATTGAACCGAATAGGCGTGGACAAAGTATGGGTACTTGAAGGGGGCCTCAAGACGTGGCGTGAACAGGGGTTTCCCGTGTCTTCATCCCTGGAAGCACCCGAGATCATCGCAGAGCGCCTCGGAGTTAAATTGCCAAAACCCCCACTGGCTCGAATTGGAAACAAAAATGAACTGGGCAATAAAAATGAACTGGGCAATTAAGAGTGCAGTAGCGTTTGCCGCGATATTTTCGGTCGCGGCGAATGGAGCTGAATTGAAGCCGGAGACAGCGCACGAGTGGGAGGACTATCTGGTTCAAGCTAACGCGCGCATGATGGACCGCATGCAGCGCAATTTTCTCTGGGCGGATGAATCCGAGCAGCGGTTACAACGCGTAAGTTCCGGGGAGATTGTGGTAGCTCCCATACAGCCCAAAATGCCGATATCTATTCCTCACGGATTGGTGCATCACTGGATCGGGACAGCGTTCATTCGAGGAACACATATAGAGGACGTCATCGTAACAGTCCGCGAATATGATCAATACGCTAAGTTCTATACCCCCACCGTAATCGGCGCGCAGGTGATCGAGCAGAGTGCGGATCCGACGCAAGCTTCTGATCATTTCATCTTGACGTTCGCTAACAAGCATTTCTTTTCGAAGCACGCGTTAGAGTGCGAGAACACCTCGAGTTACACGCGGCTTGATGCCTGCCGCTGGTACTCGCAGTCTCGCACCATTCGCGTACAGGAATGGGCACAGTACGGGACTCCAAATCAACATAAGCTGCCGGCGGGCGAGGGCACCGGGTATGTCTGGAGCGTTTTTAACATGTCGCGGTTTGAAGAGCGCGATGGCGGCGTGTATGTCGAGATGGAAGCGGTAGCCCTAAGCCGCGACGTCCCGCTGGCGCTGCACCCGCCGGTGTACCCGATTATCAAGCGAGTGTCGAGGTCGACGCTGGCGACGTCGCTTGATGAGACGCGCAAAGCCGTCGTCGAGAGGAGCGCGGCAGTGACAAGCATCAAGTACAAGGTGGGCGAATAATGAGCACTCGGATTCAAGCGCGACTTCTCCAAATTGTGCTCGCGGCGTTTGCGACCGCGGCGACAGGACTGGCCCAGGAATCCAATCCGCCTGAACTGACGCTCAGCGAAGCGATTCAGCAAGCTCTTGCAAACAATAGTTCGCTGAAGATCGCCAGCCTGGAGACGGTCCGGGCGGCTGATGATCTGGCGGCGAACAAAACCAAACGGTTTGCGAATACGCAGATCGGTGCGCTTGGAGGCCAGTTATTAACGAAACCATCGGTCACGTTCCAACAAGGGTCACTCGGGGTGTATCCGTCGACGGGTCCAATTCCGGCAACTAACCAGAAAATTGAGATTCCGCGAAAACCGGCCGCGGCGGTGTTTGGTTCCATCTCGCAGCCACTTTCAACGCTATACCGGATACACCTGCACCTGACAGCGCTCTCGTTTGGATTGCAGGCGACGCGCGAAGAACAGGAAAAAACGCGTTTGGAAGTCATCGATCAGGTCCGGCGCGCTTACTACACCGTTGTGCAGGCGCAGAGCGCGTTGGAGAGTCTCGAGGCGTCGCTGCCGTTTTACAAGGAATCGAAGCGGCTGGCACGCGAGAACCTGACCCGGGAAACAGTTCTCGAATCCGATTTGTTGGGCGCCGATGCACAGCTCTTGAAAACGCAGAATGCCGTTGGTGATGCGAAGGACCAGGTCGCGACCGCGAGCGAGAAGTTAAATGACCTGATGGGCCGGGACATACACACCCAATTTCGGGTTGTAAGCCTTCGCAGCGCGGACACCGAAGTCGAGACATCTGAAGCATTGGAGGCTCGCGCGCTTCAAAACCGGCCGGAGTTGAAGAAGGCGAAGTTCGAAGTGCGGCAAGCGGATTATGAAGCACGCGCGAAGAAGGCCGAATATATCCCCGATGTAAGCGCGGGATTGTTTTACTACACGACAGCGAATTTAGAGAATGCTTTGCCACGCAACATCGCGGTCGCGGGTTTCCAACTCACTTGGGAACCGTGGGACTGGGGGCGCAGGAAACAAGAGGCGGCGGAAAAACGTGTGAAAGAGGAGCAGGCCAAAGTTGCAGTGAATTCTACGGAACGGGCCATCCTCATCGAGGTGAGAAATGCATTGCGGCAACTGGAAAACACTCGCAGGCAACTGGAGTTGAGCGATGCCACAGAACGTACGGCGCGGCAGACGCTCAAAGAGACTCAGGAGCAGGTGAAACGGGAAGCGGTATTAACCAAAGTCCTGTTTCGAGCACAGTCAGATCTGGCTTCGGCCGATGACCGTCAGCAGCAGGCTCTCGCAGCATTTTGGCAGGCCAGAGCGGATTTAAAGAAAGCGATTGGAGAACAATAATGCGTGTTTTAGTCTGGGTTTTCGCTCTGACAATGATGATGATTCTGGCGGGCTGCGAAAAAGAACAGGCGGCCGCGCCGGAGCCGGTTCCGGTGAAGGTTGAAGTCGTGGCCACTCAGGAAGTTCGGCCTGCCTGGCGTTACTCCGGCGAGATCCGTCCGGATACGGAAGTACAAATGGCATTCAAGGTACCGGGCTATATCGCTGCTCTCCATCAAGTGAAGGACGCCGATGGACGGCTGCGCGATATACAAGTGGGTGACGAGATTTCTGCCGGAGCCGCATTAGCGCACCTGCGCCGGTCCGATTACGAAGCGTCACTCAACACGGCGGTGGGGCAGGAGGCGCAGACACAGGGCTTGCTCCATGCGTCTGAAGCTGAACTCGATCAGGCCAAAGCCGACCAAAAGAAAGCCGATCAGGATTTTGAGCGCGCGCAAGCGTTGTATGGCGTGAAGGCAATGACTCGTCCGGATTACGACGCGGCAGTGGCGCACCATGACGCTACCACTGCCAACGTGCAGGCTGCCATCCGCCAAATCGAGGCACGCCAGGGGCAACTACATGCCGCGCAATCGGACATCGTCTCCGCGAAAATCAACCTGGGTGATACGAACCTGATCGCGCCTATGCCCGGAGTAATCGTCGAAAAGGATGTGGAGCGTGGCGATCTGGTTGCTGCCGGAACACGGGCATTTATCCTCGATGATATTCGCGCCGTGAAGGTAAACTTCGGCGTTCCCGACAACATGATCGCGCGCTTCCGGATGGGATCTCCGATTCCGGTGGAAGTCGACGCGTTGGGGCGGACTTTCACGGGCCGCATTACGGAGATTGCCCCGTCCGCCAATCGTGAGTCGCGGGTTTTCAACATTGAGGTCACTCTGCCGAACGCCGATCGCTCGCTCAAAGTGGGGATGATCGCCAGTGTCAGCATTGACCAAGCGAATCCGCAGACTGTTCCCGTGGTACCCATGACGGCTTTGATCACGGCGGAATCGGGATCAAACAACTATTCGGTCTTCACCATTCAAGAACGTGATGGGAAGCAGTTTGCGCAGCTAAAGAGCGTGCGGATTGGGGAACCCGTTGGCAAGTCGGTTGTGATAAATGAAGGCCTCTTGTCTGGCGAACGAATCATAGTAAACCGGACAAACCAGCTGGCCGACGGAAGCCTAGTGCGGGTTGTCAATTAAGAGGCGAAGCGATGGCACACGCAGATAACGATCAGTCCATCCAGAATACACACAACCTGGCGCGCTTCTTTACGGAGCAAAAGCACATTGCCTGGGTTGCGCTTGGTGTTGCGCTGCTGTGGGGAATCTACGGATTGAGCAACATGCCGCAGCGCAAGGACCCGGATATTCCGGTGCGCCAGGCGATGATCATCGTTCCGTGGCAAGGAACGTCTGCCGAAGAGGTGGAGCAACTGGTTACCAGGAAGATAGAGCAGGCCATTGCGCTGAATCAATGGGTCACCGAGATCAAGAGCGCTTCCAGAACGGGTTCGGCGATGGTTCAATTCGAGCTGGCGGAAAAAGGAAGATACGACAGGGACAAGGAACTGGACGACGTCAAGATCCGGTTGGATGCCATCCACGATCTGCCACTGGGCGCCGGCCCGATCCTCTATATCAAAGACTTCGGCGACACTTCAGCGTTGATGCTGACGGTGGCGAGCCCACCGGCAGATCCAGCTCAGGTCGCGTGGATGAGCAAGCTGGTTGAGGAGCGTGTCCGGCAGGTTCGGGCTGGCTTGGCTGCACAAGGCCAGCGCCGATTTTCGCTTGTTATTGTCTATCCGAAGTCCATCGATTCTGCGCAAGTGGAGCGCGGGATCGCCTGGGCGGCTCCACAGCTTGTAAGCCAGCATTTGATTTCCGATACAAAGCCATTCTCGGGAGCAGGTTTTGCCGGGTTAGATTTCACCAGTAACCTGAGCAACTCCGATCTGCAAAGTGCGTTCAGAAAACTGGTCAATGAGAAACTGCAAGCAGACGAGTTTCACCCCGATGCCTGGAAACCCGCGATCATTGGCGACCCGTCGACAACTGCCTCGGCGCTACAGGCCGTGGCAGGTGACAAGTACACATACCGCGATTTGGACGACTTCACCGATACCATTCAGCGAAGTCTGAAAACCCTGCCGATCGTATCGAAGGTCGAACGATCGGGCGTCCTGGATGAGAAGGTATTCTTGAACTTCTCACAAGAACGCCTTGCCCAGTACAAACTGAAACCGGCAGATCTGTCGAAGCTTCTCATGGCTCGGAACCTCCCGGATACCGGTGAGCCACTCAACGCACGCGGACGCACCATCAATATCAATACAACCGGCGAGTTCAAGACTCCGGACGATCTCCGCAATGTGATCATTGGCAAATCGCCGAACGGGACACCGCTGTATCTCCGCGACCTGGTGGACGTCGACAGAGGTTATGAAAGCCCGCCCTCATATCTGAATACCTTTACGCGCCGCGACGAGAACGGCAAATGGATCACCACACGCGCCGTCACGCTATCCATCCAGATGCGCAAGGGAGAACAGATTAATGTCTTTGGAAAGCTGGTAGACACAAATCTGCAGAATATCCGGAAATCCCTGCCGGGCGACTTAGTCCTGGCGAGAACCTCGGACCAGCCTTTACAAGTACGCGACAAGATCGAGCTTTTCACCCATAGTTTGATCGAAGCGGTCGTCCTGGTTGTCATTGTGGCGCTTATCGGTTTTTGGAGTTGGCGGACAGCCATACTGGTTGCGGCGGCAATGCCGATTACACTCGCCATCACATTCGGTGTCATGAACACGCTCGGCATCGATCTGCAACAGGTCTCGATCGCGTCGCTGATTATCGCGCTAGGGCTGCTGGTTGACGTGCCAGTAGTGTCGGGCGACGCGATTGTGCGCGAGCTGGGCACGGGCAAGCCAAGATCGGTTGCGGCGTGGCTTGGACCCACGAAGCTGTTTAAGGTCATGGCGTTCGCCACCATAACGAATATCGCTTCGTATCTGCCGTTCCTGCTCTTGCCGGGAGATACAGGCAAGTTTCTGTACAGCCTGCCAGTGGTGATTAGTTGCTCGCTCTTGGCCGCGTTGTTGGTATCGATGACGTTCGTCCCGCTCATCAGCTCGTTTTTGCTGCAGAGTAGGCTCGAGACTCCCATCGAAGAAAGGCGGAAGCGTGGATTCACGGGCTGGTATTTCCGCATCTCGAGGAAGGCTATCCAGCACAGAAAGCTGTGCCTGGCAAGCTCGCTCGTTCTGCTGGTGGTGGGCGGGGTTGTATTCTCCACGCTCAAGCCGCAGTTCTTTCCAAAAGATCTTCAATATTTTTCTTACATTGACGTTTGGTTACCCGAGAATTCCCCGGTGAGTGCTACGGGAGAAGTCACGCGACAGGTGGAGTCGATTGTGCAGCGTGTGTCCGAGGATTACGGAAAAGCTCATTCCGAGCACGGCCGTCCAAAAGATGTCTTGCTGTCTATGACGGCTTTTGTGGGGGGCGGCGGTCCGCGTTTCTGGAGTAGCGCCACGCCTGAGGATAGACAAACCAACTACGCGGAAGTGATTCTGCGAACTAACGATCCCCACGACACCACGCCGCTGCTGGCCCGTTTGCAGCCGGAGTTTGATACCAAGATTCCAGGGGCGATCATTGATACGCGGAGCCTCGAAACAGGCAAACCGATTGGCGTCGCCGTGCAGGTCAGAGTTTCAGGAGAAGACGTCCGGGTACTCCAGGCGGAGGCGGAGAAACTGAAGCGAATCTTCCGTGAGATCCCGGTTGCTGCCAGAGTTCGAGACGATTGGGGCGAGCCAAGTCCCAAGGCAGTGGTACACGTAGATGTAGACCGCGCCAACCTCGCGCACATCACCAACGCCGATGTTGCCGAATCCACCCAAGCCGCGCTTTACGGAGTCACGTCCGGAGTGTTGAGAGAGGGCGACAAACAGATTCCAATTGTAGGACGTTTGCGAATGGACGAGCGGGCACAGCTCTCAGACTTGCGCAGTTTATATATCTTCTCGAGCCAGGACGCGGCGCCCGTTCCATTGGAGCAAATCGCGACGATTTCGTGGCAACCGCAAAGGCCGAAGACCAAGCGCTTTGATCAATACCGGACAGTGACCGTACAGTGCTGGCCGGCGGTAGGACATCTGCCTTCGGAGGTGATCTCGGCGGCTATGCCCAAGCTGCAAGCGTTCCAGAAGCAGCTCCCTAGCGGGTTCATCTTCCGTTTTGCCGGCGAACACAAAGAGCAGGTAAGCGGATTCCAGGATCTTACGACGGTGCTGGTCATTTGCGTCTTTTCGCTCTACCTTGCATTACTGGCGCAATTCAGACATGCAGTCAAGCCGCTGATCGTTTTTGCGGCCATTCCTTACGGAGCTACCGGAGCCATTATTTCCCTCGCCATTATGGGGCAGCCATTCGGCTTCATGGCGTTTCTTGGAGTCATCAGCCTGATCGGCGTGATCGTAAGTCATATCATCGTTCTGTTTGAATTTATCGAGGAGCGAAGAGAAGAAGGCGAGGACTTGGAACTGGCGCTGGCCGATGCCGGCATTCTGCGTTTGCGGCCAGTGATGATCACGGTTGCGGCCACCGTGATTGCACTATTTCCGCTGGCAGCGCACGGCGGTCCCCTGTGGGAGCCGCTTTGTTATGCGCAAATCGGAGGCCTGACGATCGCCACTTTCGTAACACTTGGGTTGGTTCCGGTTCTGTACTCGTTTGTCGTGCTGGATCTGAAGCTGATCAAGTGGGAGCGAGAAGAAAAACCGGCTTCTGCAACTCCGGAACTACAACCGGCGACGGCTGGAACTTCCGGCGTGCTTGGGTGAGGCATGAACTTGGGATCATCCCCCGGCACTACGATTCCACAATGCTGGCGCCATTAGCATACTTGTGTTTCGCGAGCGCCGCATACCAAGGGGAATGTGGGACGAGCGGCCGCGTGATCCCTCCACGACCACGCGAAACGCCGGCGTACTGCTCTTCGCCTTCGGCGAGCGCGCCAGTTCCTGTCCGGCGGCGGTGAGCAGAGAACTGAGATCGAGATCCGCGGACGCGCAATAACTTTGATAAACGACCGTCCCATGCGCAAGCTGGCTTTGTGAATGGCACGCGCGATCAACTCTTTGCCGGTACCCGTCTCTCCGAGACTGAGAACGCTCGCGTCCGTAGGAGCCACGAGTTCCACGTGCTCGAGCACCTGTCCCAGAGCGGGGCCCTCACCGATGATTTCTTCGAACCGGCGCTCCTTCTGCTCCTGTTCGATGCGCTAGGCTGTTGCGACGGCTGACATATAACCCTCCTTCCTGCTTAATCTGGCTTTGAATCGATTGTGAAGGCCCTTCGCTTTTGCGCAAACGCTATTTAGTCAACCGGCGGATTAGCTGGATCCTTCGAATACCGGGTAAGACTTTTGGGGGATCGCGGGCTGCCACCGAGCTACTTATACATCGGGCGGAACAATGCGCTTCCGGCCGA
>JAFAMD010000065.1 GCA_019233755.1 Acidobacteriaceae bacterium | reverse complement strand
TACCCGAGATATTTGCTCCGGCTGTTTACTCAAAAAGTCTGACGAATTACTTCTTTGCGTCCAACCAGATTGTCAATTATCTGCGCAGCCTGCCAAACGATCCCAGATTGCTCTGTAAAGTTTAACCACTGCCGGCCTCGAAAGCCGCTTGAGCTTCACTGTCCAACCGCACTTCAGACGGCACCGGACAGGTGCGCTCAAAAAATTTCGGGCAAATGCCCTAGGTTCAGTAGAGGAATGACTTCAGGACTACTTGGAAACTACTATGGAGTCCGAAAACGAATCAAGATCAAAAATTGCCTGTCTTGATTCCCTACCTACTTTGCTTAGTGCGCTTTTCAGCGCCCATCTGCTAATCTATCAAACTGTCTCGGTCACTGCAAGCGTTTTGTAACTTTCCGCTTTGTTTTCGACCGCCTCGCCACTCACTCTCGTTTGCGGCGACTTGTTCAGAATATCAGGGATACCCAACTCGTGCAAGCGATTTTCCCAGAATCGGGGCGCTGTTTTTGTGGAAAACAGGGCAAAACTGCGGAAACCAAGCAACCAACGTGTTTTGAAGCGCTTGCGGTTAAGAATGAAGCTCAATCAACAAAGGCGTCCTCAGCTTTTCCACAGCGGCGCGGACAAGAGGAACGTTACCCCTGCATTTTGCGAAACGAACTTTCCTTATGAAATGGGTCTCGCGAAATGGGTTCGAATTTTCAAATCAACCGGTGTACGTGGCACCGGAACCGCCGCCAGCGGCGATGGCTTGGCCGCGGTTGACGGTAAAGGTCGAGGTCACAGCCGCTTGCCCAACCAGCCAATGGGTGGCGAGGACCGCCCACGGAACGTCAAAGCCGCCCTGGCTTTTTTTGAGGGCATCGGCCTGTGCGTCGCGCAAAGACTTATGCTGGTTGAGGGCCAGCGCTACCTTCCCCATGGCCTGAGCCCACCAGTCGACAGAATAGAAATCGACCAGCGCCGCCTGATCGGTAATGCCTCTCGCGCGAAGGAGCGCCAGAATATTCTGGCCCGTGCCGGCGTCCCTGAGTTGCTTCCAGAACGAAAGGTCGACAGAGAACAAGGGCAGCCGGCCGCGCGCGCTGTCGTCGCCGCTCAGGATCATCCGCATGGCGTTTTGCCCGGCGAGCACGTAGTCGTCTGAATTGGGGTGCTCAAAGAGCAAGAGACTGAGGGCCTTATCCAGGTTGAGGCTGAGGTAGATGGCAGCGCCCCCACCGTGTTTCTCGGAACCGGTCAGCAATTCCTGGGCGCTTCTCAGATCGGGGGAGCCGACGGCGCGCAGGACGTTTACGAATTGCAGCAGGTCAGACCGGCCCGGCTGCGCTTTTCGCAGAAAAAACACGAGCTTGAAACTGAAGCTCGGACTGCGCGGCGATGCCACAGCAGCGCTCGTGATCATGGCGCTCCGCAGCTGGACTTCCCGCAGATGATCCGGATCCAGGTTATTCTCAACTACTTTGATTTCTTCCGCGGTGAGCACCACCTCTCCCGCGTCCTGGTTCAGCGCCGGCTTCGACTTCGCAATAAAGCTGCTGACGTCGTTGAAATTGAGAATGCCGATCAGGTGAATGGTAAGCGACCGAGTGGTGGCGAGGGTAATGGTGAGCGTATTGTCAATTTCCCGGATACCGGCCAGGTTTGTACCCTGGGCCGTGATGGGTGTGAAGTCGCCCTGCAAAGCCGCCTGGACCGCTTGCGTGCCGGCTCTATCGAGAGCATTTAAATCCACCTCGTACACAAACAGACGCCTCGTCTCGCGACTCTTCTCGAGCGCAGCCTGCAAGGACGCTTTGATGCCGCCATCGAGCGCGCCTTCAAGCACCTTTTTTATTTGCTCGCTCAGCTCTTTCTGCGCGTCCGATGGCAGGGAGGCCCGCAGTTTGTCGAGTTCGCTCTCGGGACTCGGGCTAATGTGCTGAACGAGAAAATCGAGAGGGTCCTGGCCGCCGACCGTTGCGGAAACACCAAGGGACCAGGTGAGGCTGGCCGCCACGTCTTCGGTGGCCCCGAGGGCAACGCCAAGCCGAAATCTCCTGCCGGGAAGCGCCGCTATTGTCAATTGATGGCTGCTGGTTTGCTCGACAGCCACTTGCAGCTTGGCTCCTGATTGAGCCTTCACACTGAGCGATTGAGAAATCAGTTCGAGCGGCTGGCTGGCGAGCGTATTATTCAGAAAGTTGTACTGAACGGACGCCGTAAATTTAAGACTTCCCTTCCCCTCGATACTGCAGAAACTGTTCTCTGCCATGTTTTCGAGATCATCCAGAGCGTGAGGGATCTCCAGCCCCGAAATAGCCCGTGTGGCGGCATCAAGGAACAGGTCTGTTTCGGCAGACGGCGAGTAGTTCGTGACGATGAGTTCGGTTCCGCTCGTGAGCCCGAAGGAGAAGTCGCCTACAGTGCCTGCCGGTCCGCCTGCCAGTTCCCCGCTGAAGGCGAACGAAAGGAGGTCCGTCAAGGGAGGACGATCGAGGTGGAGCGCCGCGCAGAAGTCTTGCGCTTTTTCACCCGCAAGGAGATCCAGCGAGGCAGTGGCGCCGGACTCGACATTCAATGCAGCGCGGGACACCGCAAAATTGCCCGGGACAGTGACGGAAAGAGCTAGGGGGAATGCATGCGGCGGCAGTTCTTTGAGCGGCACATTCTGCACCGCTTTGAATTGGAAGCTCGCATCGCGGAACAGAAGTTCGAGGCCGCTTTGCAGGTACTTGTTCAACGCAGATTTCGAATTGGCGTTCCCGGCGGCGAAAGCCAAGCCGGAATGATCGCTCACCTTGATGGTCGCCATGGCATCCTCCCGCGACGAAACCGTTCTGGAAGTATACTGCCCAGGGACCGTTCGTTCAATGTCTTCGCATACGGCAACGACCGGTGACCGGGTCATGATTCTGCGGCCGCTGCCGGTTCGAGAGGGTCATCCGGTGCAGACGGGGGAAGACACACGCCCGGCATTTGAGATTTTCCTCGAGACGCAAGAGAATGCGCACCCGCCATACGCCGTTGTCTTGCAAGCGCAACACTCGCAACTCGCCGGAGACCTTGCCCACGCGCTACGAAAGGAAGCATTCGGCGGGCTCGTTCCCGAGGCGATTGAAGCCATCCGGCAGCATGACTTCGGCTGGACTGAAAGCGATATGGCTCAGTTGCAAGATGTATCCCGAAGCGCACCTCGGCCTTTCCCTGCCCTGTCTGCAAAGGAGACCCTGCCCTCATGGGTCGCCTGTATTCGCCGCGCGGAGAACGTTTCCCGGCTGGTCGGCGTTCTGATAAGCCGGCACTTCTGCCTGCTTGCAGGGAACGACCCGGAACGGCGGGAGTTCAACTACCTTGAGACCCAACGGCGGCAAGAGACGGAAAGCAGACTTCCGTTCCCGGCCGAGGCGCTGGATCGCTGGACCGCGGCGCTCGGGTTCTGCGATCTGCTGTCGCTCTACCTGTGTTCGGGGGCAACGGAAGACGCAGAGTTCCCACTCAGTCATCCGGCAGATCCAACATCGCGACAGGCCCTAAAGGCAACACTGTCCTGGTGCGGTGGAGAGCTGCGTTTATCTCCAGCGTTACTGGAGCCGAATGCCCGCCTGTCACTTATCGCGAGAGAATACCAGGGCAGCGGGAGGGAGCTTGGTTCGCGGCGATTCGACTGGACCATCCAAACACCCCAGCTTTAGCCGCTAAGTCGTCAATAAATTCCCGGACCCTAACTTCCAGTCCCACGGATTCTCACGGGGCCGCTCATTCGTAAGCAAACGTCACATTGCTGTAATCTCGGTTCTCTATGCTAGCGAGGCAGGTTGTGTCCGCACGCGGACGAACAGGAGACTGATTGCATCTATTCGGCGAAGCAGTACCGATCAGCACCGCGATTTTTCTATTTCTCACCCTGGCTTTGGCCTTCGGTTTCGAGATGGTGAACGGGTTTCACGATACGGCTAATGCTGTCGCCACAGTCATCTATACGCATACGCTGCGGCCGACTGTGGCAGTGATCTGGTCTGGTCTGTGCAACCTACTCGGCGTGCTGACCTCAACGGGGGCCGTGGCGTTCAGCATTGTGGCTTTGCTGCCCGTAGAACTGGTGTTGAACGTAGGATCCGGCGCCGGATTCGCAATGGTGTTTTCGCTGCTGATTTCGGCAGTGGTCTGGAACCTGGGCACGTGGTATCTCGGGCTGCCGGCATCGAGCTCGCACACACTAATCGGAGCCATTATGGGCGTGGGCCTGGCGAACTCGATGATGACTCCGGGCCATGTGTTCGGAGATGGCGTGAACTGGGGGAAGGCCCAGGAGGTCTTCGCTTCGCTGCTAATCTCACCTGTTTTGGGTTTTGTGGGGGCTGCTCTTCTTTTGGTCGTGATGAAGGCGGTTGTGCGACGTCCGGAACTATACCGGCCGCCGAAGGGCAACACCCCACCGCCACTTTGGATTCGGGGCCTGCTGACGCTGACGTGTACCGGCGTGAGTTTTTTTCACGGCTCGAATGACGGACAGAAGGGCATGGGACTAGTGGTACTCATTCTGGTCGGCATCCTGCCGGCACAGTACGCGCTGAATCCGGAGACCACACCTGCCCAGGTGCAGGCCATTGTGCAGCGTGCCGAGCGCGTGCAGCCGATTCTGGACAAAATAGGGCCGAACCCGATCACCGGACAACAGGCAGTGGATACGATTTCCGACTATCTGAAAGCCAAGGGCAGTGCGAACCGGCAAACGTTCGAGGCAGTTGCAGGCCTGAATCAGGACGTTCATGACCGGATTGCCGGCAAAAATTCGTTTCGCGAATTATCCGTGCCGACGCGCTCGGCGTTCCGGAGCGACCTCTACCTACTGAGCGCGTCGATCGCGAAACTCATCAAGCAGCACAAGATTGCGAACGCCGAAGACGCCAAGGTCCTGGGCGACTACAGCAAGCAGCTCGACAAAGAAACCAAATTCATTCCAACGTGGGTAAAGATTGGGGTAGCGTGCTTCCTGGGCTTTGGCACGATGATAGGCTGGAAGCGCATCGTGGTAACGGTGGGCGAGAAGATCGGCAAAGAACACCTGAACTACGGACAAGGCGCATCGGCCGAACTCGTAGCAATGGCAACGATCGGGCTGGCGGACAAATTTGGATTGCCAGTAAGCACTACGCACGTGCTTTCATCAGGCATTGCGGGCACGATGGCGGCAAATCACTCCGGCCTGCAGTCGGGCACGCTACGCAACATAGCGCTCGCGTGGCTGCTGACACTGCCGGTTTGCGTGCTGCTGGGAGCATCGATCTTTGCTTTCGCGGTTTACGTTTTGGTGCACGTGTTTGCAGTGAGGTAAGAATCTACCTGGCGACAAGATCCGCGTAGACGGGGTAGTGATCGGACCCCTTGAAGTTCCGGCGAACCTGTCCTTCATCGAGACGCACGGCGCCGCTGGCGAAGATCCAATCGAGCGACATGGCAATTGCGTGGGTACGTTCAACACGCGTGCCGGTAGCGCTTTCAAATCCCTGCTTCTGCAGCTTGTGAAGAAAGGTGGACGGCATGTACTTGGTGTTGAGGTCGCCGCCCAGAATGACGGCGGTATGGGGCGGGTACTGCTTCAGATCGGCCAAGATCTCGTCGAGCTGCGCGGACTGAATGGGGCCGGCGCTGCGGCTTTCGAGGTGAGCGTTATAGACCACGAGCAGGCGGCCCTGGAAATCGAGCTCCGTCACCAGCGCTATCCGACTGCCCAGCCGCCGTTGCATCAAGGGGATGCTGGAGGGGATCCAGCTATGCGGTTTCCAGAAACCCGACTGGCGCTGGAAGCGCAGCACGCGGGACTTGCGAATGGGAAGCCGCGTAAGGGTCGCCTGGCCAATGTAAGCAGCATGCCCATTCTTCTCCTGGCCCAGTTCCTCAAACTCCGTGCCGAAAGCGGCATTCAGTTGAAGGCGGCGGGCCAGTTCCGCAGCCACGTCCTTTTCGTTTGCGCGCACGGTGCGAAGATCCACTTCCTGGAGGAGGAGGAGGTCGGCCGGGTTGCTTGCGAGTTCGGAGCTGATCAAATCCAGTTCGGTGCCGCGTTCGATGTTCCACGTAGCCACACGCACCGCTTGGAGGTTGGGATCAGGGGGGACAACCTCTATCTCGCGCGTCAGGTTGAAATCGGGAGCGTCTGGAACGGCGGGCTGCGAGTCGGCCGAAAGGAACAGGAACGAGCCACCCGCCAAAACAACCGTGAGCAGAACAAACTTCATATCTGAAGGGGCACTTGCGCCCCAAATCCAGGATAGAAGCTCAGGGGCAGCGAACGCCGCCCCTGAACGCACCGGTGTTATTTTCCGCTGTAGCTGACGCGCCAGATCGATTTGGAACCGTCGTCGGTGACCATCAAGGAGCCATCGGGTGCAACGGCAACGCCAACCGGACGGCCCCAGACGTTACCGTCCGGGAGAACGAAGCCGGTGACAAAGTCCTCATATTCGCCGGGGGCATGGCCATTATTCAGCGGTACGCGGATGACCTCATAGCCGGCGCGCTGCGCCTTGTTCCAGGAGCCGTGTTCGGCCGCGAAGATGTCGCCATGATACTGCTCAGGGAACTGCTTGCCTTCATAGAAAGTCATTTCGAGCGAAGCATTATGGGGTTGGAGAAGCACATCCGGTACCGTGGTCTTTGCGCCCAGTTCCGGCTTTTCGGGCAGACGCGGATCATGATGATTGCCCATGTAATAGAAGGGCCAGCCGTAGAAACCATCCTCTTTGACGGACGTGATGTAGTCGGGGACAAGGTTATCGCCGAGCATGTCGCGCTCATTCACGGAGCACCATAATTGACCGGTTGTCGGGTTCACTGCTATGCCCACCGGATTGCGGATGCCAGCGGCGTAGATCTTGATGAACTTGCCTTCGGGCGTGTACTCAAGAATATCGGCACGGTTGTGCTCAGAAGGGTGCGTATCGGGATTGTCGATATTCGAAGCCGATCCGACAGAAACAAACAAGTATTTACCGTCCGGCGAGAACGCAAGATCGCGCGTCCAGTGGCCGCCGCCAGCGGGGAGTCCGGCAATCACAGTTTCGGCCGGCCCGGTCGCTTTGAGATCGCCATTGTGATATGGGTAGCGCACAACGGAGTTGGTGTTGGCAAAGTAGATCCATTGCGGGTTATTGCCGAGCGGATACCACGCGATGCCGAAGTTATTCTTCAATCCAGTGGCGAAGGTGGACTGCTGTTCGGGCTTACCATCTGCCGTGATGCCGCGGAAGACAATGACTTCGCCCTTGTAGCTTTCAGAGACGAACATGTCCCCGTTGGGGGCGGTACGAATTTCACGCGGGGTGTTGAGATTGCTGGCATAAAGCTCGACTTTGAATCCCTCAACTGTTTTTGGCCAGACGCCATCAGGGCGCGACACAACTTTGGGACCGTTCGAGACGCCCTTGGTGGCAAAAGGAGCAGGCAGGTCAGCAACGGTAATCTTGCGAACCGTACCGGGGCTTTCGGTTTCGAAGCTGGTGAAGGCAGCCGTGCCGGTAACGATATTTTTGATTTCGGAATCGTCGGCGACGAGAACTGCAACACCAAGCAGGGAGCAGGCGGCTAGTGCAATCCAACGAGCGACGGTGAGTTTCATTCCCAAGTGCACCTCTATCTACTAACTGTAAGATGTGAGTCCGCACAAAAGTGGCGACACCCGTGCGAATCAGAGCATGGCGTGTAGGCGTCTAGGTGCGGCTTGGGGTTACGTCGTTAAATTTACGCAAGTCGTCGAGCGCCATGCGTCCGGTGTAAATGGACATGCCGATGGCGCAGTGAATGTTGTGCGCGGTTAGGGTTTTCACATCATCCACCGTTGTAATACCGCCCGCAGCGATGAGCTCGTGGCCGGTCGCGCGGCGCAGGCTTTCAAACCACGCGATATCGGTACCCTGCATCATGCCTTCCTTGTCGACGTAAGTACAGAGAAAGCCGGAGCAATAGGGTTCGAGCCTCGCAATCATTTCGAGGGCGGTCCACTGGGTAGCTTCCTGCCAGCCTTTCACGACGATGCGGCCGCCTCTGCTATCGAGCGCGATAGTCAGGCGTTCTGAACCAATAGCATCGGCGAGCTCGCTGAGAAATGGAACATTCGGACCAGCGCCGGAGAAAGCAGCGGTGCCGACGATCACGCGGTAGGCGCCCTGATCCACAAGCTGCCGGGCGCGCTCAACGGTGCGCACTCCTCCGCCCGCGCGTATGACGGATCGCCGGGCGATGTATTCCACAGCTTCATCGTTCGAGCCGCGGCCCATCGCGGCATCGAGATCAATTACCTGGATCTGCGGAAAGCCCGCGAAAGAGCGGAGCATCTCGTCAGTGGACCGCTCGAGCGCTTTCTCGCGCCCCTGGATAAGCTGCACTACTTTGCCGTCCATGAGATCAATGCAGGGGAGAATCATGCGGCAGGCCTCACGGGAACCTGGGCTTGTTGGAGCACTCGTTTCAAATCGGTGACCGTGTATTTGCCGTAATGAAAGATAGAGGCGGCAAGTGCGGCATCGGCATGGCCTTCCGTCAGGACAGCCACGAAATCCGCCGGACTACCGGCGCCCCCAGAGGCAATGACCGGAACGGTTGTTGCCGCAGCGACGGCACGAGTCAAATCGCAATCGAAGCCGGTCTGGATACCGTCTGTGTCCATGGACGTGAGCAGAATTTCACCGGCGCCAAGCGATTCGCCGCGGTGCGCCCAGTCAACGGCATCGATACCTTCGTCGTAGCGCCCGCCCTTGGTGTAGACGTTCCATCTGGCAGTGCCTGAGCGCCGGGCGTCAATCGCCAGAACCACCGCCTGGGCGCCAAATTCGAGACTGAGCTCGCGAATGAGCTCGGGACGATGCACGGCCGCCGTATTGACGCTGACTTTATCCGCGCCGGCAAGAATGATTTTGCGAGCGTCGGATACGCTGCGGATGCCGCCGCCGACGGTAAGAGGAATAAACACCTTGCGGGCGGTGCGGGCCACCAGGTCGGCCATGATTTCGCGGGCGTCGCTGGAGGCGGTGATATCGAGGAAAACGAGCTCGTCGGCGCCCTGCGCGTTATAGCGCTCGGCGAGTTCCACCGGGTCACCCGCGTCGCGCAGGCCCACAAAATTGACGCCCTTTACGACGCGCCCGCCAGTGACATCAAGACAAGGAATGATACGTTTCGCGAGCATCTAGATTTCGAGAAAATTCCGCATCACGGCAAGCCCCACGGGACCCGATTTCTCCGGATGGAACTGCACGGCGTAAACGTTCCCCTGTTCGAGCACGGCAGTGTACGGGTGGAGGTACGTGCACGTGGCGGCAGTGGCACCGAGCAGCGGCGCGTAGTAGCTGTGGGCGAAATAGGTGAACGGCTCAGCGTCGAGTTCGGCGAGAAGTCTGGATGACTTGAGGCGCGTAAGAGAGTTCCAGCCCATGTGCGGAATGCGGACCGGACCGGAGAACCGCTTCACCGTGCCAGGGAAAACGCCAAGGCCGCGAGCGCCGTTTGCTTCCTCGCTGGCTTCAAAGAGGCATTGCAGGCCGATGCAAATGCCAAGGAAGGGAATGCCCGCCTGAATGCGGCCCAGCAGCGCATCGCGCAGCCCGAGGCGGTCAATGGCGGTCATCATCTGGCCGAAATGGCCGACGCCCGGCAGGATGATCTTTCGAGCGGTCTCGACAACTGCCGGGTCGCTCGTCACCGTATATCGCGCGTTGAGCTCGCTCAGCGTGTTTTCGACAGAGCGAAGGTTGCCGGCGCCGTAATCGACGATGGTAGTCACAGCAAGCCTTTGGTTGAAGGGAGTTGATCTTTCAACCGTTCATCCGTGGAGCAGGCATACTTCATCGCACGCGCAAAGCATTTGAAAATGCCTTCGATCTTGTGATGATTTGAGCGCCCATAGAGCACCTTCGCGTGCAAGTTTGCTCCGGCGTGGTTCACGAAGCCGGAGAAGAAATCTTCGAGCAGCTCAGTCTGCAGATCCCCGACATGAACCACACTTACCTGCTGGTCATATACCAGCGCGGGACGGCCCCCAAGATCTACCGCCACGACGGCCAAAGTTTCGTCCATGGGCTGAACAAAGTAGCCGGCGCGATTGATACCGCGGCGGTCGCCGAGAGCCTTGGAGAAGAGATCGCCCAGAACGATGCCGGTGTCTTCGACAGTGTGGTGCTGGTCGACATCGAGATCGCCGCGGGCGTTGATTTCCAGATCGAATCCGCCGTGTTTGCTGAAAAGCTCGAGCATGTGATCCAGAAAGCGAACACCGGTGGAAATCTGGTAGCTGCCGGTGCCTTCGATTGCCAGGCGGCCCGTGATCTGCGTTTCTTTGGTATTCCGCTCCAGCGAAGCTTCTCTCATCTCACGCGTTCATGCGCAGAGCGCACGAGCCCTTCCAATTCGTTAATGTCCTGAAGAACGGCGAAGGCGCCTAGAGAGCGTAACAGTTCGGCATTCTGCGCGTGCCGCGGGCTGTGGGGCATTGCAACGCCGATGAACGGCACGCCGGCAGACTGGGCGCTGCGCGCATCATCTACTGTGTCTCCGAGGTACCACATGTGCTTGTCGGGGTAATGCTGGCGGATGAGCTCGAGCCCATCCGGTGCAGGCTTCGGATTGGCGACGATTTCATCAGTAACGATGGGATCGAAGCGCACGCCTTCCGCATGACGGCGAAGCGTAACATCGGCTTCGTACTTCGCGCGGCCGGTAAAGATCGCGAGCGAAGCGTATTGCGCTAGCCGGTCGAACAAGCCGGAGGAAGGCATCCACTTTTCATAGCGGATCAGGCCGTCCCCATTGGCTCCGAGGAAGACGCAATTGAAGTAGTCGACCACATCCGCGTATTCCACATGCTTGCCGCGATCGGCAATGAACCGGTGCGAAAGCAGCCAGTCATTATTCCAGCCGCCTGCATCTTTGAAATCCTGAATTAAATCGTGCGAGACCGTCTCGCCGGTAAAGTGCCGTACCGTTTCGCGAATGGCTTCGCGATAGGATTGCGTGACTTCGACAAGTACGCCATCCATGTCGAATACGAGCACTTCGGGCGGCCGCTGCTGAGGATCTTCTACCAAATCTGCTCCAACTCGTCGAGGAATCGACGGATCTGATCACGCGTGCCGACCGTCACGCGAACGCACCCGGGGAGCTCATAGCTGCGGTCCCGGACGAGAACCCCACGCTTGCGCAGTTCGTCGCGAATGGCAACAGCCCGGTCGCCGGCTTGAAACAGAACAAAATTCGCCTGGCTGGCAACGTAAGGGATATTCAGTTTCTCGAAGCCCACGTATAAGAGTTCACGGGCCGCAAGCACCTCAAGCACGTACTCTTCGACAAATTTCTGATCCTCGACGGCGATGCGCGCGGCCATGGCGGCCAGCGCATTCACACTGTAGGGCGACTGCGCCTTGCGCGCGTGCTCCATGTTGCCCGCCTGCGAGAAAAGGCAGCCGCAACGCATCGCCGCCATCCCGTAGGTTTTCGAAAAGGTGCGGCTGACAAACAAATTCGGGTACTCCGTAAGCGCAGGGAGAACCGTCACGCCGCTGAACTCGTAGTAAGCTTCGTCGATCAGAACGGCGGCGTTGGTGGCCTTTTCGAGAATCCGTTCGATGCCCTTCCCATCAATCCCCGTACCGGTCGGGTTGTTCGGATTGCTGATCAGCACTGCGCGGGTGGAAGGCGTGATGGTTTCGAGCAACGCTTCCAGCGGAAATGCAAGATCGCCGGGGCGATAATCGATCTCCGTAATGGAGGCGCCCGCCAGCTGTGCGTAGAAGCGGTACATCGCGTAAGAGGGGCGCAGGATGATGACCTCGTCGCCGGCATTCACGTAAGTGTTCATCAGAAGCTGGATCGCTTCATCGGTGCCGTTCGTCAGCGTGAGTTCGTCGAGCGCCACCCCGAAGTGCCGCGAGAGATCTTCGCGCGCGTTATCGTACTCCGGATACATGCTGAGATCCGCGGCCGTAAGGAAGCGCTTGATGAAGTCAATGACGTGCGGCGGTGCGCCGACCGTATTTTCGTTGAAGTCGAGGCGCAGTTTGTTGCGGCGGCCGCCGGTTGGCGGATGATACGGGCTCATGCGAAGCACGGCCTCACGCGGGGCGAGCGGCGCCAGGGTGGGCGTGGCCCCGGATTCGATTGCGTTGTTTTCGTCTATTGCAGATTTAACGGACAGAACGAACCTCCACGGCGCGGGCATGCGCCTCCAGACCTTCCGCTCGCGCGAGCGTAGTGATGGCAGGCGCGAGTTCATTCAGGGCAGATGGCGAGAGTTGCTGAATGGCAATCACCTTGACAAAATCGGCAGCGGAGAGCCCACCGCGCAGACGAGCCACACCGCTAGTCGGCAGGACATGACTGGGGCCAACCGCGTAATCGCCGGCAGACTCGGGCGAATTCTGGCCCAGAAACACTGTCCCCGCGTTTTCTATTTTCGGCAACAGCGATGGATCATGCAGGCTGAGGTGTTCCGGGGCAACAGTGTTTGCGGCCTGAATGGCTTTTTCCATGTCGGGAAAAATCATGATCATGCTGGCCTGATCGATGGACTGACGGGCGACATCAGCGGTTGGCAGCGTTTCGAGCTGACGCTCGAGTTCTACCGAGACAGCCTGCGCAAGCGATTCCGAGGTGGTGAACAGCATTGCGCTGGCGATGGTGTCATGTTCCGCCTGCGCGAGCATATCGGCCGCGATTACTTTGGGATCGCCCCCGGCGGCAAGGATCAGGATTTCGGTTGGCCCGGCGATGAAATCGATACCGACTTCGCCGGCCACCAATTTCTTAGCTGCCGCGACGTAGGCGTTCCCAGGACCGACGATGCGATCCACGCGCCGGATGCTGTCCGTTCCAAAGGCCAAAGCGGCAATGGCCTGCGCGCCGCCCACGCGATACACCTCCCTTATGCCGAGCATATGCGCGCAGCCGAGGATTTCTATCGACGGCCGGGGCGACGTAATGCGGATGTCCGGCACACCCGCCGCCTGCGCCAGAACCGCGGTCATCAAGAGCGTGGACGGCAGCGGGTAACGGCCGGAAGGAATATAGCAGCCGACAGCCGATAACGGACGAACAATCCAGCCGAGTTTGCGGCCCGGCGAGAACTCTTCGAAATACTCGCGCGGCAACTGCGCCTTTGCGAACTCCCCAATGTTGACGATGGCTGTCTCGGCAGCACGGCGCACCTCCGGGCTCATCGCGGCGGCGGCAGCATCAAGTTCGTCTTCCGAAACACAGAGCGGTTGATCACCCAGCCCGTCCAGTTCTCGCGCGTACCGCAACAGCGCGGCATCACCTTCGCTGCGGACCGCCTGGATGATAGGACAAACCGCTTCTTCATATTTCGAATCCGCGCGCCCCCGCTCCCACTTGATACCCCACGGGAGATCCTTTGAGTAGTTCTCAAATTCCTTGGCGAGATTGAAGATCGGGATCATCGCGCCTACATCACTATTTTGTTCAGCGGATATTCGACGATGCCTTGCGCACCGGCATCTTTCAGACGCGGGATAATGCTTCGCACCGTGGTTTCTTCGAGGATGGTGTTCACCGCAACCCACGCTTCATCGCTCAACTGCGAGATGGTAGGGTTCTTCAGCGCGGGAAGTACGTTGATGACTGCTGGCAAATCTTCCCGGCGCACGTTCAACATCAGGCCTACCTTGCCGAGGGCGCTGATGGCGCCTTCGAGGAGCAGCTTGATGTCCTCCAGCTTGCGGCGTTTCCAATCGTCGCGCCAGGCACCGCAATTCGCGATCAACTGGGTATTTGATTCAAGAACGGTCTCGAGGATGCGGAGTTTGTTGGCTCGCAGCGAGGAGCCGGTTTCGGTTACTTCCACAATGGCGTCGGCCAGCTCGGGAGGCTTCACCTCGGTTGCACCCCAACTGAACTCCACACGAGCTTTCACGCCCTTGCTCGCAAGATAGCGTTCCGTTGTCCTGACGAGTTCGGTCGCAATGATCTTGCCTTGAAGATCCTCAACCGTGCGGTACGGCGAGGCTTCCGGGGCAGCGAGCACCCAGCGCACTTTTCCGAAGCTCTGCTTGGCGTATACGAGATCCGCCACGGTTTCGACCTGCGCTTCGTTCTCCTCCACCCAGTCACGTCCGGTAAGTCCGGCATCGAGCACGCCGTCTTCCACGTAGCGAGCCATCTCCTGGGCGCGAATGAGCATGCACTCGATCTCGGGGTCGTCGATGGCCGGGAAATAGCTGCGCGTGCTGGTGGTAATGTTAAAGCCCGCGCGGCGGAACAGATCGATGGTCGCGTTTTCGAGGCTGCCCTTCGGGATGCCGAGTTTCAGCTTCACTGCTTTGCTCCGTAAACGGCATCCGGATCATAGGCGCGCTGATCCGCCTCCACCCATTGATCATTCTGAAGCACGCGATAGAAGCAGCTCTCATAGCCGGCATGGCACACGCCGGGTCCGATGGGGTCCGCTTCCACCAGCAGCGCGTCGCCGTCGCAATCCGTGCGTATCGACTTGAGAACGAGGTAGTGGCCCGAACTCTCGCCCTTCGTCCAAAGCTTCCGGCGCGAACGGCTAAAGAATGTCACGTGCCCGGTCGAGACGGTCTTGTCAAACGCCTCGCGGTTCATGTAACCGACCATCAACACGCGGCGCGTACGAGCGTCCTGAACGACGGCGGTGATCAAGCCGTCCTGTTTGCCGAAATCGAGTAGTTCGCTCCCGATACTTTCGCTCATCGATTTAACCCACAATGAAAAAGCCCGCCTGTCGGCGGGCCGGTTGCAATTGGAAAAAAATTGAACGCAGACTCGCCTTCTAATCCACCGGATGATGGTGATGAAGATGGCGATGGGCGTTGCGAATCATCAAACCGCAGTATAACAAGCGGTTCTCGGCTCGCGCAGGTAAAACATTTCCAGGCGAAAATGTGATAGGAAAGATTGTGGAAATCCGGTCAATTTCGCACTCCGGCTCGCTGACATATCAGGCAGGCATTGTGGAAGAAAAATCTTTTTGGATCTTCGCCGTTGAAGCCCGGCACCGAACTCGGTTAAGTTGATCGGGTCCCCCAACATGGCCGTACGCGATATAAGTCTGGACCATCCACTTCCCGACAATCTGGACGCCGAACGCTTCGTGCTCGGAGCCATCATGAGCAGCGATACAGCGTTCCTGCAGGTAGCAGGAACCCTGAGCGCGGACGACTTCAGCCTCGAGAAACATAAGCGCATCTTTCTGCGCATGAGCGAGCTGCACGAGCGCGGCGAGAAGATCGACCGTGTCACGCTCGCGAACGAACTCATGCGGGCAGGCCAGCTGCAGTCGGTTGACGGCCTGAGCTACCTGGTCTCTCTCGACGACGGATTGCCGCGGCTCGTAAATCTCGAGAGCTACGTCGGAATTGTAAAAGAAAAAGCGCTGCTGCGGCGCATCATCGCGGTTTCGCAGGACACCATCAACCGCTGCCTCACCGGCGAGGAGCAGCCCACGCAGATCCTGGGCGCAGCCGAAGACGCGTTCATGAAGCTCGGCGATGTCCAATCGAAGAACGCGCTTTCGAGCCCCGCCCAGATCGTCACCGAATACGAAGGCGGCATCAATGCGTTCCTGGACGTCAGCAAGCGGATTAAGGGCATCGGCAGCGGGTTCCTGAAATTCGACGAGATGACCGGCGGATTGCGTGAAGGCGAGCTCTTTATCCTGGCGGCGCGGCCGGCGATGGGTAAAACAGCCTTCGCGCTGAACATCGCCTCACACGTGGCAATGAACCCGCAGAATCCGAAGGCGGTAGCGGTCTTCTCGCTCGAAATGTCGAAGGAATCGCTGCTGACCCGTTTAATCTGCGCGACCGCCAGAGTCGACCAGCAGCGTTTTCGCGCGGGCTACCTAAACGCGGAGGAGCGGCATTCGCTGCAGGATGCGCTCTACAAGATCGTAGAGTCGCCGATTTACATCGACGATACGGCCGGCACCAACCTAATGGACGTGCATTCCAAGCTGCGGCGCCTGCAGGCCGAACAGGATCTCGGGCTGGTAGTCATCGATTACCTGCAGCTCATGCAGGGGCGCGGCCGTTTTGAGAATCGCGTGCAGGAAATCAGTTCGCTCTCCCGCGGCTTCAAGCTGATGTCCAAGGAACTGCGCGTGCCCTTCCTGGTGCTCTCGCAGCTCAGCCGCGCACCCGAAACGCGCCCCGGGGATCATCGCCCCATGCTCAGCGACTTGCGCGAATCGGGGTCGATCGAGCAGGATGCCGACATGGTGGGATTCATCTTCCGCGAAGAAGTGTACCGGCCGGACAAGGAAAGCCTGAAAGGCCTGGCTGAGCTGATCCTTGCCAAGCAGCGCAACGGCCCTACCGGGCGCATCAAGCTCGCTTATCTAAACCGCTTCACCAAGTTCGAGAATTTGTCTGCTGATACCGGCGACGAAGACGTGCCTTTTGAATAAAGCGGCGCGTCATGCGTTGTGATTAGAATTTCAGGCAAATCTTGCCGAAGTGCCGCTGGGATTCCATGTGGCGGAGTGCTTCCTTGGCCTCAGTCCATGGAAAAACCTGGTCTATCACTGGCTTGATTTTGTGAAACTCAACAGCATGGTTCATGCGCTTAAACATGGCCTGTGAACCGACGTAAATACCTTGGACGCGCACGCTTTTTTGCAGGATCCGACTCGGACTGATGGTCGGCTCCACGCCGCTAAGGATGCCGATTACACTGATGGTCCCCTGCATGCGGATCGCGTTCAAGGAACGAGGAATGGTGTCGCTGCCCCCGACTTCAATGACGTGATCGACACCCTGACCGGCGGTTAGTTTCCTCACTTCCTCATCCCACTCGGGAGTTTTCTTGTAATTGATCACCTCGTCGGCGCCGAGCTTACGGGCTCGCTCCAGCTTCTGATCGCTGCTTGAAGTGACGATGGTGCGTAGGCCGGCTGCATGCGCGAACTGCAGCCCAAAGATGGAAACGCCGCCGGTGCCTTGCAGGAGGACGGTTTCACCGGGCTGCGCCAGTATGTTTTCGAAGAGTGCATGCCAGGCGGTCAGACCGGCGCAGGGGAGCGTCGCTGCCTCCTCGTCAGACAGATTCTTGGGCGTGTGGACCAGGCCATCTTCGCGGAACACCGCATGTTCCCTGAGCACGCCATCAACGTTCCCTCCAAGGGCAGGCTTGACCGTTTCAGGCGTAGGAGGACCATCCAGCCAGGCCGGAAAGAAGCAACTCATCACACGATCGCCTTTTTTGAAGTGCGTCACACCCGGGCCCGCTTCTTCCACCACGCCGGCGCCATCCGAGAGCGGCACAAGGGGACGTTTCAAGTTCGGGTTGTAGGCGCCCCCAACCACGAGGTAATCGCGATAGTTGAGCGAGGCTGCCTTCAGGCGAACCAGAACTTCGCCCGGCCCTGGGCGCGGGGTTTCCCGATCCACCAGAGCCAGCTTGTCTATTCCGAATTCCTGAATCTCAAAAGCCTTCATGCGAAAGTTTCTTAGCCGTTGGTCTGACTTTGTACATTGACGTGGCGGCGGTTGAGCCGCGCCGTAAACTCCACCAACAACTCCAACTTGCGCCGTGCCGCTCCGCTGTCGATCGTTTCCGCCGCCAGCGCGACGGCCGATTTTAAATCGATGGCCCGCCTCGCTAGAAAAAGCGCGGCTGCGGAGTTTACCAGCACGATATCCCGATGCGGTCCCGGCTCGCCCTCCAGAACGGACCGAATGATACTGGCGTTCGTCTCAGGGTCACCGCCCTTAAGATCGTCAATGGCCGCATGCGGAACGCCAAAGTCCGAAGGCACCCAGCGGCCTTTTTGCACTCTGCTGTCCTCCACCTGGAACACGGTGGTCATCCCGGTCGTGCTGACTTCATCGAGACCATCCGCTCCGTGCACTACAAAGGCGTTTTCGATTCCCAGCCGTGCAGACGCCTGCGCCAGCATTTCAGCAGCGCGCACGGAAAATGCGCCGATGAGCTGTACGCGGGCCCGCACAGGATTGGTAAGCGGGCCAAGGAGATTGAAAACGGTGCGGCCTTTCAGCATCAGGCGTGCTTCTTGCGCATGTTTCACCGCAGGATGAAGCAATGGGGCGTAAAGGAAGCCCATACCGGTCTCCCGGATGCATTCGGCCACCTGGGCGCCGCAAAGATCGATCGGCACTCCCAAGGCCTCCAGAACATCCGCACTCCCGCTCTGGCTGGAGATGCGGCGGTTACCGTGTTTGGCGACGCGCAGGCCCGTACCAGCGACCACAAAAGCCGCAGCGGTGGAGATGTTGAAGCAGTTGGTCCCGTCGCCTCCCGTACCGCAGGTGTCCAAAACAGGCTCGCTGCTCTGGTCGATTTCGATCGGCTCACTCATCTCGCGAATCGCGCTGGCAAAGCCGACAAGTTCAGCAATGGTTTCGCCTTTGCGCCGTAAGAAGCTGAGGACCTCAGCTATGCCCTCCGTGCTCATCTCGCCCGAAAGCATGCGGCGCATAAGTTCGTGCGCTTCGCTCTGGCTCAAGTGGACGAAGTTGCGGTAAGGAAGATGAGACATGCCTCGGTTATTCATTCGACCATAAGTGATCGTGAGATCCGATTCAGAAGTTTCAGTCATGCTTTAAGCGGCCAGAGCTCCTGCGTAAACGGCTGCATAGCCTAAGACGACGCTCCCCACCAGGTATGCCGGACCTCCTCCGCAAAGCACGCAAACAGATCGAATCATCCTATGCAAGAACTATTGTGAACTACTCAGTTTAGGAGCTTTGTGCGGTTGGTGCAGGTTCGGTAGGCTAAGGACTTAGGGGATTCCATCTAGTGCTTGTCGTTATGAAGGCCCAGGCCGGGCCGGCGGATATCCAACGGGTTTGCCAACGCATTGAGGCTCTGGGGTTTAAAGCGCATATAATTCCGGGCGAGCAGCGCACCGCTATTGGTATTACGGGAAACAGCGGTCCCATCGACGCGGCTGAATTCGAGGATCTGCCCAATGTAGCCGAGGCCATCCGCGTTTCAAAGCCATACAAGCTGGTCAGCCGGGAAACCAAGCCGGGAAACACCATAGTGTCGGTAAACGGCGTGCCGGTGGGAGGCGAAAAGATCGTTCTGTGCGGCGGTCCGTGCTCGGTGGAAAGCCGTGCCCAGATCCTCGAATCCGCCAGAGCTGTGAAAGCTGGAAGCGGCCAACTGTTGCGAGGCGGGGCGTACAAGCCGCGCACCTCGCCATACAGCTTCCAGGGTCTGGGTGAAGAGGGCCTGCGGTATCTTGCCGAGGCACGGGACCAGACAGGCCTCGGCATTGTGACCGAAGCCATCGACGTCGAGACGTTCGACCTGGTCGAGAGCTATGCGGATTGCGTACAGATCGGTGCGCGCAATATGCAGAATTTCTCGCTGCTGCGCCGCGCCGGCCGCTCGCGCAAACCCGTCCTCCTAAAGCGCGGCATTTCAGCCACCCTGGAAGAGTTTCTGATGGCGGCCGAGTACATACTCTCGGAGGGGAACTATAACGTAATCCTGTGCGAACGCGGCGTCCGCACTTTCGCGGACCACACCCGCAATACTCTTGACCTCAGCGTTGTACCGGCTGTCCAGAGCCTTAGCCACCTCCCTATCATCGTCGACCCGAGCCACGGCACGGGGAAGCGCGACAAAGTTCTGCCCATGTCTCTTGCCGCCATCGCTTCAGGCGCGTCAGGGTTGATCGTCGAGATGCATCCAACGCCGGAACGGGCTTTGTCGGATGGCTATCAATCGCTCGATCCGGTTCAATTTGCGGAGCTGGCCGACGAGTGCCGGGCCATCGCAGAGCTGCTGGCATCGCGCCGGCGGGTGACGGCCGAAGCGTAGCCGAAACCGTCAAGCGGCTGGCCTCGCACGCTACACTAGCCTTTGGCCTCAGAAGCAATTGTTGCGTCTGAGTGCCGCATCCAACCTATGAAAATCCACGAGTACCAGGCGAAGGCGATTCTCGCCAAATACGACGTGCCTGTGCCCAGAGGCGAAGTCGCTTATACAGTCGAGGAAGCGGAAGCGGCAGCAAAGAAGATCGGCGGCAGCGTGGTCGTCAAGGCGCAGATCCACGCAGGCGGCCGCGGCAAGGGCGGCGGCGTGAAGATCGCCAAGAGTGCGGAGGAAGCGGCCGAAATCGCAAAGAAGATGCTCGGCATGACGCTCGTCACGCACCAGACGGGTCCGGAAGGACGCGTCGTTCAGCGGCTGCTCATCGAAGAAACTCTTCCCATTGAGCGTGAACTTTACCTTGGTCTCGTGCTCGACCGGTCGCTTGGCGAAACGGTGTTTATGGCTTCCAAAGCCGGCGGCATGGAAATCGAAGAGGTAGCGGCAAGCACTCCCGAACTGATTCTGAAAGAATCGTTGTTGCCCGGAATGCCGCTGCAGCCCTTTCAGGCGCGCAAGCTGGCGTTCGGCATGGGCGTGCCGGCGGCCAGCGTCAATGCAGCGGCGAACGCCATGGTCGCGCTCTCGAAAGCGTACCAGGCGATTGACGGATCGCTCGCCGAAATCAACCCGTTCATTCTGACAAAGGACGGAAAGGTCTACGCCCTCGACGCGAAGATCACCCTCGACGACAACGCACTCTACCGCCACAAGGATCTGCTGGAACTGCGGGACCTCAATGAGGAAGATCCGCTCGAAGTGGAAGCGTCGCGCTTCGGTTTGAACTACATAAAACTAGACGGCAACATTGCCTGCATGGTGAACGGCGCCGGCCTCGCCATGGCGACGATGGACATCATCAAGTACGCCGGAGGGCAGCCCGCCAACTTCCTTGACGTAGGCGGCGGGGCCAATGCCGAGCAGATTAAGAATGCCTTCCATATTCTGCTCTCCGATCCCAGCGTCAAGGCGGTTCTGATCAACATCTTCGGCGGCATTTTGCGCTGCGACACGCTGGCCAACGGCGTGGTTTCGGCAGCACGTGAACTCGAAATCAAAATCCCGATCGTGGTTCGCATGGAAGGCACCAACGTAGAACTGGGCCAGAAGATCCTCACCGAGTCAGGCTTCAACTTCACGGTGGCAGACGGCATGAAAGACGCGGCTGAGAAAGTGGTGAGGCTGGCACAATGAGCGTACTCATTAACGAGAACACAAAGGTTTTATTCCAAGGCTTCACGGGCCGCGAAGGCACGTTTCACGCACAGGCGGCTATTCAATACGGCACGAAGGTCGTGGGCGGCACGACGCCGGGAAAGGGCGGCCAAACGCATCTCGACCGCCCGGTGTTTAACACCGTCGAAGAGGCGGTGAAGACGACCGGCGCGAATGCATCCGTCATCTTTGTTCCCCCGCCATACGCCGCGGACGCCATCATGGAAGCCGCCGACGCCGGCTTGCCGCTGGTGGTCTGTATCACCGAGGGTATTCCGGTGAGCGACATGATCCGCGTTTGGGAGTACTTGAAGACGAAGCCCGGCACCCGTCTGATCGGACCGAATTGCCCCGGTGTGATTACGCCCGGCAAAGCCAAGATCGGCATCATGCCCGGACACATTCATAAAGAGGGTCACGTGGGCATCGTTTCGCGCTCGGGCACTTTGACGTACGAAGCCGTGGGTCAGTTAACGCGCCTGGGAATTGGCCAGTCCACCTGCATCGGCATCGGTGGCGATCCGATTATCGGCACCAATTTCACCGAGGCGATTCGCCTCTTCAACGAAGATCCGGATACGCACGCGATCATCATGATCGGCGAAATCGGCGGAAGCGCCGAAGAGGCGGCGGCGGCCTATGTAAAAGCTCATGTGAAAAAGCCGGTGGTCGGCTTCATCGCCGGTCAGACAGCGCCTCCGGGAAGACGCATGGGACACGCCGGGGCGATCATTTCGGGCGGAGCCGGCAAGGCGGAAGACAAACTGGCGGCCATGGCCGATGCGGGAATCATTGTTTGCCCGTCGCCCGCGTTGATGGGCGAGCAGATGCAACAGGCGTTGCTTGAGTCTTCGGCTCGCTGAGGGGCGCGGCCTCATCCAGACCGAGTCTTCGGCTCGCTGAGGGGCGCGGCCTCATCCAGACCGAGTCTTCGGCTCGCTGAGGGGCGCGGCCTCATCCAGACCGAGTCTTCGGCTCGCTGAAAACCGCGGCCTCATCGAAACAGAGTCTTCGGCTCGCTGAAAACCGCGGCCTCATCGAAAACAGAATCTTCGGGTCGCTGAAAAACCGGAAAAACACACTATTAAGGACTGAAACATCGGAATGGCATTGGAACGTACTTTTGGAATTATTAAACCTGACGCCGTCAAGAACGGCAATACCGGCGCGATCCTGGCAATGATCGAGGAGAGCGGCTTTCGCACGGTGGCACTCAAAACGCACCGCATTGCGAAGCACGAGGCTGAGGCGTTCTACGCCATACACAAAGAGCGTCCGTTTTTCTCAGGGCTGGTCACTTTCATGACCGAGGGGCCGGTCGTCGTGATGGTGTTGGAACGCGAGAACGCGATCGCTAAGTGGCGCGAAGTCATGGGCGCCACCAACCCGGCTAACGCAGCCGACGGCACCATCCGCAAACGCTTCGCCGAAAATATCGAGCGCAACTCCGTGCACGGCTCGGATGCACCCGAGACTGCAGCCGTGGAAATTCCCTTTTTCTTCAGTACCGCCGAATTACTCTAGCGCTACCCCAGAGAGCGGCACCGTAAACACACAAAGAGCGCGGCCGGATATTGTCCTTTCGCGCTCTTTCCTTCGCGCCCGATCTTGTGTGGACGCGACAACCCGGTGATTACGCGACCCTGGCTTCCAGCCCCTTGGGAGCTTCCAGAGCACTAGCTAGAGCCTTCTTGGTTTTCTCCGCCAGATTCCGTAACCGTGCATGCTTCGGCTTGCTCAAGCGCCGTTCCACGCTGCGCCGGGCACGCAACAGACGGATCCGGACTGCAGTCTCAGACCAGCCATGCTGGCGCGCAATTTCCTGAACTTTGTACCCTTCGATGTAATGGCCCTCCAGCACTACGCGATCATTCGGTTTGCATTCGTTGAGAATGCGCTTCACATCGATCGCTGCCACATTCATGCGAGGAGGCGCCTGCAGCTCGGGCAAGGTTTGAGTCTGCGGTTCGCGTCTCAAGAACGTACGGTGAATGTTAAGTGCAATGCTGTTTGTCCAGGTGAGCACTAGATTCGGATCGCGCAACTGCTCACGACGCTCCCAACCTTTCGCCCAGGCAGCCTGGGCAGTGTCAAGTGCCGCATCGTAAGATAACCCGCGAGAGACCAGGAACCGTACCGTAAGATTGAATCCCCGCTGGTACGCCTTGCCATATTCTTCAGTTGTCATTTGGCTCCACCGCTCCTAAACTTTGATTGATTTCTTTTATCACTGCTACTGGGCCATGGCCTAGTCCGTACTGGATAACCGCCTAGCAGCAACGAATGACCTTTCGTGATCATCTTTCTTCGTTTGGGGTAGCTTGTTGTGCGTTACCCGCCCACTATTAGGCAGTTTCGGTTCCAGGGAACCTATAGCCAGGCCAGACATACTGGCATAACGAGCGGAAATACCAGCGGAATCAGCTATTTCCGAGAATAATAATCAAGCAGCGCAAGCCTCGAAAGGTCGAGTCAGACGCGCAATTTCTTCCAGCAGATGCAAAAATTTCTGCGTTCACCGCAGGTTGTAAGAAACCTTTGCAAGAAGAAGATCACCCATCAAGAGGCGAAAAAACTGTAAATTTTCCGAGGAGCTAAAAACTAGGGAAAGTACTTGGGATAAAAGCGCAATTCACTAAGCAGACTGCGAAAAGCGCAAAGAGCGCAACCCGATGGCCGGATGCGCTCACGAGAAGAGAGGGAACACTACTTTGCGGTGGTGGTTTCCGACTGTGTGGGGGAAGGAGGCGTCTCGATCTTTTGGGGTTCTTCCGTTGCAGCTTTCATGCTGTCGCGGAACGAACGGATCCCCTTACCAAGTCCCTGCCCCAGCTCAGGCAGCTTCTTGGGGCCAAAAATGAACAGCGCGACCACAAGGATCAGAATGAGGTGGCTGGGCTGAAGTAGTCCTTCAATCATGAGCGTTCTCCGCAGGAATCCAGGTATCCTGCACCCCCAGTATATATGAAGTTACGTCTCCCCGGAACGAGACAGGCTTTCGTTTGCAAAAAGTTTGCCGTTCTGATTCACGGGCCACAGGTTTGAGGACGCTGCATGGCCCAGGTCACGCTATCGCTGCGAGTTCCGCCAACCTGCCGGATGACAGGCGCCTCCGTTCGGGAGAGCCCGGTTCCACTCGCGGTTGACATCGCCAGGAGGGTCCGCTATAGTTCTGAAGTACTGAACTATCAACGAGTTGACGCCTCCACCAAAGCCACTTCCAAAACGCTGGTAGAAGTATATGGCAGTAAAAGCCATAGCCCAGCCGGAGTTGCGGGCGGGGCGGCGAAGGACACATTGAAACATGGCCGGTCCATCTGACGAGTATGTTGAAACGCCTGGAACCGATAGTGCGGACTACGAAGCGTTCCTGGACGATTACAGCAATCACTTCACTTCCGGCGAGCCCGAACTCCTGCACGGCCATGTACTAAGCGTGTCCGATAAGGAAGTCATCGTTGATATCGGACGCAAGACCGAAGGGCTCGTGCCGGCCACTCAGCTTCCCTGGGCAGAGGGTAAGCCTGCGGTTAAACCCGGCGACATCATCGAAGTTATGATCGATCGCAACGGCGATCAGATCGAAGGCTACATCCTTCTCTCTTACGAGCGCGCCCACCGCCGCCAAGTCTGGGAACACCTGGAAAAAGCGGCTGCCGAAGGCACCCCGCTGAAAGGGCGCGTAGTGAATAAGATCAAAGGCGGCCTGACTGTGGACATCGGGATCATCGCCTTTTTGCCGAGTTCGCAAGTCGATGTCCGCCCCGTACATAACCTCGACACCTATATCGGCCAGGAATTCGATGTTCGCATCCTGAAGCTGAATCGCCGGCGCGGCAATGCGGTGGTCTCACGCCGGGTTCTGGTAGAGGGCGAGCTCATGGCGCGCAAGTCCGAAGCGCTCGCCCATATCTATGAAGGGGCGGAAGTCACCGGTGTCGTGAAAAATCTCACCGACTACGGCGCCTTCATCGACCTCGGCGGGATTGACGGTCTGCTGCATGTGAGCGATCTGAGCTACGGCAATGTTTCGCATCCCTCTTCCGTCGTTCACGTGGGCGATCGCATCACGACAAAAGTACTGAAGTTCGACCGGGAGAAGGAGCGCATTTCTCTCGGCCTGAAACAGATGCGTCCGGACCCCTGGGAGAACATCGATTCGCACTATCCGGCGCAGAGCCGCGTGATCGGCCGTATCGTCAGCGTTACTGATTATGGGGCTTTTGTTGAGCTCGAGCCCGGGGTGGAAGGCCTCATCCATATCTCCGAGATGACCTGGAGCCGGCGGATGAAGCATCCGGCCAAGGTAGTCAAAGCAGGCGATCAAGTGGAGGCGGTGGTGCTCGAGGTCAAGCCGAAGGAACGCAGGATTTCTCTCGGCATCAAACAGCTCGAGGCGGATCCCTGGACCACGATCAACGAGCGTTACAGCATCGGATCGGTCGTTGAAGGCCGCGTCCGCAAGTTAGCCGACTTCGGCGCGTTCGTCGAGATCGAAGAAGGCATAGACGGTCTTGTTCACATCTCCGATATGTCCTGGACCGCGCATGTCAAACATCCGTCGGAGTTCGTAAAAAAGGGCCAGATGCTGCAGGCGGTTGTCCTTAACATCGACGCGCCGAGCCGCCGCCTTTCACTCGGAATCAAACAACTTCAGCCGGACAATTGGGAGATCTTCTTCCGCTCCCACCAGGTGGGAGACGTGGTTCGCGGTCGCATCTGCCGGGGGGCGGCTTTCGGCGTTTTCGTCGAACTGCTTCCGGGCGTCGAGGGACTCTGTCATCGGAGCGAAATTCCAGGCGACCCAAAGCGGCGCAACGCTAAATCGGCTGGAGAGGCGCCAGTGCTTCCCGTTGGCGAAGAAATGGACTTCAAAATTATCAAGATGAACGAGGCTCAAAGGCGGATCGGTCTAAGCGTGCGTGCGCTGAATGAGGACGGCGAGCGCGATCGCCTGCAGGATTACAGGCGCCAGGCTGCCGTTGCCAGTTCCAGCGTAGGTCAGGCAATGAAGCATCATTCGGAAGAAAATTGACAGGAATCCAATCGATATGACGAAGGCTGAGCTGATTGACGAAGTCTCCAAAGTTGTGGAGATGACCCGCAAAGACTCGGAAACGATCGTCGAGACCATTTTCGACAGCATTGTCAACAGCCTGCACAAAGGCGAAAAAATCGAAATTCGTGGCTTCGGCAGTTTTCGCACACGCCAGAGACAGCCGCGAGTAGGCAGAAACCCGAAGACCGGATCGCGCGTGGAAGTGCCCTCGAAGCGAATCCCGTTCTTTAAGCCGAGCAAGGAACTACGCGACCTTGTAAACCATTCGGCAGCGGCCAATACGGACGCACATGATCCGGCTCAACCGCCTTCCGCTGCTGCGCTGGGCCGTGAAACGAACAATTCCGGTTCATAAGCCGGACCGGGATTCAGGCCCCAATGGATCATCTGTGGACGCCCTGGCGTTCCACCTACATCACCGGACAAGCTGAAACAAAGGGGTGCATCTTTTGCGACGCTGCCGGCGACCCCTCGAAGGACTCGGAAACGTTGGTCGTGTATCGCGGGCGCCTGAATTTTGTTATTCTCAACCGGTTTCCCTACACGACCGGGCACCTAATGGTTGCGCCGTACAAGCACGTGGCCCGTCTCACCGCCGTGAGCGCTGACACCACGGCCGAAATGATGCAGATTACCCGGCATTCAGAGGAGATACTCGAGCGGACATACCGGCCGGACGGTCTGAACCTGGGGATGAACCTCGGCCAGGCAGCCGGCGCGGGCATCGCCCAGCACATTCATTTGCACATGCTTCCGCGCTGGATCGGTGACGCCAACTTCATGACGACTGTGGCGCAAACGCGGGTTATGCCTGAATCGCTCGGGGATACTTACGAAAAACTTAAGGCCGCGTTCGCCGGACGGCCGTGACCGCGCCGCCCGGCTCCCGGACGATTACCACATGTTGATCTGCAACGCGGCATCCGGATGGTCGTGCCGCCAATCGCGATGCCTTGCGTCCCAGTAGCCATGATCGCGATCGTGCTCCTCGTATGTATGATCCCGACCAGGGTCCCGCGTACAAATCCCTGGTTTCAAATCAATTGCCGTGCCACGGCATGGCCTCTGGGCGCGCTAAGCGTACTGGGCTGCGTCGGATTGGTCGGTTGCGCTCCGCCAGCCTCCATTGCCGCTTTCTCGGGCGCGGCGGCAACCGCTCTCGAGGAAGGGTCGCCCCTATTCACGGATATCCATGACAGCTGTGTGCGCCGTCACGTGGTCTCCACCTCGGCCGCGCCGTCCTTTCTGCCCGGCACAAGCACTCCGGGCGAGCTCGCAGCGTGCGCCGAATTCGCATCGGAAGCGCAGGGCCTTGCGAAGGTCTCCGGGGTGGTTACCGCTTATTTCCGAACCGTGCAACAGCTTGCATCCTTCAACGGCTCGAATGTGAGCACCGTTAGCGAGACCGCAGCGGAAAACGCCGCCGCGGCCGCGAAGTGGGACGCCAGCCAGATTGATTCAGCCGGAAAACTTTCCAGTCTTGTTGTTCGTGCCGTGACCGACCGCTATCAGACCCGCCGGCTTGCCCTCTACTTTCGCGAGGCGCAGCCACATGCCGCAGTCACGTTGCAAGCATTGCAAGACGTGCTCGGGAAAGACTATGCAGGCCTGCTGCGCGAAGAGCAACAGACACTCAAGAGCAGATATCAACGCGTGAGCTATGGGCAGAATCCGGCGGTTTTGCTATTGCTGGATCATTCCTACCTTCAAGACATCGATCAACTGAACCGGCGCAGGCAGGCAGCAGTCGCATACGTGCAGGCGCTGCACGAAATTGATGAGGGGCAGACCTACCTTGCGCGGGCCATATCGAAAGCGAACGCCACCGAACTGACGAAGACACTCGATCTGTATACGTCACAGATCGAAACCCTACGTCCGATCATCCAGAAAGGCTTATAACCAGCAATGCCAGATACTGCTGCCGCTGCACGAGAGCTTGCGTCAATGTATGAGAGTATGGCCGAAACCGTCGAGCGTTATCGCGACCAGCACTATAGCGCCCTCACAGCGGAGCAAAGAGCGGCTCTGGATACCGCGCTACAGCGGCTTTACGACACGCACGATCGTTTCACTGCGATCGCGATCCGGAACACCCTCGATGCGCTCGGGGATCAACTTCGGGAAATCACTACGATTACCAGCCGCGCGGCCGAGTCTCTGAAGCACCTGAAAACAGCCGAGAGGATTATAAAAATCGTTGCAGCCGCGGCCGAACTGGCCGAAGCGATTACAGCGGCTAACTACGGAGCTATCCCGGACGCCATTGCGACCGCAGCGAGTGCGCTGCACCCGGCTAATGGCGAACCGGGACATTGATCCCTGCCTTACCCGCAACCGGCCGCTGCCTGACCGGGGCACTTTAAGCTGCTGCCACCTGGGCCTTGATGAACTCAAGTTCGAAATCGAGCTTTACATCGTCGCCGACAAGTACGCCGCCGGCTTCGAGCGATGCATTCCACTGCAGCCCGAAATCGCTGCGCTTGATCTTCCCTTTCATTGACGCCCCAATACGAGTGTTTCCCCAGGGATCCTTCACTTCCCCGGACACCTCTTCGACGTCCAGCGATACTTCCTTCGTCACCCCATGGATCGTGAGATTGCCCGCGACTTTAAATCGATCGCTCCCGGCCTTCTCGACCTTCGTGCTCTGAAACGTGATGGTGGGGTACTTCGCCACGTCGAGGAAATCCGGACTCTTCAAATGGGTGTCGCGGGTTTCGTCAGCCGTGCTGATGCTGTTCACATCGATCGTGGCCTGAATCTTTGTCGCACCCGGATTTTGCGGGTCGTACACCACCGTACCCTTCACGACTTTGAACGTACCGCGGACGTTGGACACCATCAAATGGCGCACGCTGAATTGCAGGTGCGAATGCACCGGATCGATTTCATAACTAATACTCATTTGTTCTCCTGTCTAATTTTTTGTCGTTTCGCGAACCAGTTCCATCAGATCGATGAGTTGCCGGAGCTTCTTCTCGCCCAATGCTTCGAGGTAACGGCGGAGATGCCTGGCGATCAGAGGATCAAGCTGTTCCAGAATGTTGAGACCCGCCGGCAGGACACGTGCCGTGACCACCCGGCGGTCTGTGCTGCTGCGCTCGCGGCTGATCCAGCCGCGCGCTTCCATGCGATCGAGCAAACGGGTGATATCGGGATCGCGGCTGATCATGCGCTCCGCGATATGCCCGCACGGCAGGCCGTCAGGCGAGCCGCGTAAAATCCGCAGCACATTGTATTGGGCAGCCGTTAAGTCAAAGGGCTTCAGCACCTCCGTCATTCGCTGTTGAAAAACATCCGCAGTACGCAAAATGCTTAACGCCGCTTCTTCTTCGACCAGGGAGAACGGCCTGTTCATCTTCAATTCATCGGCCAGTCTCGCCATACCCAAACAATACCCGTTACAACGACTATCGTCAAGAGGAATAACCCTAGCTCTGAGAATGCCCACTCTTACACTCGGGCGATGGCATAACATCGAACGCATGAAGATTACCCGCCGAAGCTTCAACACCGGCGTCGCGGCCGGTACAGTCCTATCGCCTCTTGCGGTCCGCGCTCGTTCCCTGGAGCAGGTCCAGGGAGGCGGCAAACGCCTCGGATACTGCATCGTCGGCCTCGGACGCATCTCCATGGGACACTTCATGCCGGCATGCAGGATGTCCCAGAAATCACGGGTCGTCGCCCTCGTCAGCGGCCACCCGGACAAAGCCGCGAAAATGGCAGCCGAGTACAACGTTCCGACGAAGAACCTCTACAGTTACGCCGATTACGACAAAATCGCCGATAACTCCGAGATCGACGCTGTCTATATTGCCCTGCCCAACAGCATGCACGCCGAGTACACCATTCGAGCGGCCAACGCCGGTAAGCACGTGCTGTGTGAGAAGCCCATGGCGACCACTGTTAAGGACAGCCAGAACATGATCAACGCCTGCAAAGCCGCGAACAAGAAACTCATGATCGCCTACCGCTGCCAGTACGAGCCGACGAATCTGCTGGCGATTAAGCTCATCCGCGAAGGGCGCATCGGCACACTTCAGGCCATTGAGAGCGCCAACGGTTTCAACGAGAAGCTCGGCGAGTGGCGGCTCGACAAGAAAATGGCCGGCGGCGGTCCGCTGATGGATGTCGGGATCTATTCGCTGAACGCCTGCCGCTTTCTCACCGGCGAAGAGCCCATGCGCATCGAAGGCTATTCGACCGTAATCGATCACGATGGCCGCTTCGAAACAGTTGAAGAAAACGATGGCTGGAGCATGCGCTTCCCATCGGGCGTGGTTGCCAGTTGCACGACTACCTACGGCGCGGGTATGCCGGGCTTTGTCCGGGTGCACGGCTCTAAGGGCATGCTCCACATGGAACCTGCTTTTGCATACGAAGGCATTCATCTTCACGCGACCATTCAGGACCAAGAGCCGATCGATCAAATCGAGGAACAGAAGGATCCGGATCAGTTCGTGCGTGAGGCCGATACCTTCGCCGAGTGCGTGTTCGAGAATAAGGAACCTAAGACGAATGGTCAAGAGGGCCTGCGGGACATGCAATACATGGAGCAGATCTACAAGTCGGCCGGCCGTTCGCTGGACTAAGAGTGCCGGCCCGAAGGCGTCAAAACATGCTCGAAACCCAACGAATCGCGGATCAACTTCGGCGGCTCTATGACGGCCCCTCCTGGCTCGGCCCAAGCGTGCGCGAAATCGTATCTGATATCACGGCTGAACGCGCTGCCTTCCCGCCTGCTAACGGCTGCCACACGATTTGGGAACTCGTGCTGCACATCACCGCAACCCTGCGCCTCGCGCGCGAGCGGCTCTCGGCCCGCACCATTCGCGACCACACCATGGAAGAGAGTTGGCCAGTTGTATCGGATGCCTGGCCCGAAGTCCTGGCAGAATTAGAAGCCGAAACGCTGGCGATCGAAGAAGCTATCCGCAGTTTCCCGGCGGAGCGTCTGGACGAGCGGGCACCCGCAACCGAGCCGCAGACGTTCTATATTCTTCTGCACGGCGCCATTCAGCACACGGCTTATCACGCCGGCCAGATTGCACTGTTGAAGAAAGAGTCGACGGGACGCCCAATCTGACATAACAGTTTTCTTATTTCATGCGCAACCTGTTATACCTGGGCCTCGTCAAACAGGTGTGAAGGAAAACTCAAAGCCAGGCATGCGCCGCGCGCTGCGCCGGGCCGCTTCAGCGTTCGGGTCCGTCATCGATTCCGATGGATTCAGAGCTTTCGCGAATGTTCAGCGCGTTATGCGCGGCATACCGAACTGGCAGCAAAGCGAACCGTCAAGCCAGCAGCCGCCCCAACCAGGCGAGCGGAACGCTCAAAGGATGCGTTACCAGTAATGCGAAACATACCGTTCCCTTTCCTTTCCGAAGAGACGCTGGAGTCCGTGGCTCGCCAGCAGCAGGAAACGGGCCGAACTCGCAACACCGGCATAGTCCGCATAGATCCAACCGAGATTGACCAGTACTGGAGCGAGATACAGAATCATAAGTGGTTCCTGAGCGAGCGGCTGGGCCGCGACGTCGGCACTGGGGTCGCCGCTCTGGATTATTTCGAGAACATTCGTCAGCTTGCCCCTGTCCCTTCTCGCTCGTTCGTTGGCCGGCTGAAGACCGGCGTCCGAAACGCCTTGTCAACGCTCGAAGGAGCCTTCGAGTACGACGGTCCTACCTCGATCGTGAACCTGGAGCGTATGATGCGGAGTGCGCGGCCGTACAAGCTGTAATATCAATTACGGGAAGCACGAACCTATTTGAATCCTCGCAAGCCGAAGTACCAGGAAGTTCTCGACAGCCTGACGGCCGACATTGTTTCGGGACGCTTTAAGCCAGGCCAAAAATTGCCGAGCGAAGCGGGCCTAGTAAATAAATTCGGTACGTCGAGGATCACGGTCGGCCGGGCTGTGCGCGAACTGCAACTGCGTGGTCTGGTCGATCGCGTAGCCGGATCCGGCACGTATGTCCGCGCTCGCGCGGCCGAAGATCGCGGAACGCTGCTGTTCGGGCTGCTCATTCCAGACTTGGGCGAAACCGAGATCTTCGAACCCATCTGCCAGGGCATCGCAAATGCGCCAGAGGCCCGGGACCACGCGCTGCTGTGGGGACACACGGACCGGAACTGCGCGACTAAGGAAGAGCAGAACTGGCGGCTTTGCCAGCAATACATTGCGAGAAAAGTCTCGGGCGTCTTCTTTGCTCCCCTGGAATATGAGGCAGAAGCGGTGCGGACAAACAGGCGCATTCTCTCTGCACTGCGGGAAGCTCAAATCCCGGTGATCCTGCTGGACCGCCGGCCATCCAGGGTTCCCGAGCGGCACAGGCCTGACCTGGTCGGCATCAACAATCGCCAGGCGGGATATATCGCTGCAGAACACCTAATTCAATTGGGTTGTAAGCGCATCGGCTTCCTGGGATCTCATGGGTCCGAATCGACGGTGACAGAGCGCATGACGGGCTTTCGCGAAGCGCTTCTGGCCTATGGCCTGCCCGCCGATTCCGATTCTCTTTTGGAGATCGGCCGTGGCGAAGAAGTGGCCGGACCCCAACAGAAACCAGCCCTCGAAGGGTTCGTATGCCTGAACGATCGCATCGCGGGACACCTCATGCAGAGTTTCCTGGCGAAACACGTGCGAATTCCAGAGGACGTTCGCATTGTCGGTATCGATGACGTACCCTACGCCGGTCTTCTTCCCGTTCCTCTAACGACAGTTCGCCAGCCTACGCGAGAGATTGGCGGAGCAGCGCTGCGCGCGATGCTCGATCGCATCGAGCGGCCGAATATGCCGCCGCGGGATGTCTTGCTGGATGGCGAATTAGTAGTTCGTAAGTCGAGCGGAAGCGTGTAACCGCGGGCCGGCATTCACCTCGTCAGAAACGAGCGCCAGACGGTGTCCACCATCGCGTGGACGAGTGAAGAAGCCAGCAGGCTCCCTCCCTGACGAAACGCGGACCCGTAAAACCAGCCGGCCCCCGTCGCCAAGAGAACGTAACGCCAATTTGGAAATGGCGCATGCAGGATATGGAAAAGGCCGAAGAGGCAAGCAACCAACGCCTGCCCTTTCCACCACGAATGGAACGACTTCGCCAGCAGACTCTGCAGAAATCCGCGGAAGAAGGTCTCTTCGAGCAGCGCGACAAACAGGAGAATTTCAAGATAGTCGAGGCAGAACGTGCCGGCGCCGTGCCAGCGCGGATGCCACGCCGTAAACCGCAGAGCAAAGCTAAGCGGAATGCCAACCACAGCAAAATAAATGAAATTCGCCGCTGCGGCGCGAAGCACCTTCCACGAAAGCCGGAGTTCATACCCCAGTGCCGGGACCGGCCGCACAAACGTCCAGCACCATACGCCCACTGTGACGAGAAACAGGCGGGCAAAAAAATCCAGGTTGACCGGCACATTCCAGATACCGTGCAGAAAACGCGATAACACCGCCACGATCAGCGCGACGGCTACCACGGCATCCTGCCAGGCAAAGCGTGCGGGGTCGCGCACCGGGACCAGCACGTATGGCAAAAGTACCGCCAGTGCGACTGCCAGCAGCCTGGCGATTGCGTCCCAACGCCAATCCCCTGTCCCGGCGGCATAGATCAGGTAGGGCGTGCAACATGCAATGGGAAGCGCAGCCCAGCCTGCACGCCGCGCGAGCCCGTGCCTGATACGCTCGCGGATCTCCCCCAGACCCGGCGCAATCACCAGCGTTACTTCGAAAACGAAACTGCAGTAAATACCCACAACAGATGAAGGGGAAATCGCGTAATGCCGGACGTAATTAGCTGCTGCTCCCGCGAACGCAACCGCAAAAAGCAGAACCAGGGCGGCCAAAATCCACCAAGGGCGGGCACTCGCCAGCGATGGGTCAACTCTGTTGGTCATGATTGCCCTGTAAATCTTCCCTAAGTGGCTGATTTTACGTCCTAATGAATTCTGCCAAACGAACTTTCCCCAAAGCGGAATCGGGTTCGTTTTTTCAACTTGCGGCAACTGCATGTTATCGTGCAAAACAAGCGCTGCAAGTGCGCGCGCAGTCATGCCCCTTTCCGCCGAGACCGAATTCACGGTCGAAACGCAAGTCGTTACTTTTGCTTCGCTGCCGCTCGAATGCGGTATCACGTTACTCAACGTCGAGGTCGCATACGAAACCTACGGCACGTTGAATGCTGCCCGCTCGAATGCGATCCTCGTGGTCCACGCCTTCTCCGGCGATGCGCATGCGGCGGGCATCAGCAAAGACACCGGCCAGCCGGGCTGGTGGTCTACGATGATCGGGCCGGGGCTCGCGTTTGATACCGATCGCTATTTCGTCATTTCTTCGAACGTGCTGGGCGGCTGCCGTGGAACCACCGGGCCTGGATCCATCGACCCTTCGACCGGCGAGCGCTATGCGATGCGCTTTCCCGTAATCACGATCGGGGACATGGTCCGGCTGCAAAAGATGCTGATTGACCACCTCGGCATCGAACGCCTCCTGGCGGTGGCCGGCGGGTCGATGGGCGGCATGCAAGTGCTCGAATGGACAGCGTCGTATCCCGAATCGGTCGCGGCGGCAATTCCGATCGCGACGAGCGCGCGTCACAGTGCCCAGCAGATCGCTTTCAACGAAGTCGGGCGCCAGGCCGTGATGGCTGATCCGGATTGGAATGAGGGCAACTACTACGATTTGAAGCCCCCGGCTCGCGGCCTGGCGGTGGCCCGCATGGTGGGACACATCACCTACATGAGCGACGGCTCGATGCGCCAAAAGTTCGGCCGGCGGCTGCGCGACAAAGATGCCTTCGGCTTTGACTTTTCGGTGGACTTCGAAGTGGAGAGCTATCTGCGCTACCGCGGCAGCCAGTTCGTCAACCGCTTCGATGCCAACTCATATTTATACATTACGAAAGCGATGGACTACTTCGATCTCTCAGCAGGCCGCCCGTCGCTGTCCGCCGCGTTCCATCGCACGAAGACGCGCTTCCTGGTAATGAGCTTTACCTCCGATTGGTTATATCCGACATACCAATCGCTCGAAACCGTCAGCGCGCTGCGCAGCCACAACATAGACGTAGCTTTCTGCGAGCTCTCATCAAATTACGGGCATGATGCCTTTCTGCTCGAGACCAAAGAGCAGACCGAGATGATCTCAGGTTTCCTCGACAGGGTCCATCGCGATATTACGAGCGGCAAGCCGGCTGAGCGTACGGCGCGGAGCGCAGGCGCGAGCGAGATTCGCATGCGTCCCGACTACGAGCTCATAGCCGAGATGATCGAGCCGGGCTCGTGCGTTCTGGATCTGGGCTGCGGCGAAGGAGAACTGCTGGCCTGGCTTCGTGATCAGAAGCAAGTGGAGGGACGCGGAGTTGAGATCGATCCGACGCTGGTCCGAAAAGCGATCGCGCGCGGCGTATCCGCATACCAAAGCGATATCGACCAGGGTCTGGCCGATTATCAGGACGGCACCTTCGACGTCGTCATCCTGAGCCAAACGCTGCAAGAGACGCGCTATCCGCTGCGGGTGCTGCGAGAGATGCTGCGGGTGGGCCGATACGGGGTCGTGGCCTTTCCAAATTTCGGCCACTGGACCACGCGACTGGCGCATCTGGCCAGCGGCCGGGCGCCGCGCACCACGCTCTTTCCGTACAACTGGTACGAATCACCGAACCTGCACTTTCTGACAATCGACGACTTCGTTCAGCTTTGCCGCGATCAGGGCTGGAAGATCGAGCGGCAGATCTTCCTGCGCGGCAAGCGGCGCGTCCGACGTTTGGCGAATCTGTTGTCGGAAGTGGCGGTATTTTCCATCCGGCCGGAGGACTGAAGCACCTTATACTTGGAGTCGTCAGGAGGGAACCTTGCCATCTGCGGTCGACGACTACATCAAGCAGAATGAATCCCGTTTCTTGGAAGAACTGCTCGAACTGCTGCGCATTCCGAGCGTAAGCACACTGCCCGAACACACGGAAGACGTCGCACGCGCGGCAGGTTTCGTCGCCAGCGCCCTGGAGCGAGCCGGCATCGAGAACGTGCAAGTGATTCCGACCGCCAACCATCCCCTGATCTACGGCGATTGGCTGCATGCGCCCGGCAAACCGACGGTGCTGTGCTACGGGCACTACGATGTACAGCCGCCGGACCCGCTGGAACTCTGGAAGACGCCGCCTTTTGAGCCCAGCATTCGCGACGGCAATATCTACGCCCGCGGGTCTGCCGACGACAAGGGCCAGATGTACATGCACATCAAGGCCATTGAAGCACTGCGTTCGACGAACGGCGGGAAGCTGCCGGTCAACGTTAAGTTTCTGATCGAGGGCGAAGAAGAGGTGGGCGGCGAATCGATCGCGAAGTACGTGCCTAAGAACAAAGACAGGCTGAAGGCGGACGTCGCGCTGGTATCCGATACGGAACTGTTCGCGGATGGAGTTCCTACTCTGTGCGTCGGCCTGCGCGGCCTCATGTATCTAGAAGTGGAAGCAACGGGGCCCGCACGAGACCTGCATTCCGGCATGTATGGCGGAGCGGCCCCCAATGCGGTGTACGGCCTCATTCAACTGCTCGCGAAAGCGAAGGACGGGGACGGGCGCATCCTGATTCCAGGCGTCTATGACGATGTTGCGATACCCGATCCGGTTGAAGTCGAGAGTTGGAAGCGGCTGCCTTTTTCCGAACAGGAGTTTCTGCGGCTGGTCGGATCCACGGAGCTGACGGGCGAACCGGATCAATCCGTGCTGGCGAGGATCTGGGCGCGACCGACTTTTGAAGTGCATGGGATTGCCGGAGGATTCACCGGAGCGGGGGCGAAAACCGTTATTCCGGCGAAAGCTGTCGCGAAAGTGAGCTTCCGCATGGTACCGAACCAGAATCCGGATCGCGTGCTGGCCGCTTTCAAAAAGTGGGTAAAAGATAACACGCCGAAAGGCATACAGACGGAAGTGCGCGTGCTGAGCGCGGCACCGGCTATCCTGGTTAACCCCCACCACCCCGCAATCGACGTGGCAGCGAAGACGTTCAGCGAGACGCTCGGGAAACCGACAGTGTTTATCCGTGGCGGTGGATCGATCCCGATTGTGGGAGAGTTCGCTTCTGAGCTAGGCATTCCCACCGTGCTGATGGGCTTCGGGCTGCCGGACGACGGGCTGCATTCGCCCAATGAAAAGTACCGAATCGCGAATTACTACTTGGGCATCCGGACGATCGCGCACTTCCTGGAACGTTACGGCGAGATTTCGTAAGCCGGGATTCATAAAGCCTGGAACCGCGCGTGCTACATTCGTGGTTAATGATCCAGGACCTTGCTCTTGCGCTGCGGGTTCAGGCGCTTGACCGCAAGATTGCGAGTCTTGAAAACGAGATCGCCACCCTCCCGAAATACATCGCCGAAATCGAAAAGAAGCTGGACACGCACCGGCGGCGTCTGGAAGCGGACCGCGCGGCGCTCGCGGCGAATCAACGCGACCGGAAAAAACTCGAGGGCGACATTCAGGTTCACGAGCAGAAGATCTCAAAACTGAAAGACCAGATGCTGCAGGCGAAGACCAACGAGCAGTACAAGGCCTTTCAAAACGAGATCGCATACATCGAAGCCGAGATCCGGAAGGCGGAAGACCGGATTCTCGATCTGATGGAGCAATCTGAGCCGCTCGAGAAAAATGTCAAGACCGCCGAAGTTGAGCTGAACAAAGAGCAGCAAGAGGTCGAGGCGGAAAAGACGCGTGCGCGGGAACGCACAGCCGCGGACAAGAAAGAGCACGCCGAAAGGCAGGCGGAGCGCGCCAGCATGACCGGCGAGATGGACCCCAACTTCTACGCGACCTACGAGCGAATTCGCAAAAAGACGAAGAATACGCCCATTGCAGATGCGACCGAAGGGCGCTGTGATGCGTGCCAGATCGCGCTGCGGCCACAATTTTTCCAGGATCTGCGGCGCGGAGACAGCATCATGTTCTGCGAAAGCTGCGGGCGCATTTTGACCTACAACCCGATCATCGATGTTTCGACCGACGTCGAAACGTCGCAACAAACCGCCTGAGCGGGATTGCCGCCCTCCGTTACAAATTCGTAAAGACGTCGAAGATTCGGTTTGATATGCTCTCGGCTTCGGACAGCCGTGAGGCTGACCGCCTTGTGAGTTCCATATTAATCGCGTTAATCGCGCACAACGGGCAACCAAACGCCCTGTGCACGGCAATTAAGCGCACAACGGGCGCTTTAGTAGATGGAGGGTCACGCATTATGAGGGTCTTCGACAGTTCCGATGTTCGGAACGTGGCTTTGGTTGGGCACGGCCATAGCGGGAAGACGTCACTGGCTTCCGCGATGCTGTTTACAGCAGGTGCAACAGACAGGCACCTGAAGCCGGACGAAGGCAATACGATCACCGATTTCGACGAAGAGGCGATCGCAAGAAAGCTTACGATCAGTTCCGGGGTCGCGGCGTTCCCCTGGCAGAAGACAAAGCTGAACATCATCGACACCCCGGGGTACAACATCTTCCTGAACGACACGCGCTCAACCATGGCAGCGGCCGACGGCGTGGTTGTCGTCCTCGATGGAGTTGCAGGGGTGGAGGTCTCGACTGAGAAGGTCTGGAGCTTCGCGGCAGACTTTGGATTGCCCGCGGCGTTCGTAGTGAATAAGCTGGACCGCGAGCGGGCAGCGTTCGATCGCGTGGTGGAGAACATTCACGAACGGTTCGGGCGCAGCGCGATTCCGGTTCAGATGCCGGTCGGGGCGGAGAAGAATTTTTCAGGCATTATCGACCTGATCCGCATGCAGTGCTGGTCTTACACGCCGGGCGGTGACGGGAAAGGCAAAGAAAGCGAAATCCCAGCTGCGCTGAAGGAAGCTGCCACGACAGGCCACGAAGCACTCGTCGAGATGGTGGCCGAAGGCAATGACGAGTTGATGGAGGAGTTCTTCGCGACAGGGACGCTGCCGTGCGAGCACATCATCAGCGGCTTACAACAAGCGGTAAGGGAGCGGCGGCTCTTTCCTGTGCTTTGCGCGGCAGCGGCACAGAATGCGGGCATCGACCTCCTGATGAGCTTCCTGGCGGAGGTCTTCCCTGCCCCGCTGAACGGGCCCGAAGCCACGGCCATAAAGAACGGCCAGGAGATCAAGAAGGCAATCGCCGCAGATGAACCGCCAGCAGCTTTCGTTTTCAAAACAACGGCGGATCCGTTTGCCGGACGGGTGACGTACTTCAAAGTGATGTCGGGCAGCGTAAAGGACGATGCCCATTTGATGAATGTGCGCTCGAACGTCAATGAGCGGCTGGCGCATATTGCGACACCGTTCGGCAAAACCATGCAACCCGTGCCGGAGCTGCGGGCGGGCGACATAGGCGTTGTGGCAAAGCTGAAAGAGACGCTGACAGGCGACACGCTGCTCGAAAAAGCGAACGGCCTCAGCTTCCGGGCGGTGGAAGCGCGGGAGCCTTCGATCGCCTACGCCATCTCGGCAAAATCGCGGCAGGACGAGGACCGGCTCAGCACCGCGCTCTCGAAGATTCTGGAAGAAGACCCGTCGCTGCGCTTTTACCGCGACCCGCAGACGAAGGAGTTCCTGCTCGCCGGAAACGGGCAGCAGCATCTGGAAATCGTGGTCAGCCGGTTGAAACGGCGCTCAGGCGTGGAAGTGGAATTGAAGGCGCCGAAGATTCCCTACCGCGAAACGATTCGCGGGACTGCGAGCGTGCAGGGACGGCACAAGAAACAGACCGGCGGCCATGGCCAGTTCGGCGATTGCTGGATAAAGCTGGAGCCGTTGCCCCGCGGGGAAAAGTTCCAATTCGTGAACGATATTTTCGGCGGAGCGATTCCCAGGCAATTTATTCCGGCGGTGGAGAAGGGCATTATCGAAGCGGCGGAGCAAGGCTTCCTGGCGGGATACCCGGTCACGGACTTCAAGGTGACGGTGTACGACGGCTCCTATCACGACGTGGACTCGTCGGAAATGGCGTTCAAGCTGGCTGGCCGGAAGGCATTCCGCGCAGCCATGCAGCAGGCCAAACCGGGGCTGCTGGAGCCGATCATGAACGTAGAAGTCGAGACGCCCGCCGAGTTCGCCGGCGACCTCATGAGCGACTTTAACGGACGGCGAGGGCGCATTTCCGGCATGGATCTCAACGGGAACCTGCAGAGCATCCGGGCACAGGTGCCGATGGCGGAGATGCTGAATTACCAGAACGATTTGACGTCCAAGACGCAGGGGCGCGCTTCGTTCCACATGGAATTCGACCATTACGATTACGTACCGGCGCCACAAGCGGAGAAAATCATCGCGGCCGCCAAGGCGCACATGCACGTGGAAGAAGAAGAGTAGCTGCGGCTACGGCTTGAAAACGAATTCAAAGAGCCGGCGAGTTTTCGTCTGAAGAGCCAGCAGGTCCTCATCGAGACGGGCAGCCTCCGGCGGTTTGCCCGTCCAACGCCGCAGCAACTCGGCGATCATGTCGCGCTGCTCGCCCGCTGAAGGAATCTTTTCCTCAGCGCGTCCGGTAACGACGCGAATGGCGTGGTCGAGTGCACGGAAGAACGTAGTGGCTTCGAGCAGGAATTCCGCGTCGGCACGGTCGAGGTGCCCCATCTTTTCGACGACATCAATCCGTTCCGGCGTGTTCAGGCACTTGTAGAACATACCGGCACCCTTCAGCCGCAGGTACATCAGGATGAAATCGGCATCGTAGTAGCCACCCTCAGCCGCTTTGAGAGGCGTGATGTGACCCTGCTCGCGCTGTAGGCGGAGCCGCATCTGATGCAGGTTGGGCTTGGAACGGCCGCTCTGGCCGTAGCGGCGCCAGTCTACCTGCTGCAGTTCATTGAGAAAAGCGGTGGCGCGATCGGTATCGCCCGCAACCGCACGCGCCTTCATATAGGCTATGCCTTCCCAGGCCTCGGCCTTGGTCGAGAAGTAATCGACATACTTCGATTCCGTCTGAACGAGCATGCCTTCGCGGCCATTCGGCCGCAAACGGGTATCCAGTGAAAGGATCGGGCCATCACCGGTGTAAGCAGTGAGGATTTCGATGAGGTGCTCAGCGACGCGGGTCCAGAAGCGCTGGCGCTGCGCCTCGCTATCGGGAAGGATGAACAGCAGATCCGCGTCGGAGGCGAGGTCAAATTCCCGCATTCCTAAACGGCCGAGAGCCACGACCATCATTTCGCCTTTCGGCTCCTCGAAAGGCTTCTCGGGAGTGGAGTGCGCGCGGGCATGCGCCAGACCGCGCTCGAGCGCGATGCGGTAGGCGCGGGCGATCATGAACTCGGCCAAGGCAGAGGTGCTGTCGAGGGTTTGAAAAACGGGCTCGGGAAGGCAGATACTGCCAACCAGGATGCGGAACATCTCGCGCCGGAAGAAGCGGCGGAGGCCGTCGACATCATTCAGCGGGGCGGCCAGCCCTTCAAATGCCCAGCGCCGGTTGGGGTGATCGGCTGCGCGGCGAATCTCCTCGAGTAATCCGGGATCGCGCGTGAGCTGCTCAGAAAGATACGGACTAAGCTCGAAGATGTTCAGCGTCCAATCGGCCAGAACGGGATGCGTATCGAGCAGAAGAAGTTCCGGAGAGTTTTCCGGCAGGGACTCGAGAAAGCAGGCGAGCCTGTGCTCGGAGCGCTGCAAACCACGACTTCGCAGCCGCTCAGAAAACCCGGGCGCGGAGTATGGGAGGCTGCGTAGAACGTTGTCTGCGGCACCGGCGTGGTCTTCCATGGGTTTCTTTGCGGGTTCCGGCGGCACAGAAGCGACCGGGCCGTAGTACAGCGGCCGCTGGGCATGGACAATGCGCTCGTAGATGGCCTGTACGTTCTCAAGATGATGATTCAGCGCCTGCAGCAGTTGGGCGGCTGCGCTGATTCCCGATTCCTGCAGTTGAGAAGGCTCAAAGACGCGGCGCGCGATGCGTTCGAGATCCGCCGGATCAGTGGGCAGGGCATGTGTCTGGCGGTCGTCCTCATACTGCAGAAGATGTTCGAGGTTACGCAGGAATTGATAAGCGTGCGCGAGCCTCGAGTATTCGGTGGTCGACAGAAGATCTTTTTCATGCAGCCGGGCCAGCGCCGGGAGAGTACCGCCATTGCGGATCCAGGCTTCGCGCGCGCCGTGGAGGCGCTGCAGGCATTGCACCAGAAACTCAATGTCGCGAATCCCACCGGGCGCCAGCTTCACATCGAGCTCGTCCTTGCGAAGCCGCTTGCGTCCCAGCTTTTCCGTGATGCGCTCGCGCGTGACGGACATCGTTTCGATGGTAGAGAAGTCGACGCTGCTCGAATAGATGGACGGTTCGACGAAATCGAGAAGCCCACGCCCGAGTTTCTCGTCGCCGGCTACCACGCGGGCTTTGAGGAGCATCTGCAGCTCCCAATCGCGGGCGCGCTTTGCATAGTAATCTTTTGCCGCAGCAATGGAGAGACAGACCTCTCCGAGCGTGCCCTCGGGGCGGAGGCGAAGATCGACGCGATAGCACAGACCCGCGGCCGTGTATGTCGAAAGGACGTTCGTAAAGCGATTAGCGACTTTCTTGAAAAATTCCCGATTCGTGATCTTCTGCGGCCCGGAGGTTTCTCCGTTGTCGCTGTAGAGGAACATCAGATCGACGTCAGAGCTGTAGTTCAGCTCGCGGCCGCCGAGTTTGCCGAGAGCCAAAACGGTGAACACCGCCGGAGCTGATGTTTTGTGTTCCGAGAGGGGGATGCCATAGCGCGATGAGAGCTCGGCGCTAACAGTGGACAGCGCGCAACAAAGGATCGCGTCGGCGAGGTTCGACAATTCCTCAGTAACCTCCGCCAGCGTGCCGATGCTCAGGCGGTCCCGCACGATAATGCGGAGTAACTGCTGGCGGCGAAAGAGAGCGAGATCAAGTGCCGTGGGGGATGCCACGCCCGCAGATTCGAGAAATTGCGCCAGGGCCCGCTTGTAGTCATCAGCGGAGAGCGAGGAATAGACGTTCTGGATTGAGAAGATCCATTCCGGCCGGCGCAGGAGTTCCTCCGACAGAAAGCGGCTGGAACTGCAGATTGCGGTAAGCCACAACTGGCGCTCCGGCGCATGCGCGAGTGCCTTCCACTGCTGCGGATGACGCGCAGCAAACTCCTGCGCGTAGTGTGCGACGCGCGACGGGTCACTGGATGCGTCGATCAGTTCCTGAAAAGAGGGACGGGCGATTTCGGCTGTGCAAGCGGCGAGCGCAGGCGAAAGAGATGGTTCAGCGACAGGGCTCGGCATAGCATCGAAAGCAACTCGGCGAGAGTCGCCTAGACGACGGGGTCTACTCCTTCGATTGCTTCAATTATATCGTTAGGGAAGACGATTCCCGGCTCCAGGATGCGGGCATAGAAGCCGCTTTCGCCCCAATGTAGAGAAGCAGGATCGAGGTCTCTGACGCGTTGATCATGGATACGTTTCTGGATACCCTCGCCATAGACATTCAAGTTGGCGCACGGTCCGCGCGGGGTGGTGAGTTCGAACAGGACGGTGCCGGTCCGGAACCTCTGGCCGGGCCGCCAGGCGCGGTGGTCGAGACCGCGGGTGGTGAGATTTTCACCCAAAGCACCGTAGAAGACGGGCCAGCCTTCCGCGCAGAGCGCATCTACAAACTCGCCGGCAATAAGAAGCAGGGCTTTGTCGGGACCGCCGTGAGATTTGTGGCGATGCTCATCGCCGAGGATACCCAGCGGTCCGATTTCGGCACATGCAACCGGAGTTTTCGGTAGACCGCCGCGCGAGATATTGATCTGAATGACGCGTCCGCGCATACCACGTGACACGGCAACTTGATGCCAATGGCGTAACGTCCAAAATCGTATGACGTTTAGAAACAATGTCCTTCGCCTTCGTGTCTAGCTCAAAACTGAGCCGACGCCCCCGAAACGAGTGAAAGGCCGATATAGTATGTTGGATTTCGTACGTTGGGAAAGGAAGAATATGCAGGCCAATGCTTTTGACGCGCAATACATTCCTGCGAATGATACCCCTTGGTTCTCGTACGGCCAGAGTGGATGCGAAGTACAGCTCATCCAGGCTGACCCAACAACCGGACAGTGGATCGTGAAATTGCGTGGCCCAGCGGGTGGTAATCTCGGCATTCACCGGCATTATGGCTCTGTCATGGCCTACACCATCAATGGAGCATGGCGGTATCTAGAGCACGAGTGGGTTTCGCGCACTGGCGATATCGTTCAGGAAACGCCTGGGTCAGTTCACACGCTGATACTGGAAGACAAGTCCGAGATTCTATTTCTCGTGCAGGGAGCTCTGGAATACATAGATCGTGAAGGACGCACGCTGGCCCATGAGGATTGGCTATCCATTGCCGAGAAGTACAGGGAATTCTGTACCGCGCGAGGTCTAAGCCCGGTTGATGTGACCCGGCCGCGAACCGTCAGTCGCGACCGTGTTGCTGTGTCGTAAGGATCGCCTTGCCGCTAACGCCGATTTCTGCTCGCAGTCCGCGTTCCGCAATCTGAACGTGCCGGATTGCCGTTTGGTGGCAAATACTAGCACCTTGGGAACGGTACTCCGCCCGTCGATTCTGGACGCACCTGTGGTCTCTTTCTATGCCCAAATTCATTTGGCTCTATTGTCGGTGTTACTGACATTGAAGCATAGCCCACTAACCAGCCCTCTCCGGACCTCCTGAGAATTCAGAGGCCACGCTCGAGCAGGTGGCCGGCTAACACGCCACTAGCTTCTCCTCCTTCCGCGAGAGAAAATGAACGCGTGGAGAGAATAACTCATGGTACACACAACAGTTGACGGAACGTTTCGGCAAACCAATTTAACTAACGAATCATCCGAGTATCGAGCCAAGCGCGAGGAGCTTCGCCTTGCCGAGATCGAGCTGATGCGCCAGCGCGAACACGTCGCTGAGCTGCGCCGCCATCTCCCGCAGGGCGCTCCTATCCAGGACTATCAGTTTGAAGAGGGGCCGCGGGACCTCAATGCTGACGACGCGCCCGTGCGCACCGTCCGGCTCAGCGAACTCTTTACCAAGCCCAATCGTTCGCTCATCATCTATCACTTGATGTACGGAAAACGGCAGACCAAGCCTTGCCCAATGTGCACTGCCTGGCTCGACGGCGCCAACGGTGTAGCCCATCACCTCGCTCAGAATCTCGACTTTGCCATCGTCGCGGCCGCCGATATCCCCGCTCTGCGCGCCCACGCTCGTGCGCGCGGCTGGGACAAGCTGCGACTCCTCAGTGCTGGGAACAGTACATTCAAGTATGACTTCGGCAGCGAAGATCACGAAGGGCATCAGGACTCCACCATTTCCGTTTTCACTCGCGACGCTGATAATACCTTGCGCCACTTCTACACCGCGCATCCTCGGATGGCCCCAGACATCCCCGAGCGCGGCATCGACCTGCTCGCTCCCATCTGGCACTTCATGGACCTGACGCCGCAAGGCCGGGGCGACTGGTACGCCAGCCTTAACTACGGCACCAAAGTATACGCCGCCTCCACGTAGGTACTCGAGCAAACTGGCAAGTTCGTACGCGCGTTATTAAGCCAGACGTACGGGCTGCTGCTCACGGCAAGATTGGTAAATCGCCAGCACCGCTTCGAGAGCGCGATATCCTTCCTCGCCGTCGACGAGCGGCTTGCGTCCAGTTTTAATCGCTTCGGCGAAATCCAAAAACTGGCGTTCGAAGGTAGTGACCCCGATCGCCATTGGATCAGAAGAGCCGGAGGCGACGTTTTGGGCGAGAGGAGCGGGATCGGCTGCATTAGCGTGTTCGTCGTCGAGCACATCCCAGGCTGTGAGGCGGTCACCGGAGATGATCGCGGAGCCCTTTGTCCCGTGAATTTCAATTCGCTCGGTGTAGCCGGGCCAAAATGCGGTGGAAGCCTGAATGACACCAGTGGCGCCGGAGCTATAAGAGAGCAGCGCGTTCACAACGTCTTCCGACTCGATGCGGTGGCGTGCACCCAACTGCCAGATGCCGCTAACCCGCGCAACGGGCCCCATGAGATAGAGAAGCACGTCTACCTGGTGAATCGCCTGATTGATGAGCGCGCCGCCGCCTTCGGTATGCCAACTCCCCTTGATAGGACGTGAATAGTAGTCGTCGCTGCGGAACCATTTGACATAGGCGTCTGCCTGCAGCAGCTTGCCGAGACGGCCGGCAGCAAAAGCACGCCACAGAAAGATGGTGGCATCATCGAAGCGGTGCTGGCTCATGACGCCCAAGGCAATGCCGGCATCGCGAGCCAGATCGATCATGAGGCGCGCTTCCGCAAGATTTGTGGCGATCGGTTTCTGAAGCTGAACCGGCCGCTTGATTTCTGCGCAGATTTCGACGGGACGCAGGTGGGAATCGGGGAAAGTGCAGACGTCAATGAAATCGAGGCCCGGATACCGGCAGAGCTCTTCCGAATCGGGAACGAACAGCGCGCCCCAGCGATCTGCAAATTCGCGCCCGCGCGATTCCGTTTTGTTTGAACAGGCGACGACCTGAAAGCCGATGTTCCGGTATGCCTGCGCGTGTTTATTGGCGATTGCGCCTGTACCGAGAATTCCTACTTTCATTTGGTTTTGACTGCCTCCCCTAGACATTTAGGGCAGAAGGCGCTGTTGACGTCGATCAACTTCAAATGCACTGGCATGGTGACTATTGTAGGAGGCTACGGTAGATGGAGACGTCCGCGCGAATGCGGGTTTGTGGGACGGGAGACGCGCCTGTTCACCACGCTGGCTGCACTATTTCGACGTTTCTGCTCGCGTCCAGAGTGAAGCACGCGTTCCCGGCGGGATGGCGCCACTCACCTGGAACATCGGCTGGGCTAGGACGGGAGAACCTTGCGCACAAGCGATAGGAGGTTCCCCCCAACGGGGTGTACTCATAACCCCTGCCGCTCACAGGATCGAGGATGCTGGCATTAGTTTCGAGACCCGCTTTCCTCGCATCCTCGAGACTTGCGGGCAGCACGAATTCTTTGTCTCCGAGGTTCTGCCATCTCTTATGCAGTCCCTCAGCAAGGGAAGAGATGTCAAACAGCCGGCGGGCATCTGCCGACGCGGAACGCTGTACAGCGGGTGATCCAATCTGTAAGAATCCCACGACAATGCTGAACGCCACTATCACCAGCGCGGCGGCGGCAAACAATCGGTTTCGAACTGAGGAGGTCCCGTCGCGGTGTAGCGAATCAAGATAGTATCCAAACACTCCACCGGCAATCAATAGAACTGTCAAGACTTTCAAGACAAATCGCGTATTCAGATCACCGCGAAGAAAGTACGCGAGAAATGTAACCGTATCTCCGATAACGGTGCTAGCAGTGATTACCAATGCAATGTAAGTAAGCCACTTTCTGACCGAGCTTTCGAGGCGCTCCGGCTGCCGCTCAATGGCACGCACGATGCCCCGAGTTACCAGAAGAAATAAGGGAAACGCTACTATGATGCTCGCCAGTTCGTTTGCCACACTTCTGGTCGCCCATGCGGAGTTCGAGTAGTCCAAAGCCGCATTGGGGAAAGTTCGGTCGATTGCCGTGAACAACAGAGCTCCGAGCTCGATGGCCCAGATGCCTAACGTGATGAAGGCCAGCAGGTAGAGAAATGCATCCTTCGCGGCCTCAATCCGCCCTCCTCCGTTCGGGACTGCTCGTCCGGTTCGCGCCTCATACCAGGCGCTGAACGCCTGGTAAATGCGCTTTTCCGACCAGCCGTTCTGCCGGAGGAGGGCTACCACGAATTCATCGGGTGCTCCCTGGCTTTTCATTGCATCGATGAATTCGAGCAAAGACTGGGTCTCCGGAGGCATACCCGGGGAAGTATATCAATCCGACCGTCTTTTCTGATCAGGGCCGATTGGCCGCTAACCGGGCCGTGTTCTCAGGCGCAGAATCAGTACAGGACGACGCACTTATTTCTTTCGCTGCACGTGGATGTGCCCTGTTGCCGCAATGTCGAGCGTGGCAGCGGTGAACACCGCATTCTCTGCACGAATAACAACGCTGGCAGCATCAATGTAGGCATTGATTGAAACCCCGGAGGCGCGACTGCCAACCGATTCTCGACCGTTTGCATCACGAGCACCGACGGGCCGAAGCAGCATAAGTCAGTTCCTCGAAACGGTCAAGTCACATCATCGGAGTTCCCGTTAACGTGCCTCGGCGAATTTCGGTTTGGGTGGGAAGGTTACTACAGAGCCCCAGAAATCATAGGAGATTTGGATGAACCGAAGAAAGCCTTCCAGATCGTTGGGTTTTCGAATATAACAACTGGCATGGAGTTCATAGGCACGGCGGATCTCATCTGGGTTATCAGAGCCGGATATGATGACGACCGGAACGGATGTCAGTCTCGGATTCGATTTCAGCTCTGCCAGAACCTCCAGGCCGGATTTTTTAGGCAAATGAAGGTCGAGAAAAATTAAATCCGGGTACGGGTCATTGGCATATTTTCCTTCTCGACGTAGAAGTGCGAGGGCTTCGTCACCATCCGGGACCGACTGGATTCCTTCGGTCTTGCCAGCCTCACGGAACGCTTCTTTTGTGAGATATGCAGAAGCCGGATCGTTTTCAACGATCAAAACGTCTAGCGAGGGCCGTAGATCGGCAGGTACATCAAATCTTTGTTTCATAACGGCTATTCGCGCTCATCTTATCGCGTATACACATCGAGGCAGACGAACATGGATGGAGGGTCTCGGTGAGCATCGTTCCATGTCGGATCTTGAGCCGTCAGACATTTTTGTTACGCCCAGACGCAACGAGCGCGGCGCCGGACACACGAGCGGAATATCAATTGAGATTGCTGCCGGTATTCGGCAAGGGATGCCTACAAGCGTACAGATGGGAACTGGTAGGGATCGAATTCCCTAGCTCCCGCAGGTGCCGTTGATAATCGGCCATACGTGCTCGTGAGGTGCCGAGACCGGAGAAGTGCCGCTCGGTTTCGCAGCGTGAGACACTCAGCGATAACGTGTTTTCTCTCCGTAGCGCCTTTCGTAGATCCTGGAAGAAAAGGTTTGTAGGATGGTGTGATCCCCGTGCAATGCAATTTCGGACCGATGCGCCTAGAGGCGAGATGCAGCGCAGCCGCCGAGTAGCGAGAGCAATCCTCGCGATTCCCGTTTGTTATTTAGTCGTGGGATGGGGGCTGCTGCCTGCCCAGTCGGCTAGCAGCTTCATGGGACGCCGGGTTGAGATCGCAAAACCTCAGCTCGATGATGACGGCTTTTCGTCGAAGGGCCCTGCGTCGGTCTGCCTGGATCCGCCACCAGATCGCCAGTGCTATATCGCTCCGAAGGACTTCGGTAGGGACCCTTCTCTGGCGGTAGTCGAACTGGACAAGGACACATCAGCTCTTCTTTTTTCGGCCGCAGGTGGCGGCGTGAGTGGCTGGGAAATCCATCTTGCCTTACTCCGGCCTGGCACGGGGACCGAGCTTGATGATCTTTTCGCGTCGTCAAATATGACGGTCTCGAATCAAAGCCAGTACACGTTTTGGACAGAACCCTCGCTTTCACATTGGCCCATATTCGTCACTGCAGATTACATTTGGGGACCGGGAGAATCTCACTACAGCGAGCATCGATACATCGTCTCCGCATACATAAGGGAATTCAATTCACTTGCCAATGACCTCGACTACTACTTGGAAGACCAATACATGACCATCCGCAAGTACGATCTCGATGGCAAATCTAATGTCCTAGATCTCGAAAAGCAGGAGGTTCTTGCCCGACTTCGCCGAGTGGCGTCGACCATGAAGGCCCCGCAGAAATAATCTCATTAGGCTGCGTCGCGGATTCCCGGCGTGTAGGACCTGCACCTTACTCGCGCTTAATTGCCGATATCAGACAAGTGGGCTCCTGGCCTTCAACAACGGGTTAGGAGCTGTCCTCTCCCTACCGTTCGATTTGAACGAGGTCGTTTGCGCGATTAACGGCCGCAGGAGCCGACCAGCGCAGTCCTTCGCCGCGATCCAACAGGCGGTTCGCGAACCGTCCGACGGCGAGGGAACCGCGAATCAAGTGCTTCGCCTGCAGCGGACCAACCAGTTTGTACTCGCCGAGCCAATGCATACCCATGCTCATGGAGCAACCGCACTCCGCGCAATCCGGCGCGCCGCCGAAAACACATGGCTCGACCCGAGTGCGGAGATCCGCTGTATAGTTCACCGATAGCTTCGCAAACATGCAACTGGCGGGCGAGGTCGGAGGCTCCAGAAATGCATCCATCAGCCCTTTGTGCATGGTGAGCTTCGGATAGCGGCCCGCCACGCGATTGAAGTATTCAGCAAGCTGCGTCCGGTTCTGCGGTGTCAGTCGTTCAGCGGATTCCTCGTTGATCTGCGGCGTATAGACGCTCACCCAGATGCGATCGACTTCGTGCCGGGCACTCCAAAAATCGAGATAGCGATCCATGTAGCCGGGCTGTTCGATATTTTTGCGCACCACGGTCCAGTGAATTTTGACTTTCTGCCCTTCAATGTTGCGCAGAATGCGATCGTAAGTGGCAGGTGCACGACGGACGTTGTGATCCTCCGGATTGCCATCAACAGACACAGCCACAGTAATCATGGGCAGCCGTCTCCACTCGTGTGGAACAGGGATCACGCCGCTGGTCACAATCAGCGTATATATCCCGCGGCGATCGAGCTCCGGCAGGACGCGGCTCAATTCACGATGGCGCATCAGCGGTTCGCCGCCGACGAGCGATAACTGAAGAGGCTGATGCTCCTCGACGAGGCGAAGAATGCCGCCGACCAGAGCATCGCCTCGATAATCGCTCACGCTGCGAAGATTGATTCCGCCTTCGCCCAAATGAGAATCCCCATAGGCATAACATCCAGGGCAATGGAGGGGACACTCGCGGGTTATCTCGATGGACAGCATCGGGATTCTTCCCGATAGCACTTTCCCCCAAGACTGGAGCAGGTTAACAGGTTTCATGAACTCCCTGCGTTTTGACGCACACCTCAGGCTTCCAGATTCATGATTCTGTCATCGGACTTCCGTAACGTTGAGAGGCACTTCAAAGATACTGAATTCCCAGGGGTTGAGCACCTCAGAAACAATTACCGGCCAGTGGCCGGCCGCTTCTAGAAAACCCAGCCCAGAGCGGCCTGGTAAGTTCGAGGCTCGACAAAATGAGTGCCACTGAAGGTCGAGAGGAAGTTATATAACGCGTCGACGTTGGTAATGTTCATTACCGTGAATTTCAGAGTTGTCTTGAGCCTTTCCTTGTGAAACAGATTGTCGGTGCCAACACCGACATCCAAGATGTTGCGCGGAGCAATACGCGGAGGGTTGTGGTCCGCGTTGTATGTGCCAGCGGCTGGAATGACCAGACGGGTGGCGCCGTAATTTGCCGAGCACGACGAGATGTGGTTATAGACAGTGGCAGCGTCGCTGCCGCAATAGAATCCGATAGCAGCCTGTTGGGCGGCATCTAGCGCCAGCGCATCGGCGAGATCAGTGACGGAACCCGCGACCTCGCCACTATCGAAACGCCATGTCAACATCGCCCACATACCATCTTTGCCATGTTGATAACGAAGATAGGTGGTCTCCTGAAACGCCTGGTCGTGATCAATGCGGAAAACACCGGTATCGAGAGGCGAGTTGAAAACGAGCCCGCCATTCTCCGGGCCGAAGAACCGAGCTCGTGTGTGACCCAGAGTCGTGTACGCCATGAATCCGTGGAGGTTGGATGTGGACAAACGCACTGACACGCCATCGATCTTAGACTCGCGCCATTCAATGGGGAATGCGATCGAGGTATTAAACAGCGTGTCGAAATCGAACGCGTTTTTCGTGTACTTCCAAAAATACGAGGCGTCGATCTGCAGGTATTTGCCGATTGCTTTTTGAAGACCGGTGGAGTATTGGTTGCGATGCCCCGGACGCAAGGGTGTGCTGCCGTATGCGCCAAACACGTTGGAGGCCAAACCGCCCGCGCCGGTTGTGCTCGACAGCAGCAGGTTCTCGTTGTAGGGGGTTTCCATGGTTCGGTCATACGACGCCCGGATCACCGTACCGATGGGCTTGATCAGATAGGAGAATCCGGCGCGGGGCTGAAACAGATTGTCGTGCGTGATGCCGTCGTAATTATCCCAGCGAAGGCCAAGGTTGAGGGTCAGATTCCGGATAGTGATCTGATCCTGCGCGTAGACCGCTTCCTGATTGATATTGCCGGTGTCGTGAAACTGGAACAGCGCACCGCCACGAGTGAGGTCATATGGAATCAAGCCGGGCATGAGGCTCGGATTCGTAAGGTAGCCAAGACCAGCGCAAGCATTTGGATTGACCAGTGAGGGCGTAGTGACTGCAGCCCCCTGAGTAGTCAGGCAGACCGGATTGAATGCAGGGTCCGTTATTCCTAATCCAAAGTTCTCGCCAAGCCGCGTCTGCATCAGCTCCGTGCCGACTTTGATGTTATGCACGCTGTTGGCGTAAGACAGATCGGCGTGCGTGCCCCAGTTCGTCAGGTGGCGGTCCTGATTGATGGTGGCGGGCGTATCGTTAAACGGATCGTCGCTCGGATAGTAACCGATGTGATCTTCGCGAACGAAAGGATTCACTGTCAGCAGGGTGTTGGGATTGAAGGTGTGCTGGTACCCCAGCGCGAGATCGAGAGTCTTGGCCTGCTGGCGCTGGTCCTGCTGCAGTTGATCGTAGGTGTTCGGAATCTGGAACCAGTTCCGCGCGAGGAAAGTATTCAGATGCAACGCATCGCGACCGGTGGGATCATAATCGAGCCGGTCAAAGATATTTTCGGTGTTTCCTTTGTCATGGAAGGGCGTGAATTCGGGGCTATCAAGAAAGCGCCCGCTTCGACTGGAATCAAGCACCAGAAAATTGCCCCATTTTGCTCCGCCGATGCCAAAGGTCGCATCTTCACCGATAGTTCCAAATGAGCCGTAGTAAGTGTCGAAACTTGCAGTGGGCTTCTGCCCCAGACCGGAACGCGTAACCGTGTTGACGATGAGGCTGGTCTTACCGCCATACTCGGCGCTGGGCGCACTGCTGACGAGTTCAAGCGATTGGAAGGCGTTAGAGGGGATCTGCGTCGAGAAGACCTTGTTTTGTTGATCGCCTATAGGTTGGCCGTCGATTACGTAAGTGGTTTCGCCGTGGTCGCCCTGTGGATGGAAAAAGCCGTTTGAATCGGCAACGACGCCGCCGAAACTGAGTGTAACCGCGTCGCTCAGGCCCTGGCCTGTACCGGATACGGGGAGGTTTTGAAGAAGAGTCTGGTTCACCTCGGTATGCCCGGCCGGTACGTTTTCGATGAGGTCAGTGGACGCCTGGACGTCCACTGTTTGCGTGGCGCTGCTGAGCGTGAGCTTCGCGTTCACTTCGACGGGGACCTGCGTATGCAGCGGAATGTGCTGCGTGTAGGTCTGGAATCCGGCGAGTGTAATTTCGAGATGGTACTGATTGAGAGGAATATTGATGAGACGGAACGTGCCGTCCGCGCCTGTCTTAACGGATTGCCGGTAGTCGATAACAGGGTTGCTGATACTAACTTCAGCATTCGCGACGACGGCCCCGGTCGGGTCCGTAACCGTCCCAAGCAACGTTCCGCCGTTGCCGGTGGCCTGAAAGGCCGATTCGCCAAACAACAAGGTGGCGCCCAGCACGAGTAACGCGGCCGGCAGCAGCCAATTCAACAATCGATTCAAAGTAAAACCCTTTCGTGCGCACTTCAGGCCGCAGACTGATGGAGAAGCGGTCGGCCGGCCAACTAAAAACTAGAAGGAAGAAAGGAGTTGCGGGGGCGCACGAGGGATCTGCAGCGTTTTGGCAACATCTCCAAGGGCAAACGCGGTAGTGGCCGCGATGATCCAGAATTGCAGCGGAGCATAGGGCCTTCCAGCGTCACTCCGAATGGCGACGACGGGGGCTTGATCAGCAACGTGGCAGAGGCAGCAATTAGCTTCCTGGCCAGGGTCATGCTTGTGAATGGGCGCCGCGAAGGAAGCGACCAGCAGCCCAAACAGACAGAGGAGTGCCAATACGCGAGTGAATGGCAGCGGTCGTCTGTGGCTCGGATACACTTTTCGCTAATTATAACGGGACGGCGAGCGGAGACACCGGCGGCGGGCTGCAGATCAGGCCAAGACCGAGAAGTTAAAACAAATACTGACAAACTTGTTCCGGTGTGCTAAAAATACCCCATGCAGTCTACTAAATCTTCGAAAAAGACACGTAAAACCGCGGATGCGACGGTTGCCGCGACGCCCGAAGTCAGCGTTGCAGCAGAAGTGCCTGCCAAGCCGCGCGCTGCAAGGTCTTCCAAGACGAAGAAAGCCGATCCCGCCGAAACAGGAACAGTGAAGCACCATCACAAAACCAACTCGCCAGTTGTTGCCGAACCCGCGGTTGTCGAAGTGGAGCCCGTGGTGAAAGCCGCTGCGGCCGTTGTCAGTGCACAGCCGGCGAAAAGCCCGGCCCACGAAGAAATTGCGAAATTATCCTATTCCTATTTTGCAGCTCGCGGCTACGTCCATGGATTTGCTGAAGAAGACTGGCTCCGGGCCGAACGCGAATTGACTCGCCGCTAAGCAGCGAAACGCCCTGCGGGGCAACCAAAAACTTCTGACGCCCGTCCAAAAACCTGGACCGATGCATCCGCGCCTTCTCGGCTGCGGCACAGTACCAGTGTATTCAATTAGTAAGCTATAAGTAAGCGTCTGTAGTTTATGAGCGACCCGGCATCCGAAATCAGTGTGCCCGGACCAGGCGTGGTGCCGGAAATCCAGGCACCGCTGGGCATATCTGGACAGGGACAGAGTAATGAGCACCCGCGATCGGCAATGATCGCGACGATGGCATGGCTGCGGGACCTGATGCTCTCAGTCCTCATAGCCGTTCTGGTGATCTTGTTTCTTTACCGTCCTGTAAAGGTAGAAGGCACGAGCATGATGCCGAGTCTCTACGATCAGGAGCGGTTGTTCATCAACCAGTTCAGCTATAAGTTCGGACTAGGCGATATCAAGCGGGGCGATACGGTAGTGTTCTGGTACCCGGACGACACGACGAAATCGTATATCAAGCGCGTAATCGGACTGCCGGGCGATACCGTGGCAGTCGAAGACGGATATGTGATCTTAAACGGAAAGAAGCTGCCGGAAAATTACGTGCCGCCCGAGTATCGTGATGACCGGCCTTACCCGCCAACCGTCGTCCCTCCGAACGATTATTTTGTGTTGGGCGATCATCGCACCTCGTCGAATGACAGCCGCGCCTGGGGATTCGTGCCGCGCAACCTGATCTATGGCAGAGCTGTCTTCGTTTTCTGGCCGCTGGATAAAATCGGCTCTGTACATTGAGCCGATACAGCACGGGCCTTAGCGCCGATTGAAAAGCCAGAGCAGCACGGTTCCCAAGAGGCTCAGAAGCAGACAGGTGACCCAGGGGAAATAGACGGTTGTGTTCTTGCCGCGATAGACCACGTCTCCGGGCAAGCGGCCGAGCGGCAGGTTGAGCCTGTTCACAATGAGAACAACCACGCCGGCTGCTACCAGGAAGAGGCCCAGCAGAATGAGCAGCCGGCCGAGTTGAATGCCCATAGAGTTGCTTCGCTACAAGCCTAACGCAGCTTGACCATGGCTGCGTTACACTGGCCGCAGTAACGCCGACTTCGCATGAGCGACCTCAAAATCTATCCTCCAAGCGCAGAGTTTGTGGCACGTGCCAACGTGAAAGGCATGGACGCGTATCGCGAGCTATACGATCGCGCCCGGCAAGACCCCCCAAAATTCTGGTCTGAGCTGGCATCACAGGAACTCGCGTGGTTCCGTCCATTTGCGCAGACGCTCGAATGGGATCCGCCGAATGCCAAGTGGTTCACGGGTGGCAAGATCAACGCCTGTTACAACTGCGTGGACCGGCATGCGGCCAGCGAACGTAAAACAAAGCCGGCCATCATCTGGGAAGGCGAGCCGGGCGATCAGCGAATCATCACGTACGAGGAACTGCAGCGGCTGGTTTCGCGTTTTGCAACGATTCTGAGGCAGTTGGGATACAAAACGGGCGATCGCGCGGTCATCTACATGCCCATGATTCCGGAGGCCGTCATCGCGATGCTGGCATGTGCGCGGCTGGGCATCCCGCACAGTGTTGTGTTCGGCGGATTCTCGGCAGAGGCATTGAAGGCACGCATACAGGACCTGGATGCCTGGGTAGTTATCACCGCGGACGGAGGCTGGCGGCGCGGGAAGGAAGTCCGGCTGAAGGATGCCGTGGACGAAGCTTTGCTGGAATGCCCGGACGTACGGAATGTGATCGTCTACCGGCGCACCGGTTCGGCGATTCCTAGGAAGGAAGGCCGCGACCTCTGGTGGCATGAGCAGGATGAGCAGTTTTCAGGCGCGCAACTCGTGCAGATGGCAGAGACATGCCCGGCAGAAGAACTGGATTCGGAGCATCCGCTGTTTGTACTTTACACTTCCGGCACCACGGGCAAGCCGAAGGGCATCCTGCACACCACCGCTGGGTACCTGCTGCAGACGTCGATGACGATGAAGTGGGTCTTCGATCTGCAGGAAGACGACGTTTTCTGGTGCACCGCGGACGTGGGCTGGGTGACCGGCCACAGTTACGTGGTCTATGGGCCGCTGACTGCGGGTGCGAGCGTCGTGATGTATGAGGGCGCGCCCGATTATCCGGCGTTCGATCGTTTCTGGCAGATCGTCGAGAAGTACAAGGTGACGGTCTTCTATACTTCCCCGACGGCGATTCGCGCGTTGATCCGGCAAGGTGATAAGTGGCCTGAAGCGCACGATCTCTCGAGTTTGCGGCTGTTGGGATCTGTGGGAGAACCGATTAATCCGGCGGCGTGGGAGTGGTTTCACCGCGTGATCGGGAAAGGGCGCTGCCCGATTGCGGATACCTGGTGGCAGACAGAGACTGGAGCGATCATGATTGCTCCCATGCCGGGCGTAGTGCCGCTGAAACCGGGATCGGCGACGCTGCCGCTGCCCGGCATCATTCCTGATATTGTCGACACGCGGGGAGTACCGGTAGGGGACAACCGTGAAGGCTTCCTGATTATCCGCGAGCCATGGCCGAGCATGGTACGGACGATCTGGGGCGACCCGAAGCGTTTTGAGGAGCAATACTGGTCACGCGTGCCCGGAGCTTATTTCACAGGCGATGCGGCACGGCGGGACGAGAACGGCTACATCTGGGTGCTGGGTCGCGTTGACGATGTCATGAACGTGAGCGGCCACCGGCTGAGCACAATGGAGATCGAGTCCGCGCTGGTGCATCATCCGGCGGTGGCGGAAGCGGCGGTAGTCGGCAAGCCGCATGAGATCACCGGGCAAGCGGTGTGCGCTTTCGTGACGCTCAAGAAGGGCGATTGGGACCACACGGCACTCGGCAAGGAATTACGGCAATGGGTGGCGCATGAGATTGGCCCGTTCGCGCGGCCGGAGGAAATTCGCTTTACTGATGCGCTGCCGAAGACGCGCAGCGGAAAGATCATGCGCAGGCTGCTGCGCGAGATCATTGCCAGCAATGGCGTAACAGGCGATGTGACGACGCTTGAAGATCTGACCGTCGTCACGGCACTGGCATCCCAGCACGATGACGATTAGGCGGCAGCGTCACTTTTCGAGCTGCGCGTTCAGAGTAATCTCGGTATCGAAGAGTTTCGATACCGGGCAGCCCTCCTTGGCGGCTTGCGTGGCCCGCTGAAACGCCTCTTCCGAAGCGCCGGGAATTTTGGCTTTCAAATCGAGATGGCTTCGCTTGATGGCGAACCCTTCGCCTTCCTTTTCGAGTGAAATCGTGCAGGTTGTTTCAATGCTGTCGGCCTTCAGTCCCTCGTTCTGAAGCATGAGCGAGAGGGCCATGGAGAAGCAGCCGGCATGGGCGGCGGCAAGCAGTTCCTCCGGATTCGTTCCGATGCCTTGCTCAAAACGAGTCTTGAACGAGTACTGAGAGTTTGAAAGGACACCACTCGCCGTTGAGATAGTGCCCGTGCCGGACATCAAGTCACCACGCCATTGAGCCTTCGCTTTACGATCCATCGATTTCTCCTTCTTAGGGGTCCGCGAAGGAGACTACCACACTGGCGGTTTCGTTAGCTGGGAAAAAGCAGGTCAGCCGAGGCGCGCGATGGCGGACAGCATGCGGCCGGGATGCTCGGGCTGGCGGCGGTAGGAGAAGAACTGCTCGCAGAGGCATGTGGTGCAAAGACCACAATCGAAGATATGCTCCGGGCCAACGCCCGTAGCAAGCAACTGGCGCCGGTTCGCCCCAGCGAGATCTACCGTTCGCTTTCCCGGCTTAATTGAGTACGTATTTGAAAGATCCGGTTCAAACTGATCTGCGACTTCGGAACCAACCTCGTAACAACAGGCGCGAATGCAGGGGCCGATCGCGGCGTATACATCGGCGGGGTCGGATTCGAAGTCTTCCTCCATTCTTTCGAGCGTGCGCTTCGCAATTTCGCCAACCGTGCCACGCCAGCCGGCATGGATCGAAGCCACGGCACGAGTGCGGGAATCGAGAAGCAGGATAGGGACGCAATCGGCGGTCCGGATGGCTATGCTTCTGCCGATGAGGTCTGTCACGAGCGCGTCGCCCTCCCTCTCGCGGTCTTTCAAGCCGTTGGCGTTTACCACCTGGTTGGAATGGATCTGGCGAAGCGTCACGCAGTCATCGGGATTGGCGGCGCGAGTTCCAAAACCGTGTTTTTGCCAAACGAACTGCTGAAACGCATCGCAGCGATAGATGCCGTCGTTTCCGAGGCGAAATGAATCGTTCACAGTTTCCTTCGGTCGCAGCGCAGGTGATTACGAAACGAGATTCGCGCCTGCGGCCACGCGGCCCTGCTTGCGAGCGACATCGGCACGATACCAATCGAGAGTCAGGCGAAGCCCCTGCTCGAAGGTAAATTGAGGGGCGTGGCGAAGTTCCTGGACCGCGGCCGTGGTATCGGCCTGGGAATCCCGCACGTCGCCGGCGCGAGGCGGCCCGTATTGAGCCGGCAGGTTGACGCCCTCGAGTTTCTGCAGCAGGCGCCATGTTTCGTTGAGCGTGTAGCGGCCGCCGTTACCTGCGTTAAACACCTTGCCCGATACGCCGCGCGCTTCAGACGCTTTCAGCAGAAGCTTGACCACGTCTTCAACGTAGGTGAAGTCACGCGACTGCTCTCCGTCGCCGAAGATGGTGGGACTGCGGCGCTCAATCAGGCAGGTGAGAAAGATCGAGAGAACGCCGGAGTAGACGCTCGTCGGGTCCTGGCGCGGGCCGAAGACATTGAAGAAGCGCAGCGACACCGTTTCGAGGTTGAAACACTCGGAGAAGATGGCGGCGTAGTACTCACCTACGAGCTTCTGGAGCGCGTAGGGAGACTTGGGCTGCGGCGTCATGGTCTCTACTTTTGGCAGCGCAGGAGTGTCGCCGTAGGCAGAGGAAGAGGCCGCATAGACAACGCGCCCTACCTTCCCCTCGGCGGCAGCTCGAAATACGTTGAAAGTGCCGTCAATGTTGCTTTGGTGGCTCGGCACGGGATCGAGAATCGATTTCGGAACCGATGGCAGAGCGGCGAGGTGGAAGACGCGTTGCGCGCCCGCAATCACGGGCGCGATCCGGTCATAATCGCAAATGTCGAACTCATGAACGGTGATCTGGTCGGCAATATCTTCGAGATTGTCCAGATTACCGGTGGAGAGGTTATCGATGACGTGGACCCGGCCGCCTTGCGCCAGCAATCCTCTCACGAGCGCAGAGCCGATGAAGCCCGCGCCGCCTGTAACAATGTAACGATTCATATGGTTTGAGAAACGGTTGCAGCCGGCAGTGACGATTTGAGATGCGACAAAGCGCGGCTTGCGACTTCACCGGCATCACGGCTGAAATCGAACACTTCCAACGAAATCCATCCAGAGTATTTGAGTTTGTCGAGACGAGTAAGCAGGGCGGCGAAATCGTACGAGCCCGAGCCGGGCTCGCGGCCGTCGACCTCGTTCACGTGCACATGGCGGATGAAGGGGAAATACCTCTCGAGGAGATCTGCATGCGCGAGGTCTTCATTCACGGCATTGTGGACGTCAAACATGGTTTGGACCGCGGGATTGCCGATCTGTTTCACAATATGGACAGCTTCGGCCAGAGAGTTGATCACATCGCTTTGATCCGCGGGCAAGGCTTCGACCAGAATCGTCACGCCGTGCTGTTCCGCGTGCGGAGCGAGGCGCGCCAATTCGGCGGTGAAGATTCGAATCGCATCCTCGCGATCGATGCCGCCGGTGGTAGAACGCTGCTTGGGCGAGCCAAAGACCATGACTCCATTGTGCCCCGCGTTATTGCCTGCGAGATCGGCACACAGATCGACGAGGTGACGCAAGTAGTTCCAGGAACGCCGCCGCAGAGCCTCGTCGGGTGTCGTCACGTGCATACCGGCAGGCGCCGCCAGCAACCAGTGCAGCCCGGCGAATGAGAGGCCGGATTCGGCAATGATGGCGCGAATTTCGTGCCGGGCGGACCGGGGCAACGCAACCGGATCGTCGGCGAGAGTGAAGGGCGCGATCTCCAGACCGGCATACCCGAGCCGGCGAACCGCTTCGCATGTTTGCCTCAGAGAGACACCCTGGAAGAGTTCATTGCACAGTGCAAAGCGAAACGCGGCATCCATCGTCCATAGTTTATCGGCAGACAAAAAAAGGGCGGAAACTGCCAACGTGGCAGCACCGCCCGAAATAGTATTCGATCCGTTTAGCCGCGGCGGCCAGCATGCGCCCCGAGACCCGGCTTGTCCAAGTCCGAGGCGGTTGCCGCCGCCCACTCGTCCGCTTCCTTTTCGGCCTGCTCGCGGGTGATCCCGTAGCGTTCCTGGATGCGGCCGACCAGTTCGTCCTTTTTGCCACTCAATTTAGTAAGGTCGTCGTCGGTGAGCTTGCCCCAACGCTGTTTCACCGCGCCTTTCAGTTGTTTCCATTTCCCTTCGAATTGATCTGCATTCATTCAAGGATCTCCTTCCACTTTGACGGAAGCAATCAACACGCCAAAGAGCTAAGTGACTGGCCTGCGGCGGAATTTCAGGTATTCTCCGGCAATTCTTGCCTGCACGCTGAGTTTTTTCCAAACCAGTTCAGTTGAAACTCCTCTGGGATACTCAGATTAAATGTGCCGGGACGAAGTCATACTCGATACGAAGCTGCCGTTGCCGCTGGTGGCGCGCGGCAAGGTTCGAGACATTTACGATTTAGGCGACACACTGTTGTTTATCGCTTCAGACCGCATCTCTGCCTTTGACTGCATTTTAGGCAGCGGCATACCGTGCAAGGGACGCGTGCTGACGCAGATGTCGCTGTTCTGGTTTGAATTCTTGCGGAAGACGGTTCAATCGCATCTACTGACAGCGGACGTGAACGAGTACCCCAAGGAACTGGCGCCCTACCGCAAGGTACTCAAAGGGCGTTCCATGCTGGTAAGGAAAGCCGACATGGTGCAAGTAGAGTGTGTCGCAAGAGGGTACCTGGCAGGCTCGGGCTGGAAGGAGTATCGCGAGCATGGGACGGTGTGCGGCATACCGCTGCCGGCCGGCCTGCGGGACGGAGACCGGTTGCCGGAACCGATCTTCACTCCGGCCACCAAGGCGCAAACCGGGCACGACATGAACGTGTCGTTCTCCTATGTCGCGAACCTGCTAGGGATGGAACTGGCCGAAAAATTGAGGGATTACACCCTGAATATCTACAACAGGGCCGCCCGATACACACAGGAGCGCGGGATCATCCTGGCGGACACGAAATTCGAATTCGGCTTCATCGCGGGCGAACTGGTGCTGGCAGATGAGGTCTTGACGCCGGATTCATCGCGATACTGGCCGGTAGACAGTTATTCGCCAGGAGGGCCGCAGCTCTCCTTCGACAAGCAGTACGTGCGGGACTACCTGGAGACGCTTTCCTGGGACAAACGCCCGCCGGCCCCGGCGCTTCCCGAGGAGGTTATCCAGAGGACCAGCGAGAAATACCAGGAGGCGTATACTCGCATAACAGGGCGGATGCTGGCTACGCTCGCTGACAAAGAATGAGTTTCAACTGGTTCGATCTTGCCTTGGGATTCCTGATTCTGATGTCGGGCATCTCGGGCTTGCGCTCGGGGCTCGCACGCGTGGTTGTCGGGCTGATTGCGATGATTGCGGGCATCATCGCCGGCTTCTGGTGCTATCGCCTGGTCGCGGCAAAACTGACGCCTTACATCAGTTCGGTGACCGCCGCAAATATTCTGGGGTTTTTCGCGATATTTCTTGCAGTGGTCCTACTCGGGTCGCTTGTGGCGGCGCTGCTATCGCGGATCTTCAGATGGATCGGCCTTTCGTGGTTCAATCACTTTCTGGGCGGCGTAGCAGGCTTATTGCGGGGCGTACTGGTGGTGGCGGTGCTTGCGAACATTTTGATCGCATTCTCGCCGTCCCCGGCGCCCAGCTACCTCGAAAACTCACGCGTGCTGCCCTACGCCAGCCAGGTGGCAGCAACGCTGGTAGAAATCGCGCCGCGCGAACTGAAGGACTCCTTCACGCAGCAATGGGGAAAGTTAAAGCAGCTTTGGTCTGAGCCGGCAGCGCGGCCGGCCCCGGTCGTCCCGTCAAAGGCATGACGCGACAATGAAAGTTGCTACTCATTTTTGATCTAGACGGAACACTCATTAATTCGAAGAAGGATCTGACGATCTCAACCAACGCTACGCGTGAGCACTTCGGGCTTCCGCCGCTGGATGAAGAGACTGTCGGTTCCTATGTGGGGAATGGCGTGGCGATGCTGGTGCGGAGGGCGATGGGGCCCGATGCGACCGAAGAGCTCATCGAGTCTGCGCTGCAGTACTTCATGAAGTTCTACAGAACGCATGCGATAGAGAATACCCGGCTGTATCCGGGGGTTCGCGAGTCGGTTCAAGAACTGGCCGCAGAAAAGCATAAGCTGGCCGTTCTCACGAACAAACCCGGGCGAATCAGTTTCGACATCATTGGTGCGCTCGGACTGGGAGACTACTTCATGCGCGTCTATGGCGGCGACAGCCTGGCGGGCAAGAAGCCGGACCCGGTTGGCATCCTTACCCTCATGCAAGAGGGTGCTGCGAGGCCGGAAGAAACTCTCATGATCGGCGACAGCGCGGTAGACGTACAGACCGCACGGAATGCAGGCGTGCGAAGCTGCGGCGTCTTATGGGGTTTTCAGCCTGAAACGTTTGCGGCCTTCCCGCCGGACATCACGGTTCGCGAACCGCGCGAATTGGCTGGATCAGTCGGCTTGCTGCTTAACACATAGGCGCTGAGTTCTGCGAGCCGCGCGGGAACATCGAACGAGACCTCGGTGTCTTAGGCAGTAACTGAGGTTGAAGCGATGTTTGAACAGACCTTCGTGGATGAAACCCAGCCCACTAAGAAGACTTACACGCTTGTCTTGTCTCTCTTACTGCAGATTGCTGGTATCTGCGCGTTGATTCTACTACCCCTGGTTTACACGCAGGTACTGCCGTCGGCGCAGCTAAAGAGCGAGTTAGTCGCTCCGGCGCGGCCGCCCCTCGCGGCTGCGGCTGCGCCGATAAAGCGCGCCGCGGTGGTGACCCGTCGCCTCTTCCATCCGCAGATATTGTACGCACCTGCCGAGATCCCGAAGCAGATCAATAAAGTAAGTGAGATGGAAGCGCCATTGATCAGCCTGAGCACCGGCTTTATCACACAGAATGATGATATCCGCGGCGTACCATATGGCGCAGCGGGGTCCGTGCCAGAGCCACCACCGCTTCCTCCAACCATCGCGAAAACAGAGAAGCCGAGGGGACCGGTACGCGTGGGCAGTATTATTGAATCGAACCTCATCCGGAAGGTGATGCCGGTGTATCCCTCCGCCGCAAAAGCAGCCCGGGTTCAAGGAGTGGTCGAGTTTACTGCGCTCATCAGCAAAGAAGGAATGATCGAGAACCTGCGCCTGGTCCACGGCCACCCGCTACTGGTGAATGCCGCACGCGAAGCTGTTCTGCAGTGGAAGTATCGTCCGACATTGCTGAACGGCCAGCCGGTGGAAGTGGAAACTGACATACTCGTTAAGTTCAGTTTGAACCAGTAATCCATCTCTCATGAAGAAAGCATTTTTCTTGTTCTTTACCGCCGCATTGTTGATTGCGGCGGCTTCGCCCGGCGCGCAGCAGCCACAAGCGAGGGGGCAATGGTCGAAAGAGAAAGCGGCGCAGTGGTACGCCAGAGAGCCCTGGCCCGTAGGGAGCAATTATCTTCCGGCGTACGCCGAGAATGAATTGGACATGTGGCAGGCTGCGACATTCGATACGAAGGAGATCGATCGCGAATTAGGCTGGGCGCAAGAAATCGGGATGAACACCATGCGCGTGTTCCTGCATGACCTGCTGTGGAAGCAGGACAGCGAAGGATTCAAGGAGCGGATCGATACCTTTCTCTCGATCTGCGACCGGCACAAGATCAAGCCAGTCTTCGTTCTCTTCGATTCAGTGTGGGATCCGTTTCCTCACCTGGGACCACAACCACCGCCGCGGCCTGGGGTTCACAATTCACGCTGGTTACAGAGTCCGGGAGCGGAAGCGCTCAGTGACAAGTCCCAGTATCCGCGGCTGGAGGCGTACGTGAAGGGCGTCGTCGGCGCCTTCGGACAGGATCGCCGGGTTCTTGCATGGGACGTGTGGAACGAGCCGGACAACCTGAATGGTTCGAGCTATGGAAAGTCAGAGCCGCCGAATAAGGTTCAGCTCGTGCTGGCCTTGTTGCCGCAAGCCTTTGCCTGGGCGCGATCCGTGGACCCGCAACAACCTTTGACAAGCGGCATCTGGCATGAGGATCCGGCGGCGCCACAGAAGCTTTCGGCAATGGCGAAAGAACAACTGAGCCTCTCTGACATCACGTCGTTCCACAACTATGACCCGCCAGCCAAATTTGAAGCGGAAGTGAAGTGGCTCGAAACCTACGGGAGGCCGATCATCTGTACCGAATACATGGCGCGCCCGCTAGGCAGCACCTTCCAGAACATCCTTCCCATCGCCAAGCAGTTCAAGACAGGGGCGATTAATTGGGGCTTCGTAGCGGGGAAATCGCAGACCTATCTGCCTTGGGATTCGTGGCAGAAACCTTATGTCGACCGACAGCCCGCCGTCTGGTTCCACGATATATTCCATTCCGACGGAAAGCCCTACCGGCCGGCGGAGGTGGAGTTCATCCGGCAGATCACGGCACATTGAGATTTCCGGAGGCGTGGCGGAACAAGATTAGGGCCACGAATGCACGCGAATATACACGAATCTTTAGATGCTGTTGCCGAAAAACATTATTGGTGCAGCGTACGAAGTTTCCAATGTGCTTGGGGCAGGGTTTTTAGAGAGAGTTTATGAGCGCGCTTTGTGTCAGGAATTGACGTTGCGGGGCCTGGAGGTCCGATCGCAGATCTCCTATCCTGTCGCGTACAAAGGGCGCTGTGTAGGCGAATACGTGGCTGACCTGCTGGTCGAAAACTGTGTTCTTGTCGAATTGAAGTGCGTCGACCTTTTTTGAACGAGCATCTGGCGCAGTGCATTAATTACCTTAAGGCCTCTAATGTGAGAGTGGCTCTGCCATCAACTTTCAAAGGTCGAAGGTTGAGTGGAAACGCATTATCTATGGGTGATACTACGCCAGGGCCGGCTCGGTCTCCTCGGCGGCGGTGAAATACACGCAGTCGGGGTGATGGAAGACCAGCGCGGAAACGCTGGCTTCGGGTTCCATCATGAAGCCTTCTGTGAGCTGCACGCCGATATCTTCCGGCTGGAGCAGACGCCATAATTTGGCCTGGTCCTCCAGGTTCGGACACGCGGGATAACCGAAGCTGTAACGCTTCCCGCGGTAGCGCGAGGTAAAGCGCTCCTGCATGGTCATTCCCGGCGGATCAGGGAAGCCCCAGTCTTCGCGGATACGGCGATGGAGCCACTCCGCGCAGGCCTCTGCCGTTTCGATGCCAAGCGCCTGCAGCGCGTGGGCCTTGAAGTACTCGCCGCGCTCTTTCGCCTCATTGGAATGCTGTATAACGCCTTCGCCGGCGGTTACGACAAAAAGCGCGATGTGATCGCGCGTTCCATCCTGTTGATCCAGGGCATAATCACTGAGGCAGAGGCCATCGGACTTCGCCTGGCGGCCGAAGCGAAAGCTTTCCACGGGCGATTCGCCGCCCGGCCGAAAGAGGTGAAGCGTGTTCTCGTCTCGCTCGACTTCAAAGAACTGCCAAACCGCCCGCGCTTTCATGAACTGCGCGGCCTCGCGCTTCACATCCTCGAGGTTGTGAAACAGCTCCAGCGCCTTCGGATCGCGATCCGCCAACAGTTTTTCGAAATTTCCTTTGAAGCCGAGATGCCGGCCGTAGAGCATGAAGGGATTGATGTAGCTCCACACTTCGGCAAGGTGTGGAATCGTCCGTAGCTTGCGGTCGAGATAGGGCGCCGGCGGAATCGCGATGTCCGCGCGCACCTTCGGGCTGCGCGCTACGCCGGAAGGTACGACCACCGTCTCGCGCGGCGCCGATGCCGATGGCACATCCGCAAAAATATGCTGCGACAGAACCTGCTCGCGCACGGCAGGATCCATAAGCTCATTCATCAGCCGCAATCCAGTCATGGCATCTTTCGCGTACAAGGTCGGGGCGGAGTAACTCGGCGCGATCTTCGTTCGGGTAAATTTCTCCGATAAGGCGGCGCCGCCAACCAGCAGCGGTACACCGATGCCGGCGTCCTTCAAGTCCCCGGCGGTCGTCACCATCTGTTGCGCGCTCTTGACGAGCAGGCCCGAAAGACCAATGGCATCAGGCTTGTGCTGCTGATAGGCCCTGATGAGTTCTTCCGGCGGCACCTTGATTCCGAGGTTCACCACTTCGTAACCGTTATTGCTCAGGATAATTTCGACAAGGTTCTTGCCGATGTCGTGAACATCTCCCTTGACCGTCGCCAACACGATCTTGCCGCGGGCGGAGGTTGCCGATTTCTCCATGAACTGCTCGAGATGATTTACCGCGGTCTTCATCGCCTCCGCCGATTGCAGCACTTCGGCCACAATCAGCTCGTTGTTATTGAACAGCCGGCCCACCTCGGCCATGCCGGCCATGAGCGGTCCGTTGATGATGTCGAGCGGCGCCGCGCCCTCCTGGAGCTTGCGATCCAGGTCCGGAACGAGGCCGTCCTTAGTGCCCTGAATAATGTAGTTCGCCAGCCGCTCATCGAGCGGAAGGTCTGCAGCCTGCTGCTTCTGCCGGGTTGTGGCCCCGCGGAAATGCTCAGAGATTGCCGCAATATGGAACTGGTTTACCGCGATCTTCTGCTCACGCGACTGCTGCCGCCAATCTTCCGGCACGTTCTCGAGGAGAGCGGCATTCGGGTGATCGGCCGGGACTTCCACCGGCGGAGTACTGAACAACAGCGCCTCCGCGAGGCGGCGTTCCTCTTCAGGAATAGAGGCGAAGCGCTCCAGCTTCTCCGCGTTGACGATCGCAAGATCAAGGCCGGCTTTTGTGCAGTAATACAAAAAAACGGAATTGACGATCTCACGCGCGGCGGCCGGCAGCCCGAAAGAGATATTCGAAATGCCGAGGACGGTTTTTACGTAGGGAACCTGCTCCTTGATGAGGCGAATGGCCTCGATTGTCTCCACTGCACCGCCGATGTAGTTTTCATCCCCCGTCGCGCAGGGAAACACCAGCGGATCGATGATGATGTCTTCGGCGGCGATACCGTACTTGCCGGTCAATATGTGAACAGAGCGCTCGGCAACCGCGAGCTTTCGCTCGCGTGTGAAGGCCTGCGCCTGTACCGGGTCCTCGTCAATACAGCCCACCACAAGAGCAGCGCCATATTCGCGAGCAATGGGGCAAACGCGCTCGAACTTCTCTTCGCCGTCCTCGAGATTGACCGAATTGATAATGCTCTTGCCCTGGCAATAGGTGAGCGACAGTTCGATCGAGCGGGGATCGGTGGTGTCGATCATGATCGGCGCTTTGATTTTGCGGATCAGCTTCTCGTAAAACGGCGGAATGTCGCTGAACTCGTCGCGATCGCTGGACTGCAGGCAGACGTCCACGATATGCGCACCGTTGCGGACCTGCCAGCGTGCGATCTCGGTGGCTTCCTCCCACTTCTCCTCGGCAATCATCTTCTTGAACAGCCGCGAGCCAATGACATTGGTGCGCTCACCCACAATCAGCGGGCGGTTGCTGTCTTCGGCCTCTACCACTTCAATACCGGAGAAGTAGGTGCGGTGAGGCGGTTCCTTTAGAGGCCGCGGTTGCTTGCCTTCCGCCATCTGCGCAATTGCACGAATATGGTCGGGTCCGGTACCGCAGCAGCCGCCGACGATGTTCAGCCAGCCGTGATCGACAAAGCGTTCGAGCTGAGCGGCGAGCGTGGTGGGAGTTTCGAGATATTGTCCGGTATCGGCATCCGGCAGACCGGCGTTCGGGTAGCAGGAGATCCGCGTCGCCGCCAGCTCATGAAGAGACCGGATGTGATCGGTCATGAACTCGGGGCCGGTGGCGCAGTTCAACCCGACCGAGATCAGCCGCGTGTGAGAAATCGAAGTATAAAAAGCATCGGCGGTTTGTCCGGCGAGCATTGTGCCGGTCGGCTCGATGGTGCCGGATACCATTACCGGGATCACATACCCGAGTTCGCGGCCAAGCCGATCTATCGCCAACAGCCCGGCCTTTACGTTCCGGGTATCGTTGCAGGTTTCGAGCAGCAGGATGTCGGCCCCGCCGTCCAGCAACGCCCTCGCCTGATCATAATAATTGGTGACGAGATCCGGAAACGTGAGCCCGCCGGCGCTTACGGACAGCGCCTTCGTCGTGGGGCCCATGGAGGCAGCGACGAACCTTGGGCGGCCGGGTTTCGAAAACTCGTCGGCTGCCTGCCGCGCCAGGCGGGCGGCGGCAACATTTATTTCGTACGCCTTGTCTTCGAGACCGTATTCGGCGAGGACGATTTTCGTCCCGCCGAAACTGTTGGTCTCGACAATGTCGGATCCGGCCTCGAAGTACGCCCGATGCACGTCCAAAATCACGTCCGGGCGCGTAAGGACCAGGTTCTCATTGCAGCCTTCGAGCGCCGGCCCGCCAAAGTCGGCGGCCGTCAGGTGTCGCTGCTGCAGCATGGTTCCCATTGCTCCGTCGAGCACCAGAATGCGGCTGAAAAGAGCATCTTCGAGAGCCTGCCGGCGGGTTTGCCAGGCCGTGTGGGAAGCAGAGGACATGCGAGTACTAGCTTTCAGTGTAACGGCCTGAAGGAGGCAGACTACGCGAGAGCGGGTACTACAGAGCGGGCCTAACCGTTTCGGCTGGTTCAGGCCCGCAAATGCAGGCTGTTGTGAATCGCGTAGAGAGCAAGTTCCAGGCGGTCTGAGACGCCCAATTTGTCAAATACGTTATGGAGGTGGTTTTTCACTGTCTGCTCAGTGATGAACATCTTCTCGGCGATTTCCTTATTTTTGTAGCCCTGGGCGATCAGGATAATGATTTCCCGTTCGCGCTGGCTGAGTTGCGATCGCTCACGAGGTGCCTTGCCGTTCGTATGCGCAGGCGGGGGAAACTCGACCGGCGATGCGAAATGGCGCATAACGGCGGCCGTGGTGTTCGAATCGAGCCAAATCTCTCCGGCGTGAACTTTAAGGATGCTCTTCTCGATCAGTTGGGTCGGCGTGTCCCGCAACACGACACCGGAACAGCCCAATTTCATTGCCTCGACGAAATCGTCCTTGTACTCGGGTGAGGCAAAAAGAATGACTTTAGAGCGTTGGCCCCGTCCTTGAATGCTTCGCAGCACGGCGAGCCCATCCAATTTGGGCAGTTTGAGGTCCATCAGAACGACGTCCGGCCCCAACTGCGCTGATTTCTCGATCACCTCGAGGCCGTCGCCCGCTTCCCCAATGATCTGGATTCCAGGGTGATCCGCAAGAACACTGCGTAGCCCCGCGAGCACGATCGGGTGTCCATCGGCGATTAAAACTCGGATAGGTCCTATCGGCATGGAAATTTGAGTCCCGGCGGTACCAAAACTTCTAGAACCAGGACTAACACTTGATTGCCAATTATAGTGCGAATCATCTGGTTCTCTCCACAATTTCATCGTCTTGCGGCACCCATGCTTTGGTTTTCATACTAGTCGTAAAACTACTAGCACTTTCGGTTCCAACCTGAACGAAGGCGAAAAGCTGTTGGTATCAGGTCGGAGGACGCGGGAAGAGAGTTTCCTAAAATATTCTTCATGGCTAAGTTGTCGATCAACGATCTCGATCTGCGAGACAAGACGGTTTTCATCCGGGTGGACTTTAATGTTCCCTTATCGGCCGACGGCAAAGAAATAACGAGCGATAAGCGGATTCGCGCCTCACTGCCCACTATTCAGTACGCGATCGAACACGGAGCCGCTGTAATTCTTGCTAGTCACTTGGGAAGGCCGAAGGGTAGGCGCAGGCCCGAGATGAGCCTGGCGCCGGTCGCGGCGCGGCTGTCCGAGTTATTGGGCAGGCACGTGGCCATGGCTCCAGACAGCGTAGGAGCCGAAGTCAGTGCCATGCGGCCCAAACCGGGCGAGGTACTGTTGCTTGAAAACTTGCGATTCCATTCCGAGGAAGAGGCAAATGACCCGGAATTTTCCCGGCAACTGGCGTCGCTCGCGGATATTTATATAAACGATGCCTTCGGATCGGCGCATCGTGCGCACGCATCCACGGTGGGAATGGTTTCCTTTCTTCCGCGTGCCGCCGCAGGCCTTTTAATGGACCGTGAGCTGCAATGGTTGACGCGGGTTACAAAAAGCCCGGAGAGACCCTGCATCGCCCTGCTAGGCGGCGCAAAAGTGTCGGACAAAATCGAAGTAATCCAGAACTTACTCAAAGTGATGGACAAGATTTTGATCGGTGGAGCGATGGCGTACACGTTTCTGCGTGCCAAGGACCAGCCCACCGGAAAATCCCTGGTCGAAGAAGACAAAATCGAGCTGGCCCGGCAGCTTCTGCAAACTGCAGTAGACAAGCTGGTGTTACCGATAGATCACATCGTCGTCCGCGAAATCAAACCTGGGGCGGCGCATGAGACGGTGACGAACATCGGAGCAGATGAGATCGGCGTCGATATCGGGCCTCGCACCATCGAGCAGTACGCGACGATTATCCGGGATGCCAGAACGATTATCTGGAATGGCCCCATGGGCATCTTTGAGATGCCGCCATTCGATCACGGCACCGTCAGCCTTGCAAAGGCGGTAGCCGAGTCCAAGGCCGTTTCGGTAGTGGGCGGGGGAGACTCCGAGAAGGCGATCAAGACTGCCGGGGTGTCCGACCGGATCACGCATGTGTCCACCGGCGGGGGCGCGTCACTCGAATTCCTGGGCGGGATTGAACTGCCTGGCGTACGGGCTCTTTCCGACAAGGCAGAAGCCGCCGTTTAGGAGCTGCCGGCCGCGGCACGAGTGATTTCACAAAGGGCGCCGCACCCTTAAGGGCGCTTGCCCGCTGCGTGTCGCAGGAATTCAAGAATGATGTCCTGGCATGCCTCGGGTTGATCAGTCGTGAGAATATGGCCAGCCTTAGAAACCAGCCGGAACCCGGCACCCGGGATACGCGCGGCGACCACCCGGCCGTTCTGGGGCGGGATGAGGCAATCCTCGTCGCCGTGAACGACGAGGGTCGGGACCCGGAGTCGGGGCAACCGTAAATACGAGCTCCAAAGCAGGATGCCGGCGAACTGATTCAGGAATCCTTGAGACGTCCAGACGCACTTATATTGAACTTCCAGATCTTCACGGATACGTTCCAAGGGCGTCGAATCGGCGTACAACAGGGGCACAAATGCGCGTTGCCACTCACGGCGACTCGCTTTCTTGAGACTGACCCTTTCGCGCAGCCGGGCGAGCTTCGGCCACCGCCCGAAAAGACCGCTATAGCTTGTACAGCCAAGCAGCAAGCTCCGGACCAGCTCCGGCTTCTGAAGAGCCAATTCCTGGGCGATCATGCCGCCCATAGAGGCCCCCACAATGTGTGCGCTGGATTCTCCTGCCTCGGCGAGTACTGCAGCGGCATCTTGGGCCATGTCGCTGATGAAATATGGCCCACGCGGGATATCACTCCGTCCGATGCCCCGGTTGTCATACAGGATTACGCGATAGCCGGCCGCCAGACACGGTAGAACCCGGAACCACATCTCATGGCTGAAGCTGAGGCCCATAATGAGAAGAACAGGCGGTCCCGAGCCGTGATCTTCCCAGTAGAGCCGGACACCTTTATTTGTTGCGTAGGGCATGCAACCGAACCCCTACATATAGTTGTCTTTACTGCTAGACACCCAAATCCGAGTGGTAGAGAGCTTTACACACGAGGGAAGTCCAGGTAGGATGGAGACACCCCCGAGAATTTTCGCTACAGAGGGTACGGCCAGTTGCTGAAACTTAAGCGCGTCGAAATCCATGGCTTCAAATCTTTTTACGACCGAACAGAGATGAAATTCAATGGCAGCGGAATTGCTGCCATTGTAGGCCCTAATGGATGCGGAAAGTCGAATCTGAGTGACGCCATAAGCTGGGTGCTGGGCGAGCAGTCAGCGAAGAGCCTGCGCGGCGCCCGCATGGAAGATGTCATCTTTGCGGGAACGCGGGAAAAGAAGGCGCTCGGCATGGCCTCCGTCACAATGACGCTGGTGCCGGACGAAGCAGCCCTCGCGGCGGCGCATCTTCCGTTGCCTAAGCCGCACGAGTCCGAGCTACGAGCTCCGGTCAACGGAGCTGGCACCCCGACGGTGGATCATTCTGTAAACGGCCATCCTCCTGTAAACAGCGATCCACCGGGGGAAACCGGTCACCAGGTGCTGAACGGCACAGGCGAACACGCCGTGCCGAAGGCGGAAGCCGTCAGAACCGCCGTCAAAACAGGTGAGATCACGATCACGCGCCGGCTCTACCGCTCTGGGGAGAGCGAGTACCTGATCAACGGGAAAACGGTTCGGCTGCGGGATATTCAGGATCTCTTTCTGGGCACCGGGCTGGGGCCGGAAAGCTACGCCATCATCGAACAGGGCCGCATCGGACAGATCCTCAGCAACAAACCGCAGGATCGGCGTGCCGTGATTGAAGAGGCTGCGGGCATCACGAAGTTCAAAACGCGCAAGCGGCTGGCGGAAGCCAAACTGGAAAGCGCGAAACAGAATCTTTCGCGCGTCTTCGACATTCTCGAAGAAGTCACGCGGCAGGTGAACTCGCTGAAACGTCAGGCGGCAAAGACTAAGCGCTACGGGGAACTGAAGACTGAATCCACCGGCTACCTGCGGCAGTTGCTTGCGGCCAGATTCCGTATGCTCGAACGCGAGACGGCCAAGCTCGCCATCGAACTCAATCTGGCATCCTCCGAATTGCAAACCGCACAAGCGGCAATTGCCGAACGCGAAACGGAGCAGACCAAGCTTCTCGAAAGTTCGTACGCCACAGAGCAGGAGCTGACCCGGACACGGAAGCTGCTCGCGGATCTCAGCGTGGAAGCCGAACGCGTAAGGGGCAAGCTGGAGTACCAGCTGAAACAGATTCAGCAGATCGAGCAGCGCCTGGCTTCCGGGGAACAGGAAGCGCAGTCGCTCGAGAAGCAGAGGCAAGAACGCGCCGCCGAACTGGAGCAGCAATCGGTTGAAGTGGAGGCGCTCGATTCCGAGTATGCGGCAGTGCGGCAGGAACTCGAGACAAAAGCGGCTGAGCGGCAGCAGGCACAGAACCGCCTGGCGGAGCAGGAGCGTGGTCTCGAAGCCGCGCGGCAGCGGGTTCTGAAGCTGCTGGGCGAATCGTCCGGCTTGAAGAACCGGATCACGCAGATAGAGGCGCAATTGGCTTCCGCCGACCGTGAAACGGCGCGCGCCAAGGCCGAAGAGCAGCAGTCTGAGAGCGACCTTGAACGTATTCAGCAGCTTAAAGGTCAACTCTCTGAACGGCTGGCCGCGCGGCAAACCGAACTGGTTTCCGTACAGGATCAGAGAAAGACTGTCGAGGAAGAACTCCGCACCGCACGCGCGCAACTCAACGAGAGCCGGCACACGGTGGACCGGCTGCGCGGCGAGGTCTCGCGCGTGAAGGCCCGGAAGGATTCGCTGAATGAGGTAATCCAGCATCGCAGCTACACAACCGAGACGGTAAAGGGCTTGTTCACAGCCGTCGAACGCGGCAAGATTCAGGACTTCCGGCCGGTAGGCGTGCTGGCCGACTTCCTCGAAGTGGACCCGCAGTTTGAGAAGGCGGCAGAAGAATTCCTCCATGACGAACTGGAGTTCGTGGTCGTCAAAGACTGGGCCGACGCCGAGCGCGGCGTGGAACTGATGCGCAGCCAATTAAACGGGCGTGCGACATTCGTGCCGGAGGAGATCGGCGAACAGAGCGGCAGCCCGCTGGATCTGCCGCGGCCGCCAGCCGATTCCGGGATCACGAAACTCACGGAGGTGCTGCGCTTTACCAACGGCCTGTCGCAGGTACCGGTGCAGCTCCTGCAGCGCATTGCAAGCTGCTACTTTGTGCAGGACCGCGGGCGCGCCCGGGAAATGGCCACGCAATTTCCGCACTGTTGGTTTCTGACAACCGATGGCGTGAACTATCACGGCCGTGCGGTGAGCGGTGGCAAGAAGTCAGGCGCGGGCCCGCTGGCACTGAAACGCGAGTTGCGGGAAGTCTCGCAGAGTGAGCAGGTCAAGCAGGCGGAACTTACTGCCGCCCAGAATCATTTGGGCGAACTCGAGCACACGATCGCATCGCTGACGGAGCACCTTGAGCTGCTGCGGACGCAACAACAGGCGCAGGAGAAGGACGTGCTCGCGCTCGATCACGAGAGCCGGAAGCTCGCTGAAGAATTTCAGCGCGTGCAGACGCGGCTGTCGCACGCGCGGCTGGAGTTGGACCGGATTTCGCATGATCGGGTAAGGCTGCAGGAAAACGTGGAGCGCGATCGGCAGGCGCTGGCGGAACGCGAGCAGGCGAGGACGACGGAAGAGGAATCACTTGAAGCTTCGCGCGAACAGCTCAGCGGTCTGCAGGCCGAGGTGGCACATGCGGCAGAGGGCCACGCAAGCCTGCGCGCGAACCTGGCGAGTCTCGAGGAGCGGCGCCGGGCATTGGCAGCCAACCGGTCGCGCTTGGAAAACCAGGTCCGCGATTTTGCAAACCGCACCGCGCATCTGGCGCGCGAAACCGAGCGCCTGAGCGGAGAGCGGGCACAGTTTCTTGCCAGCAACACCGAACTTGAATCGCGCAGCAACGAGCTGAAAGGGCAAATCGCCGCCACCGAGGCCGACGTCAAGCGCCTGGCCGATGAGGAAACCGACCTTCGAAACCGCTTGGCGGAAGCCGATGAGGTATTGAAATCATTGCGGACTAAAGCGCAAGCCGGTCAGGAGCAGCGAAGTGAGCTGCAAGTGGCTATGGCGCGTGCCGAAGCCGATCTCAAGTACCTTGAAGAAACCTGCCTCAAAGAACTTGAATCGACTCTCGCGCAATTGGCAGAAACAGTTGAGACCATACCCGACGATGCGGCGCTCGAGGAGCTTGACGCCAAGTACACGGAAGTGCGGCGCAAGATCGAAGCACTGGGTCCGGTGAACCCCCAGGCACTCGAAGAGTTTGAAGAAGCCCAGCAGCGGCAGGACTTCCTGAACGCGCAGCGGCAGGATCTGCTCGATTCGATCCGCGACACGGAACGCGCGATTCAGGAGCTCGACGGCGAATCGCGAAAGCGGTTTGGCGAGGCCTTCCATGCAATCAATGCGAACTTCCGCGAGATGTTCAAGGTTCTCTTCGGTGGCGGAATCGGCGAGATGCGGCTCACCGACGAGGAGAACCTCGCGGAATCGGGAATCGACATCGTCGCCTCGCCGCCGGGCAAGAGGCTGCAGAGCGTACTGCTGCTTTCGGGCGGCGAGAAATCGCTGACCGCGATGGCCCTGCTGATGGGCATTTTCCAATACACGCCAAGCCCGTTCTGCATCCTCGACGAAGTGGATGCCCCGCTCGATGAGCCGAACATCGAACGCCTCACCAGGCTGCTCCGCGAGATGGCGTCCGACACACAGTTCATTGTCATTACGCACTCTAAACGCACCATGGAGGCGGCGCAGTCGCTCTACGGAGTCACGATGCAGGAGCCCGGTGTGTCCAAGCTTGTCTCTGTAAAATTCAAGCCACCAGTAGCTGAGGCGCGGCCGGAGCCCAGACGCTTCGAAGCCAGCGAAGAAGAACTGGTAACCGTTGGGGGTTGAAGGGCAAGAGGGGCCGGAGGATGGCCCCTCTACCTAGGACAAGAGCGTTTGGTGTTGGTGTGGGTACAACTCTCTCCCAGGATCTTTAGCTCGCGGAGGCTCTACTGTTTCTCATATCCGCCTCCCAATAATGGGATGCACGATGACGCGGCCGGGTTGCGTTAGGATGGCAAAACACTCCGATGAAATTGAGAATCCTTGTGTGTCTCCTCTCAGCGGCTGGCTGCATCCTTGGCGGCGATATTCAGAAACTATTGAATCCCGAAGTGCAAGCCGTTGTTTCCCAGGTTTCGGCGGATCGGATCGCTGAAATCCAGAAGAAACTGGAAACGTTCGGGACGCGGAATATCTACTCGGCAACAGACGATCCCGATCGAGGAATTGGAGCGGCGCGGGAGTGGATTGCCGCGCAGTTTCGCAGTTACAGCCCGCGACTGCAGGTCTCCTTCGATAAGCACCGGCTCGCCAAGCAAGGCCGGGCGTTTCGCGATGTGGAGATCTGGAACGTGATAGCGGTGCTGCCTGGAACCGGCGAGCCGGAACGGCACGTTCTGGTGACGGGTCATTATGACACGATCAACCTGGTATATAAGACCGGCCCCGACGGCCGGCGGGAACTGGATTCCGAAGCCACCGCCGCGGCCCCGGCCCCGGGCGTGACGGACGACGGAAGCGGCACAGCGGCGGTAATGGAACTGGCGCGGGTGATCAGCCAGCATCAGTTCCGGAAGACGATTGTATTCGTTGCCTTCGCGGCGGAAGAGTACGGTTTATTCGGCAGCGGCCTCTACGCCCAAGATGCCGCAGCCAAAGAGCAAGTGATCGAGGGTGTATTTAACAACGACATCATCGGCAGCGATGTTACCGGCAGCGGCGAGATGAGCAACCGTTATGTAAACGTGTACTCGGAGGAGCCGAACGACTCCACATCCCGGCACCTGGCCCGGTACATGAAAGAAGCGGCCGAACGCTACCAACCCGGATTCGATGTGAATCTGGTATTCCGGCATGACCGCTTCGGGCGAGGGGGCGACCATAGCCCCTTCAATGCTTTCGGCTATGCTGCCGTACGTGTTACCACCCCAATGGAGAATTTCTCGAACCAGCACACGGCCACCGACACGTTTGCGAACACGGCTCCTCAGTACACAGCGCTGGTAGCGAAGGCAAATGCCGCCGCGCTCGCCAGCCTGGCGCTGGCGCCGAAACCGCCTGAGCTAAAAGTGCCCGAACCGAGTGAAGGCCGCGCGTACGCATCCCCCTTGAGCCGCGGCACAAACAGCGACGGCTACGCCGGCTATGACGCAGTGATGACGTGGCACGATGACCATCCGGAGCCCGATTTATTGGGATACGCTATTGTCATCCGGAAAACGACGTCGCCAGTCTGGGAAAAAGAGATTTTTGTAGGAAATGTGACGAAATACACGCTACCGAACGTAAATCTCGACGAGCTGGTTCTGGGTGTAAAGGCAATTGATAAAGAAGGGAATGAAAGCCTGGTCTCAGCCTACGTTACTCCGCCGTACCGGCAGCCGAAGATCGCAACCTACTGACAAAAAGGGCGGCGAAAAAATAGCAGCGCGCTCCGGAGAAGAGCGCGCTGCTTGTTCGACGCTATGAGCGGGGTTATCCTCGCAGAGCTAAACGAAACCCTCCGAGAGATTTCGCTTAGCCTGACGAGCACTTTTGATATTGCATTTTGCGTACCGCGGCAAGCGTGAGCCGGCCAATGAAAAAAACGTTGAAAAATATGTGTTTTTCAAGTCGAACGACGAATGCTGCAGAACAATTCGGATAATGCAAGTTAACGAGAGTGCTAATTAGATAACGAAGCGAAGTCGAGAAAAACCAGGAGCCCTCATATGCCGCTCACTATCGAGACCCGAATCGAAGATGGCGTGGCCATATTCGATCTGGCCGGTCAACTCACGCTCGGCCCGTCCTTACTCTCTTTAAGGCATGCCGCCAGGGATGTGCTCGCGGACCCCACTGTGGCCGGGATTATTTTGCGCGTCGGTTCGGTCACGAACGCCGACAGTTCCGGATTGAGCGAACTGACGATCGTCTACACAGCCGCCAGCAAACGCGGATGCCCCATGCGGCTGGTGGAGGTAAATCCGAATCTGCAGAAGATGCTTGTGGTGACTCATTTGAACGCGGTGCTGATCGCCGCGCAAGATGTTCCACAGGCCAAAAAAGAGCTGAAGGGGCGCCCGAACTAATCACTCTAAGAAACTATTTCGTTATTTTCGAGACATTCTATTCGCAAGAATCAAGGGCGAGACGCCGGGGCCCGGCAGAAGGCGCGCGTTGGTAAACCCGGCATCGGCAAGCCATTCCTTTATTTCTGCGAAGGAAAAAGTACGGCCGGTATCTGTATTGACGAGCATGTTCACGGCGAAGATGAGACCCTGTGGCGGGCCGTTCCGGTCATCGTCGACAAGAAATTCCGCAATCGCGATGACGCCACCTGGTTTCAACGCATTCGCCACCTTCCGCAGCAGCGCGATGCTGCGGGCATCGCCCTCGGAATGCAGGATGTGGCCGAGCGTTGCAACATCGTAGTCCGTTCCGTAATCGGCCTCGAGAATATCGCCCGCAACGAAACTGAATTGTTCCGACAGCTTATGCCGGGCAACTATTTCGCGGGTGACCGGAAGAACCTCGTCCCAATCCACAGCGGTCACGTGCGCCAAGGGGCATGCTTCTGCCAAGCCAATTCCCCACACACCGGAGCCTGCTGCAATATCGAGAACCTTCACCGGCTCCGACTGAGGGAAGGCCAGCGCATGAGCAAGGCCTTGCGCGACCGGATAGCTCAGCGGGAACAGCGACTCCACGAAGTCGTGGAAAAACTTTGCGCCCTCGACGTCCGTGTTCACATGTCGCGCGGGCCGGCCGGTTCGAACGCATTCACCTACCGATAGCCACGCCGGAATCAGGTCGCGGGTCATGTGGTTGAAAAAGCCGCCGAGGTAACCCGGTTGGGAGCTAACCAGGAAGGCCGCGCTTTCCGGCGATAGCACGTAGCGGCCCTGCGCATCACGCGCCGCGAGGCCGAACCCAACGAGCGCGTCCATGGCAGCGCGCACGCCGCGCGCCGATGTGTTGGTAGCCGACGCCAGTTCGTCCGCCGACAACGGGCCCTTGGCCAGCGCATCAAAGAGTCCGTTCTTGAGGGCTGCATCGATAATCAACGGCGGAGCGTAGCTCCAGGCGAACTGCATGATTTTTTCCGGCGTCGCGGGACCGGCACTTTGCTGTTGCGCAACTTGCGTCGACATAGGACTTGAACATTATCAAATCCGGAAACTGGACGCGGGGCCGTATAAGCTGGACTTGAGTTCGCTATGACGTTTCATGGGAAAAACATCATCGGGTTCGAACAATCCGCCGAGGGCTCGCAGACGTACCGCGCCTATTCTCCGCGCGAGGGAAAGCAGTTGGAGGCTCTTTTCCACGAAGCCACGCCGGGCGAGGTCGAACACGCGCTCGAACTGGCGCAGCGCGCCGCCGTGGACATGCGAGAAATCGACGCCGGGCAAATTGCGAATTTCCTGCTCGCTGTCAGAGACGAGATCCTTGCGCTTGGCGACAGCCTTGTCGAAACGGCGGATCGCGAGACAGCACTGGGCATCGACCGTCTGCGCGGGGAGCGTGATCGCACCACCAACCAGATCAAGCTGTTTGCCGATGTTGTGCGCGAAGGCTCCTGGGTGGATGCGCGGATAGAACCCGCGCTGCCCGATCGCAAGCCCGTGCCGCGACCCGATCTCCGCCGGATGCTGCAGCCTATCGGCCCGGTCGCAGTGTTCGGCGCCAGCAATTTTCCGCTCGCGTTTTCCGTTGCAGGCGGGGATACGGCTTCGGCGTTTGCGGCGAAAAACCCGGTGATAGTGAAAGTGCATCCGGCGCATCCGGGCACTTCGGAACTGGTCGGCAACGCTATTCAGCATGCCACGCGCAAACGGGGAATGCCGGAAGGCACGTTCTCCCTGCTGCATGGTCTGGGTACAGAGGTGAGCATTGCTTTGGCGACCCACCGTCACACCAAAGCGGTAGCATTCACGGGCTCGCAGTTCGCCGGACGAGCCCTCTTCGACGCGGCCGCCCGCCGACGAGATCCTATTCCTGTCTATGCCGAGATGGGCAGCGTCAATCCGGTTGTGATCTTGCCGGAGGTTTTAAAGACAAGCGCGCGAAGCATTGCGGAAGGACTGTATCGTTCCGTGCTGTTGGGGGTGGGCCAGTTCTGTACGTCTCCCGGTTTAGTATTCGCCGCCGAGGGTGGCGGGATGGAGGAACTTATCGCAAGCCTGAGCGAGCTCTTCAGGGAAGGCATGCCCGGCACCATGCTGAATCCGGGAATTTCCGCGAATTTCGCACAAAGGTTCAAAGCGGCAGCAGGCATCGAAGGAGTGGGTGCCCAGGTTGCTGCCCGCACGGCTGACCCGAGCCGCACCGAAGGCCGGCCCGGGTTGCTGGTTACCGATGCTTCCACGTGGCTTAAGAATCACCAACTGCATGAAGAGATCTTCGGGCCCTCTACGCTGGTGGTTCGGTGCGTCGATGAAGAGCAGGTTCGCCAGTGCAGCGAGCATATAGAAGGTACTCTGACCGCGACGATTCACGGCACACCTGACGAGCTGGAAAAAAATAAAGAACTGATCGATACGCTGAGCCGCAAGGCCGGCAGAGTGATCTTTAATGGCTATCCTACTGGTGTCGAAGTCGGGTACGCCATGCATCACGGCGGGCCGTATCCCGCGACGACAGACGAGAAATTTACCTCTGTAGGCGCGGCATCGATTTATCGCTTCGCACGCCCGGTCTGTTATCAAAATTTTCCCGAGCACCTGCTGCCGCCCGAGCTGCAGAATGCGAACCCGTGCAAAATCTGGCGCCTTGTCAACGGCCAGCTTACGCGTGATCCGCTGTAGGGGGTTGGCGCTCACGGTGCTTCACCGTTGAGCGCCGGTTCTTCTGCCGCACGCTTTCAGGCTTCCAGGGAAGTCTTCTTGCTTTAGACTCAAGGCATGTCCAAGAATTCGCCCGCCACCGGCAAGTCGCTATCGAGCGCTCGCGAGCGACGCCTGCAGCACGGGCGCAACCAACGCAAACACCTCAGCCGGAACAGGCTTGCCGATGTGGAGCCGCAAAAGCGGAACTTCGACCCCATCCGCACGCTTCTGGCGGCAACGGAGGGGCGCGTACCTAATCTGCTTCCGCTGAAATATCAGCGCATGGCCGCATCTCCGTTCGCATTCTTCCGTGGAGCTGTTTCGATCATGGCTGCCGATCTTGCACGCACGCCGCACACCGGCCTCATGGTTCAGCTATGCGGTGATGCTCATCTGCAGAATCTAGGCTGCTTCGCGGCACCCGATGGCCGCCTCGTGTTCGACATCAACGATTTCGATGAAACAATCGCGGGGCCCTGGGAATGGGACGTAAAGAGGATGGCAGCCAGTATCGTGCTGGCCGGGATGGAAGCGAACCACACGAAGAACGCCTGTACCGGGGCTGTCGAAGAATTCGTGGCAAGCTATGTAAGCAATCTCGAACAGCTTGGTGAACAGCCGGTACTGGTTGCCGCGCGCCACCAGATCCATCGTCTCCGGAAAGCGGAACCGATCTCGGCGGCGCTTAAACAGGCACAGCGGGCCACGCCGCTTGATCTGCTCGTGAAATACACGGAAACCGGCGCACGCGGGCAAATTCGTTTTAAGAAGATCGAGTCCGTCTTGTGGCGCCTGCATGGTGCGCCCCGTCAGGAAGTTCTGGAATCGCTGCCGCTTTACCGCGAGTCGCTTCCCCCCGAACGCCTGCACCTGTTTGATTTCTTCCAGCCTCTGGATGTCGCGTTCAAGGTGGTGGGTACGGGCAGCGTCGGCCTGCGCGATTACGTCATTTTGATGGAAGGAAATGGAGCGGAAGATCCGTTATTCCTGCAGATCAAACAGGAGGTCGCGTCTGCCTACGCGCCCTATCTTAAACACGCACCGGTCAGCCACCAGGGACAGCGCGTTGTGGAAGGCCAGCACAAAATCCAACCAATTTCCGATCTCCTGCTCGGGTGGACACGCATAGGCGAGCGCGATTTTCTGGTCCGGCAGTTGAACGATCACAAGGGGCGTGTTGACATTGAATTACTGCGCGGCAACGGATTGAGCAGTCTGGCTGTGATCGCCGGCGAATTGCTCGCCCGCGGGCATGCCCGTTCCGGTGACGCGCTCGTGATCAAAGGCTATATCGGCAGCGGAGATAAGGTCATCAAAGCACTCGTCCAATATGGCGTGGAGTACGCCGAATTAACGCAGGCCGACTACGAAGCCTTCCAGAAGTCGTTGAAAGAAGAGGGAACAAAGGCCGCTGCCTAGCAGTTGCGGAGCGGGTATGCCCGGCCAGAGAACCAGGCATACCCTGCCTTTACTTACTGCTTCGACGGTGCCGCGGTGTTCGTTGCAGGTGCCGTCTTGCTCTTCTTCGCGTGCGACTTGGAAGCCTTCTTCGCCGTCTTGGAATCGGTCTGAGTCTGCTTGGCAGCCGCCGCGGGCTGATTTTGTGCCTTCTTCGCCGCCGGTGCCGCCATGAGGAATGGAACAGCCGCGATGGTCAGCAAGGTAGATGTGAATACTTTTTTCATTTGGTTTTCTCCTTCAACTCGTGGCGGACTTTTTTGCTTTCGGCAAGTGGCAGCGGCGAAAGCTATGATTCGTTCTCTGCCTGTTTTCGCCCTCGCCGCTGCAGCTCGCTTTGTCGCCGCTCACAACTCTACTTTGCGTCTTTCGCGCCTTCCGCACCATTACCTGGAAACGGGAAAATCGATCCCGTATTCAAGGGATAGTCGTGCAGGCTCTTTAATGAAAGAATCATCATCGTGATGCGGAGCAGTTTCATTAATCAGTCCTCTCTTCAGCGGCTACTGGTGCTGGGGCTGGGACTCTCAGCCCTGCTGCTGCTCTCCGCCCTGCTGGTCGCCTTCAGAGCGGTCCATCAGATCAACGGCATTGCAGGAACATTCGCAACGCAGCAATCGCTCGCAAAGGATGCCATCGACGGCATACAGGCGCAGCAAAGTGTGCTGAACCGGCGCTGGCTCAAGTTGGCGCGCAGCAAGGATTCACTTACGCGCGCGGAAGTGCTGAGTCAACTTTCGGAGAATCAGGAGCAGATGAGCAGTACGCTCGAAGCCGCGTATGGGCAGGCCGAAACCCTGCGGAAAAGTATCTACCAGAAGGGCGAGGGGCTGCTCAAGTGGACCGTGTGGCTGTTCGTCTTGTGCGCGGGGTTATCCGTGCTGTGCGCTATATGGACCGTTCGCGCCACCACCGCCTTGTTTCGAAAGCTCGAACAGCAATCGGCTGAGTTGACCGGCTTGCAATATCAGTTTCTGAAAGCCCAGGAAGACATAGCGCGGCGCTTTTCGCACGAACTGCATGACGAGTTGGGCCAGGCCCTGACTGCAGTGAAGGCCAATCTTTCGGCGCTGCACGACGACCCGGAGCCCGCTCGCGTCGAAGATTGCAGACAGCTTGTCGACCAGGCTATTCAAGACGTCCGCCAGATCTCGCAGCTTCTTCGACCAACCATTCTCGACGACTTCGGACTCGATGCTGCCCTGCGATCTTTGGCGGAAACTTTCTCTCAACGAACTGGCGTTGCCGTACATTATCGAAGCGATATCGGCGATCGCCGCCTGCTGGATGAAGCCGAAACACATCTTTATCGCATCGCCCAGGAGGCGCTCACCAACGTGGCGCGCCACGCCCAGGCAACATCGGTCGACGTCGAACTGCTTCGCCGCGGGGCTGAAGTTGCGTTGACGGTGCGCGATAACGGAAGGGGTTTTGAAACTCCCGAGCGCCCCGCTGCGAGAGGACTCGGGCTCGCGGGCATGGAAATGCGGGCGCGCGGGTGCGGCGGAAAGCTCACGCTTGAATCTTCTCCCGGCAAAGGTTTAAAAATTGAGGTGACGTGCCCAACAACGTAGTCAAAGTTCTGCTCGCCGACGATCACACCATCGTCCGGCAAGGCTTGAAATTGATTCTCGCCGCGCACCCGGACCTCGAGGTGGTCGGCGAGGCGGCTAACGGCAAAGAGGCGATAGAGCTGGCGCAGAAACTCCGTCCCGACATCGTTGTCATGGACGTAGCCATGCCGGAAGTGAACGGCATCGAGGCTACCAGGCGCATGGTCCAGAACGAGCCGCGTCTGAAGGTGCTCGTACTCAGCATGCACAAGGAAGCCGTGTATGTTCGCGAGATCTTACGCGCCGGCGCCAGGGGCTACATTCTGAAGGACGCGATTGACACGGAGTTGCTCAATGCGATCCGCTCGGTTGCACGCGGGGATGGCTACGTAAGCCCGGCAGTTTCCAGCGCACTGCTCAGCGACTACCGCAAGAACGTGACAGATCCGCTCGATCTGCTCTCGAACCGCGAACGCGAGGTTCTGCAATTGATCGCCGAAGGCAAAACAAACAAAGAGATCGCAACGCGCCTGAATCTGAGCGTTTACACGATTGATTCCCATCGCGGTAAGATCATGGAGAAACTGAATCTGCACAGCACGGGCGAACTTGTTCGATTCGCCATGAAGCATGGCTTGGTAGACTAAGCGCTCCTTCTTGGCTAACGCCGCTTTCGCTTCGCGGCCTTCATACCCTTTGCGCGCCTGCGCCGGGATTGACCAGCTTTACCGAATATTAACTCCGTACTTACCGGCTCCTTAAGACTCCAGGCAACTAACAGCTTTACTGTTATTGGCAAGGCAGGCGTTTTTCAAGCGCCGGCCCTCTCGATACCAAAACAAAAGGAACATTATAATGAAACGCTTACTCTTTGCGGTCTCCGCCGCAGTTGCTTTTACACTCGCGGTCCGGCCGACGGCAGCGCAAGCGCCCTCGGAGATCCACTTCAAGCTTGTTCCGCAGCCGAAGTTCGTTAACTGTACAGGAGTCCCCGGCGAGCCTGAGCCCACAGCGGAGGTGACTGTATTGCGCGGTGAACTGAACGATACCCTGCAGCTCAACGTTCATCATTTAAGGCCTAATCTGGCATTCGACCTGTTCACCATCCAGAACAGCAATCTGAATGCATACGGGGAAGTAGATCCCGCGTTTAAGAACTTCGGCCTTGCCTGGTACCAGACCGACGTGCAGGCCGACAAAAACGGCGACGCGGAAGTCCAGATTCACACGATTCTTCTGGACCAGATCTTCGGTTTCGATCCGGCTTCGAATCTGCAACCAACCCACACGTTCCATGTCGGATTCTGGTTCAATAACCCGGAAGACGCAGCGGCTTGCGGCTTCGATCCCAGTAAGCCCACGCCATTTAACGGCGAGCAGCATGCGGGGCCCAATGCGATGATCAGTTTGCCGAATCCTCAAACGGGTCTAGGGCCTCTTTGCAGCAGTGCGACGGGGCACACCTGCAACGAGTAAAGCGCCAGCCTGCCGGGAGCGGTCACGGATATCCGTAAACGGTTCCCGGCTAGTCCATGTCCGCAACTTGCGCCACTTGACTTGTGGCGCAAGCCGCTGGACAATAAAGCCGCCTGAATCTGGGAAACTGGACCCCAAATTGCAATAACAACCCGATCAGGCTGTGCTTTAGTTTATGGCACAAAATCCGGCGAACACGCAGCATCGAATCGTGTTCCCGCCGTTTGAACTCGATCTCTCCGGTGGGCGCTTGCGGCGGGGACGGGACGCCGTTGAGATGTCTCCCAAGGCATTTTCTGTTCTCTGCTATCTCGCCGAACGGCCAGGACATCTTGTCACCAAGGAAGAACTGCTGACGGCGATCTGGCCTGATGTTTCCGTAGGAGAAGCCGTTTTGAAGGTGGCGATCGCGGAAATCCGGAAGGTGCTGGCAGATGCTTCTAAGCAGCCCAAGTTCATCGAAACCGCTCATCGCCGCGGCTATCGTTTCATCGCGCGGATTGAAACGGCCGCACCGGAACCGCCCGGCGCCTCCATTCCAGCCGGAAATCGGCCCTCGACACCGGACATTCCGGAGACGCGCTACACGCAAAGCGGCGACGTGAACATCGCTTATCAGGTTTTAGGCGAAGGGCCGTTAGATCTTGTCTTTGTAATGGGGTGGGTTTCGCACCTCGAGTATTTTTGGACCGAGCCGTCTTTCGCGCGCTTCTTACGCCGCCTGGCCTCTTTCTCGCGTGTCATTCTCTTTGACAAACGAGGCACTGGACTATCCGACCGAGTCCCGGTAACAGCTCTCCCGACGCTGGAGCAGAGAATGGATGACCTGCGGGCGGTGATGGAGGCAGCGGGAACAGAGCGGGCGGTCCTATGCGGAGTTTCCGAGGGAGCCACCATGTGTGCCCTGTTCGCCGCAACATACCCGGCGAAAACTAACGCATTGGTCATGATAGGCGGTTACGCGAAACGCATTCGGGACGCCACCTACCCCTGGGGCCCTACTGCGGAACAGCGCGAACACTTTTTGGAGGAGATTCACAATTACTGGGGCGGGCCCGTCGGACTGGAGGAACGTGCACCTTCGGTCGCCTCCGATCCTCACTTTCGGCAGTGGTGGGCTACTTACTTGAGAATGGCCGCAAGTCCCGGAGCCGCAGTCGCCTTCACCCGGATGAACTCTCAGATAGATATTCGAGAGGTGCTGCCGTCGGTGCGGGTTCCGACCCTGGTCATTCATAGGACCGGAGATCGCTGCCTGCATGTGGAGGAAGGACGCTATGTCGCCAGCCTGATCCCTGGTGCGCGCTTTGTGGAATTGCCGGGCATAGATCATCTTCCGTTTGTGGGAGATCAGGATGCGATTCTCGATGAAATAGAAGAATTTCTTACAGGAGTTCGCCACAGCCTGGAACCGCACAGGGTCCTGGCTACGGTGTTATCGGCAACGTTCGATCTGCCTGGCCCGAGACGGGGACACGATTCACAGCTATCGCTGCGATTGCAAAACATCATCACGCGCGAAATCGAATTCTTCAAAGGCCGCGAATGTACCAAAGAGAAGCAGCAGGATGTACTCGCAGCTTTTGACGGGCCGCTCCGTGCCATCCGTTGCGCTTGCGCGATCGCTCACCACGCGTCCATGCTGGGCATTCAGATGAAGGCGGGGCTGCACATTGGCGAATGCTGTTTCGTGGCTGACTGCATCGAAGGCCTGGCGGTGCAGATGGCCAGACTGATCGAGCACCAGGCCAAATACGGAGAGATCCTGGTTTCGAGCACGATCCGCGATGTCAGCGCGGGTTCGGAAATTCACTTTCAGGACCGTACCCACGTTCCAGGAACGTTCCCAATTCTGGCGATAGGGCGCGGGCTCGTGGCCGCAGGCACGGGATATTGATATCCCGGGCGAGTCTTCGATCGCCTTAGATTCTTGGCCAGCTTGTCTGAGAACTTCTCTCTCAGATAGCTTTCAGGCTTCAGCGTTCAGCTATCAGCTAAGTGTTGGGGTGGGGTGAGCACCTTGGATGAGCTGAAAGCTCTCCTGAAAGCTCTTGCGATGGCTGAAAGCTCTCCTCAGCAAAATAGATTTCAAGTATCCTTGGCTAGATTCTTGGCCAGCTTGTCTGAGAACTTTTCCCTCAGATTTGGGCCAGAGCTCTAGTGATAGCTCTCAGCCGAGAGCGCTCAGCTTTCAGCCCAAAAAAAGCTGACGGCTGACGGCTGAGCGCTGAAAGCTTTCTTGACCGCTGAAAGCTCTCCTCAGCAAAATAGATTTCAAGTATCCTTGGCTAGACTTAGAGCGTTGCCTGTAACCTTTTCGTAATTTGCCGCGCTTACGGAGCTACCCCGGGCCGCCGTCGAGCTAAGGCCGTGAAAGGCACGGAAGGCCGCAGCCGCCTGCCGCCCCATGCAGCGCTCCAGTACAGCCGGCGTGGCCGTTCGCAGATCCGCCACGATCAGCGCGTCCAAAGCGTTGGAGAAGTCCGGGTCCACGTTGAATGCCAGAAACCTGCCGCCAAGCTTCAGGTACTGCCGTATCAGCACCGGCACTCCCTTGCCGTCACCCTCGAGATCCTGTATCGATGCAGACAACTCCTCCACCGTCGGCAGCAGGCGCGTCAACTGGTGCACATGCTTCGGCAGCATCGGCCGCCGGCGGAACACGCGGCGCGGACGCACCCACCCCGACATCTCGGTCGCAAGGTGCCCGTGCAGAAAATCGACAATGAGTGTCTGAGAGAGCGAATGATACTCGCTGCTGATGCTGACCGCGCCGAAAAGCACCGCGCATTCCGGCCGCAGTTGCACGCATCGCGCAATTCCCTTCCACAACAGCAGCAGCGGCGCGTAGTGCTTCTGATACTCGCTCGCGATGAATGACCGGCCCAGTTCCAGGGCGGGTCCCATCCGTTCGAAGAACGGTGATTCGTAGTGAAACAGCGTGCTGGTGTATAGCCCCTTGATACCGCGCTTCGGAAGCACATCGGGCGTGGCAACCAGGCGATAGGCGCCGGCGATCCGTTGATCGCGGGGCGACCACAAAAATATGTGCTGGTAATACTCATCAAACTGGTCCAGGTCGAGGCTGTTGCCCGAACCTTCGCCGATCGCACGATAAGTCTGCTCACGGCTGCGCCCGATTTCGCGCAACGTACTCGGAATTTCATTCGCCGACGCCAGGCAGACGGTGAAATCGTCGGTAGAGGCGAGAATGCGTTCGGACGGCAGCGACGCAATCTCTCTCGCCATAACGTGTCCGGGGACTGCCACGCCGATCGCCTTCGCTTTGACCGCCGGGGCCGTTTCCGTCGCGCCGGAATCAACCGGGCGGTTCAGCAGCAGGTACGTGCGCGCCCGCAGATATTCTGTCGCGGCACGCGCATCTGCATACCCGCGCAGAATGTTAGCAGGGATCGCGTTTCCGATCCGGATGTGGATGGTCTGGCGGCTCTTGTTCACGAGCTCTCGAGGAAGAGTCAGCGTGCGAAGCCGCGGATGGATCGTCCCCATCATCTGGAAACGCAGACTGTTCGCGCCATCAAAGAACAGCGGCAGCGCCGGACATCCGATCTTGCGCGCAAGTCGCGCGGGAGCGGCGTTCCAATCCGGATCCGCAACAGGCCGTTCGCGCCAGGTGAGATGCGCCACTTCCCCGGCCGGGAACATAATCAACATGCCACCCGATTGCAGCCATTCGAGACACGTCCTCAAGCCTCTACCGTTTTCCTGCCGCGATGCGCTCTCCTGAAACGGATTCACGAAAATCAGCCGCTCGCGCAGCGCGGGGACCGAAGAGAGGAGTCCGTTGGCGA
>JAFAMD010000026.1 GCA_019233755.1 Acidobacteriaceae bacterium | reverse complement strand
TCGCGGCGCCCAGGAATTCGAAAAACGCCGTCAGACCCGACAACAGCACACCCTCCAACGCCTCGCCGCAGCTATGGGATACCAGCTTCTGCCCGCAGACTAAAACCGCTTACCTCTGCGCTAGCGGAGCAGTTTCAGGAGAGCAGTTAGCCCCACACACTTAGATTTGAAAGCTGAAGGCTGAGCGCTGAAAGCTGACAGCTATCACCCGAGCTCTGGCCCAAATCTGAGGGAGAAGTTCTCAGACAAGCTGGCCAAGAATCTAAAGAAATGGCCCGGAAACGGTTACCGTTCCGGGCCATGTACTTACTGCTGGTCTGACAGGTTAGAAGTTGATCTGCAACATGCCTTGGCCTTGTCGTTGCGTGTTGTTCTGACTGTTGATTACCTTGCCGAAGTTAGCGTCTTCGAAATTCAGATCTGGGCCGCCGAAGACTACCCGGTTCAAGACATTGAAGTACTCAATTTCCAGCTTGAGCTTCACTTTCTCACCAACCGAGAAGTACTTCGCAAGCGCGATATTCTCGTTGGCTTGGAACGGATTGCGAAGCTGCCCGAACACGCGAGGCGAATTACCGATGACCCATGACCCAGGGTCGCTGAAATCCGCCTTGTTGATGACAGGCAGGCCCTTGTAGACGTTCGCATAAGAGAACATCATATTGCTGGTCGAAACAACGTTGGCACGGTTACAACTGCCGCAGCCGTTCCCCAGCGGATCTCCGTTGACATATACGGCGCCAAGATTGTTGCTGCTATAGAGCGGGGTGCCGGTGCCATACGAGAGCAGCGGACTGATCTGCCACCCGCCCAATACAGCATTGACCACTCCGCCGCGGTTCATGAAACGCTTGCCTTTTCCGAAAGGCAGTTCATAAGTGCCCGCGATGCTAAGCATGTTGGTCTGGTCATTATTGTCGATCGACCATTCGGCCTTTTGATTGTTCTTGTTCAGCGACGGGGACGCGAACGAGGTGAATCCGGAGTTCGTGTTCGACATCATGCGCGAGAGACCGTAAGAAACCAGGAAGCTGAGACCGCTGGTGTAGCGCTTCTCTAACTGAATCTGCATCGCGTTGTAGAGCGAAGATCCGGTGTTATCGAAGTTATTGAAGATGTTCGAGTATTGAGGATACTGGCGAAGTGCCTGGAGCACCGTAGCACTCGATCCGAAATCGTTGACAAAGTTCGGATAGGGACTCCTGATGCCCGCCGCGATCGCCTGGGGAGACGTTATCGACTGTCCCAGCAGGCTGCCGTATTGGCTCAGGAATGCCGGGTTGAGCTGGTTGATGGGGTTCAATTGTGACGGTAGATAATCCCCGCGGTTCCCCGCATACGATGCCGAAAGGAACATCTGGTACGGCAACTCGCGCTGAATGCCTATGTTCCACACGACATCATAGGGAGCAACCCCGTCCTTTGCCGGATCAAAGGCGTTGATTTGCGTACCGACACCGAGCCCCGGACTGAAGGGGACAGCCGACGGAACGGGTGCAATGTTGGTGTCCCAACTGCCAAAGCCGGGTGTCGTCGAACCGGTTGCCGCGCGAGTAAAGGAGCCGAGCAGCAGGTTGCCGTAATTCACCGCGACTTTGCTCGTACCGTACTCGTATGCACCGCCGTCCAGATAGTTCATGGAGAAACCGCCCTGGAGAACAGTCTTGTTGTTCAGTTCGTAGGAGAACCCGCCTCTGGGACTGATATGGGCCCAGTGAATCGCCGCGCGGTCTACGCCCGCACAGCCGGTGCAATTGCCGAATTCGGTAGCTGCGCCCTTCAAGCCCGTGAGAGGATTTGTAGTAGTGGAATCGAAGTAAACAATGTTATTCCCAACGGCCGTGAATGGAACCATGATATCCCACCGCACGCCGATGTTAAACGTGAGACGCGGGCTCCACTTAATGTCGTCCTGGATATAGAACGAGAAGTCCTGATTCCGCAGTCTTTCCTCCTGGGAGCCGACGCGCGAAGCGCTGTCTACACTGCCAAGCAGGAAGCTGGCGAATGCATTTCCGGTGCTGCTGAGGTTATTCGGATCAGCGGTTTCGTTGTTGCTGAAAGAGAAGTTGCCTGCGCACTGCTGGCACTCGTTGTCGTCTTGATATGTTCTGCGTGCCTCGCCGCCGATATTAAAGGTCTGCTTGCCTTTAATCCAAAGCCAGTTATTCTCAATCACCACGCCGAGTTTGCGGTTGATGGATTGAATCCACGGAGAACCGAGCGACGTGGGTGAATTTGGACCGTTGAAACTGATCGCCGGAATTTGAGGCGAACCGGGCGCCGCGGCAAAAGCGGGTGTATCAGTCCGCTGGCTGATCTGATCGTTCAGTTCGCCGAGCCAGCTCGCTCCCACCGTCATCACCAGGTTTGGCGTGATCGTGTTGGAGTAGTTAAGCAGGAAAACGGTTCCAAGGTCCGGATTGTACGTGTTACTTGTCAGCGGGTTACTCGTTGGAAACAGGGCAGACGATGAAGCACCGGCAGGCGATTCCGTTCCGTACGAGGTCTGCTTGTCGCGCCATTCGGCCCAGTGGATGGATTGCTTATCCGTTATGTTGTGATCGATCGTGAAACCCCACGGATTCTGGCGTGTAGGGAGCACACCACGAAGTGATTGCTGGTTGTTATTCAATCCGCCCAGCGCTGGATCCGGCAGATACTGCAGCAAACTCTTTGACAGCGGGCTGAACCTGCTTGTCGGAATCGTATCGTTCGCAAAAGGCAGACCGGTCGTCGGATCGAAAATAGTCGCTACACCGTTGAAATTGCCAGCCTTCTCTGCGGCTGTCGGCAGCGACATGAAGTTAGTATCGGTCTGGTTCTGCCGGTACCACTCCATACTGAGGTGGAAGAACGTGCGGTTCTTTCCGTTGTAGAGTTTGGGAATGATAACCGGGCCGCCGATGCTGAAGCCGTAATTATTCTCGTGATCGATCGGTACGGTTGGGTTATAGGCGCCGCGCGCGTCGAAGAAATTGTTACGGATAATGTCGAACGCGTCGCCGTGGTATTCATTTGTACCCGAAGCAGTGTTGTACGTCACCACGCCCTGGGCCAGTCCATACTGAGCGGAAAAGGAAGAACGCAGAACGTTAAATTGGTTGACCAGCTCGAACGGCGGGTTCCAGATCGTCTGGAAGCCCTGCGTCTCGGACTGTGCCATCGGAACGCCGTTGAACACCACTTCGCTCTCGAAGTCAACGCCGCCGTTGATTCTGTGGCTGAAAGTGCTGCCCGTCACGCCGGGCGCGAGGAAGATGAAGTTATCGATCTGGCGCCCGCGGCCGCTGCTGATCTGATTCGGCAGCTCCTGGACGACCTTGTTCTCAATCGTCGTACCAAGGTCCGGGGCGGTGGTATCGAGAGCGATCGCGCTCTCCGTTACTTCAACCGTCTGCTGTGCCTCGCCCGTTTTAAGCGAGGCGTCGACGGTGGACACCTTGGAAACTTCCACTCCGACTCCGCTGTGTACGGAAGTTTGAAATCCTGGGTCTTCAATCTTTACCGTGTAGGTGCCCGGAATCAAGTCGTTGAACTGATAGGTACCGGCGGAACTTGTCGTCGCGGTGCTCGATACACCGGTCGAAACATTCGTAACTGTAATTATGGCGCCCGGGATTACTGCGCCGCTGCTGTCAGTGACAGTTCCAGTAATACCCTGCAGTGCCTGAGCGTTTAACTGCTGTGTGGACCACGTCAAACACAGAATGACCGCCAGGCACAAAACAAGCAAAGACCGAATAGTGGTCGAGCGGCCGCACACGGGCCGGGAAATGCTCATTAATTAGTAACCCCACTTTGAAGCTTTTTAGTATGAATTACCTAGGAAGCTATAGCTTAGGTAGTTCGTTTTACTACTACTGCTTCAACGCAGTATAGTACCTTGGTTACACGAATACAACGAAAGTTGGACAATTAGGTTCAAGTTTTTTATTTATAATTATCGAAATCGTTTTTATAGTTTTTGGTATTTTTCTGAATTTGCAACGCAGATGGCTGCTGGCGGCGATTCTTGTGCCAGTGAACTTGTATGCCCACCCGTGCGCGCACTGCCATTCTAAGGAAGTCGCAGGCTTCGCCCGCTCCGCCATGGCACACTCGCTCTCAGTGGCCGCGCCCCAGCCTGAGGCAACATTTGAACATCGCGCATCCGGAACGCGCTTCTCAATTCAAACCGCAGCGGGTGAGACGTTTCAGACCCTCGAACGGCAAGGGGAAACACAAAGAGTCCGCGTTTCTTATGTCGTGGGGTCGGGGAATCACGCCTTCGGCATGCTCGCTCAAGTTGGAGATCACCTGTTTCAATCTCCGCTCTCGTACTACACGAGCCGTCGGGCGTGGGACATGGCACCTGGTTACGAGGATAGTGCGACACCGGATTTTTCGCGCCCGGTCACGCTGGAGTGCCTGGTCTGCCATTCCGATAAGCCGCTGCCGGTTCCCGATACGCTCAACGCTTACCGGAATCCGCCCTTCGCGCAAACCGCGATCCAATGTGATCGCTGCCACGGCAATCCTGAGCGGCATCTCCAGAATCCGGTCCCGGGAACGATTGTCAATCCTGCGAAGTTGTCTCCTGCAGCGCGTGATAGCGTCTGCGAGCAGTGTCATCTCAGCGGCGAGGTGCGCATTCCGAATCCCGGCAGGTCCATTGCGGATTTTCGGCCCGGCGAGCGCGTGGAGGACGTCTATACCGTTTACGTTACGCGCCACTCTCCGGACCAGAAGATCAAAGTAATCAGCCATGCCGAGCAACTCGCATTGAGTGCGTGCGCGCGCAAGAGCGGCGGACGCTTATGGTGTGGCACCTGTCACAACCCGCACGACAAGCCGGAGCGTCCGGCGGAATATTTTCGGAAGCGCTGCCTGACGTGTCATGGCGCGACCCTTGCAAAATCACATGCGGCGCCCGGACAAGACTGCATCGGCTGCCACATGCCGCGCCGCCCGGCAAAAGACGGTGGACACACCGCTTTCACCGACCATAGAATCGCGCGGCGGCCCGAAGTGGAAAGCGGGCAGGATACAGGGGAACTGGTTGCCTGGCGTGAGCCCGATCCCGCAGTTCGGGAACGCAATCTCGCGCTGGCTCTTGTCACCGCCGGACAGGAAAATGGCAGGTCTGATCAGGTCATCCAGGGCTTTCGCACACTCTACCGGATGGAAGGGAACCTTTCCGGCGACGCCACCGCCCTGACTTCTCTGGGAACGGTGATGCTGAAAGGCAAGCAGCCGGCCGAAGCCGCACGCCGCTTTGCCAGGGCTCTTGAACTGCGCCCGAATTACGCTCCCTACGAAGTGAACCTGGCGGTCGCTCTAATGGCTATCGGTAACACGGCGGAAGCCACCCGCCATCTCGAACACGCAGTTCAACTGGACCCGTTGCTCGAACAGGCAGTTGAACTGTTGAGCCGCGCCTACCGGGCAGCGGGTCAGAATTCGAAAGCGGAGGAGCTTCTTGCCCGCTATCGAACCACGATGGGGATCACGCTGCGGGGTAATGCCGGTGCCGGTCCGGACCAGGACCCGGGCCATCGAAACTAATTTGCCCGGGCCAACTGTCCGGAAACCCGACTCCTCATTGGCGACGCCATCAGGCTCAGCAGTGCACCGAGATAGAGCGCTCCGCCGATGACCAGGGTCATCTGCAATCCCAGGTAAATCGCCAGAAACATGGCTGCTGCCGAGCCCATCACGCTTGATGCGGCATTCACCGCCCACGCCCAGCGAACGGAGGCCGGCGCTACGCGCTCGAGCAGCGTCAGTCCCGTCGGGAAAGGCATTCCCATGGCAAAGCCGGCGGGAGCGATCAAAGCCACCGAAATCAGAACCTTGACAGCGAACGGCAGTGCAACACCGCCCTCTGTTATGTGCGAAATGACAGTCGAAAGCAGCATGATTGCAGCCGCAATGATCAGCAGCACGCGCGCCAGCCTGCGTATATCGCCGCGTATCAACCGCCGGCTTGCGAAGCTCCCGAATCCGCTCGAAAGCAGCATCGAGAAGACAATCACCGTCAGCGCATACGTAGGATGGCCCAGGAAAAGCACGAATTTCTGAATCAGCGCAACCTGAATCAGGATGTACCCCGCTCCGATGAACAGAAAAAACAGCAGCGCCCGCACCGCTCCTGTTTCCCTCGGCAGCCGGTTCCCGAGGAGCAGAGGCGGCAGCGACAGCATGATCAGGGTCGCCACAATGCTGATCGCAACCAGGCCAAATAGCACGGGCAGCGCGGTATTGACTTTATAGTCGGCACTCTCATGCGAGGCGTGCATCAGGAAGTGCCACAGGTCACGCGGTTGCACCGTGTAAAAGAAGAACGGCCGGTCATCGCTCACCGGTCTGACGTCGAACGAATAGCTGTCGTAGAACTGCTTCAGGTTGCTCGCGAGGAGCAGATCGCGAAACGGGCTGGCGATGCCGGTTCCCGGCACATACACCACCTGCATCTTCGCGGTTTGCGCTGCAGACTGGATCCGCGTGATATCGGCCGCAGTGAACGGCGTGCGCGAAATCAGAATCGTATCCTGCGCGCCCCAGCCGTGCAGTTGTGCCATGTTTTCACGAACCACGGCGACATTGAGCGCCGGGTCTTCCTGCCCAAGCTGCTTCAAAGCAGCGTAGGCGAGCGAGACCACCCGCAGCGATTCCCGCGGCCGCACGAAGCCCCAGCGGGTAAAAGCCATCACTCCGTCGTTTGTCAGGTGGGACAGGTAGTCCACGAACGCATTCGTCGTGTACAAATTGTTCTCGGATAAGGCAAAAGCCCCTGCCGCGGTAGACGCCCAGGTATCGACCAGGGTCGCCTGCAGCACCTGATAGTGTTCCTTCGATCGCCGGACGAACGACCGCCCGTCCTCCACCACGATCTTCACTTCCGGCCGGAAGTACAGGCGGTTGCTGTACTGCGGAAAGCGCTGGCGCATGATCACGTTCGCGATGATCGGGTTGATCTCTACGCCCGTAATGTCCTTGCTGCCGGAAGCCAGGGCGCGCGAAACATCCCAGCCGCCCCCCGGACCGATAACCAGCGTTTTCGCACCCGGCCTCAGCAGATACGGAAAGCCCGGGCCATGGTACGCCAGATCGAAGCGCTCCTGCGGAGTGAGGTGCTCGAAATCGAACCGCGCGACGCCTGTAGCGGCATCCGCGTCGATCACGATGCTCTTCATTCCGCTCCCCGGCTCCGGCTTCAGCGCGATACGCGAAAAGCTGTTCCAGCGGACGAATTCTTCGTCCTTTAGCCGCTGGCCCTTCGCGAACTTGACGTCAATCACCGGATACTTGCCGTTGTACGTGATGAGTCCGACCAGTATCAGCCCCAGGAGCACCGCGGCTACCCGGCCGCGCGCCGATCTGGCGAGGTGAAACCAGATGGCGGCGGAGACCGCAAACAAAGCGGCTGCCACTAGGATCGTGTTCGGACCGCCCAGGCGATTCAGCAGTGGAATCAGGACGAAACAACCGCCCGCCGCGCCAATCAGGTCAAAAAAGTACACGCGGTTTACGCGCTCGATCGTGTCGGCAACCACCAGCGACAAAATCGTGCCCGACAGCAGAAACGGGATCGCCGCCACGAAGTACGCCGCCATCAGCTCCGGCGTGGTCATTTCGCCCGTTCGGTTCAAAAGATAAGAGAGGCAGAGAACGATGGCAGCCGCGTTCCCGGCGGCCAAAGCACCGACTCTCTGGAAAAGGGATCCTGGCCAACCCGAGACCACGTACGAAAAAACACCGCCGGCGCCCAGCCCGAATAGCGCGATCGAGATCGCCAGAAACGCGAAGTGGTAGAAATATATGACCGAAAACACCCTGGTCAGGGTCAGTTCCAGCAGCAGGGTTGCGATAGAAGTCGCCGCTACGCCGAAATATACGTGCGGCCAGTGCCGCACACGCACGGCCGCGGGCGCCTTTTCTAGGACGGAATCCAGGTGTGACAACCTTCTATCGTAGTGAACTGTCGCCATTGAAGTCTGTAATCCGGTCAAACTCCGAGAAAAGTGGAGATGCGCTGTGCGATTCTCGAACTCGCTCTGCCGTCACCGTATGGATTCCTGATTCGCGCCATCCGCCCATACTCGTCTTCGTCATCCAAAAGCCGGATTGCCTCTCGAACGATGGTGGCCGTCCCGGTCCCCACCAGCTTCACCGTCCCGGCTTCAACACCTTCCGGCCGCTCGGTTGTCTCCCGAAGGACCAGGACCGGCTTGCCAAGAGACGGCGCCTCCTCCTGAATGCCACCCGAATCGGTGATGATCAGGTGCGCGCGCTGAATAAGATCGACAAACGACACGTAATCGAGCGGTTCCAATAAGCTGACGTTTGCCCGCCCGCAAACCGTTTCCCGAACCGTCTTGCGAACACGAGGATTCGGATGCACGGGCCATAAAATTTCGATGTCATCCCGCCGGCTCAGTTGTAAAACCGCGCGGCAAATTTCATCGAGGGCCGCACCAAGGTTCTCTCTTCTATGTGCCGTGACGACAATTAACTTCTTACCCCCACGAAGCTGTGGAGCTACAGACGCCAACTTTCCTGCTTCGAGGCCCGCCCTCGTCTGGAACAGCGCGTCGATGCCGGTGTTCCCGGTGGTTATGATCGTTTCGTCACGTATGCCTTCTTCTCGAAGGTTACTGGCAGCCCAGTCGGTGGGAGGAAAGTGCAAGCTCGCCAGCCGCGACGTGAGCACCCGATTTGCCTCTTCAGGAAACGGCGCCTGCATGTCTCGCGTTCGCAGGCCCGCCTCCACGTGCGCCAGCGGCACGCCCGAGTAAAAAGAAGTCAGGCTGGCGCAAATGGTGGTAGTGGTATCGCCCTGCACAATCGCAAGCGAAGGCTTCACCTCGTCGAAGACGGGGGCCAGTGCCCCGATTATTCGCGAGCTCAAATCGGACAGCGCCTGGCCTGGACGCATCACATCCAGGTCAAATTCCGGTTGAATTTCGAATGCGTTGAGGACCTGATCAAGCATCGTGCGATGCTGTGCGGTTACGCAGACCAGCGTATCCAGGGCGCGACAGAAGGGCCGCGAGCGCAGTGCTTGAATGACGGGAGCGAGTTTAATCGCCTCAGGCCTGGTGCCGAGGATAACTAAAATTCGATGTCTTGGGGTGGAGGAAGGATTGCTATTTGTGGCGGTAGGTGATTCGTCCCTTGGTGAGGTCATAAGGAGACATCTCCAGGGTCACGCGATCACCGGCTAGCACCCGGATTCGGTTGCGTCGGAGTTTCCCGGCCAGGTGCGCAAGAACGGTTCGGTCCTGATCCAATTGCACACTGAATAGCCCGCTCGGAAACTTCTCTACGACGGTTCCGGTCACTTCAATGCTGTCTTCTTTGCTCATTCGCCTCTTAGGGGTGGAATCGGGAACTTACATAGACATAGTAAGCCCCGTAGTCCTAAGTATAGCGCAAGACCGGCCCTATAGCGCTGAATCCGGCTCTCGGCAATACCCTCATATCGTTTCTTTGTGCCAATACGCAAAAGCTTTTGTGCGACCTGTTTTAACCTTGAGTCGGGGCTTGAACGCCCAATCTGGTCTGCCTAGTGTAAACGCAAGCGTGGCAATCTCTAACAACGAGTTCAAGAACAAGAACATTCTCATAACCGGCGCCGGACGCGGCATAGGAAAGCGCCTCGCACTCGGCTTCGCCCGCATGGGTGCGCGAATCGCTCTGTTAGGCCGAAGCAAAGCCGAAATCGACCTGGCGCACATTGAAATCGAGCAGGCGGGAGGAGCGGCCCTTCGCATCCGGGCAGACGTCACCGATCCCGAACAACTGGCGCTCGCCGTGAACCGCATGCGCGTGGTATTTGGAAGCCCGCCCGATGTTCTCATTTGCGCCGCGGCAACGCCCGGCCCGCTCAACTCCTTTCTCAATACATCGCAGAAGTCCTGGACCGAAGCGATTCAAATCAACCTGCTCGGCGTTGTCCATTCCTGTCGCGCGGTTTTGCCCTCCATGATGGAACGGCGCGCCGGCAAAATTGTCGTTCTTGCCTGCGAGAGCGATCACGTGCCGAAACCGAACTTTTCTGCTTACACGACCTCAAAGACCGCCGTCGTGCGTTTCGTCGAGACTCTCGCCGCCGAGGTAAGTGAGCACAACATTCAGATCAATTGCCTGGACCCGGGCCCCGCTTATACCAATCTCACCGACGAGATTATCCGGGCCGAAAACCGCCTGGAAGCAGGCATAGTCCACGAGGCAAAGGAGACGCGGCGCTCGGGAGGCATCTCGCCCGACACCCAGTTCGGCCACGCCGCCTTTCTCGCCTCAGAGCAGTCCAATCACATCAGCGGGAAACTGATCCACATCACCGATGACTGGAAAAAGCTGCGGAATGCCAGCCTTCGTCCCGATGCGCTCACCTTGCGCCGCTCTCACAAATAGCGGTTACTCGACAGCGAACCGGTAGATGGTAGTGCTGTGAAACGTCTCGCCCGCATGCAGTTCGGTGCTTGGAAAGTTCGCATGATTCGGCGAGTCCGGAAAGTGTTGCGTCTCCAGGCACAGGGCAGACCGGCGGCGATAGACCCCGCCGTTGCCATGAACCGTCCCATCGAGGAAATTACCGGTGTAGAATTGCACGCCCGGCTGCGTCGTAAATACCTCCAGCACCCTTCCCGATTTGGCATCCGTCACGCGGGCAGCCACCTTGGTCAGATCACCGGGGTGGTTCAGCACGAAATTGTGGTCATAGCCCTTCCCCAGCTTCAACTGCTCGAAGTTGTCTTCGATTCGCGACCCGATCACCATCGGCTCACGGAAATCCAGCGGCGTGCCCGCCACGCTGTCGATCGCTCCGGTCGGAATCAAAGTGCTGTCGACCGGCGTATATCGATCCGCGGCAAGCATGATTTTCTCGTTCAGAATCGTCTCGCTGCCCGCTCCCTCCAGGTTGAAGTAGGAGTGGTTGGTCAGGTTGACCACGGTATCTTTGTCCGTCGTGGCCGTATAGTCGATCCGCAGCCGGTTCCTGTTGTCCAGCGAATAGCGCACTGTGACATTCAGATTGCCTGGAAAACCTTCCTCGCCATCCTTGCTCAGATAATGCAGCTCCAGCGCGGTCCCGTCCTCGCTTGAAACCTCTTTTGCGTCCCAAACCTTGCTGTCAAATCCTTGCCGGCCGCCGTGCAGCATGTTGCGCCCTTCGTTGGTCGGGACGTGATACGTTTGTCCGTCCAGCGTGAACGTACCCTTCGCCAGGCGGTTCGCGTAGCGGCCGATAATCGCGCCAAAATAGCCGCTGCTGCCGGGTTTGACAGTGTACCCCTCCACACTGTCAAACCCCAGAACAACATTGTCGAGCTTGTGGTTGTGATCGGGAGCCATGATCGTGGTCACACGCCCCCCGAAATTTGTAATCTTCACGGCCATGCCTGACTTGTTTGTCAGCGTGTAAAGGTATACCTCCTGCCCGTCCGGGGTCTTCCCGAAGGGTTGCCTGTGGAGGCTGTCTGTCTTCTGTGCAGTAACAAGACCTGCCGTAAAGAGCATCAGGGCGCCAGAGAGCGCCAGGAGACGAAGGTTCGGCTTCATAATTAGGGTTCAGTTGCGATTCCTAGTGTATGGTGAAGTGCTTGTGGAAGGCATCCGCCTCGATCGACGGATGATCGCGGGTGCCCGCAATCGTGATTGGAACTTCAAACCCGGCGCCGTCTTTTTTGAAAAGCGGATCCACCGGTTTCAGCAGCAGATGCTTCATGCCGGATTGCGTATCGGACAGAGTAGCCTGCATGCGGAAAACGCCGCGCATGTCGATTTGCCCGGTCCGCAGGTTGTAATTGCCTGCCAGCCGGATGAGCGCACCCGGAACACTGAACGACAGCCGGGAGAATGAAGTCACTCCCTTATCGAGCTTGAACGCGCCGGCGAGATCGGACGCCACATTCCCGTGGACGCCCTTTCCTTCCTCTTCCTCGCTCTTTGAAATGCCGCGGGCCCGATCGCTGAGCGTCCTCAATCGCTGTTCGACTTTCTCGCTGGTGAACCTGGCTTCGAGCAGCCTGAACTGGCCGGCCAGCCCCAATTTATCCAGCATGTCCTCCTTGCCGGGCGGAATCACGATCTTGCTTCTGAAATCGACATCGCCGGTAAGCAGCGGCTTGTCCCCCACAATCAGAAGCAGGATATCTTCCATCCGTGCGTGAGTTGTCCGTGCATCAAGCGAGACGGTTTTACCCTTTGGCCCTTTTTGCTGCGTGGCGCCGCCCCGGCAGATAAATTCGGAGTTGCCGAACTTCGCGTCTACCGGATCCAAAATCGTGTCGCCGTTAATACCGTCCACGATGGAATGGAAAGTCGTAGTCAGATGAACGGGCTCGCCTCCGCGCGTTAACGCGAAGGTCGGTGTGTCAGTTGTCCCCTTCACGTCTATTTGCTGCAGAACGCCGTCGTATTTCCCGGTAGAAGAGAGAATGCCGCTGATGCCGCTAAAGACGCTCAGATCAGCGTTCTTGAAGTTGTAATCGCCCGATACGGGTGTGGCTCCGGGGTCGTCTTTCTGCCACGGGCCGAATGAACCGGTGGTGTCGATCAGTCCCGGCGGTTTGGCATTTATCAGCTTGGCCGTGAACGCCATCGGCCGCATCGGACCCACCGGTCGCATCGTAAGTTTCTGGATGTCAAACTGCAACGGCTCCTTGCCCTCTACCTTGGGCAGTATCTCCAGCAGGGTTCCATCTGCCACAATCGTTTCGATGAGGAACTGAAACTGCGTGGTGTCGCGCCCCACCTCTGCACCCTCCACACCACCATTAGCTTCTAAGCTGTGGGCCAGCGCAGCCCGTCCCCTGGGTGGAATGCGAATCGCCAGCCCTTCCAGCCGGACAAGACTGACATAGTTGCTGCGGTTAGCCAGTGTTAGGAAGCTCGTTCGAGCATAGAAGCGTCTTATCCAGATCAGCGGGTGCTGATCAGGCCACTGCTTGTGGCGGATCGCCAGCCCCTCTCCGACCACGCTAGGCTGCGGAAACAGCGACACCTGCAGCGATTGAAGCGTCACATCGGCGTTAAAGCGATCGGAAAGCGCTTTGATGACGCGCTCTTTGGCGAGAGGTCCCACATTTTGTGAGAACCGATGCAGGTACATGCCGCCGCCGAGCAGGAGCAGGCAGAAGGTCAGCAACAAATATACGAGCGCTCTACGCATGTCCTCACAACCGGGCCTGTCGAATGCGTCCGCCCAAAAGACCCGCAGCTTTCTGCTTACGTTTCAAAGCACGACTGGAAACGCCAGTCCGCGAGATTGTTACGGTAGTCACATGGCGCGAGCTCCTTTTGCCACTCTCTTATTGATCTCTTGCACAATCCACGCCCAAGACGTCTCGAAAGCCCATTTTGTGCGGGCGTCAGGCGAAGCAACCATCACCGCCGCTCCGGACCGGGCGCAATTATCCATTGCAGTCACCACGCGCGCTGCTACCGCGCAGGCCGCCTCCTCCCAGAATGCCTCGGAAACGGCGCGTGTTATTGAGGCACTCAAGCATACCTTGGGCAGAAGCGGCGAGGTGAAAACCACCGGCTATTCGGTTTCCCCGCAATACAAATATGCGCCCGGGCATTCACCCGAGTTGATCGGCTATGAGACCACCAATACGGTGCTCGTGACGACGGACGAGCTTTCCTCGGTTGGCAACATCATCGATGCCGCTACTGCTTCTGGAGCAAACACCATCAACGGTGTCTCTTACACGCTGCGTGATGATTCAGAGGTGCGAGCAAAGGCGCTCTCGGAAGCTACGCTGAAAGCCAAGTCGAACGCCGAAGCGATTGCGCGGGCGTTGGGCGTCCATGTCGTTGGCGTACTCCAGGCGGAACCTACTCAGCTTCCCATTGTTCGCCCACTCCCGATGCAGGCGATGAAAGCCAGTCCCATGGCCGAACCGGCGGCAACTCCCATCGAAGCAGGTAACTTAGATATCCACGCGACAGTCACGGTCGTATTGGAGATACAGTGAGTTGGCTTCGCTCACTCAGATAGCTTTCAGCCATCAGCCTTCAGCTATCAGCTCAAGATTATGAAGGATTTCCGGGAACCGAAGGTCTGGCAGAAGTTTCCAGCCGCTCCGAACGCGCCTGCTCCTCGGTCCCGGCCGGCCTCGCTCACAGGGTGCGCGGCTCAGAAAAGCTGAGGACTGACCGCTGATGCCTGACGGCTGATGGCTGAAGGCTCTCGTCAGCAAGCGCACAGCGCGCCCTTGGTTGCCCGCTGAAAACAAATTTCGGGTATCTTCGGATACAATTACTTTCAGACTATTTTCCCTTGATGGAAGATCTGGCTCCCAAAGCCGCTGAAGATCCGGAAATCCCGAACAAACTCTATTTCCGCATCGGCGAAGTTGCCAAGCTTGCAGGCATCAAGCCCTATGTTCTGCGCTTCTGGGAATCCGAGTTCACCGGCCTGGGCCCCAAAAAGTCCGGCACCGGCCACCGGCTCTACCGTCGCAAAGACGTCGAACTCGTGCTCGAAATCAAGCGGCTGCTTTACGACAGGCGCTTTACCATTGAGGGGGCAAGAAAGGTTCTGGAGTCGAAGCCGAAACACGAACCGGCCCGGCCGCCGGTCCCACGCAGCCAGGGCGAACTCTTTTCAGGAACACCCACCCTTTACCAGGAAATACGCCGGGAGCTGAAAGAGATTCTGCTACTGCTGGGCAAACCGGTGTAAAGGAGAACGCCGTTCCCTATACTGCCGAATCCGGTGTCCTCGAAGCTTTCAGTTGCTCGATCAACATTTCGGCAGCGTGCTGGCTCGCGAGTTTCTTGGAACTCCCGGTAGCGCGGCTCACAAAGTGGTCTCCAACCCTCGCCTCCACGGTAAACACCTTGGCGTGCTCCGGCCCGCTCGCCCCTACCGTCAAGTAACGCGGGACCGGCAGCCCCAGCGCACGCGTCCGCTCCTGAAGAATGCTCTTGTGATTCAGCAGCTCGATCGATTCCATTTCCTCCGGGCTGTCCAGCGCGCGCAGCACACGTTCATTGATAAACTTGCGCGCCGCATCCATGCCGCCGTCCAGGTGTATGGCTGCAATCAGAGCCTCGAAAGCATCGGAGAGAAGCGTTTTTCGCTCCCGCCCTCCGTTTCGATCCTCACCCTTTCCAAGTTGCAGGTACTCCCCTAATTTCAACGCCAGGGCACAACGGTAAAGGTAAGCCGCGCTGACCAGGTGCGCTTTCCACTGGGACAGTTGCCCTTCCCGCGCATTCGCGTCGCGCAGCACGAGCGCCTCGCTCACCACGAATCCCAGAATGGAATCGCCCAGAAACTCGAGTTGCTCGTTGTCGCCGCTTTCCGGCATAGGCGAACCGCGCTCGGAGAGCCACGAACGATGCGTTAGCGCCCGAACAAGCAGATCCCGATTCTGAAACCGGTACCCGATCTTCTCTTCGAGCGCTTCGATCGGGAACTTCATCGATAGCGCGCCAGCCTTATTTCGACCCCTTGAGCTTGGTTGCAGTGTCCTTCTGTTGTTGGGCAACCTGCTTCACGCTGGCAGACGCATCGCCCATCGCCAGAATTTTGTCGTCCGTCGCGATCGCATCGTCGTACTGCTTGTTGTTCAAGTAGGACGTCGCCAGGTGAGTCATGATGATCGGATTCGGAAACACGGCCAGCGCGGCTTTGTAGTGATCGATCGCCTGCGGATAGTTCTTCTGCGCGGCGGCAGCCAGGCCAAGGGAATCGTGAGCTTGCCCTTCCAACTGTTTCTTGTAATCCCCCCACTGCGCGTCGGGAATGCCTTGCGGGGGTGTATTTGCCGTCTTCAGCAGCTCTAGTGCCTTATTGGCGTACGTATTAACTTTGGCGGCGGTCTGATCTTTATCCAAATCGGTGTCGCGCATATGCTGGGCCATCGTCTCAGCTACCGTTACGCGCGCAGTAATGTCGTTCGGATCGTTCTGAATCACCCGCTCGCCCCAGGCGACCGTCTGGGCATAATCACCGAGGCGCTGTGAGGCGTCCATCGCCATATTTAACAATTGAGGCTTGAATTCTGTATCGGAGAAATCCTCCAGAACGGAATTGATGTCCTGGATTTCCTGTTTCCAGTTACTTGCCTGTTGGTCCGTCTGCACCTTGCGCAGGGCGTCTACTTCCTTTTGAGACTTGGGGTGTGGGCCTGGCTGTGCCTGCTGTGCTTGCTGCGCAAACGCCGCTGTGCCAATCAGCAGCAGTGCCGTAATTGAAATCGATCGCAATCTCATTGCTGTTTGTCTCCTGAAGAAGAACTGTTTTGCAAACCTTTTTCCGCGGCATCCCGCGCCATCGCGGACGCTCCCTCAATCGCTAGCGCCGCCTTAAACTGATCCGTAGCCGTATCCGCATTTCCTGCCGCCAGCGCCAGTCGTCCAAGGTAAACATGCGACCACGCAGTAATGGCCGGATCGGGATTGAACTCAACTGTCCGTTGAAAGAGCGCAACCGCTTCATCCTTTTTGTTTTCACGAACCGCTATACGAGCCAGGCCGTAATACGCCCGCCCCTGCATCGACTTGTCCGTAGTCTGTTCGAACACGTGCTTGAACGCTCTGCGCGCGTTCTCGTAATCGCCCTGTTCGTATGAGCCCTCCGCGCTTTCGAGGGTCGCTTCAACAGGCTCGAACTGCATCTTTGCGGGCGTACTGATAACCTTCGCCGGTACAGACTGAACGAACTCGATATTCTTCAGCCGTTTCTCCTCTTTGCGCACATCGACGGCAGTAATCATCTCCGGATAATAGATGCTGAAAGCGTCCGGCTGCTTCTCGTAATTCGGGAGCTGCTCCGCGAACGCCGCCGTCAGAATGAAGCCTTCCCGCATCGCTTCATTGATAAATGCTTCCCGCTGGCTCGCGTTCTGGTGCATCAGGCGGCTGTCGATAGCCTTGATGAGGCACTTGTTCACCAGCAGCGAAAAGTCATCCTTGTAAGCCAGATCGAGAGCCGGCGCTTCTTCGGCATATTTCTGCAGCGCCTTCTTCTGCTTGATCGCTTCGCTGTACTTGAAGGTCAGCGGATCAAGCAAATAAGCCAGGTAAGCGTCCCGGATCTCATCGACCATGGGCGTGCTGGTGGGCGTGATAACAACGAAATAGTCATCGCGGTAGCTGCGCACCTGCACCTGGTCGGGTGCCCCGAGCAGGTCGAGATATATCTGGAAGCGCCGCCCCAGATAGCCCGATGGATTGCGGAGATAGCCGTTCGCTTCAAAGAGCGAGTTGATCACCGGATCTTGATACTCGGCCATCGCCGCGGCGTACGCGGGCTGAGAGCGATTCCAGAGATCTTCGAGATTTGCTTGTTTGAAGAAGCGTGCCAGGATGTCGCTGAAGCCTCGCAACGGCTCCACATCGGGCGGCAGCGGTCCGGAGGGAAGGTCGAATTTCGGCGCGTCACCGGCCACCAGTGCAAAAGAGAGATACTGGCCCAGATCCGCGGCCGGCGACGCCTTCTTGTGCTCGGCATAAAAAGCCTTCAACTCCGCAAGGCACGGGATGTTGCGGCTCGCAAGCAGATCACGAATCTGCTGCCGCACCCGATACCGCTGGTTCAGCGGCGAATCTATTCCCGTGTCATATCCGCCGGCATTGATGGCTGCCAGCGTGGCGAACATCGTCAGGCTGACGCTGAATTCGTTTTCCGTGTTTCTTGGCGCAAGAGCGGGTCTTTCCGGGGTCGGGCTCGCCTGCTGTGCGGTTTGCGAAGATTGGGCTTCCTGCTGCAACTCCGGAAGGCCAGTTACGAATGACTCGGCGTTGGCGACACCCACTATCAGCGCCAGCGAGAGAGTAAATACGGGAAGGCGGCGAATAAAGACAACCTTGCAATATGGATATATATATCTGCCCCTCAGTGTAGCCTAATCATGCGATTTCAAGCCGCGCGACAGTAAAATCGCAAGGTGCTCAAAATCCTCATGATTGCCTCGGAGGCGACCCCCTTCGCCAGCACCGGCGGCCTCGGGGATGTGCTAGATTCGCTCCCGAAGGCCTTGGCGGCATCCGGTCACGAAATCGCGGTGCTTCTGCCGTTATACCAGAAAGCCGTCCTCGAAGACCCGCGGGTCGTCTACGAGCGCCTGACGATAACCGTGGGGGTACGCCGCTACACGGCGAAAATCCTCGAGCAGACCGATTCCCACGTCCGCTACTTCTTTGTACACCTGCCGGAACTGTTCGACCGCCCCGAGATTTACGGCGATTATTCCGACAGCCACATCCGCTTTGCGGCGCTCTCTGAGGCAGCACTCGGCGTGGCGCGCCATCTATTCAGCCCAGGCGTCATTCATGCTCATGACTGGCCGGCTGCGCTTGTACCCGTCCTGCTCAAAAACGTCTACACGCGGCATCCGGCTTACCTCGGTATCAAAACGGTACTCACCATCCACAATCTGGCGTATCAGGGCATATTTCCGCGCGAAGCGCTTAGCGATTTGGGCTTGCCGGAGCGCCTTGTTGGCGCGGATTTGCTTGACTTTCAAGGGCGCGTGAATTTCTTGAAGGGTGCCGTTCTGGCTAGCGGGCAGATCGCAACGGTGAGCCCGACGTACGCGCGGGAAATTCAGACTCCGGAAGGCGGCTTCGGGCTCGATGGCGTGATGCGGATGAGGAAGAATGATCTGACTGGCATCCTGAACGGCGCCGATTACCAGAGCTGGAATCCCGAGAGCGATTCGGCCATCGCTCAGCCGTTCAGTCGTGAACAGCTCGAAGGCAAGCTCATCTGCAAGGAGCAGTTGCTGGCCGAAGCCGGCCTTCCGGCGGATGGTGCCGAACGGCCGGTGATCGCCATCGTAAGCCGTTTCGCAGAGCAGAAGGGGCTCGATCTCCTCGCGAGCATTCCCCACGAGCTCGCTGCCGCGGGCATCTCCCTCATTGCCATGGGAAATGGAGACCCGGCGATCGAAGACTTCTTCCGCTGGTTTGCGTCCGCCTATCCCAAGCAGGTATCCGTGCACGTCGGTTATGACCCCGCATTGGCGCACCGTATCCTTGCCGGATCGGACATGCTTCTCATGCCCAGCCGCTATGAACCGTGCGGGCTGACGCAGCTCTACGCCATGCGCTACGGGACGCTTCCCCTGGTCCGGGCAACCGGCGGTCTGAATGATACAGTAGACGCGGATACCGGCTTCCGCTTCTGGAGTGCCACACCGGAGGCGCTTCTTGAGTGTGTCCGCACAGCCGTCCGCACCCATGCTGAAATGCGTTGGAGCGAAATGATGCGCGCAGCCATGCAGCGTGAATTTTCCTGGGCCCAGTCCGCGCGCCGTTACACTGACCTGTATGGCCGGACCGGCAGCCAGACCGCAGTCGCGGCGTCGCCCACCGCGGGTTGAATCGAAATTGGCCGGTAGATCATCAATTAACAGGAGAATGAAGATGGCAGGAAACAATACACTGACCTTTTCGGACGATACTTTCGACACAGACGTACTCAATGCCGATGTGCCGGTTCTGGTTGATTTTTGGGCGGAGTGGTGCGGCCCCTGTCGCATGATGGGCCCCACGGTAGACCAGGTCGCCACGGACTATGCCGGTAAGGTGAAGGTCGGTAAGCTGGACGTGGATACGAATCAGCAGACTGCCTCCCGTTATGGCATCCGCGGCATCCCGACGCTGCTGCTGTTTAAGGGCGGCCAGATCATCGAGCAGAAGGTGGGCGCCATTGGTAAGCCCGAGTTCCAAAAGATGCTCGACAAGCACGTAGGCTAGTTAACAATTTTCATCTCTACGAAAAGAGGCGCCGCGGAAGATCCGGCGCCTCTTTTGTATATCCGCCCCGCTCCTCAATAACTTTCCTCCCCGGCCGATAAGCCAATTGATCGGAAGAACGGCTTTGGCACGGGTTAGAAGAATCATCAAGGTTTTGATTGCGGACGAAAATGTTCTCTTTCGTCGTGGGCTGCAATCGCTGATCTCGGCCGAGAGCGACATGCGCGTTCTCGACGACTCTGGCGAATTCGCCGATGCTCTGGCCAAAGCGCGATTACTCCACCCTGACGTGTTCATTCTGGACGTGTCGCTGCTGCGCGAGAGCAGTGTGGAGAAAACGTCGTCGCTTCGTCAGGCACAGCTATCGTGCGCCGTGCTGTGGCTCACACTCGACGACCGCAAAGACGATTTGCAACTTGCCGTGTCGGCAGGCGCACGCGCGTACATGCTCAAGACAAGCACGCCGGCTGAATTGGTCGCCGGTGTCCGGCAGATTGCGTTGCATTCCAACGAGAACTCGAACGCCATATCGAGAATGATTCCCGATTTGCAGGCCCTCGCGGCCTCAAGTCAGGCCCGGACCGTTGCCCTGACCACCCGGGAACAGGAGATCGCACGCCTGTTTGCAGAAGGGTGTACGGCCCGCCAGGCGGCGTACGAGCTGGGCCTGAGCATCAAGACGGTTGAGGCGCACAAGCTCAATCTCATGCGAAAGCTCGACATTCATAATCGCGCCGGCCTGGTGGCATACGCCCGGCAGAGCGGTTTGATTCCCGAACCCGCCGCTCAATAAGTCCCGGGAACGCGCATCTTCTATCTGCGCCTTGGTACCCTTCCATTGGGAGAACCGTCGCCCCGTTATGTGGAAATTTCTACTGGGAGTCCTGATCGGGATTGTCGTTACAGTGGTCGGCCTCTTTGTCATCGCTTTGGCCGTCGGACGATTGCTGCAGACCAAACAGCCCAGCGTCGCCGAAAATTCAGCACTCGTCTTAAAGCTGAAGGGTGAGATCCCCGAAGAGGCGCCTATCGAGGTTCCCATCCCCTTTCTCGAACAGCAGAGTGCGCCCACCGTTCGCGATCTGTGGACGTCGCTCCATCAGGCCGCCAACGACACTCGCATCAAGGCCGTGGTTCTGCAGCCGCGCGGGCTGGTTGCCGGTTGGGGCAAACTGCAGGAGCTCCGTCAGGATGTGCTGGATTTCAAAAGGTCCGGTAAGCCGGTGTACGCCTACCTTCAGAATCCCGGCTCACGCGAGTACTACCTGGCAACCGCCGCCGACAAGATTTTTCTTTCGCCTGACGACGGTCTGAACATTAAGGGCTTCCTCCTCCAGATGCTGTACTTCAAAAACACTCTGGACAAACTCGGAGTTCAGTTCCAGGTCGATCACATCGGCCGTTTTAAGGATGCCGGCGACATTTACACCCGGACGGGAATGTCGCCTGAAACCCGCGAGGTCTATAGCCAGGTACTTGACCAGATCTACGGAGACTTCTGTACCACCATCGCTCAGAGCCGCCACAAAACTCCCGACGACATCCGGTCTCTCATCGATATGGGACCGTTCCTCGCTACCCAGGCCAAGGCGGCCGGTCTGATTGACACCATCGGTTATGAAGAGGAGGTCTACTCAGACCTGAAGAACAGGGTCGGGGTCGGCGATTTGAACAAGACCGGCATCCATACCTATTTCCGTGCGGCCCCCGGTCGGGGCGATCGTATCGCTCTACTGGTCGGCGAGGGTGAGATCGTTGGCGGGGAACCGCCCGACTCCGTCGGCGGGCAGGCCGAGATTGCTTCCGGCGCATTCACGAAGCTCATCCGCCAGGTTCGGAATGACAGTGGCGTGAAAGGCGTCATCCTGCGTGTCGACTCCCCGGGAGGCGATGCCATCGCTTCCGACGAGATCCTCCATGAATTGAAATTGTTGAGCAAGGCGAAACCGTTGGTCATCTCCATGTCTGACGTTGCCGCATCCGGAGGTTACTTCATATCCATGACCGGGAATCCGGTGCTGGCTTACCCGGATACGATTACCGGCTCCATTGGCGTACTCTATGCACGGCCGAATTTCCGCGGTTTGTTTGACAAGGTTGGCGTTTCGGAAGACAGTTTGACGCGCGGCAAGCTGGCCGACATGGATGCTCTCGACCAGCCGCTCTCCGATGCGGCTCTGCAGAAGTTACATGAGCAGATAGAAGCTACTTACAAGTCGTTCGTCAGCAAAGTAGCGGCGGCACGCAACAAGAGCTTCGTCCAGATCGACACGGTCGCGCAGGGCCGTGTCTGGATGGGCGCGCAAGCGGACCAGAACGGGCTTGTAGACCAACTGGGTGGATTCGATCAGGCGGTTGCCCTGGTTCGCAAGGAAGCGAAGCTGCCTCCTTCCGGAGAAACCAACCTGGTGATGTATCCGCCCCGCCGCAGTCTGATCGATATTCTTACGAATTTCTCGCCCGAGACCTCTGACGGTGATGCGGCGCAATCCAGGCTCCGTGAGATCGAGAGCGCAGCGGCACAATCCAAGCTGCGCGAGCTCTTCCCGAATCTTCCCGGGGCGGCATTGCTGAAGGGCGGTCTGCTGCGGATACTGCCCTATCGGTTTGAAGTTCACTAGAAGATCGCGACTAACACAAGGCGGCGCTCGAGTACACACCCGCGTCGCAGAATGCCTGCTGCATACGGCTCAGAGCCGCTTTATGAATCTGCGAGACGCGGCTCTCATTTACCCCTAGAGCGGCGCCGATCTGCCGCATCGTGAGATCGTGCTCGTAATAGAGTTCTACCACCTGCCGGTGCCTCTGGGGCAGGATACCCATCACGGAGCGCAGCTTCTCCCGTATCTCGCGCCGCGCCGCAATCTGATCCGGATGCTCAACCGGATCGATGGGAATCTCGCGGGGAACGCAATCCTGACGGGCGCCGTCCGAGGACCAGCGATCCAACTGTTCCAAGCCCCGAAACTCCAACTGTAAGCCTCTCAGTTTTTCGCAATCGATTCCCATCGCAGCCGCAACTTCGCTTTCCGTCGGGACGCGTTGCAAACTGGCCGATAACTCCTGGGTCACCGAGCGGAGTTCTTTATAACGCCTGCGAAGGTCGCGCGATGCACGGTCCTGCTGGCGCAAGCCATCGAGCATGGCGCCGCGAATTCGATGTTGTGCATAGGTCGCGAAGGCCACCTGTTTCTCGCCCTGATACTTTCTAACCGCATCGAACAGCCCGATCACGCCCGCATGGATCAGGTCATCCACTTCGACGTGCACCGGGAGCGATTTCTGCATCCGGACCGCAAGCAGCGAGACAAGCGGCAGATGCTCCCTCAGTAATTGCTCGAGATAATCGTTCCCTTCGGCAAGTCGTTTTTCTGGTGCTAACTGGCAGGCAGCGCTCACGCCGAAGGAAGTGGCATCCCTTCCACCAGCCCTCGCGCCCGCCCCGCGCTTCTTTACTCACCCCTCAGCAGCCCAGCGCAATCAATACTTTGCGGCACATTCTTCCGTCCGACGCTCAATCGCGCGGCAGCAAATCCCGCGGCGGCGCGCCATTCCGGCACAGGAACAGGGCAAAAACGCGTTCCAAACAGGTATCCTTGCACCGCTTCGAAACGGAGCGACGCAAAATTCACCTGTCACCCGGTTTCGGAGACGACTAAGAAATGGAGTATGCCGTCCTACCCCGGAAAAGGCAGGATGTAAAGCGGCCTCAATTTTCTAACCGAGCTTGCGTTCAACCAGCGGGCGCCCTTGCGGCGGCTTCTTGAGCCGGCGCAAACGGGTTTGTTCTGTCTCGCTGCACCCGGTGGGTGCGTCTGTGCCAGAACGCTCGGTCGGCTCCGCCAGATCGAGAAGTTGCGTCGCTGTAACGCCTAACTTCACCATCATGCGGTCGGCGAGCTCGGTCTGTAATCTTCGGGCGCCTTTCAGAACGTGGTGAACCTGCGGTTGCGAAATGCCGAGGAGTCTTGCCAGACCCCGTTCCGTGAATTCACCATTCTGCAGCCGCGCCTTTACGATGGCCAAAAGCCGTTCCTGAAGAGTACCCAGTGTGACCATCCGAAGAGGCAGTAATTCGATTTCAGAATGAAATAGGGTGCTTGAACCTTCGGTTAAATCGAGTGGCTTCAACGTTATATTTCCAAAAGTTTCCGGCTGATAAGGCCAATGGCTCTTATTATTTGTGTGGAGTAGGTAAGAAAATTCTCAGCTACCACTCAGATAAATTGTTTGTTCTTTTTGACGGCGTGAACTGATTGCATTATGTTTGCCTCACCACCGTCGAGCAGCATATTTCCATTTGAAAGAAGCAGAAAATACAACATGAAGTGGACGCGTTCAGAAACGCTTGCTTTAGCTCAACAGTCTTGCTCGTACTGCTACGGCCTGGGACTCAGGCCGGGGCGAGCGGGGGTGTCGACCCCGTGTAATTGCGTATTTCGAGCGATCTTCCGAGCTTGCCATGCGCGCTTCAAACAATGTGCTTCCAGGGAGAAGCACATCAGCCGGGTGTCGCTGGAGGCGAATCCTGGCCGCCAGCGCAAATCCGTTTGGGGGTTAAAGGACGAGGAATTCATAGCGGATTTCTGCCTGGTCGCCAAACGCACCTTATCAGACCGCGAGCATCGCGTTTTTAAATTTCACTTCCTTCTGGGGGCAGACTGGAAGCTGTGCTGCCGCCGGCTCAACATTGACCGCGGAACCTTCTTTCACGAAGTCTATCGGATAGAGCAAAAACTCGGTCGTACATTCCGCGAATTAGAACCCTATGCCCTCTTCCCGGTAGATGAATATTTCAGCGGAACACCGCGTTTGGTCCCGCCGGGTGAATCGTCGTTCAAGGTCGAGACCGAGGAAGCTCCAAAGGCGAAACCCATCCTGAAGTTCCCGCTGAAAAAAGCTGCCTGAAGATAGGTTGGCGCCCAGCGCGATCGGGAATCTCGAGAGCCAAAAACCGAGCTGGCCTCGTCATTCCCTATCGCGCCGGTCTTTGAAGAACGCCGCCAGCAGTTCCGCTGCTTCGGCTGCCAGCAGCCCCTCCGCAATACACACCCGGTGATTCAAGCGATCCGAATCGGCTAGCCGGAACTTGCTCCGGACGGCGCCGAATCTCAGATCGCGCGCTCCGAACACGAGCCGCTCCACTCTCGCGTTCACGAGGGCCCCCGCGCACATGACGCAGGGCTCCAGGCTGACATAAAGTGTTGACCCCGGCAGACGGTAGTTGCCCGCATGGGCAGCCGCCTTCCGCAGCGCTTCTATCTCGGCATGCGCTGTGGGATCGTTCGACAAAATCGGACGGTTCCAACCCCTGCCTATGATTTCTCCCCCGTATACCAGCACCGCGCCCACCGGCACCTCGCCTTGCGCTTGTGCATGGCGTGCCAGCTCCAGGGCTTTACTCATAAACAGGTGGTCCGCTTCGGACCAGGTTTTGTTGCGCTCAGGTTGAACTAGCGGAGCCATCAGTTCGTATACTTCTGTGGACCGTTCATCGAAAAAGCGGCGCGCTTCGGCGGGCAGTCGCGGCAGTCACGACTTTTAGGGTACGCTACGGTCCAAGGACCACGGGGATGCTACGTTACTTGCCGTTAACATTCAAGAACACCCTGCGCAACCCGCGCCGGACCATCCTTACCATTGCGAACATGGCGGTTTCGCTGTGCCTTCTCAGCGTGATGATCGCCATGTACCATGCGCTTTTTTTCAGCCAGGAGACTCCCGGGCAGGCCCTTCGCCTGGTGGTTCGTCACCGTGTTTCACTGGCGCAGCCGATTCCGGTAGCCTATGAAGCTAAGATCCGCGCCCTGCCGGGCGTCAAGGAAGTCTCCATCTGGCAGTGGTTTGGCGGCACATACAAAGACAATCGCGATCCCAAGAATTTCTTTGCCCGCATGGGCGTTGAGCCCAAGGCTTTCATGACCATCCGAACCCAGATGGAGATGCCGGAAGACCAGCGGCGGGCCTTCATTACAGATCGCACCGGCTGCGTTGTCTCGAGCGACCTCGTCGACAAGTTCCACTTCAAAGTCGGCGACCGTATCACGCTCCTCGGTGACATCTACCCGGTGAATCTGGAATTGAAAGTGGTCGGCATCTTCAAAGATCCTGATGCCATCCAGACTCTCTTCTTCAACTACGACTATCTGCGTGATGCTCTCCCGCTTGCCCGGCGTAACTACGTCAGTGTAATTGCCGTTCTCGCCAACAGCACGGAGGATGTTCCCCGCATCGCGAAGGCGGCGGATGCCATGTTCGCCAATTCGGCGTGGCCCACCCGGTCCGAATCCGAGCAGCAATTCGCCCTGAGCTTCGTTTCATTTATTGGCAATATCAAGCTCTTTCTGCTCAGTATCTGCGCTGCCGTCACGTTTACGATTCTCCTGGTCTCCGGCAACACCGTTGCGATGTCGGTCCGTGAGCGCATCCGGGAGGTCGGGATCATGAAAACGCTTGGCTATGCCAACAATCTCATCCTGTCGCTGATCATCGGCGAGGCCATTACCATTGCCCTAACCGGAGGAGCAATGGGCCTTCTTCTTGCCGCCGCTGTCACCGATTTTGTCGGCAAGATCGGACAGAATTTCATCGGTCAACTCCACGGCTTGTCACTCACCCCGCTGACCGCAATCATTTGTCTCGCGGTAGCGGCGTTTGTGGGCGCTGTCAGTTCGCTCGTTCCGGCCTGGAACGCGGCCCGAACGGATATCCTCGACTCGCTCCGTTACAGCGGATAGAAACATGGCTATTCCTTTTTCCTACAACGTCCGAAACCTGATTGTCCGCACGACAACTACGCTCATGACCGCCTCCGGAGTGGCCATGACCATCGCTGTTCTGCTGGCGGTTCTGGGTCTCGTCGCCGGCCTAGCCGCGGCCTTCGCAGCCACGGGAGATCCGACCCATGTGCTGGTGCTTCGGAAAGGCGGTAACGCGGAGCTCACCAGCGTCCTCACGCCGGAGCAGTTTCAAGTCATCAAGAGCTTTCCCGGTATCGCCCAGGCGGCAGACCGCACGCCCATGGCCTCGCTGGAGATTGTCAGCGTTATCAATCTTCCGAACGCCGAAAATCCGCTCGGTGCAAATCTGACGCTGCGCGGCCTGTCCGTTCGCGGCGTCGAGATGCGCCACCTGAAGCTCACCGAAGGCCGCTGGTTCAGCCCCGGCGAGCGGGAAATAAACGTCGGAAAGTCGATCGCGAAGCGCTATCCGCAAGCCCGGCTCGGGCGGCAGTTGAGATTCGGACGCGGACTTTGGACCGTGGTCGGAGTGATGGATGGCGGCGACAGCGCGGTCAACAGCGAAATCTTTGGCGACGGAAGCACGGTCGCGGCTGACTTCAACCGGCCCGATGCTTACAGTTCGGCTCTCCTGCAGGCGAATGACAGAACCTCGGCGGTAGCCCTTCAAAAGGCACTGGAGGCCGATCGCAGGTTGAATATCACGGTGATGAGCGAACGAGAATACTATGATTCACAGACCATTTCGTCTCGCCCCATTCAGTTCCTCGGCTTCTTCGTTTGCATCATCATGGCAGTAGGAAGCTGTTTTGCCGCGATGAACACCATGTACGCCGCCGTGGCGCGCCGCTCCAAGGAGATCGGAACGCTGCGCATCCTCGGCTTCAACCGGGGCAGCATTCTTATCAGTTTTCTGATTGAATCCATGCTTCTGGCGCTGGTGGGCGGCATTCTGGCCTGCATCATTGCCCTGCCGCTCAACGGCGTGACCACCAGCCTTGGAAACTTCGTCACGTTCAGCGAGACCAGCTTCAACTTTCATATAGGGGCGCAGGTAATGGCCATCGGTCTGCTTTTCTCGCTTCTGCTCGGCGCGGCCGGCGGATTCTTTCCAGCCCGCCAGGCTGCCCGAAAAGAGATTCTGACCGCCATGCGGGATATCTAAAATCACGGATACAGGATGGAAACAGAGCTTAAGAGCCTACGAATTGATCGCACCGCACGACGGCCGCGTCAATCGAAGCCCCGGGGCAAAGTCATTGCCCTGGCGCTTCTCGCGGTCCTTGTCGCAGCCGCGTCGCTATTCGCCTTCAAGAAGCTGAACGCCGCCACGCCCGTTCATACCATACAGGTGCAAGCTCCCGTGTCCGCTGCCGATGCGGGCCAGGAAACGATTCTGACTGCCACGGGCTACATCATTGCCGCCCACAAGATTGAAGTTGCCTCAAAGGTGAACGGGCGCGTCGCCTCAATCAGTGTCGACAAGGGCGACAAAGTGGAGGCTGGCCAGGTGCTCGTGCGCCTCGAAGACGACGAGTATCGCGCCCAGGTCGTGCAACAGCAGGGCGCGCTCACCAATCTGGAAGCGAAGCTGGCGGAAGATCTCAACGGCTCACGGCCGGAGGAGATTGCGCGAGCCAAGGCGGACGTGGAACAGGCAAGGGCCGATCTGTCCGATTCTAAGGCCACGCTCGACCGCACAAAGCAGCTCGTGTCCGATGGTGTTCTGTCCAAGCAGGCGCTCGATGATGCGCAAGCCAAATACGATGCCGACGTCGCGAAAGTAGCCAGCTTGCAACGCACCTCGGACCTCGCTGTTCTGGGCCCGCGCAAAGAAGAGATCGACCAGGTCAGGGGGCAGATCGAACAGGTCCGCGGGCAACTGGCATACGCGCAGACCCAGTTGGATAACACCGTCATCAAAGCTCCCGTCACCGGAACGATTCTTGACCGCAACGTCGAGAAAGGCGAATTCATCACCACCGGCTTTGTAGGCGACAAGGGCGCCAAGGGTTACATCGTCACGATGGCCGACCTCAACGACCTGCAGGTCGAGCTAGACATCAGCCAAAATGATTTTCCTAAGCTAGGCCCGAATCAAAAAGGCATTATCACGACGGATGCCTACCCGGACCGCAAGTACCAGGGCGTCATTGAACAGGTCTCGCCGGAAGCGGATCGCGCCAAGGCCACCGTGCAGGTTAAGGTGCGGGTCCAAAATCCGGACAATTATCTGCGGCCTGACATGAACGCCACGGTGGCGTTTTATAACGATGCGAAGCCCGGTACGGCGGATAGCGCCCGTCCCGCAATCGTGATTCCGGCGAATGCTATGCGGAATGGAAGCGTGTATATCGTTTCTGACGGCCGCGCCCAGAAGCGGTCTGTCACGGTAGGTGGAAATGTCGAAAAGGGAGTGCGGGTCGTGAGTGGTCTGACCGGCGGGGAAGAGCTGATCGTCGATCCTCCGGACGGTCTCAAAGACGGACAACGCGTCGAAGCGAAATCACAAAGCTGAGGTGAATATGGGCGAATCTGTTGTGCTCACTGAAAAGTTGTCGAAAGAGTATGTGCGTGATGAATTCCATGTGATTGCTCTCGATGAAGTCGATATCCAGATCAACCGCGGCGAATTTCTCGCTTTGATGGGTCCCTCTGGCTCCGGCAAATCCACCCTGCTGCACCTCATTGCAGCGATGGACAAGCCGACTGATGGCCGCATCGAGGTATTGGGCGCGAACCTGCGGGAGATGAGTGATAGAGAAATCGCTCATTGGCGGAACGAGCACATCGGCTTTGTTTTTCAGACGTTCAATCTGATCCCGGTGCTCACGGCGATGGAGAATGTCGAGCTTCCGCTGAAGCTGACGCACCTGAACCGCAAAGAACGATTTGAGCACGCTGAGACGGCTCTGAAACTTGTCGGCTTGGGCGATCGCCTGAAGCATTTGCCGAAGCAGCTCTCCGGCGGCCAGGAGCAGCGCGTTGCAATCGCTCGCGCGCTCGTGACCGATCCCGATCTGATCCTTGCCGACGAACCTACAGGTAATCTCGATGCCGCGGCAGCCGAAGATGTCCTGACCTTGCTGAAGCGGCTCAATAGCGAGTTCGGCAAGACCATCATCATGGTCACTCATGACCCGCATGCGGCGAGATTCGCCACCACCATTCGCCACCTGGAAAAAGGCCAGTTGCTCGCGCCGGGCACGCTGCCGGCGGACTGGGCTTCGGCCATGGCCTCGCGAAACTAACTATAGCTAGCGCCGGGTTAGGGTCCTCCTTTTTGCGCGGCGACCAGGCGGCGCTCGTATTGCCGCTCGGTGACTGAGCCCTGGATTTCTCGGCATGACGTGTTCCCGCTGGCCGCGGCGGTGTTCCTACCCAAAATGAAGGCCGAAACGGCCTCTTGAAACAAAATGGACAGGTTATGTTAGAAGGACGAGGAGTCCAACGCTTCTTAAGGTGAACATCAAAGTGAAAAGGCACGCTCTAGCATCCCAACAAGCAGTGCAGCGTAACCTCCAACTTGTTTACAGCCGCGATGATTTTGCCAACATTCCTCTTCCCGAGCAGATCGCGGAGTACCCCGAGCTGCGGTATATGGGATCGAAACATCGCCTCTTGCCGTGGATTCATAGTGTGCTGCGCACCCTCGATTTCGAAACGGCAGCGGATCCCTTCGTCGGTAGTGCTTGCGTCTCGTATCTGCTTAAAGCCATGGGGAAGCGGGTCATAGCGTCGGATTTTCTGAATTTCCCGACTGTGATTGCTCAGGCTACCGTCGCGAATAGCAGACACCAGCTCGACTGGCCGGCAGTTAAACGCCTTATGGCGCCGGTGCGCAGAGGTCTGGACTTCATCGAGAAAACTTTCGAAGGAATCTTCTACACCCGCGATGACCTCCGGTTTCTTGATCGCGTATCAGCGAACCTCGAGCACCTTCCACATCAGGATCAACGAGCATTAGCGCGTGCAGCGCTAATCCGCTCCTGCCTTAAGAAACAGCCTCGTGGTGTATTCACCGTTTCGGGTGATCTCTCGCATTACGACGACGGTCGGCGCGATCTGAGGCTTTCAATAGAGGAGCATTTTTTGGAGCAGGTTCAAGCTTTCAATCGCGTGGTGTTCGACAACGGTCGCCGCCATGTAGTCAAACGCGCAGATGTGTTCGAACTCAATCCAACGGGTGTCGATCTGGTTTACCTGGATCCACCGTACGTTCCCCGCTCGGACGACAACTGCTACATGAAACGCTACCACTTCCTGGAGGGGCTGTCTTGCTATTGGCAGGGAGTCCGGATCATGGAAAACACACGGGTAAAGAAGATCGAGAAACCCCATACACCGTTCAGCTATCGGAAGAGCGCGATCGATGCATTTGATCGGCTGTTCCGGCTCTACAGCAACAGCATTATTGTCCTTTCGTACAGCTCGAACGGCTTCCCCGATCGGGATGAGCTCGAGACCTTGCTACGACAATACAAGCCAACCTTAACGGTGTATGAGAAGCCACACCGGTACCACTTCGGAACCCATGACAAGGTGGAACGCGCGAACGTGCAGGAATACTTGATCGTGGGACGCTGAATGGAGATTGTAGCTCAAACACTCGACGACATCATAAGCAGCTTGAGGCCTCTCACGGTCGAATGGAAGGACGACACCGCGAACCGCGTTATTGATCGGCTTCAGGCCCTGCATGTCAAACAGGTGTACACCACGGACGATTTGAAGGCGCTACTGGACGAGAATTTCGACGATGGCATTCTGATTTGTCGATTGTTCCTCGGTTTTCGAAAGACCAGCTCGTATCTGTTTTGAGAGGAGCCCTCGGTGACGCCGGCATCGGCGTTAAGAGCTATCGCGCCAATCCAGCACGCTTCATCGAGGCCCTTCTGACTGCAGGTGTTCTCGAGGCGATGGCAGAAGAGGCTAGCCGAAAGCCGCACTGGACAGACGTCCTCGTGGAAAGATTACGTAGCGGGCGAGGCAGTGCCATTTCCGGCCAGCGGCGTGGCCGCGAGGTCGAGGACTTCGCGGAGGCAGTGGTCAGGAAGGTGTTCGGCAATAGGTTTCAGGCGCGGTGCACCTTCAGCGGACCGCGCGGTAGTGCAAAATGTGATTTCGCGATCCCGTCCAAAACTGCCCCGCGCATCGTGATCGAATCAAAAGCCTACGGCGCTACGGGATCAAAGATGACCGATGTCATTGGCGATATCGAGAAGATCATCACTGCTAAGCGGCCCGATACGGCCTTCCTGTTTTTCACTGACGGCCTGACCTGGAAACAACGCAAGAGCGACCTCCGAAAGATCGTCGAGTATCAGAACCGCGGCGACGTGACTCGCATCTACACCCATGCTATGGCCGAACAGTTTGAAAACGACTTAACGCAACTCAAGAACGAATATCGACTGTAACGAGGTCCTATTGTGCAATCCCCTTGGTCTGCGGCCCAACTTGACGGTTTTCGTGAGGCCGCCCAATCGCTGAAACTGTACCGGCGCGCCGAACTGGAAGACCCAGTAGAGCAAAAGTCTTTGATCAAAGATCTTTATGTAGATCCATTACCGGATGAGCACATATTTAAGACAGTATTGCGCAGCAACACGACACTCCTCATCGGGCGCAAAGGAACTGGCAAGTCGACGATATTCCAGCGCGTGCAATACGAACTGAGGCAAATGAGGGGGTATGCGTCAGCCTATGTCGATATCAAGACGGTTTACGAGTCTGCAGCAACAGATCCAGGCTTGCTGAATCAGTTGGGAGATGACGCCTTAGGTCCTGCTGATGTCAGAAGCCTCCTATTGTATAGAGCCTTCATAAAAGCTGTACTCACCGAAATAAAGAACGAGATTAAAAAGAAGCTCAAGGAGTCCACCTGGGAGCGTGTAAAGAACGCTTTTACCGGGTCGGCGGATGATCTGTTTGAATCCCTGGATGAGCTTTTAGAAAGCGCGGATGCTGCCGAATTCCTCCCAGTACTAGGAATCAAGCGCGAGCAACTACATGAAGATGCTC
>JAFAMD010000068.1 GCA_019233755.1 Acidobacteriaceae bacterium | reverse complement strand
TCGCGGCGCCCAGGAATTCGAAAAACGCCGTCAGACCCGACAACAGCACACCCTCCAACGCCTCGCCGCAGCTATGGGATACCAGCTTCTGCCCGCAGACTAAAACCGCTTACCTCTGCGCTAGCGGAGCAGTTTCAGGAGAGCAGTCAGCTTTCAGCCAACCCCACTCTCCCTTGACAGCTTTTGTGTCGCGGTGTTTTCAAGGGGATCCGCTGGAGGGCCGGGAAGTAGAAACGGAGCCGAGAGCATAAGCGGCGTTGACTGGAAAGGTGTCACTACCCAGTCAGAACGCGCCCCAAGCGCGCCCCCGCTGATGGCTGACCGCTGAAGGCTGATGGCTCATAACGCGCCCCAAGCGCGCCCGTTGCTGATGGCTGATGGCTGAAGGCTGAAAGCTGATGGCTGAAAGCTGATGGCTGAAAGCTGATGGCTGAAAGCTGATGGCTCTCCTGAAAGCTCTCCTCACTCCTCAAAGCCGGGCTCAACCGGCGGCAGCACATCGCGATCTCCTGCCACCCAAACATAGATCGTCGGCAGCACGAAGATGCTCATCACGAGCGTTGCCGACAGACCTCCGACAATCACGATCGCGAATGGACGCTGCGAATCCGAGCCGATGCCCCGCGAAATTGCAGCCGGCAGAAGGCCCAGCGTCGCGACCAGCATCGTCATCATGATCGGGCGAAGCCGAAGCACCGCGCCCTCCACGGCCGATTCTTCAATAGAATGACCGCGCGCGCGCAACTGGTTGATGTATTCGATCATGATCACGCCGGTTTGCACCGACACGCCGAACAGCGCCAGCATGCCGATTCCCGACGAGACACTGAAGTGAGTTCCTGTGAAGTACAGCGCAAACAACCCGCCGATTGGGGCAAGCACTACCGTGATCATCACCAGAGCTGACCACTTGAACGAATGGAACATCGAATACAGCAAAATGAAGATCACGATGATGGTGATCGGAACGATGATGGCTAGCCGCTTATTGGCGCGCTGTTCGCTTGCGTACTCGCCCGCCCAGTCAACGCTGTAGCCGCTCGGCAGTTTGATATTTCGGTTGACCTTGCTGATTGCTTCTTCTACGGTGCTGCCAAGGTCGCGTCCGCGAACGCTGTACTTGATGGCTACATAGCGCGAGTTGGCCTCGCGATAGATTTCAGAGGCGCCGTCCATTACCTTCACATCACATAGCTGCGCGAGTGCCACGCGTTCACCGCTCGGCGCCAGCAGCCGGATGTTCTCAATTGCCTGTTGCGTATCGCGGTACGGCCTCTGGTAGCGGGCTACCATGTCGTACACGCGCTCGCCACGCAAAACCTCGCTTACCGTTTTGCCGCCTACCGCCGTCTCAACCGCGTCCTGCACGTCCGCAACGTTGAGTTGATACCGCGCAGCTTTCTCGCGATTCACCGTGAAGTTCAGGTTCGGTTGCCCTAGAACGCGGAAGAGACCCAGGTCCTCTACGCCCCTGATCTTGCTCATCACGTTCACGATCTGCTCTCCCTTTTCTTCAAGGACATGGAGATCGCTGCCGTAAACCTTCACAGCCAGCTGGCCTTTTACGCCGCTGACCGCTTCCTCGACGTTGTCTGCGATCGGTTGCGAAAAGTTCCAGATGACGCCGGGGAATTTCTCCACCTCCCGGTCCATCGCTCCGATGAGTGCGTCCTTGTCTTGGTGAAAGACCGGCCGCCACTGCTCTTTCGGCTTCAAATCCACGAAGTATTCCGTATTGAAGAACCCGGTTGTGTCGGTCCCGTCATCAGGCCTCCCGACCTGCGAAACCACCTTCGTCACCTCCGGAAACGAAGCCAAGACCAGCCGCGCTTTCCGCATCAGCTCCGCGCCTTCATTCGGCCCTGTAGAGGGCGCCAGTGTCCCGCGGGCCCAGATCGCTCCTTCATCCAGGTGCGGCAGGAACTCTGATCCTATATACCCGCCTACAAACAGCCATATGGCCACAGCAAACAATGCCGCTACCGGCGTGATCACCAGCCACTTTACCCGTAGCGCCCGGGACAGTGCACGCCGGTAATTCCGGATCAGGAACTCGAGCACCGGATTGTGCCACTCCTTCGCCCTGCTGCGAAAGAGCGAGGCCGAAAGCACCGGAGCAATCAGAATCGAGAACAGCAGCGCGCCTAGCAGCGCAAATGCAACAGTCAGCGCCATGGGCCGGAAGAGACGGCCTTCCACAGCCTGCAGCGTGAAAATCGGCAGGTATGCCGTGATGATGATCGCGATCGCGTAGAACACCGGTCGCTGCACCTCATGCGCGGCTTCTCTGATCATCATCAGCGGCGTCTTCTCGGCCGATTGATGCCGCCCCATGTGGCGGACAATGTTCTCCACCATCACCACAGCGCCATCCACTACCATTCCGAAATCAAGCGCTCCGAGCGAAAGCAGGTTTGCCGGAACATGGTTCAGATCCAGGCAAATCGATGCGAAAAGCAGCGAAAACGGAATCGTCAGTGCGACGATCAATGCGCCGCGTACATTGCCCAAGAACAGAAACAAAATGATGGCGACCAGAATGATGCCTTCCGTCAGGTTGTGCAGCACTGTATGCGTCGTGTAGTGGACCAGATCGCTGCGGTCGAGGAACGGAACAACTTTCACGCCCGGCGGCAGCAGGTGTTCATTCAGCTGTTTGACCTTCTTGTGAATTCCTTCGAGAGTCGATTCCGACTCAGCCCCCTTGCGCAGAAGAGCGATGCCTTCCACTACATCGGGCGAATCGACGATGGTCCCGTCTTTCAGGTGAATGGCTTTGCCGATCTGGCCCAGGCGGATCTTCGGTCCTTGCTCGACTTCAGCGATATCCCGGACCCGGATCGGCGTCCCGTTCGGGCTCAGCATTACTGTTTTCGCAATATCCTGCGTGTGGTCCACCAAGCCCACTGCCCGGATATTGATCTGCTGGGCGCCTTCCTGGATAAAGCTGCCGCCCGCGTTTGCATTGTTGTTCGCCAGCTGCTGTTCCACCTGGCTGATGTTGAGGCCATAGTCGATCAGCTTGTTCGGATCGATTCGAACCTGGTATTCACGAGTGGGTCCGCCGAAGCTCGAGACATCCACCACATTAGGAACTGATTTCAGTTCCTTCTCCAACACCCAGTCCTCGATGGACTTCAGCTCCATGAGATCGTATTCAGGATTGGTGCTCTTCAGCGTGTACCAGTAGATCTGGCCCACCGGGCTCCAGTCGGTTCCCATTTGCGGCGTTAAGCCCGCCGGGAGCGAAACCTGTGAAAGCCGCTCCAAAACCTTCTCGCGATTCCATTCATTGATGGAATCATCGTCGAAGATCAGCGTCACGCTCGAAAGGCCGAACAGCGAAACGGAACGGAGGTGCTCGAGATGCGGAATCCCGTTCATCACGATTTCGACAGGAATCGTGACCTGCTGCTCCACTTCTTCAGCCGCGCGGCCGGGCCATTGCGTGATGATTTGGACGTAATTATTAGCGACGTCCGGATACGCTTCAATCGGCAGATTGTGGAACGCAATTCCACCCCAGACGATCAGGACCACAGCCACCGCAATAACCAGCAGCCGGTTGCTGAGTGCGAAGTTGACTAATGCTCGAATCATTATGTTTGCGCGCCCTGCCTACTGTTCGCTCTCCGCCGAAAGCGCGAGCGCGTCGTTCACAACCTGGGTTCCAGGCGCGATGCCCGAAATGATGTCTTGCTGGCCGTTGCTAATCTTGCCGGCCGTTATCTCGGTCCGTCGAAACTGGCCGTTGCCCATCGGTACGAATACCCAGTCGCGGTCATGCAGGTGAAGCACGGCAGTGCTCGGAACCGTAGCGTACTTTCGGCCATGCTGCCCGTACAGAGTGGCAGTCACGAACATGCCCGCGCGCATAATGCCCGGATTATCCAAAACAATGCGCACCGGCGCTGTGCGAATGGTGGCATCGAGAAGTTTCCCGATATTGCCAACATGCCCTGTGAACACACGGTCCGGGTAGGCGTTTAGACGCACCTGCGCGGCGTCACCTAGCTTCACGTCCGGCAGATTGTTCTCATAGACATTGCAGATCACCCAAACGGTCGAGAGATCCGCGATGGTAAACAGGTTGGCTTGATTGTCCGGCGTGTGAACGCTGGCGGAGTTGACCACGTTCTGTTCGACGATGGTGCCCGATGCGGGCGCATAGACGTTCAAAATGGGATCCGGATGATCGGGATTGCCGCCGAGAGTTCGAAGCTGCTCTACGGCCGCCCTCACGGCGACTGCCGTTTTCTTCTCGGTGTCTTGCGCCACCTGGAGATCGTTCAACGAAATCGCGCCGTGATCGTACAGCGTTTCCGCGCGCTCAAGCTGTTTCCGTGCCAGTTCGTCGTCGGCCTTCGCCTGCTCATATGTCTGGAAACCGTTCGAGATGTCGTTGCTCATCACCTTGAGAAGCAGTTGGCCCTTTTTCACGTCGTCGCCCAGCTTCGCGTAGATGCCCACAACCCGGCCGGATGCCAGCGAGATCACCGGAATCGACTTCTCCACGTCGGCATTCACTACGCCGGTCGCTGATAATTCAGGCAAATCCTCGCGCTGGCCGGCTGCGATGATGCGAAACCGTTCCGGCCGATCGACCTTCACGATATTGAGATCGGGCTCCAGCACAACATTGGCGGGCGGCGGTGCGGCAGCCTGTGCGTTCACCTGCTCCTTCGATCCGCATGCCGAAAGCAGCACGCTTACGAAGAGAGTTGAGCCGGTCAGAATGTAATGCGTGCGTTTCATCGAATGACCTCACGTCCAACGGAAAAATTCACCTGATTTGCGGCGGATAAATACGCGCCGACGAGATTCAAGTAACTGAGTTGCGTGTCGCGGTACTCCTTCTGCGCGTCGAGAAAATCCAGCAGCGAAGCGCCGCCGTGCGCATACGCGAACGACACCGTTTCGCGAATCTGGCTAGCCTCCTTCAAGTACTTTTCCTTGTACGGCCGGAGCAGCTTCAGTGTGCTGTCAAGAGTGGCATAAGCGGAATCCACGTCATGCTGCGCCTGGATCTCCGCCGCATCCCGCAGCTTGCGGTTGCGATCGATATCGATCAGGGTATGGAGCTTATCGCCCTGATTTTTGTCGAAAATGCGCAAGGGGAAGCTGATACTGAAGCCCATGTACGTGTTGAGAGGCGACGGCTGCCAGGAGAAATCGACGCCGAGTGTCGGATCGGTCGAGCCGTTCGCGATGGAGAGTTGATGATTGGTGCGCGCCTGCTCGAGCGACTGCTGCGCCTCTTTCAAATCCGGCCGGGCGCTCAGCGCAATCTTCTCGAGGTCCGGCAGCGTGGTGGTTGGCTCGTTGTAATCGAACTCTTCCTTTACATCGAACTCATCCACCGGAGTGCGGTCCCGCAGCAATGCCTGAAGATCTATCTTGGCCGTCCGCAGATTGACTAACGCCGTCTGCAGGTCCGATTCGTACTGCACGCGCTGGATCTCAATACGCTGGAAGTCGACCTTGGCGATATCGCCTATCTTAAAGCGTTGCTGGCTGATCTCAATCTCCTTGTCGTAGTAATCGAGATTCTCCTTGGCCACTCCCAACACTGCCTTCGCAAGCATCACGCGAACGAAAGCGTCCCGCAGGTTGAACATCAGATTACGTTCCAGGTCGGACTGTGCCGATACCGCGATCTCGGTCGCCTGCTTTGCGCTCGCAAGGCGCAATTCGCGCTTATGCTCCCGCTCATGGAGGTAGCTGAAAGTCCCATACGTATACGATTGCCAAACGGGCCTGTACGGATTGTTGTTGAACAGGGTCAATTGATCCCAGCCCAACGTCACGTCGGGATTGGGGCGCAGGTACGCCGTAATCTCATCGGCCTTGGCTTCGTCAATAGTCTGTTTACCAGCCAATAAAGTCGGGTTATTGGCTCGAAATATGTCTTGCGTCTCCTGCCAGGTAAGGGCTCGCGGCGGCATGGCGGACTGGGCCATACACCCAATGGCGATCAGGAGACCGGTGCACAAACGCCAGAACCGGCGCTGCATCTGTCCTCCTCAAAAAACTTCAATAGCTATGCGGTTTCTACGAACTATGCCGGCAGGAACTGCGGTGGCGAGCGGCCGCTCTCCGAGGGCGCGCTACGGTCAATGCGTGTGACAACCGGCGCGATTACGAGACTGATAAAGCAGAGGAGGAGGCTGATCTCCTGGATACGGCAGACAAGCGGCGTGTCGATTGTCTCGTACAGGCGCATCAGGTCCTGATTCTGCGAATTGCTCTTCTGGCTTTGCTTTGCCGGGGCCTGGCCCGGGTGATGCGCATCGTGCTGCCGCTCGAGATTTTGCACGCGCAGCACATCATCCGTCGCAGAGATGTATGGAAACAACGCGGCAGCAATCAAGGTCACCCCGACGATATGCAGAGAGGGCGGCCCGATTCGCTGGCTCGCAGGACGGCGTGCACGCGCACGTATGGTGCATATCAGAGCGATAGCTCCAAGCAGCAACCACACTAAATTCAGCGCACTATCGAACGACACTTCTTCTTACCGTATCATGTTGTCTCCACTCCGAGACCTTCGCGCGCGAGGTGGGTCATCGCCCCAATGCCCGTTTCGAAAAATGGAACAACTGGCCTCTAATCTTCATAGCGTGGATCACTGCAATGAAGACTCTCGCGAGGCGAAATTTCGCCGTATCTCCCCGGTTTCCTACGTGTTGGTGTTCGCTGGGGGTAACGCCGAGGTATCGCTGGAGCATCAATTGCATTAAGGTGGGGTTCTTCAGTCACCTATGAGTGTTGTTTCGCAGATACTTGTTGGCGCTGTGCTGCTCGCGGCTGCACTGCCCCTGCGAGCATATGCGGATCGGCCGCAAAGCACCACCACCGCTGAAAGGAACCAATCGGAATATTATTGGCGATCGATTCCTGTAGGCGAGACCGCTGAGATCGTAACCTTGTTTTGTCGCCCTCCCACCAATTCTGGCGGTGTGGAAGGCGAAATACCTCTCATTGCCGTGCTTCGCGATACCCTCGGCGATGCAAATCCTAATAACGACCGCTTGACGTACGTGTGGTTGTTAACCTATGCGCCGCCCAATCTGGAACAGCGCTTTCTCTCGGCGATTCCTTTTTTCTATTGGCGTGTCGGCGATGGCCCCGACGTTACCAGACCGCGGGATACCAAGCCGCTGCTCAATCTGGCCGCTCCCGAACATCCGGTGTTCTCGGATGGGATGCGAGACTTGTTGCAGTGGACGCTGCTCGATCCCAGCACAACACCCATCCGGGCGACCTCCCGAGCCTACCGTACCAACGATATTGATCATGAGCGGCTGCATCTCGAAGAAGCAGTCAGTTACCTTCGGCTCGCGCCGGTTTCCGACGACGCCGCGGGGTTGACGCGCACTCAAATCTATACCGTAATCGCGCGCCTCGAGTTACGCAAGAAAATGCTTGGTGGATTTGTCAATGAGCATCAGGCAGCCCGGCTGGGTGAAGAGGCGGATTACCAGCAGGAACGGGTTCGCGCGCGTAACTGGGAACTGCTTCGTCAGTGTGCCGAGAAGACCGGGCTGGTTTTTGAACCGTTGAGTGTCGGCGGTACTGACGGACAATACGCGATGTTGTGGTTCCCCGTCAAGGAGGCCAGCGAACCTCTCGGAACGTCGCTGGGGCCCGTTTGGAAGCTGCTGAACATCAGCGATCCCTGGCGCGATGGCCGTTTGGAGGATTGGCGCGGGCCGGTGTTCCACCGAAAGATGGATGACAACGGTACCCTGCTGCCTGCCGGCGCGCCGGGAGGCGAGCGTGTTGATTTGCTTCCGCTGGGCGTCTATAGCTTGAACTATCCGAAGCTGCCGTTGCTGCTGGTTGATTTCCGCGACAAGCTGCATGTGCGATGGCATGAAATGACCCAGCGCTCGATCAACGAGATTACGGCCGGCGTCATTGGCCTCTCCCACTTTACGAATTGGTACTATTACGTCGGAGCAGACCTGTACAATTTCGTTGTTGCCAGGCATGGTACGGCCGTGGAACAATCAGCCCGCCTGGATTGCTACTCACAATTTCGCGTGCAATTGGCCTTGGATCATCAGTTGGACCCGGTGCTGCGAAAAGAAATGCGCGAGCGGATTAAGGTGCTCGAAATCAATCCGCTCGAAGCGAACCCGGCCTTGGAACTTCAGGCTGCCCACGCACGTTATGAACAACTGGAAAAAGACGCCCGGCCTGATGGAGTTTTGGTCCTGCGGCTCGACAAGGATCGCCGGGAGGAATTAGCCTCCTTCGGCGAGACCAAAAAGCAGCTTGCCCGCGATGGTGCATTGCACATGGTCACCCTGGGAGCCTATACGCACCGCACTCCGCGCGAAGGCGAAGAGCTCGCCATGCTCGATTCCTACCGTCGGGCCCAGTATCAGTTGAACTTTCTCGATTCGCTCGTGAACGCTGCAACAGAGCCCGAAGTCTCGTATGAGAGTGCGCGCATTGAGTCGTCGGTGGCGGAACTGGCCGGCTTGATGCCGTACGTCAACTCGCCTGCGATGCGGGTCCATGCCGGCGCGACGCTGCAGAAGCTGGAAGGGCTTTCGCACGACACCACGTTGCGCGCCGGCTGCGTTGAAGCGTTGAACTCGATTCAACGAAACAGCGCGCCGGCACAACCAGGTGCCGCACCGGGCGTATCGGCAGGAGCGGCCGGGGCCGGAGTGGCGTTCCACATCTCGGGCGCCGACGGACCCAAGTGAGCCGATTCGCCCGGCTGGCTGCGTCGGCCTTTCTTCTCCTGAGTGCAGTGGTGGTTACTCCAGCCGAAAGCACTCCCGCAAGTGCAAAGCGGCTCGTAATCCTGAAGATCGACGGCCTGAACGCGGACCTGCTTTACGACGCCATGGCGGAAAAGGATCCGGCCACCGGCAAGTCCCGGCTGCCTTGGTTCCAGCATGTCTTCGGTGAGAACGGTACGGTCTTCGATAACTTCTATACCCGCGGGATCACTCTTTCGGCTCCATCGTGGTCGATGCTCGGTACCGGTTATCACACGGTGATTCGCGGCAACGTCGAGTATGACCGTTACACGGGAGAAGCCTATGACTATCTGAACTTCTTCCCGTTCTACGTCGAGTACGCGCGCAGCAAAGAGGTCGACATGCCGGGCGTAGAAGTGCTGGACCGGGCCGGCGTTCCCCTGCTCATGGACTCATTCGGATTCGTCCATTCTTACCAGGGCTTCCAGCTTTTTCAGCGCGGAGTGCGCTGGCGGACGCTGAACAGCACCTTGAAAAAACGATTCTCGGGCAAGGTGATCTTCTCGATGATCGAGAGTGGTGAAACGCCCTCGCTCGATTCCGTGCTGCTCGAAGAGGAGGAGGTCGAGCTGGAACGGGGGCTGGCCAGCCCCGAGATCGTGTACCTCGACTACTTCACCGGCGACGTAGATCATGAGGGACATGAAACCACCCAGCCCGCTGCGCTGTACGATGCGATGCGGCGTTTGGACGCGGTCGTGGGGCGCATCTGGACTGCGATTCAGCAAAGCCCGTATGCCGCCGAAACGTTGTTCGCGGTGGTCTCCGATCACGGCATGAACAACGTCCCGGGCGTGATGAGCCAAACCTTCAGTTTGCCGGATCTGTTCAACAGCCCCGATGGAGGAGGACATCATGTGGTAACAGACCGCGAGCAGTTTAGCGATTTCAAGCTGCGCGGTTTGAACCCGATGCGTCATCGCGTCACCACCCCAAGCACGGCTTCTTTTTACCTCAAAGGACAGGCTGAGCAATACGCGACTGCCTGGCTGGACATCGACGGCAATGAGCGAGCCGCGGTGCAGCTCCGCAACAGCGACTTGAATGAGATCCACATTCTGCTCCAGCAGTTGCAGCGTCCCGATCTCGCCGCCAGGGTACGCGCCGCCGCTGCCGCGACATTAAAAGCGCTGATCGACAGGCATCGCGCCGCATGGGAGAAGACTGCGGAGCAGATGACCGAAGAGATGCAGGCGCTGGCCGCGCGCATCGCTCAGCGCAAGAAACAGCTCGAGGATGTACCCAGGAAATGGACGCACGAAGACGAGGACAACGGCAATGATAAGGAAGCGCGCCGGCTGATCGACGAGCTCGCCCAATGGGAGCACGAGCACAGCGGCTACACCTCGTATGTCGCCCATCTTCGCGCATTGCTGGAGTTTCAGTCGAGCCCCGATAAGCCGCTGCAGCGGCCCATTTCGGAACTGGTTCCGGCGCTGAGCCTGGGAGACAGCAATTCTGTGCACCAGCTCGAGCATTATGTAATCGCGCTGTCGCCGGGCGGTTTAGTGGTGGGGCAGGACGGGCATCTCGACGAAGAGCGGTCGTTCAAGTACGTCAATTACTTCGAATTGCTGGCCGCGCAGAAGGTGCACAATAACCCGCAGAAAGAGCTCTCGCCCAAGCCGATCGATTTTACGGCTATGCGCCTGCCCGATGGTCTGTATGTAACGGAGGCGACCGGGCCGCAGCATGCCTATCTGCTTTACGGCGATGCCGCGAGCCAGCTCGTGATTCTGACCGACGTGTCGGGTCTCATCTCGGTGCGGCCGGTGAAAGAACTCACACAAGATCAGAGCGGAAAAATAACCTGGACCGATCAGCCGTGGCGCGCCGGTTTGCCCCTGCAATTGTTCGAGGACCCGCGGTCGAACATACCGTCGGGCGAGAACCGCGCGGCGTGGCTTTCGGCATGGCACTCCGAGCACGAATGGATGGAGGCCATTCACCAAACGCGCTACTCAAACGGAGTAATCGGTATCACCGAACAGCTTTCGCCGGTCGCGGACAACGTGCCGGGGCCCCGGGGCACCAGCCCGGTGCTGCTGCGCTACGAACGCCGCCGCCGCGAACTCGTGCAGGCCGACTTTCATGTCTTCGCCGCAGATCATTGGAATTTCAATGTGCGCTTCCCGAATCCGGGCGGCAATCACGGAGCGTTCTTCCGTATTTCCACCCACTCCGTGTGGATGATGAATGGTCCCGGTATCCCGGTGGAACACATAACCGAACCCTACGACAGCCTCAACTTCGCCTCCACGATTATGAGTAGGATGGGCTGCCCCCCGCCCATGCCTGGCAAGGTCGTGCCGCTGCCATAGCAGCCTAGGGAACGTAATCAGAAACCAGTCAGGCCGATAGCCGCGTTTTCGCCTGCGTCTCCGGTTCACCAAGCGATGCTGGTGGGCTTGCGCATCGGCGCTCACTCTGAACCCGAGTGCAGCAACTCGTCCTAGGCCATGGCTTCGACATGATGATGCTGCGCCGGCTGATAGTTGCCGGCAGGCGCGCGGAACGCGATTGCCAGCCGGTTCCACCCATTGATCTGCACGACCGCGAGCGTCAGCTTCACAATCTCCTCTTCGCTGAAGTGCTCTCTCACCCGCTGATACAAATCGTCCGGGACGCCTTTCCCGGCAATCAGCGTCAGATGCTCGGTCCACTCCAGCGCGGCGCGCTCCCGGTCGGTATAAAACGGCGTTTCTCGCCAGGCATTTAACGCATACAGCCGCTGCTCACTCTCGCCCTGCGCTCTCGCGTCCTTCGTATGCATATCAATGCAGTAGGCGCAGCCGTTAATCTGTGAGGCCCGTGTTTTCACCAGCTCGCGCAGCGCCGGCTCAAGTCCCGAGTTCCGCAGCGGACCCTCCAGCCCATACATCGCTTTCATTACGTCACTTAACGCCGGATCGGCCAGGTTGATTCTCGGTTCTATCCTGTGTGTTTTTTTGTCTTCCATTTTGTTTTCTTCCTCTATCTCTCCCGACGAAACGTGAGCGGAGTTTGTGACGCCAAATTGAATTTTTGTACGCTGAAATCGTTGGGCTCTCCCGATCTTCAGCAACTCGGCAACGTAAGCCCCTTCGTCCCCTCACCGTCCGAACGCAAGCGCCTTCTCTCTCTTGCATACGGCTATCTCGGAAGTCTGGTTGAGAGCGAAGACGTGGTGCAGGAAACTCTACTGCGTTTCCAGCAATCTGACTACGCATCCATTCGGAATGCCCAGGCTTGGTTGACCACCGTCGTGACCCGCCTGTCCATCGATAAACTTCGTTCCGCGCAGCACCGGCGGGAGGTCTATCCTGGCGAATGGCTTCCGGAACCGGTCTTCAACGCTCCTGACCCGGAACAGGATGCGATCACGCACTCGCGCCTCTCGGTCGGCCTCTTGTATCTGCTCGAAAAACTCGAGCCCGAGCAGCGCGTGGTCTTCGTCTTACGCGAAATCTTCGAACACTCTTATCAATCGATCGCCGAAATCACCGGCAAATCGGAGGCCGCTTGCCGCCAGGTAATGATCCGTGCCCGGGCTGCACTCGACCGCGCCAGGCAAGCCCCGCCCGTCTCCAAAAAGGTCGCGTCGCCCATTGTGACTCGCTTCATCGACGCATTGGCACGGGGCGATGAGAAGGAACTGCTTGCCATCCTTGCAAAAGACGCTGTGTTGGTCACCGATGGCGGCGGCAAAGTGCCTTCGGCTCTCAATCCGGTGTATGGGGCCGACCGCATCACGCGGTTTTTCCTCGGTTTGCGACGCAAGCACGGCATCGTATTTGACGTACACCCGGCTACCGTAAATTCCGGGCCGGGTATCGTGACCTTCCGAGATGGAGAACTGTTCTCTGTCACGTCCTTTTCCATCCTTGACGGCCGCATCACCGCGATCTACTCAGTGAACAATCCCGACAAGATTCACGCTGGTCGTCCACCGGCTAGACCCTAGATTTACTACCTGCCCTTTGGAGAAAATCCTTCACATCCACTAGCACGCCTAATGGTCACAAACTATCCCGATTTTCGGTGATCCCCGGGTAAATCAGAACCGTTTGCTCGCCAACATATACCTTCACGTTGAGATACACGCATCGCCCTTGCCCCGGAGATACATCAAATCAGAAGCAAAAGAATGAGAGTTGAACTCAAACCACCCGAATCTGTTACAGAGCCGCGTCTTTGGGTGCGGCAGGAGCAAGGGCTCGCAATGCTGCTGGGGTCCGGCTCAATTGAATCCGGCTCACACCGTTCCACGATGGAAAAGGTCGACTACGCGGCGGGCGACTTAGGAATGTTGCCCCGTCAAAAGTGGGTTGGACTCATGACCGTGCCGATGCTGCAGATCAGTATTTCCGATGCAGCACTGATGGCCGCTTCTGATGGAGCGAATGGCGAGGTAGAACTGCGCCCTCATCGCAAGTTTGCGGACCCCCGTCTGGGCGCGCTGGTCGCGGCCGTTAATGCGGAGATGCTTGCTGGATTTCCGGGCGGGCGTCTGTTCCTGGATTCTGTCGAACAGGCGATTGCCATAGCGCTGGTTAATGGTCATGCAGTAAGGCGCCGTCCTGTGCAGATAAACAGAGGCGGACTGGGCTCAGCACGCTTCCGAAGGGTTAAAGAGTTGGTCCATGCAAAGATCGACGACGACTTGAGTCTCGACGAGATGGCGCAATCGGTAGGGTTGAGCACAGCTCATTTCGCGCGGATGTTTCGTAAGTCAACGGGCGAGACGCCGCATCAATTTGTTCTGCGCGAAAGGGTCGAGCGCGCTAAGGCGATGTTGCGCGCTCCCGATGCGCGAATATTGGACGTGGCCATGGCCTGTGGCTTCAAGACCCAGCAGCACTTCGCGCAGGTCTTTCGTGACGTCTGTGGAGTTAGACCGAAAGAGTATCGCCAAGATTTTCTGGGCTCCGAAGTGACTTGCGCTTGGGAAACCTCCTCCCAGGGCGCGCCACGTCTGTAATTTCTGATCCGCAGCCACATCGTCTCTTTCACCGGCGGCCTTTTACGTTGTTGTTAGGGACGCATCCCTCCTTGCATCCGCCTCAGTCCTGTCGTCTCCATCAGCAATTCTGAATATCCCGGCACAACTCATTGGACTCTTGTAATTCGCTGGAGTTCTGTCTCTGCGAGCACGAATTCAGCAAGATTCCGACCATCCGAGCAGAAACTCGCACAATCCCGCCTCTGATTTGCAGTCTACTCATAGTTGTGAGCTGAGCTCACCAATCACGAAAACGTCAACACAGAAGGATAACTCCATGGAAGCAATTGGATTGTTAGTCACGCTCGAAGCGCGCCCAGGCAAGGAGGCCGGTGCCGAAGCATTTCTAAAGTCAGCTCAGCCACTCGCGCTGAATGAAAAAGAGACCTTGAAATGGTATGCGATCAAGCTTGGATCTGGAAAGTTCGGCATCTTCGACACCTTTGCAAATGAAGGAGGCCGCAATGCCCACTTGACTGGTGCGATTGCAAAGGCATTGGGGGCGCGAGCCAATGAATTGTTTGCTATTCCCCCGCAGATTGAAAAAGTGGAGGTCCTCGCAAGCACGCCCTTCAAAGGCTAAGTGCGAGGTCGCGGACCAAGTCAAGAAAGAAACGACACTTATGAAAAAACAAATGAACATCTCACAAACGTACCGAGCTGCTTCGATAGCAACTCAAACCATCGATTCCGCACCCCGGGAGCCCAAGTCAGCGCTGCGAGGCCGACGCCTGATGCAGCGCCTCGGCTCAGCCATTCTCGCGTGTACGCTCATCATCGGGGCGACCGGCTCTGCGAGTGCCGGCGAGCCTCGAGACGAAGCAGCCGTTCGCGCACTCGGAGATACTTTTGCTAAGGCTTTCGTTCAGAAGAATGCCGAACTCCGGGCATCCCTATTCGCCCAAGACGCAACCTTCGTGACGCCCCAGGGTGACTTTCTGCAAGGGCGGGTCGCAATGGTGAAAGATTTCGGTCCCGAGGCCCAGCAAGCCGTCAATGGCACCACCCAAGCGGTGTTCTCGAACTACCGGATCCGCTTCATCAAACCCGATCTCGCAGTCGCGGACGCGCTCCTTACCGTGCGCAATGTCAACGGCCCAAATGGGACGATCATCCCCGTGATACCGATCAACTTTTTCTTCGTGGCCGTACGCCACGCCGATCAATGGCTGATCGAGGATGGGCGCGCGCATTTCGCGGCCGCGCCGCCTTCGGGCATGGACTCTCGAAACTGACCTTGAGAATACTTGTGCCACATTCCACCCAGGAACGGATCGCTACACGCACGCCGGCGCCACAGCCGCGCGTGCGCGTAGTCCGTAAACACAACGTCCTCGTACGGATCAGTCATTGGTTGAATATTCCGCTTCTTTTGGGTCTGATCGTCAGTGGAATTTCGATCTACTGGGCCTCACCGATTTATCAACACAATCCAAATCCGCAAACTGGAGCCTTCGATTATTTCGCCGATGCGGGTATCTGGATTTGCGCTCACCTGCCTGGTCTGCGTGATTATGCAAGCCCTCCGGACTGGGTCTACAACCACGCCAGCCTCGGTCCCTACATGCTCGCCCCTGCTATGCGTCTTCACTGGTGCTGCGCATACTTATTCATGCTGAACGGGCTCGTGTACCTGGCCGGAGTTTTCGCGGGCGGCGAGTGGCGCTCACTGCTGCCGCGCTTAAACGATGCGCGCGGCGCATTAAGAATCGCAGGGTACTATCTCCGAACGCCTTTTATGATGTTCCGGCCACGGCGGCGGAATCCTCCCCACTTCAATACCAAGTACAACCCGCTGCAGCGGCTCGCTTACCTTTCCATTCCCGTCGCCGGTTTGCTCTCTGTCTTAACAGGTTGGGCGATTCACGAACCCATGCAGCTCTCTTGGCTCGCTGCATTGTTTGGTGGATTTGACACAGCACGGATGTGGCATTTCTGGCTGATGTGGATATTCATCTTGTTTGCCGTGCCGCACGTGTTTCTGGTTTTTGTCGATAGTTGGGACACAGTGCGGAGCATGATCACCGGCTGGTCCACGCGATTGGAGATTGGATCTCGGGCGAATGAACCCTGAACAGAATGGCATGCAGTTAAAGCCCATCAGGAAATCTGTCCCCGAAAAGGCGTCTCACGGTCTATTCAGGGAAAGAGCGCCTGAGATCATCGAAGTCGCACCCTCCACTCTTCGCCGGCGGACTCGCCGCGACCTGTTTGTCTTTGGCGCCGGCGCAATTGCGGCGCTGGCCGTGGGCGGATCGCAACTGCCCCAGAGAGTTTTGCAGCGGCTGGGTGTTGATCAAGGTCGCAGCATTACACCTAAAGACAAGTGGCTTCTGAACAAAGCGCAGCGGCTCGACGATGATGTGGCCGAAGCGCTCTATTCGCCGAATCGTCTGGTGCCAACTTATACAAAGTCTCAGATTACGCCGCTCAAGAATAACTACAACGGTGCTACGCCGAATCCCGGTTACATTTCGAAATGGCGCCTGACTCTCGATGGGCTGTCCTCCGGCGTGACCGTTTCCCTTGACATCGCCGCTCTTCTCGCACGTCACCAGATCCATGATCAGATTACTCGCCTCGTATGCGTGGAGGGTTGGAGTGCGATCTCGTGGTGGTCCGGTTTGAGATTCGATGACCTCTTGCATGCTTACCCGCCGGTGTCCCAGGCAAAGTGGGCTCACATCGAATCGTCCGTCAATCTCGACGCAAACGGGAATCCGGATCCATACTTCGTTTCGATCGACTTACTGACCGCACGGCATCCGCAGACGCTGCTGGCGACTCACCTGAATGGACAACCGCTCACCGCGGAGCACGGAGCTCCGCTCCGACTGCTTGTGCCTGTGAAACTCGGACTGAAGAACATCAAGGCGATTACGCGGATTACCTATACAAAGGACGAACCCCCGGACTATTGGGCCAAACGTGGATATTCACGCTATGACGGAATTTGAATCCGCAGGCGCGTCCGTTGGCGCATAATCGCCTAGTGACTTATCCACCCAAGCCGGGATCGAATCCGCCTTGAGGCCGCGTCCATAGATAGCCACTCAATTTGCGTTCGACGAATCCCCGAACGCCAGCAGCAGATTGCCGGGTTGACCACGAACCACGCCGATATACCCCGATTCGACGTACACCATCCCATTGGCGATCACCGGGCCCGGTGCCCCGAGCGATCCGCCGCTGCCTTTGATCCCGTTCACCGTTTGTACCTCGCCCTTCGTGTCATACTGCCAGAGCACTTTGCCATCTTCGGTGGCCAGAGCGCGCAACATGCCATCGAACCCGCCGGAGAATACAACCCCTGGTATACAAGTAACGGCGCCGGAGCTGCCTGAATGCGGTCCGGACTCATTGAACGAGCTCAGCCATTTCTTCTCGCCCGTGGCTACGTCGAGAGCCACCACTCCGCCGCTGGTGAGCCCGTAGTAAACCTGTTTTTCGTCCGCAGCACCGCCCCAAACGATTTCGCCCCTCGGATCGGGCTTCTTTCGTGTGACGTCAGTTTTCCAAAGCACCGCCCCGTGATTATCAGGATCGTGCGCCCACACAATGCCGCTCTTTTGCCCAGCCAGCAAAACCCGCTTGCCGTTCGCGAGGTTGTGCAGAATGGTAGCCGCGCCGAAATCGTAATCGGGACCTGCAGGCTCTGGGCAGTTGTCGTTTTTCCGCGCGCAAGCGACATTCCAGGCGTCATTGGGCAGGTCTTGCACTGACCAAAGCACCGCGCCGGTTTTCAGGTCCATCGCCATGATAGCGTCAGTGGTGTCTGGGGCCGGGCTGATGTACGCATCTCCTGTGGCCAAATAAAGCGCGCTGCGCTTCGGATCCACCAGCGGCGTGCCCCAGACTCCCCCACCCGCTGGACTCCAGAGTTGCGTCCCGGCAGAGTTCTTTCTAATGGGGCGGGGAGCTTCGGAGATGGTGTAAGTCTGCCAAATTTTGCGGCCGGTCCTTGCATCCAGGGCCGCCACACTTCCTCGGAAGGTACAACATTCGTAGCTCGGCTGTGACGCAGGCGCTTCTTCGGAGGAAGAGACCGGCACATAAAGCACACCTGCGTCGAGCACCGGCGCGGCCGTGATTCGAGCCGCCACGTGAGGGTCGACGTTCACTTTCCAAATTTGCACACCCGTATGCGCGTCGATGGCATAGGCGTTAGCCTTCAAGTCGCCGAACCACAAGATAGCGCGTTCGCCGGCGGCGCCAAATACCGGCGCGGTTCGGACACCGGCGGCCGTTCGGAAAGACCAATAGACGCACCCGGTAGAAGCGTTCAGGCTATAAACGTAGCCAGCCTGGGAGCCGACGAAGAGACGGCCGTCGGCAACAGTGGGCTGGCCCAGCATCTGCGAGACCGCCGGGAAGCCAAAGGCCCATTTCAGTTTGAGGTTGGCGATTCGGTCAATGCTAAGCCCCGCCGCTTGGCTTGAGACGAAGCGCGAGTTTGCAAGGTCAGTGCCATAACCATTCACCACCATGGCAGGTTCGGCAAGCGGCGGGTTGCTGGGGCAGGGGTTCGACATAGCCTTTGCGTCGGCTAACGCTGCGACCCCCAGCTTCTGTTCCGTCAAGGTTTCAGCAAGGGCCGTGCGCTGAGCGTCAGTGAGGTTCGCGGCCATTGCTTTCATCGAGCCAGTGGTGATGGCTGCATAGACCGCTTCGGGCGAGAAGGAGCGAAGCGCCGCGGGGCTCGGCGCGCGTGGCACTGCTGCGGAGCCGTGGCAGGTAGCACAGTGGTCACGAAAGTAGGTCGTGGGAGAGAAGGCTTCGTGGGTTTGGGCGGCGAGCGCGCAAGCCGCCGTCAGGGCTACCAAGCAACGCGTCATCGTGGACTAGAACTGACAGTAAACGTGTCACAACGAAACCTGCAGAGTCAAGGGCGAGCAAAGGTGTCTGTTGAGGAATTCGCAATGGGTCTTGTGCCGCCCACTTCTCACCAACGGCGAATATCCGTCCCGGTGGAGAGTTTTCGCGCGCGAAATGAGCGAGCTGCGTACCGTAGATTGAGGTTGTGACCCGAAACCGCATCAAGCTCCAGCATCAGATATTGGGCAGCAGGTCGAAATATTCCTCGTCCTCATTCGAGCCGCCCTCCCCTTCGCCGACCAACTTCTCAGACGCGATGAACTCGATACGCTCGATCCACTTGATCATCTTGTAACCCAACTGGTTCTCGACGCGCAGGCGCAGCGGTGCGCCGTATACCGGAGGCAGTGGCTTGCCGTTCATTTCCAGGGCTAGGAGACACTCCGGTTTCATTGCGTTGTAGAGATCCTGCGTCTCGTAGTACGTGCCGCCGAAGAGCGCCGGACCGAAGGAATAGAAAGCAATGGCCTGGGCGCCGGCGTTTGGTTTCACGTGCGCGATCATTCGCCGCATGGGGATTCCGCGCCATTGCGCGATGCCGCTCCATCCTTGAATGCAATGGTGCATCGTGATCGTTTCCTGCTCACCCAGCGCGCGCAGATCCTCCAATGAAAGTTCCGCCGGGTTCTCGACCAATCCTCCGATTTTCAACTTGTAGTCCTTGAACCCATCCGCAGCGAGCCGCTTCCAGTCCTCGCGCTCCGGCATTCTCCCGTTAGGCCAGAAATGAGGCGAGATCTGTTCTCGCGTGTAATGCTCCTGCGGGATAAAGCGGTCAAGCGTGACCATTTTCACCGGCTGCATGAGCGCCTTTTCCGCATGTTGCAAACCCCGTGGAAAATGCCACGAGATGTAATGAGCTGCCACCCAAGACAGCACCACAAGCGCTATGCCGATGAATCCCAGTACCATGCCGGTCGGGCGCGCGTCATCGACGCCGAGAACAATGTGATTCATATTGCGCGCAAATCCGGTGAGCGCCACCAGCGTGACGTGCACCACGACGAAGACGATGAACCCGATCAGCATGAGGAAGTGAATCGAACGCGCGCCTTGTCTGCCGCCGAATATCCGCGTGTACGCGGGGAAGCGGTTAACGAGCGCCGGAGACATGGCCAGTCCCGTCAGGATCGAGACCGGAGCCATTATGAAAATCGTCGCGAAATACGCAAGCTGTTGCAGTGCGTTATATCCGTAGAAACCATCGGGCTCGGGCGGCAGATGAAAATTCGCGTAAGTTACGAACGTGTTCCACGCCTGGACGAACACCGCCCATGAGGTCGGCACCAGACGTTGCCACTGATCACTGGTGAGCAATCCGGAAACGAAGAAGACACCGGTGAGCACGAAACCATAGACGTTGATGAAATGCCAGCAACGCGCAACCCCGACAGTATGGCAATAGCCCGGCAGCCCAAATAGAGGTGAGATGTAGCGGTTATCATCCTTCGCGGTCCAAATCCGGTCCGTCGGCACCTTCAAAGGCGTGAAGCGTATCCATTCTGTTCCCGGAGTACATCCGTCATTGAAGTAAAGGCGCGGATGGTCCATCAAAATTGATAGTCCGCTGCGGATCAACATGAACGTGAGGAACAGATTGAAGAAGTGGCAGCACCGAATCCAAATAGGAAATCCGTGCGGACCGCTCGCGGTGGCAGGAGCGGAGGCGGAATTCGACATAATGTAAGGTAGTCCCCAGAATGCTCCCTGTAACCAAGCGAAGATAAGGGGAACCAACGCGAGCACGGCCAGCAGCAGCAGGACCTTTGGTCGGATCCAGATCCGAAACCGCCGGTCCTGCGGATAGTAAACGGCGCGTTCTGCTTCAGTGACCTGCATCAGACTCCTCAACACCAACGTTGCTAAGATGCCGTACGGCAACCAACAGTCATATTTTTAAACCGGAACGCTCTCCGCCTCATCGAGCATCCCGTGGCTGCTGCGGATCGCGTGGGCACCTGCGCTGCCACTGATACCAGCGGTGCCAATGTGGAAGCCAGTGTTCGCGTCTGTTGGTCGTGAGCACGTCTCCTCCACGCACTCGCCCTTCGCGGCAAGTACATTTGTACGAGATGCGCGGTTCGCGCTTTCCCTTGCCTGTGATGCGCTCAAGGACGCGTTGGTTCAAGATTTCGCAAATCTGAAGTGACAGTTCTAATTTCTCACCCAATGCACTTCAACACACGGCTACCGCCCGATATGGTGGCGTTATCGGAAACTACTGACTGCGTGAAGTCCACGGTGCGCCCCCAGGCTGCTTGCTCCGGATGGATGAGGAACCGGAAACTTTGCTAATTGGCAGCAGGCCCCGCGTGGTTATGCGCTCTATGTTTTGGCCTTACCCGGTTTTTGGGCCTTACCCCGGTTTTTGCGCATTGAATCGCCACGCATCTCGATGCGATGGGCGTTGTGCACGAACCGATCGAGGATGCCATCCCCGTTGTGCGCCCCTGCCCGTGGGGCACATACTAATTTTCGAATCCCTTCAACAACCCGCGCCTTTCGAGGCGGCGATCTGCCGGCGGATGCGCCCTGACGCTCTTCAATTCGAGGCATGGCTCGCCAGATCCATTAAGCACGTCTATCACCAGCGAGTGCACAGGGCATGGGCGTCTCGCGTTGGCGTTGGGCTTCGAGGCACCATGCTCCGAGGGCAGCGCGAGCGGGTCCTGGCCGGGAGCGACCTCTATGTGGACTATCGGGCTGAATCTCCCACTGTTTGCTCAATGAGCTTGCGTAACTGCTGTTCACTGCTCGGGAGTACCAAACGATTGCCATTGATGAGAATCGCGAGCCGGCCAATAGGCCACTAAGCCGCTGCTGTTATCGCTCGTATTTGGCGGTGCCCCGTTGCTGCAAACCGCTGCGAAGATTCCGAAGGCTGAAATGAGCCCCAAAACGGATGTGTACAGTCTCATATGGGCGCGCCCTGAAGAAGTCCGTTTACTATTGATGCTGTTGCTTTTTTAATTCAGCAGAGAGCCGTGTGAGAAGAGCAGGCTCCGACAGACCAGTGAACGCCCACTTCCCCGCAGTCGCCGCGCTGGTGGCAGCCGGTGAGTTGGGGCGAGCTGTGCCGCTATCGAGAGAGATAGAGTCTCTCAATAGATAAAAATCGCCCTTTGGAATGTATTCCACAAAGAGAACGTAACGATGCCCAGGGCTTAGGCCGTATTCTTGCTGAGCGGTGTGATACGACTTGGTTTGGCCGTTGAGCAAGACTGTACCGCCGGGGACCAGGATGTCGATCATCGAACCTGACAAATCCGACTGTTCGGGATACAGCACGCGCTCGACGTTAATATGAATCTCTTCGTAGATGGTCTGATGAGATTTTGATAGGACAGGATCAAAGGCGTCAAAGGTTCCAACAAACACTGACTCGTCACGAAAGGCGGCAGGTATTTCTGAGCTACCCAAGAGCAGAGGTAAATTAGGAAACCTGTAAGCGAGATGTTGTTCTTCGAGTTGCTCTAGCGGCACCCCGAGACCATAGACCTTGTCGATATAAGCGTCGCGTGCGGCGCGGATCGCCAAGGCCCGCTGCGAATTAGGAGCAGCTTTCGATCGGTGAGCTTCTTCTTGCCACGAGTTAGCTGAGTTTACGATCACATGCCTCGAAGAGGCATGAGCGCGATCCAGATCTTGGGAACGAGCGGGAAACAAGATCGAAAAGGTTAAAAGCGACGAGGCTAAGCAAGCTGATACTTTCACACCATTAGTCCCTAAAACAACAATAGAAAATATGTACAGCGGGGATAGCGTGTAGTATCTGGCGAAGCGTGCAATAGCGAAGCTCTTCCTTTTTTTAAAGACCCGGACAAACTTCTTCGAAGGTACGCAGGTTGACATAGACCGCCTGGCCGAGAAACTTGGGGCCGTTATCGACTCGAATCTCCTCGGGATACGCTCGTTCGGCAGCGAACTGATCGAGGACTCGCCGGACGCGCAAGCCGCGAACCGAGGTGTCCAATTCTACTGCGAGGGCCTCTCGTGTGTAGCGCTCGATGATCGTTAGAATACGGAGCGTGCACCCCGAAATGCGGCGGAGGGCAGGCTGAACTTAGGTAGCACAGAAGTCATTTTCGAGCCAATCAGGAAGATCAGACGGAGTTGTTGCTGCGATGCGTCCCGCTATGCCCGCCGTAGCCAGACTTGCTCGCTTCCTTGAGTGAATATGGGCGGCAGTAGACTCCGCCGATCGCGCCCGTCGGAATTTCGGCATATGTTCTGCTGGCCCGTAGCGTGTCCTTTTTCCCCCGTTGTGCGCCCCTGCCCGTGCGGCGATCACAGGCAACTCGCCCAATCCACTCAATAACTTAACTCCAAACGCTTGTTCCGCCATGCTATCGTCCCTATCGCAAAGGAGTTTCATTCATCGATGTCATCGAAAGCCCAAGTCGCCGCCAATCGCGCCAACGCGCAACTCTCTACCGGTCCCAAATCGGAGGAGGGAAAAGCGAAATCCTCCCTCAACGCCGTCAAAACCGGTCTCACCGGTCGCACCGTCCTGCTGCCCACTGACGATGCGAGTGCCTACGAAGCGCACATCGCCCGCTTCTTCAAAGAATGGGACCCCGCCACCGACGCCGAGCGCGCCCTCGTCCAGTCTCTCGCCGATACCGAATGGCGCCTCCTGCGCATTCCCTCGCTCGAAGCCGGCATCTACGCCCTCGGCCGCCTCGAATTCGCAGACAAATTCGCGCACGAAGAAGAGCAAGCTGTCCGCAAATCGCTCATCGAAGCGCAAGTCTTCCTCACCTATCGCCGCGACCTCAACAATCTGAGCATCCAGGAATCACGCCTCCGCCGCCAGCGCGAGAATGACACGGCCGAACTCAAAGAGCTGCAGGAACAGCGCCGCCGCGAACACGACCGCCAGCTCCGCCAGGCCGTCGCTCTCTATAAAGAGTTCAAGGGAAATGGCTCCATGCTCGATCCGGAAGAATTTGGCTTCGAATTTTCAATCGAAGAAATCGAGGAGAGCGTTGCCCGGATGGAAGCTCGCAACGCCCGGTCCCAATACCCCGATTACCTCGCCCAGGACATCCAGGAACAACTCGAGAACGAACGCCTTGCCCTCAAAAAGGCCGCCTGAGCCGCCGTTTCGCGTTATGATTTGCTCGGAGCACCGGAAATGATCAAGCTGAAGCGGGCGCGCGACGAAGCCGAACCGGGAGACGGCGCACGCTACCTTGTCGACCGGCTGTGGCCTCGCGGCGTCGCCAAGGCCTCTCTCAAAATGGACGGTTGGCTCAAGGACGCGGCGCCCAGCAACGAACTCCGGCACGAGTTTCATCACGACCCTGCAAAATGGGACGAATTTCGCCGGCGGTACTTCGCCGAGCTCGATGCAAACCCCGAAGCCTGGAAACCTCTCCTGGAAGCCGCGGGCAAAGGTACTGTCACGCTGATGTACGATGCTCATGACCCCGAGCACAATAACGCCGTCGCGCTCGCCGAATATCTGAAAAAACACGCACCGCGCAAGTAAACGTCGCCGCGTAAGCAAGCGGCTGCAAAAAAAGTGCAAACTTTTTCCGCGGGCTTTCGTATATAGCTTCGAAAACGCTCCGGTAGACCTTCTAGTGGAGTAGAATAACGTTGCATCCGAATGACCCGACGGCGAACCGAAACCACTCCAACCGAGATCCTGCAAGGAACTCTCGATATGCTGATTCTGCAGACACTAGCTCTCGGTCCTGCGCACGGCCACACCATCGCGCACGTCATCGGACTGCGTTCGGAAGATGTTCTACAGGTCGAACACGGCTCGCTCTATCCCGCGCTGCACCGCCTCGAAGACCGCAGTTGGATCGCCTCCTTCTGGGGAACTTCGGAAAACAATCGCAAAGCCCGCTATTACCGGCTCACTCAAGCAGGACGCAGGCAATTGGGCGTCGAAACCAGCCGGTGGGAGCGCGTCGTCCGCGCTGTCAACCAGGTGCTGCGGCCCGCGGAGGAGTGAACCATTTATGAGCTGGCGGCGCTTTCTTCGCCGGGACTGGTGGGATCGCGAAAGAGCGAACGAGATCGAGTCTTATCTCGAGATCGAGACGGCCGGGAACATCGCGCGCGGCATGACAGCCGCCGAAGCTGCCTCGGCAGCGCGCCGCAAGTTTGGAAATCCATCCCTGATTCGCGAGGAGATCTACCGCATGAACACCGTTTTCTGGCTGGAGAGCCTCCTGCAGGATGTACGTTACGGCGCGCGCCTGCTGCTCGCCAATCCTGGCTTTGCGCTTGTCGCCATCCTCTCGCTGGCCCTCGGAATTGGCGCCAATACGGCCATCTTTCAACTTCTCGACGCGGTTCGTTTACGTAGTCTGCCCCTCCGGAATCCGCAGGAACTGGCCGAGGTGAAAATCGTCGGCGGTAACGGCGGAATGGGTGTCAACGGCCCCTACGGCGAACTCACGCGGCCGATCTGGGAGGAGCTCCACCGCAGCCATCCCGGCTTCTCGGGTGTCTTCGCGTGGAGTAAAGACCAGGCCGTCGTTGGAGAAGGCAGTGATTTCCAGCTTGCCAACGCCATCATCGTCAGCGGCGACTTCTTCCGCGTCCTCGGCGTCAGCCCGTGGCGTGGCCGTCTTACCGGACCGGACGATGAGCACGCCTGCCCCGAAACCACCGCCGTAGTCAGTGAAGCGTATTGGCAAAGCAAGCTCGGAGGCCGGCCCATTAACGCCGGCACAAAGCTCCTCATCAATGGCGAACTCAAACAGATTGTCGGCGTCACCCCGCCTTCTTTCTTCGGCTTAGTGGTGGGCGAGCGCTTTGACATCGCCCTCCCCTTCTGTCGCCCTCAACAGCAGTTGAGCCGCAACCTGTTTGATGTCACGGTGATGGGCCGCCTGCAGCCGGGCTGGAGTTTGCAGCGCGCCTCGGCCCGGTTGGCCGCCATAAGCCCCGGTATTATGGCCGCGACAGAGACCACCGGCTACGATCCGGGCACCATTAAGCGATACCGCAACTTCCTGCTGGGCGCTCTTCCGGCCTCATCTGGTGTCAGCCATCTCAGAGATGCATACGATTCGTCGCTGCGACTGCTGCTGGGTATCACGGGCTTGGTGCTGTTAATCGCCTGCGCTAATCTGGCCAACCTTATGCTGGCCCGTGCCGGAACACGCGAGCGTGAGATCGCCGTGCGCCTTGCCCTGGGAGCAGGGCGCATCCGACTGTTGCGTCAATTGCTGGTCGAAAGCTGCCTGTTAGCCGCAATCGGCGCTGCCTTAGGATTTGGCCTCGCGGAGTTGTTGAGCCGCGTCTTGATCTCGTCGCTTTCCACTGAGAACAACCTCGTCACCCTGCCTGTCGCGGCCGATGCGCGCGTATTGCTCTTCACCGCGTGCGTAGCCGTTTTCACGTGCATCGTTTTCGGCGTAGTCCCTGCTCTGTGTGCTTCTGGCGCCGACCCCGTGACCGCCATGAAAGCCGGTGGCCGCAGCACGGCCGCCGGCCGCGAGCGCTTCTCCTTCCAGCGCGCCATCGTCGTCATGCAGGTCTCCATCTCGCTCGTTCTGTTGGTCGGCGCGCTGCTGTTCGTCCGCAGCTTCTACAACTTGATGACCGTCGACTCCGGACTCCGCAAAGATGGAATCACCGTAGCCTATATCGGGTTTCAGAAATCTAACGTTCCCCGCGAGCACCTGGAAGAGTTCAAGCGCGAATTGCTCGAAGACGTACGTTCCGTCCCCGGCATACTGGATGCCGCGACCACCACCATGGTGCCGCTGCTGGGCGGCAGTTGGAGCCATCGCATCACCGTCGGGCCGCTTGTTGGAGACTCGAAGTTCACCTGGGTGAGTCCGGACTATTTCCAAACCATGGGCGTGCCGCTGCTCGCCGGTCGCGCGTTCAATCAGAAAGATACCGGTACCTCGCAGCGCGTTGCCATTGTGAACCAGACATTCGTCCGCCAGTTTCTCAAAGGAACCAATCCCCTCGGACGAACCATGCGCACTCACGCCGAGCCAAACTACCCATCCACCGTTTACGAGATCGTTGGTGTCATTCCTGACACGAAGTATGACTGCCTGCGTTGCGATACACCGCCCATGGCCTTCGCTCCCGCATTGCAGTTCCCTGCGCCCGTGCCTTGGACCGAAATCATAATCCATTCGAACGAACCGTCTGCCGTCGTGATCGATTCCATCAAGCACCGCATCGCCGCAAAACATCCGGAAATCATCGCGGAGTTCAGGGTCTTTGGAACGCAGATACGCGACGAGCTCGTGCCTGAACGGCTCATGGCGATGCTCTCGGGATTCTTTGGAGTTTTGGCGGCGTTGCTCGGGATGGTGGGCCTTTACGGTGTCATCTCGTACACCGTGGCGCGCCGCCGCAGCGAGATCGGAATCCGCGTTGCGCTTGGCGCGAACCGCGGACAGGTCGTCGCCATGGTGATGCGCGAAGCAGGCGTCCTGCTGGTCATCGGCGTCGCCATCGGTACCATGCTGTCGCTGGCTGCCGGACGTGGCGCCAATTCGCTGTTGTTCGAGCTGAAATCGTATGATCCGCTAACCCTTGCCGCCGCCGCCGGACTGCTCTTTGTGATCGGTGCTCTCGCCGGGTTCCTTCCCGCGCGTCGCGCCTCGAAACTCGATCCTATGGATGCGCTCCGCTGCGAATAATGGAGCAGGCTTCAGTGGGGCAGGCTTCAGCCTGCCAGGAATCATGCAATTGGCACTTGCAATCTGGTGGGGCAGGCTTCAGCCAGGATCGTGCCTCTACCGCACATCTGCATCGAAAATCCCCGTTTCTACCGTCTGGCCATGCTTCATCTGGATGAAGAGCCGGTAACGGCCCGGCGTCGGAAATCCGTAAGGGAAACCGACCTCGCTCGATACAGCGTTGGCATGGTGGTCCATGCCGGGCATGTCCATGCCGGCCATGTCGCTGCTCTGCCCTTGAGCGAGCAGGAACGCCGCCATCGAAACCGAGCCCGTAGGATGGATGTGGGCGAAAACCGTGCCGTCCGTCTTCAGGAACGCGGCATGGCCCGGCATGCCCAGGTAGAGGGCCATATCGTCGGGTATCGCACCCGAGGGCGTTTCGAGGCGGAAGCGGAAAAGTACCGGCTGCCTGGCCCGCAGTGTCGCAGGACGAAGCCAAACCATCTTGTAGTTATCGGGCAGGGTAAATGTGTTCGCAGTGGTCGAGCACTCCGGCCATGGACGGAAACTGCCGCTGGCATCATCGCTCCCGAGCGGACGGCCGTTGAGAGGGCCGATGTGAATCGTGCTGACCAGCGTCTCGGGAAAACCGCTCTCGTGGACGATATCGGCGTAAAGTTTGTAATCGCCTGCCGGCATGACTGGCAGGCTGAGCCGAAAGACGCCGCTGCTCACGAGCTCCGGATGAAGGTGATAAACCACGTCCAGACCCGGCTGGCGGATGGCGTAAAGATGCATCAGGTGGTTGTGATCCGGAATGAGATCGTCCACCGATCGCGTAAACAGGGCGATATGACCGGGGCGCGGCCTGAGCCAGCCGGGATCGCTGAGGTTGAGCGAAAGTACGCCTGAGGAATCCAGCCCGGCTTGCATGTTCATCGGGGTGTAAACCTTGTGCCCGTAAGCGGCGGCTTCGCTCGCCCACCACGAGCTCCCCGCCCAAAGGATGCCGGCAACGATCAGAAAACTGACTGCCATGGCGACGCGGGCACGACGGCGTTGGGGGGCCGTGGGTTCGACGCCGGGGTCCAGCTTTGCTTCGCGCGCGTTTGCTCCCGCCATGGCCACCACGCCGGCGACCAGAAACAGGCCGAGCACACTGAGCAAAGCTCCCAGGCCGAACGGCATCTTTTTCGTTGTTAGCGCGGCGGAGGGAACAGGAATCGCGATTTGGCCGGTTCCCTGCGCCCCCTCCGCCGTGATGCGAACCTGCCACGAGCCGGGCGCCATCATCCACAGCGAGCCGGTGAAGAGTTGGGGGTCTTGCGGCGAGGCTGTGAGCTGATCGGGAACCGGTGCAAAACTCGCGCCCGGTCCGGACATCGGCAGCGGTACCGCGCGGATCTGGCGGATGCCGGGCGTTTCCGAGCGGATCTCGAGTTCCGCTACGCCGGGAATAACCTGCGGAGTCCGAATCGTGATGAACAGTTGGTAGGGGCCGGCTTTACTGTCCAGATAGATATCGGGACTTCCGACATGCGCCTGCGCCAGCATGGCAAGCGCCGCGAAAGCGAACATGGTCCGCGCGGCGTGAAGGGTCTTCGACATGGCCGTCGCCTGAACTACCGTTTTATTTTGCCCAGCCATTCGCCGCGCGATAGGCCCCATCGCAAAGTGATCGTCGCGAGGCCGGCCGCGATCACAATGCCGCGCCAGAATTCGGCCGGTGTCTCAAACCGGTGAAAGACGTACCGCGCATAGTCCGTAGCGGGCGGCAGACCGTACCAGAAGTACATCGTTCCAAAGAAGCGGTTCCGCGATGCCGGCGACATCAGAAAGTCGGCAAACGGCCATTCGGCCGCAAGAAGGAGGCCAACAAACAGGAGACCGCTGACTGCGGCGGTCAGCCAGGCATTCCAGTTCTTCGAACGTCGCCAGAAGAGATCGAGTGCGAACGCGGGAACGATCAGCAGGATGGGAAACTCGGGCGGGATGAACTGCGTTACATGCTGGTATACCGGACCGAGTTTCGGCTGGGCGGGGAAGAGTGGCAGCACGAGGATCAGCCCTATATTGAAGAGCATGTAAAACGCGGCGACGGCAGTCGCGGCATACTTGAAGCCGGTAACACGCGGAGCCACTGCCAGGGGAATCGTCGCCAGCAGCGCCATTGCGATATAGGGCGTCGACTGGTGGAGATCGCTGCGTTCGTTGTACTCCATCAGCAGCACCATGATCATGACCAGCACAATGCCCGTGCCGTAAATAAACAGCCGGCGTGCCGTTTCTTTCGTGCCGCCGCTCGCGCGGTTGATGTAGCCGGCGATCAGGACCAGCGTGCCGAGAATAACCGCATACGTTCCGGCAAAGAGCAGAATGTGCGGCGGGCTGACAATCTTGACGTCGAGGCCGTAGGCATCGTGCCACCAGTTGTCGAACGGTGCCGAGGTGAGCATTGCAATGCCGCCCCAGGAAGCGATGAACGCACCCAGCGGGGCGCGAAAGCCCCAGATGCGGACCGAGGCAGGGGCCAGCGGTGCGGATTTTGAAAAGGTGGTGAACAGGATGAGATAACCGAAGGCAATGCCGGCCAGTACGCCGCACAGATAGATGGCCATGTGGGCCGGTGTCCAGAACGTATCGCGGCCAATGGACTTGTGCCACGAGATATCCCAATGCGCTCCTATCGTGGCGGATGTCACGGCGAGCACAGCGCACCAGATATACCAGGGAACGCCTGCGGCTTTAACTGCAGGCTGGGTCGCTTCGCGAGATGACGCTCTGACAGCAGCGGAAGAGGCGGCGCCAGCACTCATGATTCCTCCCGATTAAATCGATTATCCCGGATTTTGAAGGTGGGTAAGACCCGGCTGGGTCACCCTAAACGAAAGCAAAAAGAAGCGAAAAGAAAATAGAGCTTGCTTTGACGGAAAGTTAATGTAAGATAACAGCACAGTTCCTCCAAAAAGAGAGCCGCGCTCTCCATCCTGGTAACGATGAGATCGACGACCGAAATGCCCAAGAAAAAACCAAATCGGTTGCTCGCCGAAGAGCGGCGCCGGGAAATTTTGGGCGTTTTAGGCCAGAACGGCCGGATCACAGTCGAAGAAGTAGTGAAGCTGTTTGGCGTGTCGGCCGTCACCGCGCGCGGCGATCTGGACGCACTCTCTGAAAGTGGGCGGCTTGTTCGCTCGCACGGCGGCGGCATTAGACCGCTTACTGCATCGCCCGAACACCCGCTCCGGGTGCGTGAGGGCATGCACCACGATGAGAAAGTGCGTATTGCCCAGGCAGCGGCGCAACTGATTCGGCCCCTGCAGACCATTATCCTGTGCTCGGGGTCCACCTCAGCGGAACTGGCGCGGCAGATTCGCCGGAATTGCCCGGAAAACATAACGGTCATCACCTATGCGTTGAATGTCGCCGCGACCCTGGCCGAGTTGCCGAATATCTCGCTCGTAATGCTGGGTGGTTTCCTCCGGCATCCTTCCACAGCGTTTGTTGGCCCGCACGCCGAGCAGATGATGCACTCGCTGCATGCAGATCACTGCTTTATGAGTACCGTAGGCTTGGATACGGATGTTGGGCTGACAACGCTCGATATTATGGAAGCGCAGTTGAATCGCCGGATGATCGAAGCATCGGCGCAGGTTACCGTGCTGGCGGACTCGAGCAAGTTCGGCCACCGCAGTCTCTCCCTGATTGCGGACTTCGGCTCCATTCAACGCGTGATCACCGACAACGCCGCCCCGGAACGGGACGTGGAGATGCTGCGTGCCCGCGGCGTCGAGGTAGTACTGGCATAACCTGGTACTGGTTAGCGTAGTACTGCTTTCAAAACACCCTTTCTTAGTTTCGTTTCACCTTTCTTTTAGTTTCTTTCTTCTTGACAGTATCTTTCTTTCCCCTTACAATTCCGTCAATGCTGGGAAAAACACCCGCTTCTTCGGCGGCGGGTTGTCAAAGGAGTCATTTGAATGAGGTTGAGTTCACAGAGCTCACGAGTTTCCATCGGGCGGTTGCTTGTGAGCGCCGCCCTATTAGCTCTTGTGCTCCTGCTGCCGCAGTCCATGTGGTCGCAGGAAGTTACCGGAGCTATCAACGGGTTAGTAACTGATCCTTCTGGCGCCGCGGTAGCGGGCGCGAAGGTCACGGCTAAAGATCTGGATCGCGGAACATTGTTCCCGACAACCGCCGACGGTAGCGGATTCTACAATCTTCCGCGTCTGCCCGTCGGCCGGTACGACGTACGCGTGGAAAATCCTGGTTTCCAGGCTGCTGTAAAGCAAGATGTGGCGCTGCAGCTAAACCAGAACGCTAAGATCGACTTTCAACTGCAGGTCGGAAACGTCACCGAGACGGTTGAGGTGAATACCACAGCCCCTGTGCTGCAGACCGAATCGACACAGTTGGGAACTGTCCTCGACTCGCGTACGAACGTAGCGTTGCCCCTGGCCACGCGTAACTACGTGCAACTCACTCTGCTTGCCCCGGGCGCTGTAACCACTGACCCCTCGGAATTCACCGGCGCGCAGGCAACCTTTACCGGAGGTCGGCCCTACATCAATGGCAACCGCGAAGAGGCCGACAACTTCCTGCTGGACGGTATGGATAATAACCAGGTGTCGGAGAACGCCGTGGGTTATACGCCAAGTCCCGACGCGATTCAGGAATTCAACATGATTACCCAGAATGCGTCGGCTGAGTTCGGCAACTTCATGGGTGGAATCGTAAGCGTCAGCCTTAAGAGCGGCACAAATCAATTTCACGGCGACGCATTCGAGTTCTTCCGGAATGACAAGCTGAACGCCAATAACTGGGGCAATAATTGGAATGGCCTCCCGCGCCCGCTGCTCCGCTGGAACGAGTTTGGAGGCACCATCGGTGGTCCGATTAAGAAGGACAAGCTTTTCTTCTTCGCCGATTACCAGGGATCGCGCTTTGACCAGCCCGCCACCAGCAGCGCCTTCACCGTATTGACGGCGGCTGAGCGTAAGGGCGATTTCTCGCAGGTGCTGGCGCAGCAGGGGACCCAACTGTATTACCCGCTGGCCAAGACACCGACACCCATCCCCGGCAACAACCTTGCCGGCGCTGGACTACTCAGCCCGCAGGCCGTCGCGATCATGAGTTCGTCCGCTTATCCGGCGCCCGTGAACGGCAACCTGATTAATAACGCTGTGAATACAACGCACAGCTACACCAACCAGGATCAGGGGGATGTGAAGGTCGATTGGACCGCTTCGGACAAGGATCACATTTTCGGCCGCTATTCTCAGGGCCATATCGTGAACCCCACAACGAACAGCATTCCGCTTCTTTATAACTCCGAAAACAGCTATCCCACCTATAACGGCGTGCTCGATTACACGAAAACGTTCAGTCCGACTTTCGTGAACGACGCGCGCTTCGGTGTGAACTATATTCCCGTCGTCACCGGCGCGCTGAGCGGCAATGGTATCTCGGCCTCCAGCGTCGGTATTCCTGGAGTTCCGACCGACACGCTTCCGGGCTTCGTTTTCACCGGCGGCAATCTGGCGGGTGTGGGCACTGGTTTCGGCAACCCCGAGGTATACGAGGAATTCTCTGACACGGTCATTCAGGCGGAAGACACCGCGATCATCACTAAGGGTCAGCACACCATGCACGCTGGCTTCCAGGTCTTCCGGGACCGAATCGACACGTTCTACTCCGGCAACGCCGGTATCGCCGGGCAGTTCGGCTTCAATGGCCAGTACACCGGTCTCGCCGAAGCTGATTTCATGGCAGGCTTGCCCTACAATGTGCAGGGCGGCATCGCCGGTGGTACCTGGGGCCAGCGTTCGACCGTCTACGGCGCTTTCTTCCAGGACGATTGGCGCGTGACCCACAATCTGACGGTGAATCTGGGGCTCCGCTGGGAACTGCACACGCCCTGGGTTGAGGTCGCGAACCGGCAGGCAAACTTCAACGAAGTGACCGGTGCGCTCGAGCTGGCCGGACAGAACGGAAACAGCGCGGCGCTGTACAACCAGTACAATGGTCTCGCCAACTTCCAGCCGCGCATCGGCCTGGCGTATAGTCCCACCAGCAACACCGTGGTGCGTGCGGCTTTCACGACCTCCAACTTCCTCGAAGGCACCGGCACAAACCTGCGCTTAACATTGAATCCGCCATTCGCGACTGAGCACAACATTAACTACGATCCAACCACCTATCCTTCGACACTCGCGCAAGGCTATACCGTTTTTGGCGCCAGCACCGCCGGGAATATCAACTACACTGGTACCTCCCTGCGCGTGTGGGATCCGAATCTCCGGCCGGCGGTATCCAACCAATGGAATGTCAGTGTCCAGCACCAGTTCGGGAATTCGACTACTCTGCAAGCCGGTTACGTCGGTCAGAATAACGATCACCTGATGGTGCCGATCTGGATGTCCCAGCTATACATGGAGCCAAACGGAACCGTCGTGCCCGGCTACCTTGGGGCGAATCCTACGCTGCTGGGCGAGATCGGCAACGCGAAGCTCACCAATTCAAATGGCATCCAGAACTACAATGCCCTCCAGGTCTCCGTGGTCAAACGCTTGACCAATGGACTGGAGTTCCAGGCCAACTACACGTTCTCGAAATGTCTGACTGATTCGATCGGATACTACGGCGGATACGGTCAGGCACAGGGCGATTACTACTATTGGCAGAACTCGTACAACGGCCGTTCGAGCTACGGCCCCTGTTACTACGACGTGTCGAGCGGGTTCAACGGCTTTATCACCTACGACCTTCCGTTCGGCCGCGGCCGCGCCTTCGGAAAGAACCTCAATAAGGTCGCGAACGCGATCGTCGGCGACTGGCAGGTGAACGCTATCCTCGCCTTCCGCGGAGGCTTCCCGCTCACCATCAATGATTCCGGGATCGACAACACCGGAACGAACAACCCCAACCAATTGGCAGACTGCATTGCGCCGGGAACCGTCTATGGTAGGAGAAACTCGCCGACTGGCGGCTATCAGTGGTTCAATCCGAATGCCTACGCCGTCGAAGCACCCGGTCACTTCGGGAGCTGCGGTGTCGGCACCATCCGCGGGCCCGGATTGCACACGGTCGACCTCAGTCTCAGCAAGCTGTTCCAGTTCGACGAGCGCCGCAACCTGGAGTTTAGGGCGGAAGCAATCAACGTGAGCAACACGCCCATTCTCAATGGTCCGAGTGATGGTGTCACGTCAAGCACACTGGGACAGATCACCAGCTCACAGGGCGAACGCAACATTCAGCTCGCGCTGAAGTTCAACTTCTGACGCTGATCACAATAACCCAAACACCGGGGCGGCTTCCGAAAGGAGGCCGCCCCTTTTATTTGCGAGCCGCCTCGCGCAGTTGGGAAGCGAACAAACGCTCGGCATACAGCGCGCCGGCCGGGGTATCTTCGTGCTTGAAAATGGCGTAAGTCGGGTATCCGTTGCTGCGGTAATGCTGGATGCGGTAGTTGATGCTTTCGAGCTCCGATTCTGTGTACTCAGGCTTGCGCAGGCGAAGGTAGACAAAATCGGAAGTAATTACGTGCGGCGTTTCAAGGTTTTCGTTTTCCGCTTGACAAAGCGAGACATTGGCATCGCGCAGCACCTGGTATACCTCTTCGCAGAACCAGGTCGCATTGCGGAATTCGAAGGCCGCGCGGACTGCTTTCGGAAGACACGCAAGAAAAGTTGCCAGTCGACCCGTGTCGCACTTAAAAGATGGAGCAAGCTGAAAAAGGACAGGGCCGAGGCGCCCGGCCGTGTGTAGCGGTTGTAATGACTCCAGAAAAACGCGCGTGAAATCTTCCGCATTCTCCAATTTCAGAGAGTGCGTAATTTTCATGTGTGCCTTTGGCAGGAAAAGAAAGTGCTCCGGCGTGGTGCTGATCCACTTTTCAAACGTGGACGCCGAGGCAATTCGGCGGTAAGTGTAATTCACTTCGACGGCGTTCAGCCGGCGGGCATAATAAGAAAGAAAGTTCGAGCTTGCGAGCTTTTCAGGATAAAATCCGGGTTTCCAACTGGGATAAGCAAAACCGGAAGTACCGCAATAAAGAGGTGCGTCAGGCACAGATCAGAGACCAGCGAACCAATCATACCCCTCTTCGGCCCAGTAGTCACCTGGGCGCTCCCGGGCATATTGGATCAGCCCTATGCGCTTGATGTTCTTAATGCCGTACTTCACCGGAATAACAAGACGCAGCGGTGCTCCGTGCTCTGGTTGCAAAGGCCTGCCATTATGCTCGTAGGCCAGCAGAGTTTGCGGATGCATGGCGCTCTTTAAGTCGAGTCCGACGTAATAATTTTCGTCTGGAGTCGCCATATAGACGTACGGCGGCAGTTTCTGGCCCGCCGGGAAGAACCGCCGCGTGAAGTCTGAAAAGCGGGCGCCGGCCCACGAAGTAACAACGCTCCAACCTTCAATACAGCAGAATCTGGTAATCATTTCTACCCTGGGTAAGGAGGTAATGTCAGATAAATGTAGAGCAAATGCCGGGGCATTCTGGTCATATTTGACCTGTAATTGCCAGTTATTCGCATCGAAAGATGAGGTGAGTCCGATATCGCCGTTCGTTTTCAGATAACCGATGCGCTCCGGCGGAAACGTGGGCATCAGATGCGAGTCGCTCAGATAGCCGTGGCTCAGCTTGCCGTTGAAATCCAGGACGCCGCGCTGCGGCCACGGCGCGTTGTCCTGGTCGGCCGCGCTTCTGATCCATTCATAAGCGCCGATGCCGCCGATTGCGGCGAGACCGGCGACCAGAAAATCGCGGCGGGAGCGGCGGCGCAGCTCGCGCTCCAGATCCGGCTCGGGCAGCACAATTTCGGGATGGCGCGCAGCGTTACTCATTGTCTTTCACCAGCTCCCATCCAATGATCATGCTGCGAAAGTTGTTCCAGCCGGCGAGAATGACCTGCGCGACATGCATAATGAAGAAAGCTACATAGCCGATCGTCAGCACGAAATGGATGAGCCGTGCCATGGGGTAACCGCCGAACAGGGCTGCCAGCCAGGCGAGCTGAGCGGGCTTGTAGATGGCCAGACCGGTCAGCACGGAGCCGGCGCCCATTACGATAATGGCGAAATAAACAATCTGCTGGGCTGCATTGTATTTGTCCTGCGGCGGCGCTTCTTTTCGAAGATGCAGATCGTGCAGGACGACCTGCCAGGCATCACGAAAAGCGGACCATGAGCGAGGAACGAGGTATCGCCACTCACCCGAGATCAATGTATAGGCCACGTAAAGAACCCCATTGATCACGAAAAACCACATGAAAAAGAAATGCAGCGCCATGCCTTCCGCCAGGCGGAAGGGAACACCAAGCGCGGCGAACAGCCACTTAGGAAAGAACCGCAATGGCCCGATGTGATACACGGGATAGGCCCAATAGATCAGGATGCCGCTCCAGATCATCAGGCAGAGAAGCGGAAAGTTGATCCAGTGGAACCACCGGATGGCCGTCAGGTGTTTGAGTTTCAACTTGTGCACCACACAACCTTTTCGCTGCAATCCGGTCTATAGTTACGGGTAAGATTCAACTGTAGCAGGGAATCTACCGGCTGTGATCCTGTCATGGAAATCACAGATCTGAACACCGTGCCCGCTCCGCTTACGTTCCTCTGTCTGGCGAGCTTCGAGAAGGGCCACCGGACGCTGGAAGAACTCAAGCGGCAGGGATGCCGCGTGTTCCTGCTCACTTCGCTGAGCCTTCGCGACAAAGCGAAGTGGCCACGCGAGAGCCTGGAAGACATCTTCTATCTGCCCGATCAGGAGCATCAGTGGGATGCGCAGGACATGATTCGCGGGGTCTCGCACTTATGCAGAACACAGCAGATCGACAGGATTCTACCGCTGGATGATTTTGACGTAGAGAGGGCGGCGCTGCTTCGTGAGCACCTGCGTTTGCCGGGCTTGGGCGAAACTGCCAGCCGGTATTTTCGCGACAAACTCGCGATGCGCATGCGTGCGGCGGAGAGCGGTATTCGCGTGCCCGAGTTCACTGCAACTTTCAACTACGAAAGGATTACGAACTTTCTCGAGCAGGTACCAGGACCCTGGGTGTTGAAGCCGCGCTTAATGGCAGGTGCGATCGGGATTAAGAAGGTGCACCACGCGCAGGAGGTGTGGGATCGCGTTCACGCGGCGGGAGACGAACAATCCTTTTTCGTACTGGAACGTTTTGTCCCGGGCAGTATTTTTCACGTAGATTCGATTTGGTCCGCCGGCGAAATGGTGTATGCTATCGCAAGCGCCTATGGAACCCCGCCATTGAAAGTAACTACTGGCGGAGGGATTTTCACCACCCGCATCCTACCGTATGGCTCTGAAGAAGACCTTGCGCTACGGGCGATGAATGAGCGGGTACTGAAGGCATTTCAACTTTTGGACGGAGTCTCGCACACGGAGTTTATCCGGGCGGAGGGGGATGGGTCATACTATTTTTTAGAAACGTCGGCGAGAGTAGGCGGTGCACACATTTCTGACCTGATCGAGGCTGCGACCGGAATGAATTTCTGGGAGGAGTGGGCGAAGGTTGAGATTGCCGCTGCTACGGGACGTAGGTACACTACGCCGCAGACGCGAAAAGATTACGGCGGTCTGCTGGTTTCACTCGCACGGCAGGAATGGCCGGATACCTCTAGTTTTCAGGAACCTGAGCTTGTGTGGCGCATGAAGAAAAAGCACCACATTGGATTCATTGTCAAGTCGCCGCGATGGGAGCGGGTCGAGGAACTAATCAACGTTTACGCCCAGCGTGTGCGGGACGAGTATCACGCGTCCGCGCCGCCGCTCGACAGGTTGCGCGAGTAGAGGACAGAACAAATTACAATTTGAAGATGTTAGGCTGAGGATCAATGCGCGTTTTAACATTAGCAGGGTGTACTGCAGGAGCGGTAATAGGTGGCGTATCTGCAGCTGCGGCGTATGGCAGCGTGTCCAGATCATCGCAACTGTTCGGGCCCTCTGTGTTCCGCGGGCCAGGACGCAGGCGTACGATTGCGTTGACATTCGACGACGGGCCGAGTGAAAGCACGTTACCGCTTCTGGACTATTTGCACCGGGAAGGAATAACAGGAACCTTCTTCCAGTGCGGAATGAATGTGAAGCGATTGCCGCAAATCGCAGGACGAGTGGTTGCGGCCGGCCACCAGATCGGGAACCATAGTTATTCGCATGCCAGACTTACCTTCAAGTCGAAAGAATTTATCGACCGGGAGTTCACGCTTGCGCAACAGGTTATTACATTCGAAACGGGCATGACGCCCATGGTGATGCGGGCGCCTTACGGCTTCCGATGGCTGGGACTGCGGGACGTGCAGTACAAGCTTTCTTTGCTGGGTGTCATGTGGACCGTCATTGGGTATGACTGGCGCTGGCCGGCGGAGCGCATCCGGCGGCACGTTCTGTCAAAGGCAGCGCCTGGCGGAATCATTTGCCTGCACGACGGCCGCGCGTTACAGGAAAAGCCCGACGTCTCCGAAATGATGAAGGCTTTGCGTCAGATTGTGCCGGTGTTGAAGGATCAGGGTTACGCTTTCGAAATTGTCAGCGATCTGATGCAGGAGTGATCCGGAAGTAAGTTGGGATCTCCAGAAAAGACAGGAAAGCTTTACCTGATCGGCGCTGGTCCGGGTGACCCTGAGCTGCTCACTTTGAAAGCGGTGCGCGCGCTGGGCGAGTGTGACGTGATCTTGTACGACCGGCTGATCTCTAGCCGGGTCTTGCAGCATGCACGAGCGGATGCCGAGCTGGTCTACGTCGGCAAGCATGAAGGCCAGCAGGAGCGCACGCAGCAGCAGATCTTCGATTTGATCGCGCGGCACGCACTGGCAGGCAGAACAGTCGGACGTTTGAAAGGCGGCGATCCGTTCGTGTTCGGGCGCGGCGGCGAAGAATGGGCACTCGCACTCGAGCACGGGATCGAAGTCGAACTGATCCCGGGTGTGAGCTCCGCCATCGCCGTGCCGGCGCTGGCAGGCATTCCACTAACCTACCGTGGCGTGTCGCAGAGCTTTGCCGTGGTCACCGCGCATTGCCGTGAAGGACGGGCAGAGGATTGGGCGCGGTACGCGAAAATCGATACGCTGGTTGTGCTCATGGGCGTGAAGAACCGGGCATTTATTGCGCAGTCATTGATTGCTGCGGGCAGAGATGGAGAAGAGCCGGTGGCTTTCATTGAACGCGGCACGCTTGCGGAGGAGCGCATTATCACGGCCACGCTCGCAGACGTGGCATTCGGCGGTGTCAAGGTGCATAGTCCGGCGGTCTTTGTTATCGGTGAAGTCGTGAAGCTCCTTCCGCTTTTGAACTCGGGCCGGCAACGTTAATAACGGCCAGACCCTGCGGCGCAAGCGTGATCGGCTCGGTGATGCCGTACTCCCTGGCCGGAGCCATTTGAGAAGCTTCAATGAGCTTGCCGATCTCCGCAAGCGTGGGCGTCGCCGGACCGCCCATATCTTTCCAGGCGGCGAGCGAGGAGCCATGGCTTGGATCCACGAACTGCATGCGATAGCGCTTCGCTTTCGTGTTCTTCAATGCTAAGTGGAATGTTTTGGGCGCCGCGGTTTGGCCGGGCTCGGCATAGTTCCACAGTGCGATGACAAGCTGTCCGTCTTTGCTTTCGGTGACAAGTGCGTTGTCTGAATCGACGCCCAGGCGCTCGGCTCCAAGCCGGTGCAGAAGTTCAAATGCACGGTACGCGGCTTTCGGGATACCACGCTCGGCAATCAGGCCATACCCGCCGTAGAAAGGCGTTTTCACGATGCCCTGTTCTTCGAAGACATCGGAGAAAGTCCAGTACGACATCATCGTCGTCAGACCATCGCATTCGCGGATATTGTTTGCCAGCCACGGGCCCATAAAAGCACTGTCGGTGACTTCCGATTGGTTCATGTAAGTGGCGTTGTACTCCGACCAGATAATCGGGGTATTGGGTGCGGCGGACGCTTTTACCTGATCGAAGATCTTTTTGGCGGAACGGGCCACCATATCGCGGCGTGCGATGTCGAGATTTTCGCCGAATACGTCTTGCGAAGTGTCGTTGCCGTAAACGTGCGTGGAGACGAAGTCGAACGGGATGTGATTTTGCGTGCAGTGAGCGATGAATGCGTCGACCCACGCTGCCTGCGCGGTTGCCGGCCCTCCTACACGAATCTTCGGGTCGACTTTCTTAATTGACTGCGCCGTCTCGTCATAGAGTGCGAAATAGGTTTCCTGTTTTGGATTGCCGTTCCAGAAATCGATGTTCGGCTCATTCCACACCTCGAAGTACCATTGCTCCACTTCCTGCCGGCCGTAACGATTCACCAGATGATCGGTGAAGGCCTCCATGAGAGCCGCCCATTTGGCCGGATCACTCGGCGGCGAGGGTAGCGGGCGATACCAGAACGGGTGCGGAGCCAGGTTCGCGGCGAGCTTGCGAGGCATGAAGCTGATCTCGATGAACGGCATCACGCCGTTCTGCAGCAGGCCGTCGTAGATCTGGTCCACGTACGAAAAGTTATAAACCGGACGTCCCTGCTGGTCTTGGTCGTAAACGCCGTTCTCATCGTCGAGGATGGCGTGAAAACGGATGTAGCGAAGCTCAGTGACGTTTTGGACGGTGCGCAGATCCTCGCGATAGCCGGCACGCAGGCTGAGGTTCGCGCGGCCCGAGCCGAACATCTGCTCCCAGAAATGGGGAAATGCGTGCCGGGGCGCGGCGGCGTCGATTACGACCGTTTCTTCCAGCGCGCCCGCCTGAGCGTGAAGCAGGGAAACGCAGGACACGGCAGCAACCGCCACGGCACAAGCGAGGCAGAACCGTTTCACAGCGATTAGAGGGCTGAGATGTAATCTCCGTTGCACGCTCGGAGAGTATCAAAATCGGAGCTGACCATCTGGCAGACGATGTCTTAAGATGGTCAGACCCCCGTTTAAAGCAAGTCAGGAGGAGACATGCCAGAGTGGGCTGTGCCGGATGATCAGTCGGAGTCGAACTTCAGGAACCTTCTCGTCGAAAAGTTTCCCAAGCTGGAAGAAAACGTCAATGCAAACAAGGAGAACTTTCAGCTTACGAACAAAGCTGAACTGGTCAACGATTATGCCCGTATCGGCTCCTTTCTGACAAACAAGGCCACCGTTCTCGAGGGATTGAAAAAGCTGGAGACCGCCCTTCGCTCGAAGCTTAATACCTTGGCCGGAAACGGCGGCACGAACAAATACACACAGCTTAAGGACAACATTGAAAACAAGCGGTTCAACTTAAGGAGTCACAATGCCCGCGGCGAGCCGGTGATTTTCAAGACTCATAAACTCCTGTCCGGCACGCTGCGGGATCTGGAGGACGAAAACGGTTTTAACGCCGCGGTTCCCGATTCAGACGACGTTGGTTACAAGAAGCTCTTGCATTCGGCGGCTCAGTATCTGGACCAGTCGGATGTAGCAAACCTGCGCGCGACCAACAGCAAATTCAAAATGCTCAATCCTACTCAGGGCAAAGCAGAATTGCCGGCGGGTGTTCCCGTGCTGACAGATCTCGTGGGTGGTCAGGACTTCAATCGCGTGCTGCTGCGCCACGGCTACCATTGGAAAGATCCGGGCGCCGGTGGAGTGGCGCACGGCGAATACACGCATCGCATTCAGTGGTACGCCGTCATCTCGAACAAGAGCACCCTCGGTTTGATCAATACCCCGCTCCAGATCTACAAGACCTTCGGTGCGCTATGGAGCCGGAATACCTTCCCTGGGGCGTTTGACGCGGCGACCAGTTATTACCTCTGGCAAATGATCTTTGATGCTTCTCAAACTACCGCCAAGATCAGCCCTCTCCCTTATTCGGGTAATTACACGTGTCCGGAGAAGCTGCATGGGGATCTCTGCGGTGTCAACGGCATGCAGACAACCGATCCCCTGCTTTATCTGAAAATGCTTTGTAACGTCCGGCGCTTTAAGCGGCAGCAACTCCAGGACCGGGGATGGAGCCCGATCGACCGCTTCCAGGGGGAACCGCAAGAAGGCCTCCCTACGAAAAAGGCGGTGCAGGTTCTTCAGCAGACCGGCCAAAGCAGGCAGGATGGATCTCCGTGGGCATACCTGGTCTGGTACATGACGGAATAAACAGACGTCAAGCGCGCTGTTGACGCGCTTCGGCGAATTTGAGCGCGGCCTCGCGAACAAGCATGCCCATTTTGGGGTGGCTTGGTTCCATCGCAGGCGTCAAGCCGCAGGTCTTCAGGGATTCGGTGCAATCGGGACCAATGGAGCCGATGAAAAGCTTCCCAAGCGCCGTACGTGCCTGGTCACCTTGGCCGTGCCGCCCGGCGAATGCGAGGAAATGCTCGATCTGGACACCAGTGGTGAAAAGCGCGGCGTCGAAACCTCCGTCCAGCAGAACCTGCAACGCTCCGGTGAGCGGAGCAGCGTCTTGCGGCAGTTGCCACTGATAGACGGGAACGGCCGTTACTTTGCGCCCTTGCGCCTCGAGGCCCGCCAGCAGCTCCGGATTAGGGCGGCCATATTCCTGAACGGCAACGCGCATTTCGGGGCGGGTTCGAACGGCGTCGAGCAGTTCCCGCCAGGTGTTGGGCTCGGGAACCGAGACAGCGATCGGCACTTGCCACTCGCGAAGCACAGCCGTGGGTTTCGGACCACGGGCCACGACGGTCAACCGGCGAAGTGCTTCCGGAAACCGGTCTTCCGGATCGCGCGTAGCGAGAACGCGATGGAGAAAACGGGTGCCGACGCCGGTGAGAAAGATGATCATGTCGAAGTCACCTGCGTAAAGGCGGGCGGCAAAGTCAAACGCAGCCTGGTTCTGCTCGAGCGGAACTTCCATCAGGGCGGGCGCTACGAAAGGCTCCCCTCCGTTGATGCGGATCAGCTCGGCCATTTCGTTGGCACGGCGGCTTTCAAAAGCCAGGACTTTCGCGGCGGCGAAGGACATGTCCCGAATGTAGCGCAGGGGTGCTGGCCGCGAATGAACGCGAATAAACACGGATTGATACGATTGGTTGAGGTCTAGAAGCGATGAAGCGTGTGATGTTCGGAACGGTGCTGGCGGCTGCGCTGGCAGGCGGATTGTGCGCGCAGCAGCCGGCCGTCGACAATAGCGCTGCTCACGACTCGGCCGCTTCGATCGGCAATGACCGGCCGCTCATCCAGAAGAAACAGAAGGCAGCGACGTCTCGCACCCTTAACGGGCAGGTGGTGGACGACACCGGCAAACCGTTGGAAGGGGCCTTGGTAACGCTGACCAACATGGCGACCAAGGAGCGGACCGAGTTCTTCACGAAAAAGGACGGTCGCTACAACTTTGCGGATCTGAATTTCAACATCGACTACCAGGTACAGGCGCGTTACAAGAATCTGAACAGCGAATTGCGAAAGCTAAGCCAGTACGATAAAGCGCCCAAGATGGTCCGCATTTTGCAAATCAACCCGGATGCAGCCGCTCCGGCTGCGGTCGAAGCAAAGAAGGCTGATGCGCCCGCGAAGCAATAACGAATCGGATCTCAGCGCTTGCAGAGCTCCGGATATTCTTTTTTGAGAGCCGCGATCTTCGGCAGGTCGTTGTAAACGATATAAGGCATATTCATGTTGTGGTCGAGGAAATGCTGATGGTATGCCTCGGCTGCGTAGAAGCCGGTTAGCGGGGTCACCTGCGTGACAATCTGGCGGGAGAAGACTTTCGCCTCGTCGAGCTGCTTGATATAGGCCTCAGCGACTTTCTTCTGATCGTCGTTCCCATAGAAGATTGCGGAGCGGTACTGGGTTCCGTAATCCGGCCCCTGGCGGTTTAGCTCCGTAGGGTTGTGCGCGACGGAGAAGTAGATCTTCAATAGCTGCCCGTAGGTGATCTGCGTCGGGTCGAAGGTAATTTCGACAGATTCTGCATGACCGGTCGATCCGGTGCTGACCGTTTCGTAATTAGCGGTTGATTTGTCGCCTCCCGCGAAACCGGAGACGACCTTCTTCACGCCCTTCACGCGTTCGAACACGCCCTCCACGCCCCAAAAGCACCCGCCGGCCAGAACGGCCGTTTGCAAGCCTGTCGCTGCGGGAACGTCGATGGCCGGATCCGGAAACGCGGCTTTTTGACCGGAGAAAGCGGCACTCACTGTCAGGAGAGACAGCGGTAGCGCAAAGATAAGAGCTCGTTTCAACATGGAGGACCTCACTGCTGCCATATATTTTGCTATTCCATATTGCTATTCGCCGCAGAGAGATGCGAAGTTCCGGTTTTAGTGCAGAGCCGGATTTTTTCGCAGACTCACAAGGTTAGCCAGAATACGGTACGCGCCAGGAACGCCCGCAGGAAGCTGCCGATAAAGCGCGAAAGCGTCGTAGATGTAGACGCCGCTGCCATAGTGTGCCAGGAGCAGCCCGCCGCGCTGCGGATCCTGGTTCGGATCGTGTGTTTCTATTAGCGGCTCGTAGCGGGGATCCCACTTCTCCATGAACCCGTGGCCGCGCTCTTCGCTCCAGCCCTCGAAATCGGCGCCGGTGATCTTATTCGGCCAGGAGAAGACCGGGCTGTCCGGATGCAGGAGGTTCACGTGCGAAGTCTCGTCCACGACCTTTTGGGGATTTTGGCCGAGTGAAAAGGGGTACGGGCCGTAATCACCGTCGAAGTTCTGCAGGTTGTACTGCACGATGAGCACGCCGCCGTTTTTCACGTAGTCGAGCAGGCGATTGTTGGCGGCGCGGAGTTCGGGGCGCACGGCATACGCACGAACGCCCAGGATGATGGCGTCGTATTGTCCGAGATTGCCGGTCTGCACATCGCCCGAGCTAAGAATCTGGAGGGGCACACCGAGATCTTCGAGCGCGCGCGGAACATCGTCGCCGGTTCCCGGGAAGAAGGCGACACGCAGGCCGGACGCGGTTTTCACGTCCACGCCCACCGCCTGGTAGGAGGCCGGCCGGTAATACGGATAGGGGCGCAAGCCGGCATAGCCGACCAGACGATAACCTTCTTCGTAGTTCCTGCCCCGGTATTCGGCTACGGCGCGAATTTCGTAGCGTTGGGCTTTGATATTATGCGGCGTCACTTGAAAGCGGAACGTGTCGCCGTCGCCGTCGCGACCGAAAGAGAACGGGTGCTCGGCGGGCGCCGATTCCCAACCCGCCGGGAGACGCAAACGCAGCGCGCCGTTAGCCGGTCCTTTGGCGTTGCAGCGAACTGTGCAGGTGAAGGTGAAGGACTTTGCATCAAGCGGCACTGCGCCGGCCGCGGGCGAAACCGAAACTGAGATCGCCGGGCCCATGAGCAGCGGTTGCTCCAGCATGCCGATGCCTTCCTCGCGATGATTGGTCTGGACGACCTCGCGAATCTGGAAGCTTGTACCGCGATAGGCCAGGCGGACCGTGGCGAAGAGCGGATACGGCATGGTGGAGAGGTTCCGGTACTGCGGCTCGGCCAGGTCGTAGTAAGCCTGTTCCTCATTCGGCCGCGTGTAGTAGGGCCGCGTAAGGGCGGCATCCTGCGGCGCGGTAACCGCGAACTTCAGCCGGCTTTCCTTGCCCGCCGCAAGCGTAGGCTCCGGCGAGTGTTCAGCCTTGATATTCCAGCTCTTGCCGTCGGTAGAGCGAATTTCGAGAGCTTCGAGACCGAGTCGCTCCGGGCTCTCATTCAGAAGACGTGTATTGACCGCGAATGACTGGCCGGGTATCGCGATGGTGAACGTGGCGCTGGTTCCAAGCGCAGCGAAGGGTCCGGTGGGCTCTTTCTCCGGCGCGACAGCGGCATCAAACACTACGCCGAGCGCGGCCGCCAGCGCCCTCTCAAACTGTTCTTCTTTTACGCCGAGCTCAAATGCCACATCGCTCTTGCCGGGCTCGGGCAGCGTGCTTTCGCGGACCTGCTGGAGGAGGGCGCGGGTGGCCTTCAGGCCATCAGCCAGCGCGGGCGCAATACCGGAGGGCTCGGAGGGTTTGTATTGCCCGCAGGCTTCATCGGCGAAGTGTGAAATCTGCTCGAGGCCGCTTTTCAGAAAGCCGGTGTCGCCGGTCGCAAGCGAGGCGATGCCGGTGAGGGAGACGTCAATGCCGTCATAAAAAGATTGTTCCTGATCAGTGGTTTCGACATGCGATCCGTAACGGTGATAGGGAGCAGAATAGAGCGCAGGTTGAGGAATGGTGCCACCCCCGTTCTGGCTCTTCTGATAGCCCCACCCTTCGCGTCCGATCTGGCTGAACGTAAGACCGGCGGCGGGATCGGATTTTCCCTCCGCGATGCTGATGTTTGTCGGCGGTGTTTTCGTCAGCCAGGTTTTGTGGACGTAGTCGTAGAAGCGGATGGGCACATATTTATCGGTGGCGTAGTCGTAGATGGTGCCCTCTTTTGTCGGGGCAAAGAAGGGAACACGCGCATAGACCTTCAGCGGTCTCCACGGCCGCAGGCCTTCGCGAATCTGCTCCGGGAAGCGGTTGGGATCACCGGCTGCGAGATAAGCCTCCTGAGCCATCTGTCCTGAGACCTGGTGTTGACCGTGGCCATCGGTGGGCGCTCCGGCGAACACCTCAGTAATCACGAGGGGGCGCGTCATGCGGACTACGCGTACGACGTCAGCGAGAACGCGATCGTAGCCCCATTTTTCGAGCGCCTCTTCGCGCGTTTTGGAGAAACCATAATCGATGACCGTGCCCCAGTATTGCTCTACGCCGTAGTAGCGGTCTGCGGCAAGCAGTTCCTGGGTGCGCAAGACGCCCAGCGCATCGTACAGGTCGTCAGTCATCGCGTTTTGGCCGCCTTCGCCGCGGTTCAGCGTCAGCAGAATGCCGCGCGCGCCGATGCTGCGCGTTTGATAGGCCAGCACGCCGCCGTCTTCGTCGTCGGGGTGCGCTGTAACCATGAGGATACTGGCGCGAGTGCGAAGCGCAGCCAGCAGCCGCGAGAGTCCCGCCGCGCCGCGGTCGACGTCAGCCGGCGCCGCGTCGGGACTGATCATTGCCTCGAGCCGGGCGCGAGCTTCCGTATCGGTGTTCCGTCCGGATTTTTCGCTCGCGCTGCTGTGGATGGCCAGACTGGCGGTTGCGGCAATCGCCAGAATGCATGTCGTTCTGAAAATGCGGCTGTGACAGATGCGTTGGGCCGTAGTCATGCTGATTAAGAGATGCGTGAGCATCCGCGTGGGAACGCGGAACCTCAAGGCTATATGGTACGCCCGGCATTCTCGTTAATCAGGATTAATGAGACGGCGGGGCGCTCGTCGTATCCTTCAGCTAGACCAAAGCGTCAATCATGCAGATGCGGTTTCAAAAACGGAGAGGCCGCACAAGATAGGAAAACATGCGATCGACAAAATTTATTTCGGGTTTTCTGGGAGCGATTCTTCTGGCCGGTATTGCGGCCGCTCCCAGCTTCGCGCAGGATCAGTATCCGCAGTACCCGCCGCCCGGCCAGTATCCGCCGGCGGACCAGAACCAGCAGCCGTATCCACCACAGGGCCAATATCCGCCTGCCGGGCAGTATCCGCAGGCACAGTACCCGCAGGGGCAATATCCTCCGCCGCAGGCGCCGTATGGCCAGCCTCCGATGCTTGCGCCGCAGCAGTTAGACCAGTTGGTGCAACCGATCGCGCTGTACCCCGATGGTCTTCTGGCGCAGGTTTTGACGGCCTCCACTTACTGGAATGAGATTCCCGGTGCCGCGGCGTGGGCAAACCAGCATGCTTACCTTCGCGGCGATGCGCTGGCGCAAGGCGTGCAGCAGGATAATCTGCAATGGGATCCGAGCGTTATCGCCCTTCTGCCGTTCCCCAGCGCGTTGAACTATATGGCGCAATACATGGGCTGGACCCAGGCGCTGGGCAATGCAGTTCTCGCGCAGCGCGACCAGGTTATGGACTCGGTGCAGCGCTTGCGGCAGGAAGCCTATAACTACGGCTATCTGCGAACCACCCAGTATTCGCGTATCTACGTAGCCGGTCCTGGAGATATCGAGATTGTGCCGGTGGCGGCGGGCTACTATTATGTTCCCTACTACGATCCAAGGATCGTGTTTGTGCGGCCGCGCCCGGGATTTTTCGTTGGGGACGCCATCCGATTCGGCGGCGGAATTACCATTGGAGGGGCATTTGCGCCCTGGGGGTGGGGTGGAGTTGGCTTTGGCTGGCGTGAGCACACCATCGTTGTCGATCACCGGCCGTGGGTCCGTACGTGGGTCAATCGCACCGACTATGTTCATCCGTACGCCTACCGCCCGGCGCCGGGCCCGCGCATAGAGCACCACGAGCCACGCTGGGGATATGACCGCGACGATCACCATGAGCATGAGGATCACTATGACCGCGACGATCACCATGACCACGATGATCACCATGACCACGATGATCACCATGAGCATGGCGGCGATCACGACCGATAAGGCTCAATCCGTTTACTGTTTCGAAGGGCGCCGCGAGCGGGCGCCCTTTTTTCATGATTGATAGCTTTGTACAGGTACATCATTCATGAGGCTATTTCGCACTCCTGCCGGATTTGTTGTCGAGAACGAGGGTAAGTGGTATTCGAGCGAAAGGGCCGCCGACTGGGACCTGCTGATCACGCGCGACGATCTTTACAGTTTTCTTGGCGACGCGCTGCCGGCGATGAAACCATTGCAGGCCGCTCCCTCGCATGTTGCCGCTCCCATCGGCAACCAGGAAGTCTGGGCAGCGGGCGTGACTTACTTCCGCAGCCGGGATGCCCGTATGGAAGAATCGAAGTCCGCGGGCGGCGGGGATTTTTATGATCGCGTTTATGGCGCTGAGCGACCGGAGTTGTTCTTCAAAGCAACGGCGCATCGTGTCGTCGGACCCGAAGGTAAGGTTGCGATTCGCGATGACGCGCACTGGTCGGTTCCCGAACCCGAACTGGCCCTGCTGGTTTCGCCGCGCGGCAAAATCACGGGTTACACAATCGGAAACGACATGAGCTCGCGGGATATCGAGGGCGAAAACCCGCTCTATCTGCCGCAGGCCAAGGTTTATGACCGCAGTTGCTCGCTTGGGCCGTCGATTCTCGCGCGCGAACAGCCGTTGGAGAAGAGTACGGAAATCCGCCTCCATATTCTGCGGAACGGCACGACGCAATTCGAAGGCTCGACAAATCTGGAAGCCATGAAACGGGACCCGGAGTCGCTGGTCCAATTCCTGTTTCGGAACAATTCGTTTCCAAACGGCTGCTTTCTGCTGACCGGTACCGGGATTGTTCCGCCGGACTCATTCAACTTGAAGCCAGGTGACGAGATCCGCATCACGATCTCAGGCATCGGGACGCTTACAAATTTCGTAGGTTGACTCGCCGGCCGGAACGGAGTTGCCCTCCTGCAGTTGAAATGCGAGCTTCTCGTCGCAGATAACAATGCGACCCTGCCATTTATCGCGATCATTCAGAAAGCCGTTGATGTGCCGCCCCACGGGATGTTCGAGCACAAGAACGTCGTCAATTTCGAGGTTCATCAGCGTTCTGGTTGAGATCGTGCCGGCCTTGATGCGGGCTTCAAAAGTCAGCGACGCGCCCTCGAGGAGCAGCGCCAGGTGTGATTGATCCCGCGCCGTGGTTGCGGCGCGCCGCACCTGCAGCAACTGATCGAACTTATGGCTCAGCCGTTTGACAAAGATGGAAGGAATCGCGAGATTCATCTGTCCCCAGGTGGTTCCGATGCGTACTTCCACAGCGATGACGATGACGGCCTCCGCCGGTGCAAGCACGTGCAGAAGCTGCGGTTCCGTCGCCAGTGATTGAACGGAGAAAGAGATCTCAGCAACGGATTTCCATGCTTCGGATAGCTCGCGGAGCACGACGCGCAGCAGGGTATTGACGAGGTTCCGTTCGATATCCGTGATCTTTCGCTGTACCATTACTGCCGAGCGTCCTTTGCTGCCCAGCAGGAGCTCTATCAAGCCGAACAACAGATTCATGTTGATCTCGAGAACCGCCGTGCCGTCGAACGGCTGCAGCCCGAGATAGGCGATGCAGGTAGGCGAGGTCAGACCTTTCAGAAACTCGGAATAGGAGACCTGCTCTACACTGACGAGACTCAAAGCAACGTAGGAACGCAGATATGCCGACAAACTGGAGGCAAGGCTGCGCACAAAGTTTTCATGAACGAGATTCAGAGCGCGCAATTGCGATCGCGGAATCCGATCGAGGCGGCTGAAGTCGAACGTCGCGACATCGGGGACCTGGTCGCGAGTCATTTCGTTGCGATTGTGCGGCCGCCGTTTCGATTTCTGCAAATGATCGCGCGTCATGAATTGCTCCGCAGCGCCATGCGATCCTGCCGGCTGATAATTTCTTTGACTCGCACGCCGTAGTTGCCTTTGACTGACACGATTTCACCCCTGGCGACTACGGTGCCGTGGACGATGAGGTCTACGTAGTCATTTACCGTACGGTCCAATTCGATCAGCGACCCGGTCGTCAGTTTGAGAATGTCCCGGATGGGCAGTACCGCCCGGCCAAGCGCTACGGCCAGGGGAAACTCAATCTCCATCAGGCGGGCAAGCATCGGAGAAGATGCGGCAACCGGAGTCGGATCGGAGGCATCCGCGCGGCTGCCCTCCGTCTCCAGCGCTGACCGGAGAATAGAGGCGGCGTCGTCTTCGACAGCAAGCAGGAGCGGGGGGAGGCTTTCGTCCTGCAACTCGACATTTACCTCAAAGATGACAAGAGAATCTATGGTTGAAAAGACCTCATCGGTAGCGGCGCCGCAGCGGACCGGCCAGTGTGCGCGCGCCGTGAGGGCTTTCGAAATTCCCTCTGAGGTCAAGTGAAGAATATTGAGATACGTCTGAGTACTTTGTCCGCGATCCGTTCCGACATTCTTGCCAAGCGCCGTCCACGTACCCTTGCGCGCGCCCGTCCAGGCCGCAAAACCCGCACCAGCTTCAAACACCTGTTTCGACCACAGATATTGCGGAAGATCATCGGGGTCCGGGATGCCGGGGCCAGCCGGTTGGCAGGAGATCTTCGCCTCTTCGCCAGTGAACATCTCGACAGACCGCGAAAATTCCGTTTTCCAGAGTTGTACGAAAAGCTCAATTTCCTGATCGATTGTGTTCATGGGTTAGCCCAGCCTGCCAACGACTGCTCCTCAGGACGCGCCAGATCTGCCACTCGAATCGCCAGCGTGGAATCGACGACCAAAATCTCGCAGCTCCCCAAAAGAACGTCGCCGGCGTAGAGATCGACATTTTCGCCAGTGGGCCGGGAGAGCGAAAGCACGCTACCTGTCTTTAATGCCAGAAGCTCGCCGAACGAGATCGTCTGGCGGTCCAACTCGGCATGAAGCAGCAGCGGCACGTCTTCAATCGGATGGAAGCTGCTGATGGCGGGGACGGGCAGCACGAGAGGAGCGTCTTCGGGTTGATCCATTGTCCGTTCTCGTCAGTACACGTACTGATCGTTCGGGGAACTGCTCAGACTGATGGCCCCCTCTTTCTCCAGTTCACGGGCGATGCCGATGACGTTCTGCTGGGCGGAGTCTACGTCTCTCAGTTTTACCGGCCCAAGCGAGGCGAGATCTTCCTTCATCATGTCGGCCCCGCGCTGCGATTGGGTTTGCAGGAATTTTTGAAGGAGAGAGTCGTTCGCTCCCTTCAGTGCTTGCAGGAGGGTCTGGCGCTCCACCCGGCTGATCAACGTTCGAATGTCGGAAACGTCGAGCCGTTCGAGGTCGCGGAAGACGAACATGAACTTGCGGATGTTCTCAAATAGCGACGGGTTTTCGGCTTCTACGGCCTCCAGCAACTGCGTGCTGGTATTCGGATCCAACCGATTAAACATATTCGCGACGGCGCGCACCCCGCCTATTGATTCGCGGCTGAATTCGCCCAGGTGGCGCAATTTCTGGTCAAGCACTGAGGCAATATTGCGGATCACTTCCGGAGAGATCTGGTCGAGATCGGCCATTCTCATAGCAACGTCGGTACGGGTTTCTTTGGGGAGGGAACTGATCATCGTTGCGGCCTGAGGGGCTTCCAGGTTAGAGAGAATCAGCGCAACCGTCTGCGGATGCTCATCCTTGATAAACTCGGCAAGCTGCTGCGGGTCTACCTTGCGGAACTGGTCGAAGCTGGTTGGATCGTGGCGGGTGGGCCGCATGGCCCGCGCAATCAGCCGGTCTGCCATTTCGGCCCCATAGGCTTCCGTGAGCACTCTATGGGCATACTCGGTGCCTCCCTTCAGCATCATGTGCTGCGAGGTGTAAAGCTGGGTGAATTCCTGTAAGCTCTGCTGAACCTGGTCAGCCGTAACGCCCTGGCAGCGGGCAATGGCCCTGGCGACTTTGTCGGCGTCGGCTTCGGGGACGTGTTTTAATATGCTCGCGGAATCCGCCGGCCCGAGTGCAATAAGAACGATGGCAGCCTTTTGCACACCGCTCAGGCCGGGTTTTTCATTGGTGGCAGGATTGGCAATCTCTCCCGGCATAGATACTATCTGCCCAGTTGTTTGAGCGCGGGCCGCGAAGGAATAGTGCCGTTAGGAAGCTTCCGGTAACATCGGAAAGTTCCGATCAATTCTGATGACTTGGAGTGTCCGCGTGGATGCCTGATATAACCAAGCGGAGAGAGTATCCATGCAGAGCACCTCCATGCGCAGCAATCGGCGCACTTTTCTCGTGGCCAGCGGTATGACCGCACTAGCCGCTACGCGTGCCTTCGGAGCGAGCGACCGAATTCGAACGGGCGCCATCGGATGTGGCGGCCGCATGCGAGACCTGCTGCACTTTGCCGACAAGTCGGGCGCCCATGAACTGATAGCCGCCTGCGATGTGTACGAGCCGCGGAGGGACGAGCTCCGCGAGCGCTCGGGCAATACGATCAGCACCCATCTGGATTACCGCGAGATTCTCGATAACAAAGATGTTGATGCGGTTATCATTGCTACGCCCAACCACTGGCATGTGCGTATGGCGAGCGACGCAATTTCCGCGGGCAAGGATGTGTATCTCGAAAAACCGGTCACGCATACGATCGAGGAAGGGAACGTTCTGACGCGCGCCGTCCGTTCGTCGAATCGCATCTTGCAGAGCGGCATGCAACAGCGCAGTTGGATTCACTTTCAGAGCGCCGTAGAACTGATTCAGGGTGGAAACATCGGGCGCATCACGCAGATAAGGACGTATTGGTTTCAGAATTACCAGGGCCGGCCGCCCGCGCAGCCGATTAATCCCGAGATGCTCGATTGGAAGCGGTGGCTGGGTTCGGCGCCGGACCAGCCGTTCAGCGAAGAGAAGTACCGGTTTTGGCGCTGGTTCTGGAACTTTGGCGGCGGCGCGATGGCCGATCTGTTCACGCATTGGATTGACGTAGTTCATTGGGCGACGAAAACATCCGAGCCGAGCGTAGTGCAGAGCATGGGCGATCGGTACGTCTTCGAAAGCTGGGATTGTCCGGATACGATTCAGGCTGCCCTGCGGTACCCCGGCTTCGAGGTTGGGTACGATGGCACGATGGTGTCGTCGATCGATGACGGCGGGCTCGAGTTCCGGGGCGCCACCGGCACGCTGAAGATTACGCGCGGCGGTTTCGGAATCTATCGTGAACGGGTGCAGGGAGATAATCCGGTGCTCAGCGAGCGCAGTGTCGAGGACGGAACGATCACGCACATGCAGAACTTCTTTGATTGCGTTCGCACGCGCAAAGAGCCGAATGCGCCGGTGGAGACGGGCGTTGCGGCGGCCCGGGCGGGGCAAATCGCAAATATGGCGCTGCGCAAGGGAGAGAAGGTCACATGGCCGGTGAGAGTCTGATATCCGTTCGTTCGCTGGGGGCGAACTGCCGGGAACTCGCAGCGCTCGTGCGATCTTGTTTTTCAGACCTATATGAAGGCGTTCCAGCGTGTGCTCCCCCTTCTGCTGCTCCTGGCTGCGGTTATTCCAGGTGCGGGCAAGACTCCCGTTGTTTTGTCAACGGATGTTGGAAACGAAATTGACGATCAGTGGGCGATCACCTACCTGCTTTTGAACCCGGAGTTCGATGTTCAAGGCATCATTTCGGCTCATGCGCCGAGCCTTCCCGACCCATCAGCGCACGCGACCTACGAGATTCTCAAGAACGTTGTGGAGGTGCATCTCGGGATGGTGAGTCATCCTCCGCTGCTCGAAGGCTCGAGCCTTCCATTGCAGGACAGAAAGACACCCCGGCCCAGTGCGGGCCTGGATTTTCTTCTAGGGGTTTCGAAGCGGTTTTCGAAGGACCACAGGCTGACCGTGCTGACGATCGGCGCGGCAACTGATGTTGCGTCGGCGATCCTCGAGGATCCAGGTATCGTGGACCGAATCAATGTGGTGGCGATGGGCTTCAAGAGCCTCGCAGAGGGAGGGAACGAATTCAACGTCGAGAACGATCCGCGAGCGTGGCAGGTGATATTGGATTCAGACGTTCCCGTTACGATTGGCTCTGCCGACGTTTGCAAGGCCAACCTGGCGATGGGCTTCGAACAGGCTAAGAATATGGTCGGGACACATGGGCCGATCGGCCGATGGCTCTGGAGCGAATACCAGGACTGGTATTTCCGCAACGTAAAGCCTCTGCGCAAGAATGATTTTTCGCGCCCCTGGGTCATCTGGGACACCATCACTCTCGCATACGAGTTAGCCATGACGACCCAGAAAGTGATTCCGCGGCCGCGGTTAGCGGATAACCTTTCCTTCGAACAGGTGAGCTCGAACCGCACAGTCACCTGGATCACGAGTGTCGACTCGGCGCGTATGTGGCCGGATTTTCTGGCAAAACTGGACGCCTACCAGGAGACTCACAAACTGGAGTGAGAGGCTGCATCACTTGGTCGCGGAGACGCGGCGGGTTACGGTGAACCGGTCGTCAATATCAGCCCTTAGTTCGAGGCCAAGGCCCGGTCCTTCAGGAACGGTGACGAAACCGTTCTCGATCTTTGGGATGGCCGTCACCACTTCCGGATACCAGCCGCGATAAAACGCGCGAACCGATTCCTGTACAAGTGCGTTGGTTGCGTTTAACGCCAGATGCGTGGAGGCCGTGAAGACCACAGGTCCGGTGCAATCATGCGGCGCAACGGAAAGGTGCCAGGCCTCAGCCATGGCGGCGATTTTGCGTGCTTCGGAGAAGCCGCCGCACCACGCGACGTCGAACATGATCACGCCCGCCGCACCTGTCTGGAGCAGGTCGCGGAAGGCCCAACGGGTGCCCAAAGTCTCAGACGCACATATCGGCGCGGGCGACGCTTCTGCGTATGTCTTAAGGCTGGCGAGGCTGTCCATCCGGATCGGATCCTCATGCCAGAAAGTGTCAAATGGCGCCAGGGCTTTAGCGATCTTTATCGCCGGTGTGAGTTGCCACAGGGAGTGGAACTCAACCATGATGTCGATCTTGTCTCCCACGCGGCGGCGAATCTTCTCAAAGGGTTCCAGGGCCTTTTTCAGGTCCTCATTGGAAATGTAGAGGCCATGAGTTTTTTCGGCCGCTATGTCGAACGGCCAGATCTTCATCGCCGTAATGCCCTCCGAAAGAAGTGACTCGGCCAGTTCATCGGCGCGTGTTAGGAAATCATTCAAATCGTCGAATCCGGTTACCGGCGCCGCATCGCCGCTTCTCGTCAATCCCCAGTTTTCCGTCGACTGTATCTCGGCCTTTCGCATATATTGCGCTCCCGCACAGGTGTTGTAAGTGCGAATGCGGTCGCGCGTCCAGCCCCCGAGCATCTGCACGATGGGCCGGCCGGCGGATTTGCCGAACAGATCCCAGATCGCGATGTCTACGGCCGATGCGGCGCGAGCCTCGACGCCGGTTGAACGGAAGCCTACATAAGTGACCAGATCGCGGGAGATAGCGTCCATTGCCAAGGCATCGCGGCCGATGAGCCGCGGCGCCACCGCATCGTGCAGGTAGGTCTCAACCGTGCCGGCATCAAAGAATGTTTCGCCGAGCCCGGTGAGTCCCTCATCGGTCGTCATCAGCAGCCAGAGAAGCTGCGGGAACTGCGCGATGCGTACAGTCTGGAGTTCGGTGATTTTCATGCGGCAGGGCGTCCGATGACAAGAATATGACGGGCAGGTCTTCGCGGTCCGGCGGTTCTTTCTCCCGTACAATGCAAAACTGAAGTTTGCGGGTCCGAGCCGCAAACAGAAATCTTTCCGATATGAGTTCAATCCTCAACAGAATTAGCCGCGAGATAACGCAACCCAAATCGCAAGGTGCGTCACAGGCCATGCTGTACGCAACCGGCTTGACAGAAGAAGACATGCAGAAGCCGCAGGTTGGGATCGCGAGCGTCTGGTATGAAGGCAACCCGTGCAATATGCACCTTCTTCACCTTGCGGAAAAGGTGAAAGAAGGGGTGAAAGCCGCGGGTCTGGTGGGCATGCGCTTCAACACCATCGGTGTGAGCGATGGAATTTCTATGGGGACGGACGGCATGAGCTATTCCCTGCAATCGCGCGACTTGATTGCCGATTCCATCGAAACGACGATGGCTGCGCAATGGTACGACGCCAACATTTCCATTCCGGGATGCGACAAGAACATGCCCGGGTGCCTGATCGCCATGGGAAGACTGAACCGGCCTTCCTTGATGATCTATGGCGGGACCATCCGCGCCGGCCATCTCGGGGCGGAGAAGCTGGACATTGTCTCGGCGTTCCAGGCCTACGGTCAATTTGTGACCCACAAGATTGACGAGGCAGAGCGGAAACAGATTATTCGCCATGCGTGTCCGGGCGCGGGAGCCTGCGGGGGAATGTACACCGCTAACACCATGGCGTCTGCGATAGAGGTTTTGGGAATGTCGCTTCCCTACAGCTCATCGACGCCCGCCGAAGATCCTCAGAAGACGGAGGAATGCTTCCGCGCGGGAGCGGCTGTGCGCAACCTGCTGGAACTCGATCTGAAGCCGCGCGACATCATGACGCGAGAAGCGTTTGAGAATGCGCTGGTTGTGGTTTCTGTGCTCGGCGGCTCGACAAACGCGGTGCTGCACCTGATTGCCATGGCGCGTTCCGTGGGCGTTTCCCTTACGATTGACGATTTCCAGCGAGTCAGCGATCGTACTCCGCTTCTGGCAGACTTCAGACCCAGCGGTACTTATGTGATGGAGGACCTGCACAGCGTGGGCGGGATTCCCGCGGTATGCAAGATGCTCCTCGACGAGGGTTTGCTGAACGGCGACTGTATCACCGCTACCGGGAAGACGCTGCGCGAGAACGTGAAGGATCTGCCCGGGCTGGCCGCCGGCCAACAGATTGTCAGGCCGCTTTCGAACCCGCTCAAGCCGACCGGCCACATTCAGATTCTGAAGGGCAACCTTGCTCCGCAGGGTGCGGTGGCGAAGATCACCGGCAAGGAAGGCTTGCGATTCTCAGGTCCTGCCAAGGTCTTCGATTCGGAAGAAGACATGCTGCATGCGGTCGAAAGGAATGAGATCGTAAAGGGCGACGTCGTCGTAATTCGCTACGAGGGCCCCAAGGGCGGCCCCGGCATGCCCGAGATGCTGACGCCCACCTCCGTCATCATAGGAGCCGGACTGGGCAAAGATGTTGCACTCATCACCGACGGTCGATTCTCAGGCGGTTCGCACGGATTTATCGTCGGCCATATCACGCCGGAAGCACAAGAGGGAGGTCCGGTTGCCCTCGTCCGCTCGGGAGACAGGATCACCATCGATGCGCAGAATAATCAAATTTCGGTAGACGTATCCGAGGAAGAGATGCAGCGCAGGCGCGCAGGATGGCGCATGCCTCCACTGAAAGCGACCCGCGGTACCCTTGCCAAATACATCCGGCTGGTGAAGAGCGCTAGCGACGGCTGCGTAACGGACGAATAATCGCGGCGGGAGCCTGACGGCTCCGGGCGTCCGGTGTAGTGTATTCTTGATTCACCTCGCTCGCACAAGCGGTCTGTGCGAGCGCGTGTTGGAACGGAGGATATGTTGCCGGATACCGATTTCCTGATCAACACCATCTATCCGGCCGCGACCGCGGCCTACCTGGTGATGAATGTTCCCACTCCCCCGCTGTCGCTGCCCAGCGGGTTTCAGATGGTGGGGCTGCTCAAGGCCGATCCGCAGAGCGCCGCGCACGCCATGGCGCTGGCACATCCTGATCAGCAGCGGATCGCGAATGTGGTGGTCGCGGAGAGCAGCATCTTCGGGCTGGTCCTTTACAACCAGGCTGCTTCGACTGCGCTGATCGCGATCCGGGGTACGAAAACGGTTTGGGACTGGATTGAAGATATGGATGCCGTTCCCGTTTCCTATCTGGCCGATTCCTCCGCAGGCCAGGTTCATATGGGCTTTCAGCTGGTATACGAGCACATCTGCCGGAGTGCCACCGATCTGCTGGAAAACGGATGTAAAGGCGCGCAGCGGATTCTTGTGACGGGGCACAGCCTGGGCGCCGCTGTTGCGGTGCTCTGCGGATTCGATATCGTGCATCGTATGAAGCTTGGCGTGATACCTGAGCTTCACACGTTCGCCGGGCCGCGAGTGGCAGCGCCGGATTTTGCAAACAACTTCAAGGCTGCAATCAAAACGTGCGAACGGGTAGTCAATTTCATGGACGTGGTTCCCCAGGTTCCTGTACCGCCGCTGTATGAGCAAGTTGGGCAAGAAGTGGCGGTCAAAGGCGGATTCAAGCCTCTTGATGTTACTTACGCCCACCATCTGACTACCTATCTGTCCGGACTGCAGAAGCTGATTCAACCTGCGCCTGGACCGGCGGCGCCCGCAGCGCAAGGGGTGCAACCCGCTGTCGGGCCGTAAGAAAGCAAGACCGCGGCGGCGCGTGCGTGCCATCATGGCTGAAATGCGCTCTCTTTCGCTCCTTGTCCTGCTCGCGCTTCCCTGTCTCGCGGCCGATAGCATGCCGCCTGCCGCCGACCGGCAACTCGCGCGTGACATTTTCAAGCAGATCGTCGAGATCAAATCCGGCTACACGACGGGGGCCACTACGCCAGTGGCGGAAGCGATCGCTGCCCGGCTCAAGGCCGAGGGCTTTCCGGATCCCGATATCTTTGTTGGCGGTGCGATTCCGACGAAGGCAAACGTAATCGTCCGTTATCACGGCACCGGCGCACGGAAGCCGATTCTCCTGCTCGCCCATGAGGATGTTGTCGAAGCCAGGCGCGAGGACTGGAGCCTGGATCCGTTTACCTTTACTGAGCAGGACCGTTACTTCTACGGCCGCGGCACGATGGACGACAAGGCTCAGGCGGCTATCTGGATTGCCAACCTGATCCGTTATAAGCGCGAAGGTCTGCGGCCCGATCGAGACATCATCGTTGCACTCACGGCCGATGAGGAAGGCGGCGGTCCCTATAACGGTGTCGACTGGCTCTTGAAGAACCATCGCGATCTGATTGACGCGGAGCTGGCGCTCAACGAAGGCGGGTTCGGTGAAGAGCTGAACGGCAAGAGGATCGATAACCAGGTGCAGCCGAGCGAAAAATACATGATCAACTTCCGGCTGGAGGTGCACAACAAGGGCGGCCACAGCTCCATGCCGGTGCCCGATAACGCGATTTATCATCTTGCCGGTGCGCTCGATCGCCTCTCGAAATTCGGCTTTCCGCTTAAAACGAATGAAGTCACCCGTGAATACTTCGCCCGGCTAGCCGACTTTCAGGCGGGGCCGCTCAAGAACGATTTCACGCAGGGATCGCAAGGCTCGACGGAAGCTATGACCCGTGTCGCTGCAGTGTCGCCGATGTGGAACTCGATGCTCAGGACCACGTGTGTTGCCACGCAGCTCGAAGGCGGGCATGCCATGAATGCTCTGCCGCAGCTCGCCGCTGCAACCGTTAACTGCCGCGTGCTGCCGGAGGACTCGGTGGAGCATGTGCAAAGCACGTTGGAACGGGTCTTCGACGATAAGCAAGTCACGGTTAAGATCGCCGGCGATGTTTCACGCGGCCCAGCGTCTCCACTAAACCCGGCGCTCATGAAAACGGTTGCGCGCATTACCGATAGCCTATGGCCCGGCGTTCCGACAGTTCCCGTAATGCTCGTCGCCGCCACAGACGGACGCTTCCTGCGCGCAGCCGGCATTCCGACGTATGGTGTCCAAGGATTTTTTATCGACATCAATGACATTCGCATGCACGGCCGCGATGAACGTCTATCCGTCCGATCGTTCTACGAAGGCCAGACGTTTTTGTACGAGCTTGTGAAGTCGCTATCGACGCCGAACTCGGGCCCGTGAGGCGCTTCGTACTATATACTCGTCTTTCCTACGATCACCGGGGTGTGCTGTTGCGAAAACTTTTCCTTGCAGTGCTCGCAAGCTCGTTCATTTTGGCTGCGCTGCCTTTGTCGGACTCCAAAGAAGTTCCCTCCGATTTCAAATTGCACGAAGTCATGGTGCCCATGAGGGACGGAATCCGTCTACAGACGGTCATCGTTACACCGATTCACCAGACAGAACCACTTCCCATCCTGCTAAACCGAACGCCTTATGGTGTCCCGAGCAAACCGTTTTCGAATCCGGTTCCGGCCTCGCTAAAGGAACTCGTGCAGGACCGATATATCTTCGTTTTCCAGAATCTCCGCGGACGTTTCAAATCCGAAGGCAAGTTCAACCTCTCGTCTCAAGTGGATCTCACGGATGCGAAATCGACCAACGAAACCACCGATGCTTACGACACTATCGACTGGCTCATCAAGAACGTTCCGAACAATAACGGCCGGGTCGGCATTATGGGCGTGTCTTACGACGGCCTGACAGCCGCCCTGACGCTGCTCCATCCGCATCCGGCTCTTAAAGCGGTCTCCGAGCAGGCGGCGCCGGTCGATCAATGGATGAATGACGACATGCATCGTTACGGCGCCCTGAGGGAGAGCTATGCCGTCGAATACTCGGTGCTTACGCAGGCGAACAAGAACGCGAACACGCACTTCGATTTCGACACTTACGATACTTATCAGTGGTATCTGAAGCTCGGTGCGCTTTCCAACGTGAACGCAAAGTTCCTGCACGGCTCCATCCCTTTCTGGAATGAGATAGTCGAGCATCCGGATTACGACGACTTCTGGCGCCGCGAGGCCTGGGTTCATCAACTCCACTCCAGCCCCGTACCGAACTTGAATGTTGCGGGTTTCTGGGATCAGGAGGACCCCTGGGGACCCTGGCAGATCTTCCGCAACTCCGCCCAGGATGACCCGCAGAATAACGACTTCATGGTTGCGGGCCCGTGGTACCACGGCCAATGGCAGTCCGATACGGCCGACAAAATCGGCATCGTGCCGTTCGGCGGGCACAAGACGGCACTCGAGTTCCGTGAGAACATCGAGGCGCCATTCTTCCGTTACTATCTCCACGGGGGCGGTGAAAAGTTTTCGTGGAAGGTTTCCACGTTTCAGACCGGCTCCAACACGTGGCGCACTTACTCGGATTGGCCGCCCGCAGAATCGAAACAGACCAACTTATACCTGCATTCGGACGGCACGCTCACCTTTCAACCGCCCGCTGCCGGAGAAACGAAGCCGGGGTACGTTCAATATGAGTCCGATCCTGCCAAGCCGGTTCCTTACCGTGTGCGCCCCATCTCACCCACGTATCCGGGAGGAGATTGGCCGACTTGGGAAGCCGCCGACCAACGCTTTGTAGACAACCGGCCTGACGTTCTCACGTTTGCAACCGCTCCGCTTGATCATGACATCACTATCACGGGTTCGCTTTCTGCCGGCCTGTTTGCCTCCACTTCCGGAACCGACAGCGACTTTGTCGTAAAGCTGATTGACGTCTTTCCGGAAAACGCGCAGAAAAACGAGTGGTCTCCCGAATCCGGCGCGACGCGCGGCGAGTACGCGCACTCGCTAGACGGATACGAACTGCCGATCGCAATGGAAGTCCGGCGCGGACGTTTCAACAAGAGTTACGAACATCCGCAGCCGCTCACCCCGAACAAACCCACGCAATTCGTCATTTCTCTTCGCGACCACGATCACGTGTTCCTGAAGGGGCATCGCATCATGGTTCAGATTCAGTCCACCTGGTTTCCGGTAATCGACCGGAATCCGCAAAGGTTCGTTGCGAGCATCTACCAGGCGAGTGCCGCTGAGTTTCAACCGGCGGTCCAGCGCGTCTATTGCTCAGCGGCCTTTCCGTCGCACATCGTCCTTCCCGTGGTGGCATTCGCCGGCAACGGAGGAGCGCGTCCCTAACGCGTCTTTTGCGCGCTCATGAGAGCGTTCTCGCCGTGCGGCGCGTTAACGGAAGAGTCCCGGGTCTCAGGCCGCGTGTAGTTGACCCAGCTTTCGGCAGCGATCAACGAGAGGGTAAAGCCGATCCAGAACGCGGTGCCGAAGAACTCGTGCGGAGTGAGGTGTGTTAATCGGCTGGTGGCGAAAAAGAATCCCATAACAGGCCGGGTAGTGGCGATGCCGAGAGCGATGCCGAACATCCGAATCATCCACTCGCGATGATGAACGAAGTCGCGACGCCGGACGGCAGCATAGCCTCTGAGAAGGCAAAACAGGAAGAGCACATCGAAGAGCACGGTGGCGGCCATTTCATTGATGCCGCCGATCGCCATCCTGAAACTCATCAGCAGCGCCGATACCCCGATGACCAGGCCCAGACAGACGAGAGCGCGCCCGGTCCAGCGGTGGATGCGCGGCGCCTTCGCTCGAATGCGCGTCATGAACTGAAGCGGCGCCAGGAACATAAACAGCATGCCGGGAAGAATGTGCACCAGCGTGAGCAAAGGATGCCGCGCGAAGCCGGCGTCGACGCCCGCACTGTAGCCTGTACCCGGGCCGGTTGCCAGAACGATCAATCTGCGGATTGCCGCCGCTACACCAATAGCAGCAAGCAGAAACACGGCGGTCCAAAGCGCCTTATAGGGCCTTCGCTTTACCGCCTCAGTCGCTCGCATGCGAGTTGCCTTATATATCTCGCAACGCAACCATGGGATCTACCCGCGCTGCGGCGCGAGCCGGGAAGTAGCATGCCACAAACGCGACGAGGATCAAGACAAGCGAGGCTCCGGCCAGGCTGATCAGATCGGTTGAGCTGATGCCAAAAAGCATCCTCGAAAGGGCGCGTCCCAGGAGAAGAGAGGCGCCGAGCCCGACGCCCACGCCAATCCAAACCAGCGTCAGTCCGTTACGTAGAACATGGCCAAGGACTCTTCCCCGCGATGCGCCCAAAGCCATCCGTAAGCCGATCTCCCGTCGGCGCCGGTTGACGGAATAGGCCATCACTCCATAAAGGCCAACGCTTGCCAGGGCCAGTGCCAGCGAGCCGAAAACACCGAGCAGAGCAACAGCGATCCGAGGCGCCCAAAGTACCTGGCCGATCATTTTGGGGCCCGTCCGTACATCGCTGACTTCGACGTTCGGATCGAATCGGCGTATCTTCGCCTGTACTCCGGCCAGAATACCGCCGGGATCGGCTTTGCTTCGAACGTAAAGAGTCATGCCGTTCGAGAAATTCTGTCGCAGGGGCAGATATACGCACGGCTGCGCCTTTTCACCGAGAGTCGTGTAGTTCGTCGTTCGGACGATACCGATCACTTGGCGTGGGGTCTTATCCCCGGCAAGGAGGAATCGATGTCCCAGGGCCTCGCGGCCGGGCCAATACTTCTCTGCCAGCTCTTGATTGATTACTGCGGCCGGCAGGGTTCCATCGCGATCCGCATCGGTAAACACCCGGCCGCGAACAACTGGGATCGCCATGGTTTCGAAGTAGTTCGTATCTACGGTGTTGACAATCGTCGTGATCGTTTCCGATTTCTTTCGCGGTTCTCGCCTTTCGATTGAAATTGCGCGCGAAGCCGACGCCCAGAACGGCATGTTGTAAGCCCATGAAGCAGAGGCCACGCCCGGCAGTGTGGAGACACGCTCTTGGATGGTGCGGTAGAAATCCTTTGTGCGTGCCTCGCCATAACCGGTTTGACCGGGATTCATCATGAAGACCGCGAGGTGCTGGGTTTGAAACCCCGGATCCATGTTATAAGCGCGCTGGACGCCTCGCAAGAACAGCGCAGCCGTTACAAGCGAGACGAATGAAAAGGCGATCTGGCCGACCAGTACCAGGTTCGAGAAGCTGACAGCCCGGCGTCCTCGCCCGGCGCCTCGCGTGTCTTCTTTGAGAGCATCCAACACGTCCGCTTTGGATGATCGCAGAGCCGGCATGAGTCCAAACGCAAACGCGGTCACAAGGGAAACCAGAAAGGCGAGCGTGAAGACCGTTTGATCAAGTTTCGGCTCGAGCAGATTTTGCGCTACTTCCGGCGGGCTAAACGACCAGAGCAACCGGCAGCCCGCATAGCCGATGCCGAGCCCGGCGGCACAACTCAACAGACTCAGCAAAATGCTTTCGGTGAGCGACTGACGGACGAGACGGCCGCGACTCGCGCCCACAGCCAGCCTCACGGCAATCTCGTGGCGTCTGGCGGCTGCTCGCGCAAGCAGCAGGCTGGCGACGTTCGAGCATGCGATCGCCAGCACAAGCGCCACGATAACCAAGAGAACGACACTTGATAAGACGATCGAACTTCCACCGCCTGCGCCCCAGTACAGCTCGTCAGTGATGGGCCGGACCGTGACTGTTCGCGCTTCGTCCGCTTCCGGATACGTATTTCGCAACGCGGCCGCAAGCGGTTCCAGACTGGTTTGCGCCTGGCTTCGCGCTACGCCGGCCTTCAGCCTGGCGACAACGTGAAACACGGTCTTTGAGCGATCTGTGAGGGCATTGTGAAATTCCGCCGGGAAGAGCTGCTCGCAAAGGGCCGATGGAAGCCACAGGTCGGGACCGAAGATGGCGCTTACGCCAAGAAAACCAGGCGGCGCAACACCGATCACCGTCACCGCGACATTGTTGATTTCGAGCGTGTGCCCTACTACGTCCCCGGCGCCACCGAACTTGCCTTTCCAGGCGTTATAACTGATTACCGCCACAGGCGCGGATGCTCCGACAGCGGTCTCATCGCGCGAGAAAAAGCGCCCGGCGGCCGGGCTGATTCCGAGCGCCTCAAAATAGGAGCCCGTGACCAGTTCTCCAAATACCCGCTGCGGTCCCGTAGCGCGTTCGAGCGTCATGGCAAGAATCGGCGTAAAAGCGCTCATTCCGGAGAAGGCGGTTTGACGGCTCGCGTAATCCTGGAAATCGGCATAGGAGAGCGGAAGCAACCCGCCCGCCTGCTTTGAGCCCTTCGCCTGTGTGCCGCAGACAGCCACCAGGCGTGACGGTTCGGTCACCGGCAGCGGATGCAGCAGCAGACTGTTGATGATGGTGAAGACAGTCGTATTTGCACCAATTCCCAGCGCCAGCGTCAAAACCGCGACAAAGGTGAACAACGGGGTCTTACACAGGGCCCGCAAGCCGTAGCGCAGATCGCGCCCGAAGTCCGCAAATGGATTGCCGCTGGAGGTTTCGCCTTGCGGAACGGGCTCGGGCCGGGGAGCACGCTCGCGGGCCGGGAGCGCGTCAGGAAGAAACTCTGCGCTTTCCAGTTCGCGCATGACGATCTTGCGGGCCGCAGTCTCGTCCACGCCGCCGGAAAGCAACTCCTGGTAACGGTCTTCCAGGTGCTCGGCGAATTCTTCTATGATGCCGGCCTCGCGGGCCGGCTCAATCTGCAGGCTTGTCAGGCGGTTTCTGATTTCGCGTTTCCAGTCAGGCATTTTCAGGCTCCACTATTCGACTGATTGCCGCAACGAACTCACGCCAGCTTTGCCGCTGGTGCGCGAGCACCTTCCGGCCTTGTGGCGTGAGGCTGTAATAACGGCGGCGCCGCTGCTCGGGTTTCTCGATCCACTTACCCTGCACGAAACCACGCTCTTCCAGACGATACAGCAGCGGGTAGAGAGTCGTTACATGAAAGCGCAAGGCGCCGCCGGAACGCACCTCGATCAACTTGCAGATCTCGTAACCATGACGACTCTGCTGCTCGAGAAGAGACAGGATCAGGAGCTCGGCGCTTCCTTTTTTCCACTCGCGATCGGCGTTCTCGGGTTCCATATATGACACTTCCACATATAATGGAGTTCCGTATATCGTGTCAAGCTCGAAGAACCGGGGTTCCTGGAAGTGAGTTTCAGCCGGGGGCCGAGAACGTCACAGATTCACGTATTAGCGGATACGGCACGATCTCGTCCTGAGCCGCCCTCGGAGTGCGGACGGGAAAGGTGCACGCCCAGATGGCATCGGGTTATGTCAGTAAGGAATGGTCAGTGATTAAACCTGACATAGCAGTCGTATCCCATGAAAATACGCAAGGGTTCTCTGGGGAACTTTTCGGCCAAGGAGCTAAATTGACCGGGTACGGACTCTCTTGCGCTCGGGCAGTAAACGGCAGTACGCGAGGTAGAAGCTAGCGCAGTTGCCGACTTAACCTGGTCCGCGGATTGCAATACATAAAATCGGGACTCCTCGGGCACATCGTTTAGGATCGCCCCGGGCATGCCCGGAATCTCTTTCCCGTCGACGATGACGAGTTTATTTCCCGGTTTCGCAAAGATTGCATCCCTCGCGGCGATAATCCTTCTCGATTGCCGGATGCTGGTTACGCAACCCATTGCTAGAAGGATGGCACAAGCGGCGGCGATCGCGCCGCCCCAAGCTTTATTTTTGGCGAATTCGGCAAAGAGAATATAGCAGAATGGCAGCGTCAACTCGAGATATCGTACAGCGCTGAGATCCTGGCGAGAAATGGCGGACAGCGCCGCCAGAAAAGCTGCGTCGCCGAACACTATTAAAAGGGCGATTCGTGCTCGCTCGGACGCCTTGGTGAATCGAAAACCAGCAACTAGGAACGTTATGGCAACAATTGCTGAAGCGATCCAATCCAGGGAAGTTGGTAAGAATTGGCCTGGGTTAGACGGAAAACGTAGTAATGCTCGAGTTATTTTATAGGACTCCGGGCCCCAGCCTGCGAAAACGGTTTGGGTAGCGGTGCTCATTTGAGAGTGAGCCATCAGCAAGGCTGGGCCGATCAGGGCTCCAAATAGCACCACCGAACAGGCTGTTTGCCACCGTTGTTTGCGCCAATTCCTGTACGCGGCGCACAAGAACAGGATGCCCACAGGCACGACTGCCAGAAAGTGGGTCCACACTGCGAGGGCGCCAGAGATACTGGCCAGAAAGAGCAGCTTGGGCTTTATTTTTGTTGTGGGATCCAATACCCAAGCAGTAAGAACAATACAGAGCACAGCAAGGCTGTAGTCGCGGGCGATCGATCCCAAACCGAATGCGTCGGGATTTAAGGCCAAGAGAATGCAGCACCAGGCGGATCTTGTCCATTTCGCGACGATAATCAGCGTTAGCAGCCAAAATATAGCTGATAGTAAACGGTACGCCAACAGTTGATGCGGAGCGATTTGCGTCCAGAGCCAGAGGCAAACGTAGTAGAGGGGAGGGTGCCGATCGTATTGTCCGATATTCCTTAGGACGGTGGGCAGATCGGCCGGAGTGTAGAGCATGTGGCGCCGCAGCTCTCCACTGTTAACACCGGCGGTGGGCCAAGGTGAGTATGCATTACCGGAAAGCTCAATCATCGTTAGCGCTTCATCGTGAAGCGTTGGACCTGAAAGCGATACTGCTAGCATCGCGATCACGACTATAAGTCCTAAGTACGGAGCCCATTTAGGCAGACTAAATGTAGCGCGAGCGTGGACAGACGCCACCGCTCGAGCACTGTCAATCTGGAGAGCCATTCCGAAGACACTTAGTCTCCCACACGCGAACTCCGTCCCAGACAATGAAAAGCGCGACAGCCTTAAAAGAAGAATTCAGCTTCCGGTATCACCTTCTTCGAACGCTCGGTATGCGCCTCTTCCACGCGCCACCCGAAATCGAGCAGCGGCTTGACTGACATGGCGAAGTCGACGACGCTTTTCAGAAATTCGGGGGTCATGCAGTCGGATCGCTCGAAGCGGCGGTGGACAACAAAGGAAGTGAGCTTCAGCCACGGACCGAAAGATTCCTGCGAGTAGTTCTGAAAGCCCCTCGGCATGCTGGAGAGGGAATGCTCGCGATTGAGCTCGAGACCGCGCTTTGCGAGTGCGGTACAGATCTTTTCGAAGCGAGCCGGACCGTTGACGATCGCCTGGCGCCAGGCGTGCAGCAGGGGCCGTTCAGGCCGCCAAACTCCCGCGGCCACAAACGACTCATCGGGCGAGACATGAATATAGAGCATGTTGCCGCAGTCGGAAAAGGAACGGCGCAGCTCGGCACTAACGTGCGTCTTGAATGGCCGCTTGTCCTTGCTGAACCGGATGTCCCGATAGACACGCATAACCGGATGCTTGTCTTTCGCGTGAAGCGGCAGACCGCGCGCCTGGCACTGGCGGGCAACAGCTAAAACGAGCGCCCTCATGGGTTGCTCTACGTGCTGCTCGTAGCCGGTCTTACGCTCGCGGAACCAATCGCGGTCGTTGTGCTGCTTCAACTGGCGGAGGAAGCGAAAACCCTCTTCCGGAAATCCGTGGAAGTCCGCGGCGGCTCCTGGAGGAGCGCCAGCGGCGTTAGCACGAGATTTCATTTCACTGCACCTCTTTCAACGGACAGCAAGTGTACATGAGGCTTGGATGCCGCAAAATCCTGAAATGTTCTCAGAAGTCTGTTTGTGTGCCCGGGCGGCTCGGTCGAGGAGCGGCATCTAGCGCGGCCGCTCGAGCCAGCGCACGCTCTGCGGAGTGGAATCCTGGCAGCGCATCGTGTCGGTCACGCCGGAGGCGATATCGGCGCAAGCGTTTTCAGCGCCCGCGCGCAGGGCGGCCTGTTCGCTCTTCGCACTGACCGTGCGGCAGGCGGAGCGACCCTGGTATGACATACAGACTTCGACGCGATAGCGCGGGCCATGCACCGTCGAATACACGAGAAGCGCCAGAAAGCCTGCTATAAAGACAGCGATGAGGATCCCGATCTTCGCGTTCAGAGGGCAGCCCCGGTGCAGAAATCGCCCATATGGCGGAATTTGTCGTAACGCTGTTCAAGGATCTCGTTGAGAGTGAGGGCTGCGAGTTCGAGCAAGGCGTTCTGTAAGGTTTCGCCAAGCGAAGCGATCGTGGCCTCCGGATCCAGGTGAGCGCCGCCAGGCGGCTCGGCGACCACGCCATCAATCAGCTTCATCGCGAGCAGATCTTTGGCGGTCATGCGCAATGCGGCGGCCGCTTCGGCCGCTTTACCGGAATCGCGATAGATGATGGCCGCGCAACTCTCAGGCGAAATCACGCTATAGTACGCATTTTCGAGCATATAGACACGGTTGGCTACCCCGATACCAAGGGCGCCTCCGCTGCCTCCCTCACCAATCACAACCGTGATGATGGGAGTCGCGAGCCGCGCCATTTCGCGCAGGTTGTAGGCGATGGCCTCGGCCTGGCCGCGCTCTTCGGCATCGATGCCCGGATAGGCGCCGGGTGTGTCGATCAAAGTGATGATGGGCCGGCGGAACTTGGCGGCGAGCTGCATCACGCGAAGAGCCTTGCGATAACCCTCAGGCTTGGGCATGCCAAAGTTGCGCAGCAACTTCTCCTTGGTATCCCGGCCCTTCTGCTGGGCAACAATCATGACCGGGCTGCCTTTGAAAAAGCCCATACCGGCAAGGATCGACTGATCGTCGCCGAACAGGCGGTCGCCGTGTAGTTCTTCGAAGTCGGAAATCAGGCCTTGCACGTAGTCGCGCGAATGCGGCCGTTTGGGATGGCGTGCCAATTGAACACGATGCCAACTGGGATTGGTGGGCGGTGTTTCCTGGACGGGAGCTTGCGCTCCGGCATCCGGCGTTCCATCCGCCGGTGGTGCCTGCTCGGGTTTTGCCGTTTCAGAATGAACAGCCCGGGTCTTTTTTTCGGCCATATCAGCTCGCGAGGATCTCCATGCATTCAGGTCCGCAGATCTTCTCTATCTCAGCACGGAACTCGCGGTCGGGCCGCACTCTGGTGGTGACATCCATCACGATAGAAAAGTCGCGAGCCTTTTCGAGGCGAAGGCGCACCTCCGTAGAACCCTGCTTGCGAGTGAAGAGTTCGCTCAAAGCGTTGGCCTTTTCAACGGATTCATCTTTCAGCCAGAAGCGGATGGAGATCAGCGAGGGAAGATCCACGCGTGCGTCCTCCAGCTTGACCATTTCCTGAATAGAAAGTTTCGGGGGAGCGCCCTCCTCCGGAAGGATTGACGCCCGGAGAAAAACGGCGGCATCCTCCTTTAAGTCGGGAAGCAGATCCTCATAACGGGCGGCGAAGACCATCGCATCGGCGGCGCCGCGTCCATCGTCCAACTTCAAAGCGGCCCAGTATTTTCCTTCGCGGTTCGTTTTGCGCACGATGTTGGTGAGGATACCGCACATCTTCACTTCGACGCCCTTTTCCAGGCCCTCCAGCTTATCAGTGAAGTGCGTAGCGAGATCGGGTATTTTGTCCTTGAAGCGATCGAGCGGATGGCCGGAGACGTAGATGCCGAGTACTTCCTTTTCGCCCGCCAGCTTCTGTTCCATGGTCCAATCCGGCAGGTTGGCGAGCGGGGTTTCCGTTTTGTGCTCTTCGGCGAAGCCGCCAAAAAGGCCGTGCTGGCCCAGCGAGCGGTCGCGCTGGGAGCGAATGCCCGATTCGAGCGCGCGGTCGAGGGCTTCGCTAAGCTGAGCGCGGTTACCGCCGAGGGAATCGAGCGCGCCGGCTTTGATAAGACTTTCAATGACCCGGCGGTTGACGTTGCCGAGATTCACACGCTCGCAGAAGTTGTAGATCGAGGTAAAGCGCCCCTCCTCCTGGCGCGCGGAGACAATCGCGTCCACCGCGCCCTCCCCGACATTCTTAACCGCGCCCAGACCGAAGCGAATGGATTCACCTGAGGGTGTAAAGTTCAGGTCGCTCTGGTTCACGTCGGGCGGCAGGACCTGGATACCCATTTCCCGGCACTCGTTAATGTACTTGACGATTTTGTCCGTGCTCCCCGATTCGGAGGTAAGCAGCGCGGACATGAATTCAACCGCGTAGTGCGCTTTGAGATATCCAGTGACAAAGGCGAGATAGCCGTAAGCCGCGGAATGCGATTTGTTGAAGCCGTAGCCGGCGAACTGCTCCATCAGGTCAAAGATGCGGGCGATCTTCTTCGCCGGGAAGCCGCGCTCGGCCGCACCGGTAATGAAGCGCTCGCGCTGCTTCGCCATCTCACCGGCATCTTTTTTCCCCATCGCCCGGCGCAGAATGTCGGCATCGCCCAGAGAGTAGCCGGCGAGCTTATTCGAGATCTGCATCACCTGCTCCTGGTAGAGGATGACGCCGTAGGTTTCGGCCAGCACCTCTTCGAGCTCCGGGACGTCGTAAACGATCGGCTTGCGGCCGTGCTTGCGATCGATGAAATCCGGAATCATTCCGCCCTGGATGGGGCCGGGACGGTAAAGTGCGTTCAAGGCGCAGAGGTCTTCAATGCGGTTGGGCTGGTAGCGGCGCAGGATGTCCTGCATGCCCGAAGATTCGAATTGGAAGACCCCGCTGGTAAAGCCGGTACTGAAGATTTTCTCGTAAGTTTGCTGATCGTCCAGCGGAAGATCCTCAATGACGATCTGCTTGCCGCGGTGCTTTTGAATCAGCTTCATGGCCTCCTCAATGATGGTGAGGGTGGTGAGGCCAAGAAAGTCCATCTTGAGCAGGCCCAGCTTTTCGAGGCCGAGCATGTCGTACTGCGTGACAATTTCCTGTTTGTTCGTGACGTAAAGGGGGACCAGTTCCTTCAGCGGAACAGAGGAGATGACCACGCCGGCGGCGTGCATGCCCGCATTGCGGCACACGCCTTCGAGCTTCATGCTGATGTCGAGAACTTCCTTGACGCGCGGCTCCCTGGCGGCTTCTTTCAGCTCAGGATCTTCGATAGCGTCCTTGAGCTTGATATTGAGCTGCTTGGGAACCAGCTTGGTGATACGGTCCACTTCCGCGAAGCTCATGTCGAGCACCCGGCCGACATCCTTGATGGCCGCTTTTGTTGCAAGCGTGCCGAAGGTGATGATCTGGGCGACCTGCTCCCGGCCGTACTTCTCCGTAACGTACTGGATTACTTCACCCCGACGGTTCGTGCAGAAATCGATATCGATATCCGGCATGCTGATGCGCTCAGGGTTGAGAAAGCGCTCAAACAGCAGACCGTATTGCAACGGATCGACGTCGGTGATCTCCATGGCGTAGCCCACCAGGCTGCCGGCGGCGGAGCCGCGGCCCGGCCCTACCGGAATGCCGCGCTGCTTGGCGTAGCGGATGAAGTCCCAGACAATCAGGAAGTAGCCGGAGAACTTCATCTGCTGGATCATCCGGATCTCGCGCTCCAGGCGCTCTACGTATTCGGGCAGATCGTATTTGAGAATGCCCTGCTTCCGCAGCGCTTCGAGGCGCGCTCGGCGCTTTTCGAAGCCCTCGCGGGCGACGTAAGCGAAGTAGCTGTCGGCGGTGTGCTCTCCGGGCACGTCAAAGCGGGGAAAAGGGTCCTTGACCTTTTCGAGCTTGACGTGGCAGCGCTGCGCGATGTCCCAAGTGCGGTCCAGAGCGTCTTCCACCTCAGAGAAGAGGCTCATCATCTCGGCACGCGATTTCACATAAAAGTCAGGCGTGCTGAAGCGCATCCGGTTCGGGTCAGACATGGTCTTGCCCGTCTGGATACAGAGCAGGATCTCGTGGGCGCGCACGTCGTCATAAGCCAGATAGTGCGCGTCATTGGTCACCACCAGGGGGATACCGCTCTCCGAAGACATGCGGCGGATCTGAGGCATCAATAATTTGTCCTGATCGAGGCCGTGGTCCTGCATCTCGAGGAAGAAGTTATTCGGCTCGAACATGTCGACGTACTCGTTGGCGAGGCGCCGGGCATCCGCATAGCGGTCCGCCAGAATGGTTTCGTTGACGTCGCCGCGGAGGCAGGCGGACATCGCGATGAGTCCCTTCGAGTGGCGGGCGAGCAGATCCTTATCTATGCGCGGCTTGTAGTAGAAGCCGTCGAGGTAGCCGGTCGATACCAGGTTAATAAGGTTTTTGTAGCCTTCCTGCGTTTCGCACAGCAGGACCAGGTGATTGTAGCGATCTGACTCGGAGCGGTTTTTGTGACCCTGCTGCGAGACGTATACCTCGCAGCCGATAACGGGATGAATCCCGTTCTTGTGGGCTTCGTTATAGAACTCGACGGCGCCGAACAGATTGCCATGGTCCGTCATTGCGACGGCCGGCATCTGCTGGTGTTTGACGGTGCTCATCAGCTTCTTGATGTCGCAGGCACCGTCGAGCAGGGAGTAATCAGTATGGCAGTGAAGGTGAACGAACGGACGTTCGGGCATTACAAGTTAACTCTCAGTTTACCGGTAGGGTCGTTCGGGGGTCCGCCCAGGCAATGTAATTTTTACAGGGGGCGCGCGACGCCCCCGCTCGATATTACAACGCTGTCTTGCAGTAGTCACTCTTCATTAATCGCCTTGTAATAGTCCTCCGGTAACTTGGTGGGCGATTTCGAGGGGCTGGGCTTCGGGTGCGTCGTGTGTCCGAATCCTCCTCGATGAGTTTAGTCCGCAACTTTCGAAGGAGATTATGAAAAGAAGAGGAATCCTGGCCGTGCTATGCATTGCCACGGTGGGAGCACAGATTGGAGTAGCGCAAACACCGTCTATGCCGGCCGATTCGGCCCAAACGGCAACTACAAATTCCGGAGATTTACAGCAGCTTCGGGAAACGATCGCATTACAGGAAAAGCAAATCCAGCGCCTGCAACAGGCGGTGGAAGACCAGCAGAAGCTGCTCGAGAAGGAACTTGCAGCGGCCAAGGCCGCTTCGGCAAACGCCGCCTCAACCGATGCCGCTTCGACAGCCGGCGGGAACACAGGGGTTCCCACCGCCAGCACGACAAATCCCAAGCTGATTCCCGTAGTGAACGGCCCGGCCGGCAGCCCGCACCAGAAACCGTCGACGCTCATGTCGACGCCGTCACCGCTCTCTGTCAGCATCGGCAACACAACGTTCACTCCGCTGGGATTTCTCGACGCCACATACTTTTTCCGCACGACCAACGTGGGCAGCGGGATTGGTACCAACTTCCTTGGAATTCCCTACAACAACGTAGCGGCGTACCATCTTCAGGATTCGAGCTTCTCCGCGCAGAACTCGCGTCTGGGTTTGCGGGTGGATTCGAACTTCCTGGGCTCCAAGGTTCTCGGCTACTTCGAGGGTGACTTCCTGTTCAACAACGATGCGCCCACCGTGCAGATCACCAGCAATTCCGACGGCTTTCGGCTGCGCTGCTATTTTGTCGATGTCGAAAAGAACGGTTTCGAAGTTCTGGCCGGGCAAGACTGGAGCATGATGACCCCGAATCGCAAGGGCATATCTCCGCTGCCGGGCGACATCTTCTACACGCAGAACATGGACACGAACTACCAGTTAGGTCTCGTGTGGACCCGCGCGCCGCAGGTCCGGTTCATCGCTCATCCGACCGAGAACGTGGCTTTCGGTGTCGCGCTTGAAAACCAGCAGCAGTATATCGGCGGCGGCAGCGGAGCGTCCACCGTCACTTTACCGGCGAATCTTAATTCCTCGCTTTCCTCACAGTTCCAGTCGGGCCAAAGCTCGTTCGGTGTACCGGGCTTTTTCCCCGACATTCAATTCAAGGGGGCTTATGACGGGCATGCGGGTGACAAGCTGGAGCACGTTGAGGCAGAGGCCATGGTCATGGGCTTCAAAGATTACGTCACGCTCACCACTCCCCCGGCGATTCACGGATCGCATACGGCAGTCGGTTACGCCGGCAGCATCAACGCGAATTTAGAGCTTGTGAAAAACCTGCGCATGGTGATCAACACCTACGCCAGCGAGGGCGGCGGCCGGTACATCTTCGGTACCGTCCCAGACGTGGTCATTCGTCCTGATGGCAGCATCTCTACGCTTAAGGCCTACTCGACGGTGGACGGTTTCGAAGGCCAGGTCTCCAAGAACACCGTGCTCACTGCTTACTACGGCGGCATGTACGCCGGTAAGGACGTGGTCTTCGATACGACGGGAACCAAGCCCGGATTCGTCGGCTACGGATATCCCAACTCGGGCCAGGTCCGCACTGGTCAGGAAATCACGTTCGGATGGATCCAGACGCTCTGGAAGAATCCGAACTATGGCGCACTTTCAATGATCAACCAGTACTCGTATGTGTTTAAAGAGCCCTGGTACGTCGCGACCATAGGCGGCCCAAGGCAGGCTCATACGAACATGATCTACATCGACCTGCGCTACACGTTGCCGTAGGTAAAGGGGCGCCCCCAATCCACGGCGCGCACCAATAACAAAGGGCACCGGCTCGACGGCCGGTGCCCTTTTTGCTTAGGATCCTGCGGCGAAACTCTCGCTGCAAAATAAAAACGCCCTCGGAGACCCGAGGGCGAGGTTGGAACTGATCCCGCTAGCGCGGGCCGTAGTCTTACTTCTTCTTCTTGGCCGGCGCCTTCTTGGCTGCTTTCTTCGTGGCCTTCTTGGTTGCGTTCTTCATCGAGCCATTCTCCCTAACGTAAATTTGCAATCCATACAGATCGCAGTGTGATTCATATATAAGGTTGTTCTCAATGGATGTCAAGAAAAAAATCATCGAGGCGACTTCCACGGAGGATGTAGGGCTCTTTAAGCCCATCCAAAACGTATTTATGGAATTTGTTTTACTCTCTTCCGCGGCTCGTACGTCTCTCTGAAGAGAGCATCGGGATTTTTCGCGATCTCAAATCCGCTGGTTTCAATGCGGCTCGTGTTCTCATCCGATTTACTTGCGACCGGCGGGAGGTGCATCATTGAGACGAATGCTGCTACAACGGCTATGGCGCTTGAGAGCGGACGCGCTTGCAGTAGCTCTTGGTCTGCTCCTTTCCGGATGTGCGCACAAACATCATCGCGCCGCTAACACGCCCAAAGCGCCGCGGCCTGTAAATGCATCGCGGGGCGCCGCTCCGGTTCAGGCGCGTGTGGGGTACACCGAAGACGGGGTCGCCAGTTGGTACGGGGTGCCTTACAACGGGCGGCCCGCAGCCGATGGCGAAATCTATGACATGGAAACGCTGGTGGCCGCGCACCGCCTCATGCCGTTCAACACCTGGCTGAAGGTAACGAACCTGGCGAACGACAAGAGCGTGGACGTTCGCATCATTGATCGCGGACCCTTTGTAGATGGCCGCATTATCGATCTGTCGAAGGCTGCAGCAAGGCAGATCGACCTGCTTGGTCCGGGAGTCGGCCGGGTACGGTTGGAAGTGATTGCGGCCCCCGCCGTTCTTCCCGCAAATAATTTCTATGCCGTGCAGGTGGGCGCTTTCTCTATGCACGCCAACGCGGAAAGCCTGCGCGCAAAATACGCGCAGCGTTTTGGTAACGCCCAACTGGTTCTCAAACAAGGGGCGACACCGCTGTGGCGCGTGCTCGTTGGCAAGGAGCCGTCCATTGATGCAGCGCAACAACTCGCGATTGTTCTAGGCGCGGAGAAGAGGCAAGTGTTTGTCGTGCGCCTTGACGAAACGCTGCCCGGCGCGCCGGCTCCGGCAGGCAATTAGACGCGGAGCGCGCCCGCAGGCCAGAGAGTTTCCCGTCCTTCGCGGCACTCATCTGACAAGCACGTTTGCCTTCATTGAAAGTCTGTTGTGAGACCGCAGATCGCCCTTGACGTTTCACCGCTCTCATCCCTGGTCGGGAATTCGCCAGCCATGAGACACATACACCGGCTTGTTTCGCGCATGGGGAAATCGCGATTCCCGGTTTTGATCCTGGGCGAAACCGGGACGGGTAAAGAAGTGGTGGCGCGAGCGATCCACAACACCGAAGGCCGCGGACCGTTCGTTGTGGTGGACTGCTCCTCGCTTGTCGGACCTCTGATGGAAAGCGAGCTATTCGGCTATGCCCGGGGGGCATTCACCGGAGCGCACAGTCAGAAGCTGGGGCTGCTCGATGCCGCAAATGGCGGCACGGCGTTCTTCGATGAAATCGGTGAGCTTCCGCTCGACCTGCAGATGAAGCTGCTGCGGGTGCTGCAGGAAAAGGAGTACAGAGCGATCGGCGCGCTGGCGCAACGCAGCTCCGACTTTCGCATCATAGCGGCGACGAATCGTGATCTAGCGGAAGAGGTGAAAGCGAAGCGGTTCCGGGAGGATCTTTATTACCGCCTGAACGTGATGAAGCTGCGGATTGCTCCGCTGCGCGAGCGCCGCGAAGACGTCCCGACGCTTGTCTTGCATTTTCTTCAGAAATACGGAAGCGGGCATCGGGTCGCGGATGAAGCAATGGCTCTGCTGCAGGCCTACGATTGGCCGGGCAACGTGCGGCAACTCGAACATACCGTTCAACAAATGGTTGCAATGCATACCGGGCCATGGCTGACAAAGGCTGACTTGGGTTCCAGCGTCATCAGCAGTTCTCTTGAGAAACACCTTGACAGCCAGGCGTACATCCCCCTTGCCGAACAAGGTCCGGAGCCACCGCTGCAGGGCATAATACCGTTGGCGGAAGTGGAACGACGGACCATTCTTCACGCGATCGAACATACGAAGGGAGATCGCACCGTGGCCGCCTTGCTGCTGGGGATCGGCAGAACGACGCTCTACCGCAAGCTGAAAGAGTACGGGCTGTAAGATGGCAGCGTGCAGCTTGCGATTGATGCCACGTACAGCGTAGACCCGCACCCTTCCGGCATCGCCATTTATTCGCGTGAGATCCTGTCCGGACTGGCGGCGACTTACCCGGGCGACCGGTTCCTGTATTGCTACCGCCCCAAACAATTCGCCCGCGCTCCAAAGACTTACGCAGTTAATGTGAAGAGACGATTGTTACTGCCTCCTCTACCGACTTTTCGCGCCGGCCTCTTTCACGCTTTGAATCAGAGGGTAGACTCACGGCCCGCGAAGCGAGTAGTCACGACTTTTCACGATCTCTTCGTGCTCACAGCCGAATACTCGTCACGAGACTTTCGGGCGCGCTTTGCCGAACAGGCGAGGCGCGCCGCTGCGCAATCGGATTGGATCATAGCGGTTTCAAATTTCACCGCAATGCAGATTGTTGAGCTGCTGGGATTCGACCGCCGGCGCATTCGCGTGATCCCTCATGGCGTACACTTACCCAACCTGAGCGAAACGAGGCAGCGAACGAAAACGATTTTGTTCGTCGGCGCGCTGCAGATTCGGAAGAACGTCGCGCGCCTGGTGGAGGCGTTCGAGAGTTTACCGCACGATTGGAAGCTCGTGCTTGCCGGCGCGCCCTCAGGCTACGGAGCGGAAGGAATCCAGACCCGAATCCAGGCGAGCCGCGCGCGCGACCGCATCGTGATGGCCGGATATGTATCGCGAGAAGAATTGCATCGCCTCTACGCCGAGGCGGCGATTTTTGCGTTCCCATCGTTGGATGAAGGCTTTGGTATCCCGGTACTCGAGGCGATGGCGTACGGCGTGCCTGTGCTCACCTCGAACGGCTCTGCGCTGATGGAGGTGGCGGCCGGCGCCGCAATTACGGTAGATCCAAGGCGAACCGATGAAATCGCAGAGGGGTTACGTCAACTGGCCTCTGACGACGCCTTGAGAGAAGCGCTGGCGGCGAAAGGCCGCATCAGGGCAGAGCAGTACCCTTGGAAACGATCCGTGCGGGAAACGTATCTCGTGTATCGGGAGGCGAGTGGCGGTTAGGGCCGGCTTCTTTACCGCTGATCTTCTTCTACAGAGATCTTCAGTGCGCGAAGGAACTTGTGGTCTTGTGAGGTTAGTCGGATTTTGCCGGTGGATTCGCTTCGCACCGACTGTTCTTGCTCGGTCGTTTCGGTTTCGGATTCGTCTTCTTCACCTTCACGCTTGTTGAAACCAATGGTCGCCTCAAGCACCAGGAAGACGTCGTACCCGGCGCGCTTGATTTCTCCAATGGCGCCCGCGATGCGATCAGAATCAGAGAGCGAATCGTTGATGGCGTTTCCCAACTCCTGCATCAGCTCCTTTAGTCGTTCGTCCAAAATCTCCTCTTTCCCAGCATCTTCAGGTTAACACCCATTCGGGCGTCTCATAACCGTCGGAGAAGTGCCAAGAGTAATGATTTAGACGCCTCGCAGTACTAGTGGGCGTGAATCCCGAATATGCCCAACTATCTGATGCTTTTGCGGTTAGGATTTGTTCTCTATATGCGCGGGGCCGGCCGAAAACCTACGGTCTCGAGGCTTCACCCGGCTAGGTTTCCGAGTTCTTCTGTTCGTAAGGCTTTGTCGAATATCGAGCCGCCTCTTCTTGCGCACCCGCTGTATTGTCGTGGGTACGGATCGCCTGCTTGTATTCGTTCAGGGCCCGGTCGCGCTGGCCGGTAACGTCGAAAATCTTGCCCAGTTCGACGTGCGCCCAGACTTCTGTCCACCTCGGATCGAGGTCGCCGTTGATAGCGGCGCGAAACTCATTGGCAGCCGACTGGAAGTTGTTCTGTTTGAAGAAGAGTTCGCCGATCCGGTAATGAGCAAGGGAGCTGTTCTTATTCACTTCGAGGGCTTTTTCGTATTCCCGCAGCGCGTTCGCAAAATCGTTGATCTCGACAAACTGCTCACCCCGGCGGATGGCCACCGCGATCTGCATGCTCGTATCCATTCGCAGAAGAACATGCTTGGGATCGAGGGTTAGTTTACGCGGCTTTCCAAAAGTGTCGACGCTGAACTCCGAAGACGTGCCCGTAACCTCAATAACCTTGTCCTCAGGGTTCCCCTCCGTCTCGATCCGCAAATCGACCGGCATGCGGAAAGTATCAAGATCCTGGTTGATCTTTCCCACTACCCGAAAGCCTTGTTGCGTGCGGAAGACCGTGTAATCGAGCTTGAAGGTCGGCGATCCGCTGGACTGCAGCCACTGAATGAAGAAGTAACGAAGATCCTGGCCCGAGACCTGCTCCATTACTTTGCGGAAATCTTCGCTGTTGGCGGATTGCCAGCTGTACTTGTCCATAAAGGCATGCAAGCCTTTCTTGAAGTTGGCGTCACCCACCACGTTTCGAAGCATGTTCAGGATGGCCGCGCCCTTCGCTGCCGTAAGGGCCCAGTACTCCGGCGAATAATCGTCCAGCCGAAACGCCTGAAGCACGGGTGGATCCTTTACGGTGAGCGCTTCTACGTAAGTGTTACGAATATCGTTCTCGGCGGCTCCGGGGCCGGCGGTATGCTCCTCATACAGCAGCTCCGAATAGCGAGCCCCGCCGTTCTCGAGCCACAGATGGGCGCGCGTCGTGGGCGAAACCAGGATGCCCCACCACTGCCGCGAAACCTGATTCGCCAGAACGCGTGTGTTCACTTTGGAAGTTACGGATCCGGGCGCGAGGAAGATGATGCCCGGTGTTGAATAACCACTTACAGCGCCGTTTTCCGTCTCGACAAGTGCCATGTTGGCTTGCGGGGCAAGGCCGTACTCCGAAGTGAAGTAAGTCATGATCTTGCCCGTTTCGTCGCCGTAGGCTTGCGCGTACTCCGCCGCCTTCTCGCGGAAAAACACCTGGGTAGTGATGCCCTGCGAACTCACGCGGACCGGGTCGCCCTGCACAATTGCAATGCTCCCCGGGAAACTGGCTTTGTCGTAGTGGTACGCGAACACGGTTCCGCCGTTGCTGGCAGCGTCGGTTTTCAGATCACCGCTGGCGAGAACGCGATAACCGGCAGGCGCCGTGATATGCAGATCGGCCGCGAAGCGATCAGTAGTGTAACCGGCGACCGGAAACCAGCGCGCAGGATAAAGCAGGTAACCGAAGTCGGCGTGCAGCGCCGCGAACTTGATCCCATAGATGGGCGAGTCTTCGTTCCCCGTGAGTTTTCCGCTGTAACTGACCGCGATTTCGCACTGCTGGCTTTTCTGCAGCCCGCTCGGAAACAGGACGTGAAGCGTCAAGTCCTGAGCATCGCGCGAAGTCGCAAGCGGCCTGCCCTGGCCATCAACCGCTTTCGAGACCGTGAGCGCATTGTTCAGCTCGAATGCCGCTTCATTTGTAGTCTCAAGCGGAGTGAAATCAATTCTCGCGGTCGCTACGATCGACTGCGTGCGGGGATTGACCTCCGCATCGATCGTGTACTTCGTGACCTGGATGCTGGCATGCTTCTCCTGGGCAGCGGCGAAAGACGCGACCACGACAAAAAGAGCAAGCAATCTGCTGCTGCGCACCATTAGTTTATTGTCTCCCGGAGTAGATCAGGGTGTGGCTGGGGGCTTTGCTTTCGGCCAGTTTGCCGCCAATCAAATCGGCCGTACGGCGGAGCGGGTCTCCCTCGCTCGTCAGCGCGGCACGGACGTGGGCCAGGTCTTCGCGCATGCGGTCGGCCTGCTTCGTCCCGGCCAGCAGGTTCTCCGCTTCTGCGGCTACCCGGGCAGGTGTCATGTCGTACTGGATCAGTTCCGGAACAATTTGCCGGCCCGCGATCAGATTCACCATGGAAAGAAAAGGAACTTTGACAAGGCGCCGTCCGGCCCACCAGCTCAATGGATTCACCTTATAGTAGGTCACCATCGGGGTTCCGAGAATCGCAGCCTCCACTGTGACGGTTCCGCTGGCAGCCAGAGCCAAATCGGCGTGGCCGATACAGTCCCACGCCTCGTTTTCTATTACTTGGATGGATAGCGCGCCAATGCGTTCCCGAAAAGTGGAGAAGACGGCGCGCGCGGCAAACCCTTTGGGCGTAGCCAGCAGAACGGAAAGATCGCGGCGCTGGCGCAGCAGCGCAACGGCGTCCAACAGCACTGGAAGATGCCTGACGGCTTCTCCGGCGCGGCTGCCCGGGAGGAGGGTGACAAGTGGACGGTCCGTCGGGAGACGATGCCTGTCGAAAAATTCGGCCCGCGTGGCTGTGGTGCTCACCATCGCCGCAAGCGGATGACCTATATAAGTTGCGTCCACGCCCCGCTCGCGAAACCAGGATTCTTCGAACGGGAACAGGCAGAAGAGTTTGTCGACCAGTCGCGCGATTTCGCGAACACGCTCCTGCCGCCACGCCCAGACCTGCGGAGCAACGAGATAAAACACCGGTACACCCAGGCGCTTCAGGTGTCTGGCCACTCGCAGATGGAAATCGGGGCTGTCGGTCAGGATGGCGGCGGTCGGCACGCTCTCTTCGGCGAAGCGAATGAGCTTGCGGTACTGACCGTAAATACGGGGCAGATGTCCTACGACTTCGGCAAGTCCCACAACAGCCAGGCTGGTCGAGTCGATGACCGGAGTTACGCCTGCATCCTGCATTTTCGGACCGGCGCACCCGTAAAAAGAGGCCGAGGGAAAAGCGGTGCGGAGATGCCCGACCACGCTCGCAGCGTACATATCGCCGGAAGCTTCGCCTGCAGAGACCAGAAACCGCACTTCGTTCCACTCAAGTGTACCAGCGGGGTGCATCTGTGAAGGGCAGAAAGGCCCTTCACTTGCCCGTTGACCCGGAAGTTCAAGCTAATAGCTTTGCTAGAATCGAGGTCGAAAACCTAGATGTCCAGCCAACGAGAAACGAGCCCAACCACTTCCGCTCAATCCAGTCTTTCCAGGGTCAGCGTGGGCCAATTCGCCGAATGTTTCCGTGGCGAGGTGATCCCGCTCAGTAATACCTTTGGCTATTTCTGCGCTTCCGTCCCCATGAGCGAGGAAGTGTTGAAGGAATACCTGGAAGAGCCCGTCGCAGCGCTTCCATCCTTTATTGCGGGCATGTTGCCCCGCATTTCGATCCTGCTCGTGCCGTATCTGGAACGTGCGGCGGAGCGCGGCGCAAAGTCAAGCGCGCGGAAAAAACGCATACCGCTCGAGAAGACCGGAGATTTTGTCGTTGCCGAGAGACCGGCCGAAGGCCAACAGTCCTGGGCATCGCAAGTCATCTTTGAAAACGAAACCGTACTGGTGTTCGCGCTTAAGGAGCAGGACGTCGCGGAGTATCACTATCGGCTGTACCGCCGTCTGGCTGCGCTGGTTGCTGATAAATGGTCCACTGAAGCGGCGGCAAAGTACAAGGCGATGATCCGCGAAGAGCTGACGAACAGCGTTCACGGTGAAGTGGATGACGAAAGCTGGCAGGCCAAGCAGACGTTGCTGCGGCGCCAATCGAACGTCAATCGCGACAGCCCGCTGTTCTCGGAGTACGTGCGCCAGTCGTTCATCGACACGCTGACGCTATATCTGCACGGCATCTGCTGCGACATCGACGTAGAGACCGGGCCGCGGCAGCTCCCAAGCCGTTACCTGCGCAAGCGGCTGAATCTATTGAAATCGCTCTACCCGCCACCTTCCGGCTACGCTGTGTTTCCGGAAGATAACGACCAGAAGGCTTAGCCTGTTGTGGTGGCGCAGGCGCTTTCGCCTGCGTGCCTCGCCTACGCTGAAAGCGTCTTGCGCAAAATACGGATCGCGCCGTCTTTGCCTCGGCGGCCAATCTCGGTATGCGGCCCCACGCAGCTCGGACAACCGGCTTCGCACGGGCACGCGGCAGCAAGCTCGAGCGCAGCGGTAAGTAACTGTTTGCCGCGGCGAAACAGCGGGTCGCTTTGGCCGATGCCGCCGGGATAATTGTCATACAGAACGACATCAGGCTCAAAAGCAGTTGATTTCAGGGCGGAGTCATCCAGCACGGCGACTGCAAAATCACGCGGATCGCTGAGGAGCAGCACCGTCGCGACGGTTTTCAAAACGTTGCCGAGGCCATGCAGGGCATCCTGCAAGTCGGCAGTCGAGAAACCCTCGAAATCATCAAAGAAGCCGGTGGCAAAGTGCAGCCAGAATGCGGTGGTGTGCATCTCCTGCTCCGGCAGCGAGAGCAGACCGGCTCCCACGTTTTCGAGCGTATAGAACTTTATCTTTTTGAAGCCGACTACCTGCCGCTTTACTCGTACCTCGCCGTGCGCCGCCTGTACCAGCGGCTCGCTGGCGGCAGCTTCTTTTTCGAACGTTGCCAGCTCACTGACTTGCGTGTAAACGATCGCGTCGGTGAAGTAGTCTGAATCGACCTGGCGGACAAACGCTTTACGCCCGTCGAAGTCGAGCTTTTCTACCTGATACTGGCGTGCATCGTGAAGATAGATCGCCTTCTCATGCAGCGTCGTGAGCGCGGAAGGGAAATCGACCTCCGCAATGATCTTGTGATCGCCGGTAATATCGACCACCAGGAAATTATCACTGGTGATCGCCCGCAGACTTACCGAATCAGCCGGGTAACTGTCACTGACCCAGTGCCAGCAATCGCCGGAACGGTGAAGCAGCTTCAAATCTTCCGCAAGAAATTTACAGAACCTGGCGACCTCATGGTTTCCGAATGTCTCGCCGTCGCGTACAGGCAGCTCGAATGCGGCACACTTGAGATGGCTGAGAAAGATCTCGAGATTATCGGCGTTAATGTGTGCTTCTTCGGGTGAGGACCCGAAGAAGTAATCGGGGTGTTCGACGATGTACTGATCGAGCGGAGCGCTCGAAGCGACCAGCACCGCAATCGATGAAGACTGCCGGCGCCCGGCGCGGCCTGCTCTTTGCCATGTCGAGGCGATGTTGCCCGGATAGCCCGCCAGCACGACAGAATCGAGTGATCCGATATCGACGCCAAGCTCGAGTGCATTGGTAGCCACCACCGCTCGAATGTTGCCGCTGCGCAGATTTTCCTCGATCTGTCGCCGCTCTTTCGGCAGATAACCGCCGCGATAACCGCGAACGGCTTCGTGAGAGAAGGGGAGTTGCGAACAGGCGTCCTTCAGGTAAGTTGTGAGAACTTCCGTCGCCAGCCGGTTGTTAGTGAAGACGAGTGTCTGCTGGTTTTGCCGAATGAACTCGAGTGCTATGCGCCGTGATTCGTGCAGGTAACTGCGCCGAATGCCGAGCTGCCGGTTCACCACCGGCGGATTGTAGAAGATGAAATAGTTGTCGCCGGATGGCGCGCCGTTTTCAGCGACGACTTCAAAAGATTGCTCGGTGATGGATTCGGCGAGCTGCTTCGGATTGGCAATCGTCGCGGAACAGCAGATGAATTGGGGATGCGAACCATAGAATTCGCAGATGCGCTTCAGGCGGCGGAGGATGTTCGCGAGATGGCTGCCATAGACCCCGCGATAAAAATGCAGCTCATCGATAACGAAGTACTGCAGATTCTCGAACAGCTTTGCCCATTTCGTGTGGTGCGGAAGAATGCCGGTGTGCAGCATGTCCGGGTTCGTCAGGATAATGTTCGCTTTGTCGCGAATGGTGCGGCGCGCATCCTGCGGGGTATCGCCGTCATAGGTGTGACAGGCGAACGGATTGCCAAGCGCATCATTGAGCCGCTGCAGTTCCAGCCGCTGGTCCTCGGCAAGGGCTTTGGTGGGAAACAGGAACAGGGCGCGAGCGGCAGGGTCGCGAAGGATGGCGTGGGCGACGGGTAGGTTGTAGCAGAGCGTTTTCCCGCTGGCAGTGGGCGTAACGACGACGGCATTGCGGCCGGCGAGAGCGTGCTCAATTGCGGCGGCCTGGTGGGTATATAGATTTTCGATCCCGCGTGCTTTCAGGGCTGAAGCCAACGCGGGGTTCAGGTTCTCCGGACACGCTGCAAGCTGGGCGGGTTTGGCTGGCTGGTGGCGCACCGCGCGAATCGGCGAACCATCCTCCTGCATAGCCTCGCGGAACCGTGCCGCGAGAGCGTGTGCGGCCGAAAGCGGTTCCAGAGCGGAAGTTCGTTCGGTAATTTCGGCGTCACCAAAAGTCAGAGCTAAGTTCATCGATTCGCCTTTTGTTCTTCTACCGTAGCGGACTCTTCAGCGAGGAACAAGAGGCAAAAACTGCCAAACGAACTCTGCTGAGGTCCTTAGGCAAAAGTGCCGGAGAGGCGCTGCACGGTTTCGAAGGTGTCCGCCTCGGCGGCGGTTTTGTCAGTCCGGTACCGTTTTACGCGCGCAAAGCGCAGAGCAAGTCCGCTCTCGTAACGCGGGCTGACCTGGATTTCGTTGAAAGCGATCTCCACAACCAGCTTCGGTTCCACATAAACGGTGTACCGGTCGCGGGCAATTTCCAGTTTGAGCAGTTCCTGGGTTTGCCAGGCCAGCATTTCGTCCGTAAGGCCCTTGAACGTTTTGCCAAGCATGGCGAATCCGCCTTGTACCGTGTCAGGTGCGCCCAGGTGCAGATTGCTGAGCCAGCCCTGACGGCGGCCGTTGCCCCATTCGGCCGCGAGAATGACAAGGTCCAGCGTACGGGCTTGTTTGACCTTCAGCCAACTCTGGCCGCGCGCGCCGGCGGCGTATCCGGCTGATCGGGATTTCGCCATCACGCCTTCATGGCCTTCGCTCAGGGCTTGCTGCAGAAAGTACGCGGCGCGTCCGGGGTCTGCAGTTGCGAGATGCGGAACCACGTTCTCCGGCCGAACCAGCCGGGTGAGCTGGTCGAAGCGTCTGGCTTGCGGCTCATCGATCAGCGAGCTACCGTCGAGGTACAGCAAATCGAACCAGAACGGGGTCATGGGAAGCTCGGCCAGGAGTTGATCGACATCGAGCTTGCGGCCGAAGCGGCGCATCGACACCTGGAACGGCTGCGGCCGGCCCTCGGGTGTGAGGCTGAGAACCTCTCCATCGAGGATCAGGTTGCCCGCTGGCAGGGCACGAACAGCCTCGGCTACTTCGGGAACTGCGGCGGTCACATCGTTTGCCCCACGCGAATAGAGCGTCACCTGATCGCCGGACTTGTGCGCCTGGATACGGGCGCCATCGAACTTGTATTCGATTGCCGCATCGCCCAGTTCATCGAGCGCTTCCGAGATGTCCTCGGCGGTTTGAGCGAGCATTGGTTGAACCGGCCGGAAGAGTTGGACGTCGAATTGCGCGAGACCTGCCTCGCCTTTTTCGAGAGCCGCGTGCGCGATAGCGGCTGAGCCTCCGCCCATCATGGCGGCGCGCCGGATACGACTGGCGGGTATGTCCGACGCTTTTGCGAGGGCATCGAGCATGATGCCTTCGAGCGCGCCCTGCCGGATCTCGCCGATGAGTAAGCGAGTGATCCATTCCTGTTCCTCGCGGGTGGCACGGCGGAAGAGGTTGCTCAGCAGTTGACGCTTGTTTTGCTCGGAGCCCGATCCTTGCACCGCGGCGATATGGTCGAGAGTGCGGTCAAGGTCCAGCAGTTCCAGATTGGGCTGATCGGCCGGTGTGGTAGCGGCGCCCTGCAATGAGGCGTAGCCAATACCGATGCGTCCCTGGCGCGCCGCACCCGAGAGATACGCGACGGCAATCTCGACTTCTTCCGGGCGGAGCTGCTTGAGGAGGGAGGCGAGCAACCCGATCTTCTCGAGGCGCTTGCTTGTGGCCGCAATGCGGCGGGACGTCTGGACGACGTCAGCCAGCAACATATATTGATGATGCCAGCGGGGGGCGTTCCGCGTTCTATTAGCGCCCGGCTTTGAATTGCTCGTCGATCTCGACCTGATAGCCGGCAGCGAGAGCGTTGGTCTCGTTCGCCATGCCGACTACCGCCATCAACTCGCCAAACATTTCCTCTGTCATGCCTTTGTTGCGGGCGGAAGCCGAGTGTGAGGCGAGGCAATACTGGCACTGGTTGGTTGCGCTGACGGCAAGATAGATCAATTCTTTTGTCAGCGGATCCAATGCGCCCGGCGCCATGATCTGCTTGATGCTCTCCCAGGTGCGGCGCAGCGTGGCTGGGTCACGAGCGAGGGCCTTCCAAAAATTGTTGACCGTGTCTGTTTTGCGCGTAGTCATGATGTCGTCGAAGACCGCGCGTACTTCGGGACTTGCGTCCGCATATTCAATAATTCCGAGAGTTGCTGCCATAAAATTGCTTCCCGTTACGAGTTGCCGATCAGAATACCTGCCAGGAAAACAAGAACCCCACCGAGAACGACTTGCAGGGCGGCCCGAACGAGCGGTGTTTCCATATAGTGCTGGCGGACCCAGCTGATAATGGCCAGTTCAACCATAACAACACCAACCGCAACGGCAGTGGCCATATGGAAATCCGAGATGAGAAAGGGCAGGGTGTGCCCTATGCCGCCGGCGAACGTCATAACGCCGGTTACGGCGCCCCGGATCATCGGCCGGCCGCGCCCGGTCAACGAGCCGTCATCGGAGAGCCCTTCGGCAAAGCCCATGGAGATGCCGGCGCCCACGGATGCCGCCAAGCCGACTACGAACGCATCATGAGTCTTCTGTGTTGCGAATGCGGCGGCGAAAAGCGGAGCGAGCGTGGAGACGGAGCCGTCCATCAAGCCCGCGAGGCCCGGCTGAACCACTTGCAATACAAATGACCGCCGCGCGGCTTCTTTTTCATCCTGGCGGACTGCGGGCGTTAGTTTCGCCCTGCCGATAACGTCGGCGGTGGCAGTGTGCTTGGCTTCGGCTTCGGCGAGGTCCCCCAGAAGCCGGCGCGTCGACGCGTCGGTCGTTTTTTCGATGGCGAGCTCATAGAAGCGGCGGGTTTCCGACTCCATCGACTCGATGGCCCGGCGCACGGCATTGGGACCGATGGGCTGAATGAGCCAGACCGCCGGACGTGAAACAAATCCCTTCACGTCCTGGCGCCGGATGAGTGGAATGTGTTCTCCGAAACGCTGTCGATACAGGTCGATGAGGCTGGCGCGGTGTTCAGACTCTTCGGCCTGCATCTCATCGAGCATCTTTGCGGTTGCCGGGTAATTCTCTCGCAGGCCTTCAGCGAACTCGCCGTAGATGCGGCCGTCCTCTTCTTCGAGAGACACCGCCAATGCGAGTACTTCACGTTCAGACAAGTCTTTGAAATTCTTAGCCATAAAAACCAGATTTGCGCCTTCTCTGAGGCGCCTGCGGATGTTCCGCTATCTTACCGACATCCCGGGGCGGTGTTTATCATCAAAGACTTAGGCGCGCTTCCGGTCAGTACAGGACAATAGAGGCAGCCCCTTTCGAGATGTTAGATCGTATTTCGGTGCATGGCGCGCGCCAGCACAATCTAAAAAATATCAGTGTCGAGATTCCCAGGAACACGTTCACCGTCATTACGGGGTTGAGCGGCTCCGGGAAAAGCTCGCTGGCCTTCGACACCATTTACGCTGAGGGGCAGCGGCGTTACGTCGAGACATTATCGCCCTACGCGCGTCAGTTCCTCGATCAGATGGAGCGGCCGGATGTCGATTCAATTGACGGGCTGAGCCCGGCTATTTCGATCGAGCAAAAGACAACCTCGCGGAGTCCGCGGTCGACGGTGGGAACGGTAACCGAGATCTATGACTACCTGCGGCTGCTGTTTGCCTCGGTCGGAGTCCCGCATTGCCCGTTGTGCGGTGCGGAGATTGCCAGGCAGTCGCCGAACCAGATCCTGGAGCAAGTCTTTGCGCTGCATCGTAATGAACGCATCATGATCCTGGCCCCGATCGCGCGGGGCCGGAAGGGTGAATACAAGAAAGAGCTCGAAGCGATTGGCAAAGGCGGTTTCCGTGCGCGCATCGACGGAGAGCTGCGGACGCTCGACGAGCCGATTAAGCTCGACAAGCGGAAGAACCACACGATCGAGGTTGTGATTGACCGGCTCGTCGTAAAGCCGGGCATCGAGCAGCGGCTCGAGAATTCAATCCAAACAGCCCTGAAATGGGCCGACGGGCTTGTGATTGTCGCGGTTATAGGCGGCACGGAGCGGCTGTACTCTGAAAAACTCGCCTGTCCGAACGATGGCACCAGCATCCCCCAGTTGGAGCCGCGTTCGTTCTCGTTTAACAGTCCTTACGGAGCCTGCGAAACCTGCAAAGGCGTAGGCAGCACGTGGGCATTCGATCCGGTAAAGGTCATTACCGACCCTTCAAAGCCGCTGCTCGAAGGCGGCCTGGGGCCCGGCAGCGCATCGTCCTACATGACGTCCGCACTTACCGAAGCTGCCGATGAATACGGGATTGACCTCTCGGTGGCGTTCGAAGATCTGCCGAAGAAGGCGCGCAATCTCCTGCTTAACGGCAACAGCCAGTTTCCCGGGATTCTAAAGGTTCTGGATGAGAGCTACAGCCGGGCGAGCGAAGGTTACCGTGAGTGGCTGATGGAGTATATGTCGCCGACGACGTGCCCGGATTGCAACGGACGGCGTCTGAAGCCGGCGAGTCTTGCGGTGCAAGTAAAAGGCTTATCGATTGCCGACTTTACCACGATGCCGATTGCGCGGGCGTTACCGCTCAGCCGATCCTGGAAGTTCACTGAGCGCGAATTGCAGGTGGTCGGCCGTGTTGTCGAGGAGATTCAAAACCGGCTCGATTTCTTATGTGCGGTTGGGCTTGACTATCTGAGTCTGGAACGCTCTTCGGCAACCCTCTCCGGCGGCGAGGCACAGCGCATCCGGCTTGCAACGCAGATCGGCTCGAAGCTGCGTGGCGTCTTGTATGTGCTCGATGAGCCTTCTATAGGCTTGCATCCGCGCGACAATGAGCGGCTGCTCGATACTCTGCATCACCTCCGCGACTTGGGAAACACGGTCTTGGTCGTAGAGCATGATGCCGAGACGATCGAACGGGCGGACTATGTCATCGACCTGGGGCCGCGCGCCGGGCGTCTTGGTGGAGATCTGATCGCGCAAGGCAGCCCCGCTGAGATCAAGCGGAGTGCGCAATCGCTCACCGGCGAGTACCTTTCCGGACATGTAGCGATCACGCCGCCCACCGTCAGACGGCCAGGGAACGGGTTGAAAGTGAGCGTAAAAGGAGCGCGCGAGCACAACCTCAAGAACATTGACGTAGATTTTCCGCTGGGCACGCTGACCCTTGTGACCGGTGTTTCGGGCAGCGGAAAGTCGACCTTGGTTCACGACATCCTGTATCGTGCATTGGCGAAGGCAGTCTACGGATCGAGCCAGGAACCGGGAGCGCATGACGCCATCCTGGGGCTGGAAAATATCGACAAAGTTATCGAGATCGATCAATCTCCCATAGGGCGTACCCCGCGGTCGAATCCTGCGACCTACACCGGCGTGTTTACGCCCATTCGCGAACTATATGCCATGCTGCCGGAATCCCGCGAGCGCGGTTACAAAGCCGGGCGCTTCAGTTTTAACGTGAAGGGCGGGCGCTGCGAAGCTTGCCAGGGTGACGGCCTCAAACGCATCGAGATGAACTTTCTGCCGGATGTGTACGTCACCTGCGACGTATGCCGGGGGCGCCGTTACAACCTGGAAACGCTGCAGGTTAAGTACAAAGGCAAGAGCATTGCCGATCTGCTGGAATCAACCGTGGACGAAGCAGTGGAGATGCTGCAGAACATTCCGCAGGTACACGCCAAGTTGAAGACGCTGCAAGATGTCGGGCTCGGTTATTTGCATCTCGGCCAATCCTCGACGACGCTCTCCGGCGGTGAGGCGCAGCGCATCAAGCTGGCGAAGGAGTTGAGCAAGCGGCAGACCGGCCGGACCTTCTATCTGCTGGATGAGCCGACCACCGGCTTGCACTTCGAGGATGTGCGCCACCTGCTCGATGTTCTGCAGCGGCTCGTCGATCTTGGAAACACCGTCGTGGTGATTGAGCACAATCTCGACGTCATCAAGAGCGCGGATTATCTGATTGACCTGGGCCCCGAAGGCGGCGAGGAAGGCGGCATGATCGTAGCAACGGGTGCCCCGGAAGAGGTCATGCGCAACCGGGAGAGTCATACCGTGGCGGCGCTGCGGAAGATAATGAAGGCGGGGAATGCTGCCTGACGACCTAGACGCGACGCCGCTGGACCCGGAAACACCGCGAGCGGTAGAGAACTCCGGGGCGGAGACGACGCTTCCCACGGTGCTGGTTCCGGAACAACCGGCGCGCGACCCGTTCTGGGGTTACTCGGACCTGGCGCTGGTGGTGGGTCTGCTGATTGCATCGGTTGCCATACTCATCGCGGGTGTCGGCGCGTTTGCACTCGTTTATCGGAACCTGAGATCAGATCCCACCCCGCTGCTGCTTCCCACTCAGTTTGCGCTTTATCTGTTCGTGTATCTGAGTTTTTGGGCTGATTTCAAGCTTCGCTACAACAAACCCGTATTTACGTCGTTGGGCTGGCGGCAGCCGAACGTTAATTTGATTGCCTGCGCAGTGGGAGGCGTGATTCTCGCGTTCGCTATCTCAGCGCTTGCCTCGGTGTTACATACGCCGAAGATCGATTCGCCCTTCGACAAGCTGGCATCGTCGACGTTTTCGACGGTGGTTTTTGGAATTATGGCGGTAGCGATCGGTCCGCTGTTTGAGGAGCTTTTCTTTCGCGGATTCATCCAGCCGCTGCTTTCACGGTCATTCGGAACGCTTGCCGGCATCCTGTTAACCGCCGTTCTTTTCGGGAGTTTGCACGCTCCCGAATACTCTTGGGCGTGGCAGTATGCGCTGGCTGTTTCGCTGGCGGGCGCTGCCTTCGGCTGGCTCCGGGCAAGAACGAATTCCATCATTCCGTCGACGGTCATGCACGCTTGCTTCAATGCGGTGTCCGTGGCAGCCCTCGCCTACAAACACACTGATATCTAGATGACAAATACCGCTGTTCTCACGCAACACACCTTTGAGACGATTGAATGGACGCCAGACGGGGTGGTCATGATCGACCAGACGCGCCTGCCGCGCGAAACCGTTTTCGTCACCTGCCGCGACTATATAGAGGTTGCGGACGCAATTCGCAACATGATCATTCGAGGCGCGCCGGCCATCGGCGTGGCCGCGGCTATGGGCGTGGCGATCGGGGCGCTGCAGTCGGACAACCTCGATGCCGACATGCCGGTCATCTGCGAAACCCTTGCTAAAACACGCCCGACCGCTGTCAATCTGTTCTGGGCCATCGATCGGATGAAGAGTGTGTACGCTTCGGTACGGCACCTTTCTCTTGATCAAGTCCGTGAAAGATTAGTGACAGAAGCTCAGAAGGTTCGCGACGAAGATATCGCCATCAATGAATCGATCGGGCGCCATGGTGCGCCGCTCGTGCCCGATGGAAAGACGGTACTGACGCATTGCAATGCGGGCGCCCTCGCGACCGCGGGATTCGGTACGGCGCTCGGCGTGATTCGCGCCGCGGTGCAGGCCGGGAAAAAGATAGATGTGTTCGCCGATGAAACTCGGCCATTCCTGCAAGGTACTCGCTTAACCGCTTGGGAACTGCAACGCGACGGCATCGAAACCACCATCATCACCGACAATATGGCCGGTCATTTTCTAAAGAGCGGGAGAATCGGGTGCGTGGTTGTGGGGGCAGACCGCATTGCCGCCAACGGCGATGTCGCGAACAAAATCGGCACATATAGCGTGGCCGTGCTGGCGAAGGAGAACCATGTTCCCTTTTACGTTGCCGCGCCGATCTCCACGCTGGACCTGACCCTCTCCTCTGGCGACCAGATTCCGATTGAGGAGCGCGCGGCGAAGGAAGTGACTGAGGTGCGCGGTATTTCGATTGCGCCCGAGGGCATCAAAGTAGCCAACCCGGCGTTTGATGTCACGCCGAACCGATACATTTCCGGAATCATTACCGAGCGCGGAGTGGCAACAGCACCGTACACGGAATCCTTACGCCGGTTGGCGAAAAACGCCTGACGTGGCGTTAGCCGAAGGCGGAGGCTCGAGCTCCCGCTGTTATCCTTTAAGTTGCGCCTAAAATACGCCCCGCTTTCGATCGGGCTCGCGGTGTTCGGGCTCGTATCGGCCGCGAGTGTTCCGGCTGCTTCCCCGACTTCACTTTTGGACATTCTGAAAGGCGAGTTGAACCGCGAGTTCACCGCCCTGAAGGCAAAAGGTGATCCTGCGCCCTATTACATGGCGTATGAAGTGACGGAAGACCAGGTGGACGCCGAATCGGCCACCCTGGGTGCTTTGATCACAAACGTTCACGAGCGAATCCGCGGCGTCGATACCACCATCCGGGTAGGCTCGGCCAAGTTCGATAACTATCATCCGTACAAGGGATCGCAAGTGCGCTTTACCAGCTATACCCCGCTGGCGCTCGACGACGATGCAAACCAGATCCGGCGTGCTTTGTGGTCGGAATCTGATCGGGCGTACCGGCTGGCATCGCGGCGGCTGCTGCAATTGAGTACTGACGAGCAATTGATTGCGGAGCAGGCCGATAAGGATGCGGATTTCTCGACAGAGCCGGCGGAAACGTACTCGCGTTTGCCCGAAACTTATCCGTTCGATTCCGCAGCCTGGGCTCAGAAGCTGCGCGGGTGGTCGGCGGAGTTCAAGAGCCATCCGAAAATCCTGGCCTCCGGAGTCACCTTCCGCGCACAGCGCGAGATCCGCACCTTCGTAAACAGCGAAGGAAGCGGAATTCAGCTCGGGAGCGATCTGTTCCGCGTGGAAATAGAAGGCGCCGCGCTCGCACCCGACGGCATGGGGCTGAGCGACTTTACCACGATCGAAGCAAATGATCCGGCGCATCTTCCCAGCGACGAGATCGTACACAAGAAGGTGCAGGATCTGGCGGTCAAGCTGGACCAGTTGGTAAGCGCGCCACCCGCGGAGCCGATTGTCTGCCCGGCCATTCTCTCAGGGCGTGCGTCCGCCGTCTTCTTCCATGAGATCTTCGGCCATCGCATCGAAGGACACCGGCAAAAGGATATTGCCGATGGCCAGACGTTTACGAAGATGCTGGGGCAGAAGGTTCTGCCGGATTTTATCGATATTGAGTTCGACCCGACGCGCACCAGCTACAACGGGACAGATCTGGTCGGCTACTATGCCTATGACGATGAGGGAGTGAAGGCGCGCCCGGTAAAAGTGGTTCAGGGAGGAATACTGAAAACGTTCCTGCTATCACGGTCGCCGGTAGGTGAGTTTGTTCACTCCAATGGGCACGGAAGACGGCAGCCGGGTTTTGAAGTAGTCTCCCGCCAATCCAACCTGATTGTCGAGTCTTCTAAGACCGTTTCCGATCGCGAGTTGCGTGCCCGCCTCGTCGAGGAGATCAAGCGACAGGGCAAACCATACGGGCTTTACTTCGAAGAAGTCTCCAGCGGGTACACAACAACCGGAAGGCGCGGGCTGCAGGCGTTTACGGTGGTCCCGCTCGTGGTCTACCGTGTTTATCCGGATGGCCGTCCGGACGAGTTGATTCGCGGTGTCGATATTGTTGGCACGCCGCTCGAGAGCTTTCAGAAGATTGTGGCAACTTCCGACCGGCCCGAAGTATTCAATGGCTACTGCGGGGCTGAATCGGGAAGTATTCCAGTTTCCGCGATATCGCCCGCCATTCTGGTTTCCGACATAGAAACCCAGCGCAAGCAGAACGAACAGGCGAAAGCGCCGATCCTTCCGCGTCCGGAGGCCGACTAACATGCGCGCGTTGGTTTACGGCCTGTTTTTCGCGCTCTCTCTCAAAGCCGCGGATGTGCCTGTAAGCACGCCGGCAGATATCAAGAACGACACGCAACTGCGTGCCATGTCAGATGAGCTGCTGAGATCGAAGACGCTTCAACTGAATAACCTGGATAAACCTTACTTCATCCAGTACATTGTTTCCGATTCGGAAGAAGTTAGCGTGAATGCAAGCCTTGGCGGCATCATCGCTTCGAATCACCTTCATGTGCGTCAACCGCGTGCCCTTGTGCGGGTCGGTAATTATAAGTTCGATAATACGAACTCGATCTTCACGGTAGCCCCGAACTTCGGCCTGCTTCCGCTGGACGATGATTACTCCGCGATGCGGACGCAGTTTTGGCTCGCCACGGATTCACTTTACAAGGCCGCTACCGATCAAATTGCGCGCAAAAGGAACGCTTTGCGTGAAGTGGCGAATCCGGAGATAATTCCCGACCTTGCGCCGGCCACGCCCGTAAGGATCCTGGAACCTGTGAAGAAAGCACGCTTCGAGCAGAAGAGTTGGGAACAGCTTGCCCGCAAGCTTTCCGCACGTTTTGCTGCCTATCCGGCGGTTCTGGATTCGAATGTGCGCTTGCGAGCTATCGTCTCAACGTACCGTGTCGTGAACACGGAAGGAACCGTGCTGCGCATCCCGGAAGACTTGGCCGATATAGAGATTCGGGCAAGTGCAGTGGCGCCGGACGGCCAGCGGATATGGAATCATCATCTGATTGCTCTGCCGAACGCCTCCGCTTTTCCTACCGAAGAGCAGCTCAATAGGGCCGTGGATGCCGTCGCGCATGAGACGGAAGCGTTGACAAAAGCGCCCCTGGCCGAAGACTATACCGGTCCGGTTCTTTTCGAGCAGGAGGCAGCATCTCAAATGATGGCCCAAGTGCTCACGGATGCGCTGCGCCTGCAGCGAAAACCCCTTGCGCCTCCCGAAGCGGCAAATCAGGTTCAGGTGTTGGAAGGGGTCTGGTCGTCGCGCGTGGGATCGAAGGTCGCACCCGACTGGCTGACCATTGTGGATGATCCGCGCAAACATGCGTATCTCGGTCAGGAGTTGGCCGGGCAGTATGACGTCGATGATGAAGGCGTTCCTGCGGAACGGCTGACGCTGGTTGATAAGGGTACGCTGAAGGGTTTTCTGCTCAGCCGTGAACCGGTTCGCAACTATAACGCTTCGAATGGTCATGGTCGTTTGCCGGGGACGTTCGGAGCAGAGCAGGCCGTTATTGGAAATTTGTTTGTACAAGCCGATCAGCCCTTAACGGACGCACAACTGAAGGCGAAGTTGCTCGACAATGCAAAAGAAGCGGGATTGAAGTACGGCATCATTATCCGGCGGCTGGACTTCCCGTCGACGGCGAGCCTGGAAGAGTTGCAGAATCTCGCACGCGAGGCGAAGAAAAACGGCTATTCCCGAACGCTTACTCCGCCGCTGCTCGCGTACCGCGTGTACCCGGACGGCCATGAGGAACTGGTGCGCGGGCTGCGGTTCAAGGAATTTAGCGCAAAAGACCTGCGCGACGTCGAAGCCGCATCAGACCAGAGCTATGTTCTGAATTATGAAAGCAACGGAACCGCTTTCAACATCGCGGATGCAGGCTCGGATATTACTTTGTCTTCCGTAATCTGTCCTTCTCTGCTTTTCGACAGCATCGACCTGTCGCGGGTGGACACAGAAGGAACGAAAGCTCCTACCGTTCCTCCACCGGCCCTAACGGCGGCAGCACTAACGAAGTAGTTTCATGCGCATTCTCAGCAGGGCGATTTTTAAGGAGGTGTTCACGAGTGCCGCTTTGGGCACCCTCCTGTTCATCTTTGTACTGTTTCTTCGAACGATCGAGCGCCTTTCGTCGCTGCTTGTAAAAACGGCCGCGCCTGCGCCGGTGGTGGCGAAATTGTTGCTTTATGCCCTGCCGTCGACCATTCCGTTTGCGTTACCGCTCGGGGTGCTGGTGGGAATCCTCATCGGACTGAGCCGTATGTCGGCCGATAGCGAGATTACGGCCATACGTGCGGCAGGAGTCTCCAGTGCCTCGGTTGCGCGTCCGGTGCTGGTGTTTGCGTTCCTGGCGCTGTGCCTGACGGCCATGGCGTCGCTCTGGTTGACGCCGTTGTCGCTGCACCTGGAATCGATGGTGGCGCGAAATTTCGCGGCTGCGCAGCTTACCGGCAATATCGAGTCCCGCATTTTCGATGAGCAGTTTCCAAACACGGTTCTTTATGTCGGCAACGTGGAAGCAGCCGCAAAGCAGATCATCTGGCACCAGGTGTTTATCGCGGATGTAACGCCGCCGGACGAGCTGCAGCGCGAGGGAAAGAATCGCGGCGCGGGACCGCGCATCATTTCCGCACAAGAGGCGATTCCGCATGCGGACGCCGCAAATAACCGCATCATTCTCGACATGCGGAACTACCGTTCAACCGAGCGCGATAAAGACGGGCATTTTGTGCTGACGGCAGCCCCCAACCAGGTATGGACGTTGCAGGCGCAGAAGCAGGAAGAACTGCAGGTCAACAAGACCGTGCAGGAAATGGATACCGGCCCGTTGTACAAACGCGTGTACCGAAGGCATAACCTTTCCCGCGAAGATTACGTGGATGCGGCCATCGAACTGCATCAGCGGTTCGCACTTCCGCTCGCGTGCGTGTTGCTGGCCCTGGTCGGCATTCCGCTTGGCATTTCCTCGCGGAAGGGCGGAAAGTCTACCGCTTTTGTGATGACCGTGGTACTGGCGTTTCTCTATTACCTCAGTTTCATTACACTGATCGGCGTAGCGAAAAAAGGTACCTTGCCGGTGCCTGTGGCGGTGTGGACTCCCAATGCGGTGTTCCTGATCGCGGGTATCTTCCTGATGTCGAGACTGGAGCGCCCCGGAGACCAGGATGTCCTCGGCTGGCTCCGGAGCGCCGGTCAATGGATTCTCAAAAGGATCATCGCGCTACGGCCGGTGCCCGGCAAGCAACAGATCCGTATTTATGCCATCAGCCGCTTCGGGCTGCGGCCGATGCTGGTCGATGCTTATGTCCTGAACGGATTTCTTTTCTACTTCTGCGTGCTGGTGGCGGCGCTGGTTGCGCTGATCGAGGTGTTTACGTTCTTTGAACTGCTCGGCGACATGATCAAGAACGACATCAGCATGGCGACCATGATCGACTATCTCTGGCACCTGGCGCCCAGCCTGATCTATCAGTTGACGCCAATCGGAACACTGGTTGCGTCGCTTATCTGTTTCGGCGTTCTCACAAAGTACAACGAAGTGACTGCCTTCAAAGCAGGCGGCATCAGCGTGCACAGGCTCGCCGCACCGGTGCTGGTCGTGAGCTTGTGCATCAGCGGCCTGTTGTTTGCCTTCGACCACTACTACATTCCAGACGCGAACCGCCGGCAGGAAAGGCTGCGCGCCGAAATCAAAAAGAAGCCCGTAGCCACCTATCTGCGCCCGGACCGGCAATGGGTATATGGGGAGGAGCCGCGTATCTACAACTACCAGGCGCTGGACGGCAAGCAGGCTGTCATGTCCAACGTGAATGTCTACGAGTTGGATCCGGCGACATTCCGCGTCATGCATCAGATTTCCGCGCAGCGGGCGCGCTGGGATAGGGCGCAGCACACCTGGGTCTTTCAGAATGGAATCAGCGAGGTGGATCAGCAGAGCGGCAATTCCTATAAGCCTTTCTATGGCGCTACATCTATGTTTCCCGAGTTGACCGAGCCTCCCTCCTGGTTTGTGCGCGAGGAAAAAGAATACAAGGAAATGAACTTCGAGGAACTGCGCCGGTACATCCGCGAACTCAAGGCGAGCGGATTGGATACGGTTCCGCTGCAGGTGCAGTACTACAAGAAGTTCGCCGTACCGCTCTTTGCGCTGATCATGGCGATCCTGAGTATTCCGTTTGCGTTTATCGCCGGTAACAGAGGTGCGATGACGGGCGTTGGAATCAGCTTCGCCATTGCCATCGCTTACTGGACTATCGGCACGCTCTTCGATCAGATCGGAGACCTGAATCAGCTTCCTGCGATGATGGCGGCGTGGTCGCCGGACATCATCTTTTCGCTTGCGGGCCTTTATTTCATGGCCCGGATGAAGACGTAGTATCCCTGCCGACCGCCTACGCCCCGAGCTAAGCAGGCTCTCATTATTGTCTAAAATTGGCACGCGTAGTGCGTGGCAGTCTCCCTAGACCATTGTGGCGCGCCTAAGTACTCAGGCGGCTTTACCTCAGCGCCTCACAGCCGTATCGCTGCAACATGACGCTGCCATAATGATCCCCTTCCTCGAGGCGGCAATCGAGCTTGCTCAGGAACAGCGGGAGCGTATCTACGTCTCGTACTGTTTGCTCGCTCCAGGGAGATCCGGGCCACCTGTCGGGCAGAGCCATCCATAATGTGCCCGGACGGCTTTTTGAAACAGCCGAGAGCACATCCTCGTCGAGCGTGCGGGCAAGAGGATCGGTGGCCAGACTTTCTCTCATCAGCGAACAGCAAGGCCAATCTGTGTTGCCAAAGTAAACCTTTTGGGGATGCCAGCCCAACCACCGTGCATATAATGCATACTGCTCGGAAAGGCCGCCGTGTACAAAGAGATAGTCGCCGGGCCTCCAGGACTGCTTCAAGTGCGTAAACATCTGCCTGTTGCCTTCCATCGCGGGATGTCGTGACATGGCCAGATAACTCCCACCGATGATTAGCACGCACCCGGCGTAGACCATGCGGTTCAGCACTCGACTCCCGAACACAAGGGAAGCGCGACGCGTGACAGGTTCGATGGAATAACACAGAAGCAGGGCCGCCGATGGCAGCATCCAGACGATGAGTCGTGGATAGTCGAGCATCGGATAGAGTCGAAGAGAACTGGTTGCCATCGCCACTATGATCGGGAGAATCCCCATCAGTGCGACCGTGCGGCTGCGGGCATCGCGTGGGTGCCTAAGGCACTGGACCGCTCCTGCCGCGATCAGAAGGACAATGAAATAACCCACAGCGGCCACTTGCGGCACGAAAAGGATTCCAATTGAATGAATGAACCGCAGAATAGTGGCCGGCAGAGGGTTGCTCGTCAAATACGCGTGATAACTTGTGCTCCAGTCCTTCGTGACAATATCCAAGTGATTTGGGCGGGCAAAGAACCAGTAATTGGCCGCGAGACCGATCGCCAGGATCGCGGCCGGTATAAGGACGCGGTACACGGCCGGCCAGAATAGTGTCCTCAGGCGTCCGGAGCGCTCGGCGGTGTCGAACATCAAGACGAGAACGATCGAAGGAAACCAGAACATTGCAGGCATCGAGAGAAAGCTCAATGCCAGTGCCACGCCACAAATCCAGAGTATACGTCTGGCTCCCGGATGGGGATTGCCGGGCGCAGAGATGATCCACATGAAGATGGCGGATACCAGCAAGTCAGTGTCATACTGCTTCGCTTGTTGGGCATACTTGATCGTCCAATAGTCGGCACTGACAAGCGTGATAACGCAAGTCGCGAGCGGGAACGATAGAACACGGCGAACAGCCAAAAAGAGCACGAAGGAGGCAAGTAGCGAGCTTACCCACGGCAGAACACGAAGTGTGACTTCACTTGCCCCCGCGGCCGCAACAATTCCTCGACTTAGTAGCATGAAGAGCACCGGAGTCGATTGTGCCCAGCGATCGTAATACAGCATCTGGTGGATCGTTGGCATCTGGATGGCATTCGCTACCCAGGCTTCGTCGAGCCACAGACTGGCCCGAATCCAAATCAGGCGGGCAGGGATTGTTAAGAGGATAAGCAGGCAGATGCCTGCGAGCTCAAAACGCCGCCGGTGGGATGAAACCTCTGACGTGTCTGCCTCGCATTCGAACCTCGCGCCTAATTCATTTGCTTGATCTCCAGTTACGCCCGGGTATTGTGCGGAAGAGCGACTCACGAGCTACGTGACTCGGAAACGAACGGTGGTGTTTCGCGGGAATCTTCGTGCTCACCATGCAGCGAGTGGAACGACTGTGTATTCCAGCTAACTCACCGGGCAATGTACCTCACTGAGGCGTTCTTGCCGCCCCACAATCAAGCGAATACGAAGAGCAAAAGCTGAGCAATAAAAAGTCAAAGCAGAGCTGGATTCATGATTTCAATTCAACAAGTCAGGTGAAGTATGGCGTTCGTCTCGTCGGGCTCCTCGCTTAGCGTTCTTATGGCCTCACTCGTAGGCATCACGAGTAGCTGGACTCCCCGACGCTTGGCTTCTTTTTTCACGTCTGTCATAACCGGCAAAGCACCTGTTCCCGTGCCAATGACCAAACGGCGGCACTTCCACGGTATCTTCTCTTCGATCGAAAGCGGTGTGTGACCGAAAGCCTGGCGGAACTTTCTCGAGCGCTTCTTTTTCCGCTTGCCAACCTTCCCGCGGTCGATCACCACATCGTAGTTGTAGGTAGTACCATCAATGCGAATCGATCCAAAAGAAAACTCCTCAAAACGCATAGCGATCCAACAGAATCAGCTCTTTTTTGAGGTGACAGCGGCGAACGCTGCGGCCTGCTGCTCGATTTTTGAGCTGCCGCAATGGGGGCACTTCACGGCGGTTTTTCCCAACTCAGAGATGTGGAGAACGTGCTCGAATTTCTTGTTGCAATCGCGGCAGAGGAACACGTAATGGGGCATGGTGCACCTCTCGGTGAGATTTCCTTCTGAGCCACATTTTAGCTCCGCTTCGACGTCTCGAAGGGCAGCGTTGGAGGATATCGTGAACCCCACAAGTACAGCCCGATGGCTTGTTAGCATAATTTTCGTGGATTTAGAACGCCAGAGGCGGCGCGAATTCCTGCGCTTTGCCGCCAGGAGCGCGGGTGCCGTTGGCGCGCTTGCCGCACTGCCGGAATCCATTCAAAGAGCGCTCGCCATACCCGCCAGTTCCCCTACCGGAACCATTCGAGATGTCGAACACATCGTCATTTTCATGCAGGAAAACCGGTCCTTCGATCATTACTACGGAACTATGCGTGGCGTCCGGGGCTTCGGCGATCGCATCACCGCACCTCCTGCCGGAGGCCGCTCCATCTGGCAGCAGCGGAGCCGTAAATCCGGTGAGGAGGTTCTGCCTTTTCATTTCGATACATCGAAAACCCGCGCGCAGTGTGTCGCCTCCCTCGATCACAGTTGGCCTGGCAGCCATCAGGCCTGGAACGGCGGTAAGTACGACGACTGGATCGACGCAAAAACTGCTCTCACAATGGGCTACTACCAGGAAAGCGATATACCTTTCCAGTTCGCGCTCGCTAATGCATTCACTTTGTGTGACGCTTACTTCTGCTCGGTTATGGGCCCAACCGGTCCCAACCGCATTTACCTTTGGACCGGTTCGGTCAATCCGCCCGGCAATAAAGCGGGCGCGTTGATCGACAATGATCTCGCCGATAAAGGCATCGCGTCCTGGACCACGTGTCCGGAGCGTCTCGAAAAAGCCGGCATTTCGTGGCGCGTGTATCAGCAGGGAATTGAGGATGACGACAAGCGGCCCTTCGAGGGCAACTACGGCGATAATCCGTTGCTCTATTTCACCCAATATATCCACTCAGCGCATGACTCCAGACTGCGCCGTGAAGCGATGTCTGCTCATACGCTTGAGGACCTGGCTCGCGATGTTGCCGATGGCACACTGCCGCAGGTCTGTTGGATTGTTGCGCCAGAGGCATATTCGGAACATCCGGCGTGGCCTCCGGCCTACGGTGCGCAGTACACGGCCCGAGTGCTCGATGCCCTTACCGGTAATCCGCAGATATGGAGCAAGACCGTTCTCTTCATCAATTACGACGAAAACGATGGCTTCTTCGATCATGTCGTGCCGCCCACACCCCCGCTCTCGCCGGCTAACGGCAAATCGACGGTTGACGTGAGCGATGAGTTTTATCAGGATCCGAAGCTTGGCGCCATGCCGTATGGCCTGGGAGCCCGCGTGCCGATGACGATCGTCTCACCCTGGACGCGCGGCGGCTGGGTCTGCTCACAGGTCTTCGATCACACTTCTGTCTTGCGCTTCTTGGAAGCTCGCTTCGGCGAGGCGATGCACGAGCCGAATATCACTGCCTGGCGCCGCGCCGTCTGCGGCGATCTTACATCCGCTTTCGATTTCTCGAAATCAAACGCGTCTCTGCCGTCCTTGCCCGACACGCAGCATTACCGTGAAGAAATCGAGCACGCCTGCCGTGTCTTGCCTGATGCCGCCGTTCCTGCAGCCCAAACACAGCCCGTGCAAGAACCCGGCGTGCGCCCCGCGCGCGCCATTCCCTATCAGCTTCATGCAGACGGGCGCGTTGATTCCGCCAATCCGCGCCTTTGGATCGATTTTTCAAATGACGGAGACTCCGGCGTTGTCTTTCACGTATTCGCTGCACACAATCCGTCGAGCCCCTGGACCTACACCATCGAGTCGCGCAAAGAATTGTCCGATTACTGGAGCATCGCACCCTCAGATCCGCGCTCTCTTGTCGATTCTGCTAATGTGTACAGCGTGTCCGTGCTTGGTCCGAACGGCTTTTTGCGTGAGTTCCGGGGCTCCGCAAACGTCTCCTCAGAGCCCTTGACTGTTCAGGTTTCTTACGATCTCCCCGCGCAGGGTCTTCACATCGTTCTAAGTAATCCCGGCGCGGTGCCTTGCCTCATCACGGTACGCGATAACGCGTATGGAGCGTCGTCGCGTCAAATTCAGCTTGCCGCCGGCTCGCACCATGAAGAGCTTTGGGACGCCGCTCGAAGCATGCGATGGTACGACCTTTCCATCACTCACAATCTCGACCCACACTATCTTCAGCGCTTCGCCGGGCACATCGAGAATGGCTTAGCCGGCACCAGCGACCCCGCCATGGCCCGGTGAGCGGATCTACAGCCCTCACATCGGATCACCGGTAGGCCGCGGCCTGAATGCCGTAAAGCTTCGCATACTGTCCTTCTTTGGCCATGAGCGCTTCATGGGTACCCGATTCCATGACGCGGGCCCCGTCGAGTACCACAATGAAGTCGGCCATGCGCACAGTGCTGAAGCGATGAGAGACGAGAATCGTAATGCGCCCATCGGCCGTGCCTTGACGCGCGGCCGCGGTAAAACGTTCAAAGAGGGCATGCTCCGTCTCGGCGTCAAGCGCGGCTGTGGGTTCGTCGAGCACCAGCACCAGCGGGCGTTCCCTCATTAATCCACGCGCGAGCGCAAGCTTCTGCCACTGGCCGAAACTGAGCTCGACACCGCCCGGCCAGGTAGGCCCAAGCTGCGTTTCGAGACCCTGCGCCAGATGCGCCACCACATCATCCGCACCGGCCCGGCCGACGGCGGCTGCCACCGCAGGCACGTCCTCTTGGCGTGGCAGGTCGCCCAGACCGACACTGTGCAGCGCGCTGAATTCGAAGCGGAAAAAATCCTGGAAAGCGCCGGCGAGGCGTGAACGCCAAGCGTCTGGCGATATGCGCGCCAGTTCCACGCCATCCACCAGGATGCGCCCGCTCGATGGCTGATATAGCCTGCAAAGTAATTTGACCAGCGTGGTTTTGCCCGCGCCGTTCTCGCCAACGATGGCGACCACGGAACCGGGTTCGAAGCGGAGGTTCACATCTTCGAGCACGAGGCGTTCGGTGCCGGGATACGCGAAGCACACATGCTCGAAGGCGATTCCCTGCCGGAGGTTTTCGGGTGCAGGGGCGTCGGCGCCCCGTTCAAGCGATGCGGCGTAGTCTTCGAGCCAAGCGAGGCGCCGCGATCCATCCAACCAGAAACCGCGCAGAAATCCGATCTCCCCGACAGCCGCGCCGATGTATGCAGATAGGCGGGCTCCGGCTGCAAGTACCAGCAGCACCGCGCCGGGCGAGGCTTTCAGCACCGCCGATACGAACACGACCGCTGCCACATACCCTGCGCCAAACACGGCCCAGCTCAGCGTTTGCCAGAAAGCGCTGGCGCTCCGCGCGCTCGCGAGAGGTCTATACCACCGTTCCCAGGCGGCACGGCGCTGATCAACCAGGCGCGCGCCGATGCGCGTGAGACGCACCTCCTTGCCCGGCGGCGCGGTAGTGGCCACATCGAAGAGATGACGGGCGAGACGATTAGCCCAGGCGCCACGTTCGTCGGCTGTGCGCTCCACTTCGGGGCGCCAGGTGGAAGTGAAGACGGTCGGGAGCGCAAAAATTGCGAGCAAGGCCAGCGCGGGATGAACGGAAACCAGGAGAGACAAGGTTACGATCAGACGGAGAATCCAGCCGCAGGTGGTGAACAGCGACCAGTACATGTGATCGAGCACGAAGACCTGGTTACGCAGCATCGAAAGACGGTCGACGTATTCCTGGCGCTCATGGTGTTCAACACTGGCGACGGAGGCTTGAAGCCGGGCCACGTGCGCTTCGAGAGTGATGGTGAGGCGCTCGCGAAAGCGGCGCTGGGTGCGGTCGCTGATGACGCGGAGGAACCAGGTGGCAGCCGCGGATGCTCCCAGCCCGATTGAGGCGGTGACAACCAGGCCTCGTCTCGAAGCCAGAACGCCGTCGGCCAGAACGCTGAGCCACAGGGCGAGCAAAGCGTCGGGCAACGCCGCGAGAAGTGCCAGCGAGAACGCTACCGTGAGTAACAACGGCTCCGCCTCGCGGGCCCGCCTGAGCGCGCGCCCCATGGAGGGGAGAGCTGCGGGCATCGAATCGGGTTGGGCGGGCATCTTCATGACAGCTCGTTGCGAAACCTGGAACAGCCTGGCCTAATCCAGAGCATCCAGTGGGGTCCCTTCTTCTTCGGCTTCTTCGTAAAAGCGCGAGGCCTGCAGCTCAAACATTGTCTTGTAACGGCCACCCGCGGCCATCAACTCGTGGTGCGTTCCGAGCTCGACCACCTTTCCTTTGTCCAGCACGCAGATGCGGTCGGCGTGGCGCACCGTGGAGAAGCGGTGAGAAATCAAAATCGTTGTCACATGGCGCGTGGCAGCCAGGATTCTGCCAAAGATCTCCGCTTCCCCGCGCACATCGAGTTGAGCCGTGGGCTCGTCAAGCAGGACGAGCCCGGCGCCCAGTCTCACGGCGCAAAGTGCCCGCGCCAGGGCGATACGCTGCCACTGGCCGCCGGAAAGATCTGTGCCATTTGGGTAGCCACGAGCCAGCACAGTATTGAGATCAGCCAGGTGCGCCGCGCCTGCCTCGTCAAGCGCCTGAAGGATCACATCATCAGGAGCGCCGGCTGGGGCAACATTTTCACGAAGCGACAGCTCGAAGCGAATGAAATCTTGAAATACCGCCGTGACCCGCGAACGCCAGCCGTCAATGTCGAGAGTGCGGATGTCTACGCCGTCGACCTCAATCGCCCCTTGCTGCGGATCATAGAGCCGGCAAAGCAGCTTCGCTATGGTCGTCTTGCCGGCGCCATTCTGGCCGACAATGGCGAGCGACGAACCTGCGGGGATAGCCAGGTCGAAGTCCGCAAGGACGGGTTCGTTGGTGTGAGGATAAGCAAATGTCACATTGCGGAATCGGATTTCGCGCGCCGGCATTCCTTCCGCAGATTCATAACTGCGCGTCAGGGCCCCCTCCTGTTCCATGTTTGCTTCGAGGCGCAATACCGCGGCGATCGGCGCCGCCGTGCCATCGAGTACCCAGGACAATCCGCCGAAAGCAATCATGCTGGTGCCAATGGCGGCACTGGCAAAAGTAACCAGCCGCGCCAGCGGCAGATGGCCATCAAAGGCTGCCGCACCCATTGACCAGAACACAACGATATTCGCAGCGAGCACCAGGAGAATGCTCCAAACGAGCGGTCGTTCTCGCAGGCGCGTCGCTTCCCAGCGCAGGTCGAACAACTGGCGGCGGCGTAACCGAAAACGGTCGACGATCCAGTCGGCCAGTCCAAACAGGCGCAATTCCTTTGCGGCGGGCGGTTCCACTGCAAGCCGGTATGCATAGTCGGCGTGTCGCTGCGCGTGGCGCACCTCCTCCGTATTGCGATCACGCCAGACGGTGCTCTCGCGCAGAAGCCAGTGCGTAGCGATCCACGCGCCCGTGAGCACGACGGGTGCCCACCATTTATAGCCGGCAAGCACGATTGCTGAGGCGAGGCCCCCGACGATTTCGACCAACCCGCCAGCAATGAAGTCCATCGAGATGGACATGGGCGGACCCGTTATAGCGAGATCGAAATCACGCGCCACTGTGAGGTCGGTCGTGAGTTTGGGATTTTCGAGATGGCCCATGCCGGGCGGGCGGACACAGGCAGCAGTGAGCTGGTCATAAAGCCACGCCGCAGTGCGGCTGCCAAGGTTCGCGCCAAGCGCCCTGTGAATGGGAGGAAGAATCTGGAGAAGCACGAAAACGGAGCCGAAGAGCGCAAGCGGGGTGGTGAGATCCGCCCTGCGCTGAACTGCCCCGACCAGCGCCCCCATAGTCACAACAAAAATCGCGGGAAGCAATCCGCGGAGAATCAGAACGGTCCACCAGGTGAGGGCGAGCGAGCGATCCGCGCGCGGCAACACGCCGGCAACCGTCCAGAGGTTACTTGAGCGGACCTGTTCCATCATCGAAGCACCCATTCCCACGTGCCTGGATCACCGGGCAGTATACGCCCTACGAGTTCCGGCAACGCTAGCATACCCCAGGCGACAGCCGCGACGTTTCTTCTGTGAGCCGATCTGCCAGTTCTCTGTAAAGCGCCTTGTTATTCTAAATATATATTCCGAATACATATTTAGCCTTAATGGAGTATTATTGTTACCTCATCATCGACAGATCGTCCGCGACACTGTAGCGGTTCTTCGCGAACAGGGAGAAGCAATCACTGGCGCGTTCTATCACCAGTTATTCAAGAGCCATCCTGAACTGCTGAACATTTTCAATCTGGCTAATCAGCGTAACGGCGGTCAAGCCAAGAGTCTCGCGGCATCGATTCTTGCCTATGCAGCGCATATTGATCAGCTTGATCGTCTCGGCGGCATGGTGGAGCAGATTGCGCAGAAGCATGTCAGCTTAGAGATACAGCCCGCTCATTACCCCATCGTGGGAAAGCACCTGCTCAGTGCGATTCAAGCTGTGCTGGGTGAAGCGGCCACACCCGAAATTCTCGAAGCTTGGGGCGCGGCGTACCAGCAATTGGCTGCCGTCATGATTGGCCGAGAGCGCGAGATCTACGACGAGGGTGCGAATCAGTCTGGCGGATGGCGCGATTATAAGCCCTTCATCGTGCAGCGCAAGCGCGAAGCCAGCGAGACGATCTCCTCGTTTTATCTGGTTCCCGCCGACGGCCAACCCCTACCGTCTTTCAAACCCGGTCAGTTCCTTGCGGTCAAAGTGCGTGTCCCCGGGTCGCAGTTCGACCAGATCCGGCAATACAGTCTGTCAGAGATTCCGAACGGTAGGTATTATCGGGTGAGTGTGAAGCGGGAACCGGCGCCGGCGCATAACCCTGCGGCTCCGCAGGGACAAGTTTCCAATTACCTGCATGACAACGTGAGCGAGGGCGACTCGCTAATGGTTCATGTTCCGGTAGGTCACTTCATTCTGAACGAGAAAAGCTTGTCGCCTGTTGTGCTGATCAGCGGCGGCGTGGGCATTACACCCGCGTTTTGCATGCTGCAGCATCTCGTACAAGAAAAGAAGCGGCAGGTGTTGTTCGTGCATGCAACCACGATGAAATCACACCATGCGTTCGGGCGGGAGGTTCGCGCACTGTCAAGAAAAAACGCGCTGGTCAAGTCAGTCATCTATTACGAGCGTCCGCACGCTGAAGATATCGTTGGAGAAGATTACGACCACGAAGGACGTGTCAGTGCTGAGTCACTTGCGCCGTATTTGCCCGGCGGCGAACCGGAATTCTACTACTGCGGTCCGATTGGGTTTATGAATGCTGTGGGATGTATTCTTGACGAAATGTCTGTCCCACGTACCAAGCGCTATAGTGAAGCATTCGCGCCCGATCCGTCCTTCGATAACGAAATCGAAAGAGCGTGAGTTATTCCGGGGAAGGCTTTCCCGTTGACTCCATATGCAGCTCACTCGTTTCTCTGATCTAAGCCTCCGCGTGCTGATGTATCTGGCAAGCCGTGATGAACCGTTACTTGCGACAGTGACGGTTCGTCAGGCATCTTCATTGTTCAACGTTCCCTACACACACATGGTCAAGGTCGTTCACAACCTTGGGCGTGAAGGCTTGCTTGCCACAAGTAAAGGAAGAGGCGGCGGAGTTCGCCTTGCCCGGCCGGCCGCACAGATTCGTATCGGAGACGTTCTCAGAAGAACTGAAACGAACAAGGCAATCATCGACTGCTTTGCCCCGGCTTGCCCGCTTCGCCGGAACTGCCTTCTCAAGGAGGCGTTGGATCGTGCCTACGATGCATTTTTTGAAGAAATGAATCGCTGCACGCTGGCAGATGTAGCCCGCTCTCCAGCCTTGCAGTCGCTCGTGTCGCTGCCTGCATAGTCCGCCGCCCACCACAGCCGAGTGAGTTCGGCGGCCATTTTGTTGTAACCTTTTTCGAATCGGTCAGTATTGATGTTTTACGACCGAGTGGAGAATCAAACCGACAGCTCATTGATGAAGCTCGTGCAGGCTGGCGACACCTCCCCGCTCGCCCTGCTCTTTGAGCGTCACCACGTTGCGTTATTTCGCTATCTGCTACATCTGACCCGCAACCCGGCTTTGAGTGAAGATCTCGTTCAAGAAGTGTTCTTTCGGGTTCTCAAGTATGCCAAAAGCTATGATCCCGACCTCTCATTCCCGATTTGGCTCTACGGAATGGCCAGAAATGCCTACTTCGATTCGATTCGCAAAAAACGCGGGGAGATCGGCGGCGACGCCTTCGGCGAAATCAAGAGCCCTGAACCCATGCCTGAAGAGCTGATCAGTCGCAAGGAGGATGTGATGCTGCTTCAGCGAGCGCTTCTGAAATTGCCTGACGACAAGCGCGAGGTTCTCGTCCTGAGCCGCTTTCACAATCTGCGTTACGAAGACATTGCACGCATTCTGCAGTGCGAGATCGGCACGGTGAAGGTCCGGGTCTATCGTGCCTTGAAAGAACTGCGCGAAAACTTCCACGAACTTCGCGGAGAAAAGCTGTATGAATCCTGAAGACTACCGCCTGCTGATTCCACAGTACCTGTCGGGTCAACTGGGACCCGCTGAAACGGAGCTTTTTGAGGCGCAATTGACCGCCAGCCCTGAGCTCTGGATGGAAGTGGAAGAGCTGCGCTCCCTCTGGGAAGGTCTCGGTCAGATGCCCCAGAAGCAGCCCAGCGCCGCTTTACGGTTCCGCTTCTATCAACGGCTGAATGCTATAGACGCCAAAAACCGAAGGGCAGTCCGCAACAAGGCCTCCTGGTGGCAACTCGGCCCGTTGCCGCAACTTGCTTTCGGGCTCGCTCTGTTCGTCCTGGGGACTTACGTGGGACGCGTCAGTCTGAACAGCGGTGTTCGGCCGGAGGAAATGGCGCAGATGCGCTCGCAGGTGCAGAGCCTCCGCGAAATGGTGGCTCTTTCGCTCCTTGACCGCCAATCCGCTACATCGCGGCTTGAGGGCGTTTCCTGGGGCAGCCGGGTGGAGCGCCCTGATCGTGAGCTCATGTCCGCTCTTGTGACGGCGCTGAATCACGATCCGAATGTCAATGTGCGTCTCTCCTCATTAGATGCGCTCGAAAAGTTCACGAATGAAGCCTCCGTTCGCAAAGCGCTACTGGATTCCATTCCGCTGCAGGATTCACCGCTGGTGCAGATAGCGCTCATCGACGTGCTCGTCCACATCCGCGACGGCGCCGCGGCGGTAGAGCTCAGAAGGCTTTCACAGGACGCGGAAGTGAATGCGTCGGTAAGGCAGCGGGCGCAATGGGGCCTGGAAAGACTTGGCTTGTAATCGGGAGATCAAACAATGAAGACTTTCCTCTTTGTCACATTTGCCGGTTGCGCGCTGGCGATGTCATCCTCTGCCGGGTCTGACCGGGAACACTGGGATATCCGTGAACAGGAAACGATTCAAAAGACGCTCACACGCGCCGGGCCACCCATGCGATTGGTGATCGACGACGTGGACGGCTACATCCATGTGACCGGAACAAGCGGCTCCCAGGTTCAGGTGACTGCTCATAAAACGATTCGGGCCGACACGGCAAGTGACCTTCAGGAAGCGAAAAACGACGTAAAACTCGAGATCACAGAAAAGCCGGGCTCTGTCGTGATTTACTATGACGCCCCTTGGCGGTGCGATGGCGGAAATCGAGATTGCTCCGGACAGCGGCACCGGCGTTTCTACAACGTAACTTATGACATCGATGTCCTGGTTCCTCGCCAGGCTAGAGTTGTGGCTTCAACGGTCAATAACGGCGACGTTCATATTGATAAGACCGCCGGCGATTTCGATGTGAGCAACGTCAATGGCGGCATTCGCATGACCGAGGTTTCCGGGTCCGGCGACGTGCATACCGTGAACGGCCCCGTCTCGGTTCAATTTGCGAAGAATCCTGCCGGCCCTGCCAGCTTTAAGAGCCTGAATGGCCAATTGGATATCTACTTCCAGCCGGGACTTTCGGCCGATTTGCTCTTCAAGACGTTCAACGGCGAGATCTACAGCGATTTCGAGGTGACGCCCAGAGCAGTTCTTGCGGGTGAGACCGGCGAACATAACGGGAAATTCATATATCGCAGTAATGGACTCAAGGGCGCCCGAGCGGGGCAGGGAGGCCCGGAATACAGTTTTGACGCATTCAATGGAAACATTCGAATTCATCGTGCGGTTCAAGGAGCCGGAAAGTGAATAGAACGGTTGGAATGATTTTGTTATGTGCCGGTACTCTCCTCGCGCAGGATGGAGTGGAGAAGGCGACCGTGCCCCTTCATGACCCTACGCGTCCGCCGCAGGTCCATGCACATTTGATGGCGGGCGGCATCACCGTTCGCGGGGCTGATGTAAAGGACGTCATGGTGGAGGCTCATCCGCGCGATGGCGGCGCCCGCCACGAGCCCAATCCGCCGCGAGCCGATGGAATGAAACGGCTCGATCTCCCTGGAGCTGCCGGCCTTGACGTGGTTGAGGAGAACAACGTGGTGAGTATAGGAACTGAGTCGCGAAACAATCCGGTGGACCTGGTAATCACGGTTCCCCGCCGCGCCTCGCTCCAGTTGAAATGCCTGAACGATGGTGACATCCACGTGGATCAGGTAGACGGTGAGATCGACGCGGACGATCTGAACGGCGGCATCACGCTCAGGAATGTGTCGGGTTCCGTAGTGGCGCACTCCTTGAATGGTGCCGTGCTGGTGACATTCGATCGAATCGATCCTGCAAAGCCGATGTCATTCAGCACTTTGAACGGCGATATCGACGTGACTTTTCCCGAAACCCTGAAAGCCAACGTCCGCATGAAAACGGACAACGGGGCGGTATACAGCGATTTCGAAGTAAAGCTGAACAGCGAGACAAATCTTGTACGCGGCGATACGGGACGCCAGCCGGACGGCACCTATCATCTGCGCTTCGATCATGCTTTGCGGGGCGCGATCAACGGAGGCGGTCCGGAATATCAGTTCACTTCGTTCAACGGCCAGATTTACATCCGCAAAAAAAAGTGATCTCGCGGCCAACCGAGCTATCACAAGACCGTCAAATGGAAAGCCCGAGCTTATGAGCCTGGTTCAAGACATGAGCTTCGCTTTGCGCACCTTCGCGAAGGCGCCTTTGTTTGTCGCCGTTGCGGTGCTCAGGACGCGCGAGATTGGGATTCGCATGGCAATCGGCGCCGCGAAAACGGATGTGCTCTGGAGGGTTATGCGGGAAGTGCTCATCCTGCTGGGAATCGGCATGGCCATTGCGTTTCCCGCTGCCTGGATACTCACCCAATCTGTCCGGTCGCAACTGTATGGAATCGATCCGGTCGATCCCATGTCGATCGCTACAGCTAGCCTTGCGATCGGCTGCGTCGCGCTGTTTGCCGGATATCTGCCCACTCGCCGCGCCACGCGAATTGATCCTATGTGCGCGTTACGTTACAAATGAAAGATCATCGATTGAGCGGCAGTATCCGCTAGATTCTTGGCCAGCTTGTCTGAGAACTTCTCTCTTAGATTTGGGCCAGAGCTCTAGCGATGGCTTTCAGCCGCCAGCGCTCAGCCTTCAGCTTTTTCAAATCTGTGGAGTGAGTGTGTGGGGCTGACTGCTGATGGCTGAAAGCTCTCCTCGGCAAAATAGATTTCAAGTATCCTTGGCTGGCTCTAGCCTCCGGCTTTTGGGGTTATCCTCTTTACTGCTCAGGACGAATTCGCCCTACCGGTTGCAGGCGGGGAAGTGCTGACCCGGCGCCAATCGTTCGTTCCCTGGCTGCAGCAAGGTGCGCTTGATATCGTGCAGCCGGATGTTACTAAGGTTGGAGGGATCTCAGAGGAGCGTAGAATGCCTGGATGGCCGAAGAAAAGATACGGACTTCGTTGAATATCTCCCAAGCTCGCCCATTGATGAGATAGTCGAAACCACGTGGAAACTGGATGCAAGCGGCACTCGGTAGCCGCCTGAATCTCGATGCCGTTGGAAAATACACAGGAAAGAAGTTTCAGGTATCGTGAAACATAGCGGATAGATGGAAATGCCGACAGTCTTGTCCGCAATCTGGAGAAACATGATTCGGTCTCTCTTGTTCTCGATCGTAAAGCTCCTGAGCGTTATCTTCCTTGTAGTTTTCCTTCTTTCGCCGCTGCCAAAGACCCTGGGCGCTGACAAAGATGTACCGGGCCAATTAATCCCTCGTCGATCCAGCCAAATACACGACGGCTTCGGAATCAATTCAGATCTTCCTCGTGACCCATTCCTTCCCTGGAACCGCTGGTGGTGGACTCGTATATTCGACGCCGGTGTGAACTTCATCCGAATTGGCCAGTACGAGAACAGTTCCGATTACACAAGCTGGGAATGGGTGGAGCGCAGACGAGGAGAATACTCCGTCGTTCCTGAGCTGGATGATTACGTCGACTCACTGGTTGAGAACGGCGTACGTATCGAAATCCAGCTTCTGTACGGGAACCCCTTGTATACTTCTCCGTCCGGGCGCACTCCCGTAAGTATTACGCCGGAGCCGGGCAGCTTTCACAATCCTGATCGAAGCCTCTACTCCGTATTCTGGCCGCCGAAAACGACTGAGCAAATCGCGGCGTTCACGAAATACGTTGCCTGGATGGTCAACCATTTTCAGGGTCGGGTCGAGTACTACGAGATCTGGAACGAGCCCAATATTGATTATTGGAATCCTGTTTCCAGTCCCGAAGAGTATGGCAAGCTCTTCAAGGCGTCTGCAGCGGTGATCCACGGTACTGACCCAAAGGCGAAAGCTGTTTTCGGTGGCCTCGCAGAGGCTGATGTAGACTTCGCCCGGCGCGCGCTGGATGCCTGTGATTGCGCGGATGCCATTGATGTGTTCGCTTATCATAACTACCCCGGCTATGGCCATAATTTGAATCCGGAAGCTGTCCACGAACACGCAGATACCAATGCATCTTCCAAGCCGTTACGGGAAATGGTACGAGCCTATCCGGGGATTCGCAAAAACCTTGTCTTCTGGGATGACGAATTCAACGATGGCATTCCGTCCTGGAAGGATTCGGACGAATTCGTGCAAGCGAAGTACATACCTCGAGGCATGGTGATTGACAGAGCTGAGGGTGTCCGCACCTTCCTCTGGCTGATTGTCGGGGCAACTGACGGAAACGAGAGCGACGACTTCGGAATGCTTCATGGGCTTATGTTCCGGCCCGAAGATTTCACGCCGCGCCCTGCCTTTTCGGCTCTGCAGAATGCGAATACATTGTTCTCTGATACGCAACTTGATCCATCCATCAAGGTGGCAAACGAAACGGTCGCTTCGCTTCGAGAGCCGCCGCGTATTTACGCATTTCGATCTTCAAACGGCAAGGCCATCATCGCCTACTGGCTTCCCATTCTTAGCAAGGCAGGGAGCCAGCTTCCTCCACAGAACATTCTGCTCCGGATAACGAATTCAGGAATTCAACATCCCGTTCTGGTCGACGTTACATCCGGAAAGATCACCACGGTGTCCTGGAAATCGGGAACCACCGATACATTGGAACGGTTGCCGTTAGTCGATAGCGTTATGGCGATCGCCGATCAGAGTTTCTTCGACTGGCCGGAAATACCGGAAACGCCAAGCGAATTGAATGTAACCAAAACTGCCGGAAGGGCGCAGCTTACGTGGAGGGTACACGGCGGTCATGCAGAGTTCGTTTCGGTCGAGCGCCGCGCTGGGCAGAAAGGGTCGTGGCAATCCGTAGCCAAGCTCTCTGGCGATGCCGCTTCGTTTTCAGATACTCGAAACCCTGACGATGAAAAACCGATATCCTACCGCGTGCGAGCGGGGAATGCTGCGGGCGCCTCAGCCTACTCCAACATCGCATTCCTGCGAGAATAACGAACGCGGCGCTCGATGGAATCAAGAAAAGAACGTACGCGTGACCGACGTCGGCCCGCAGGGGAGGAAATATGTCACGCGGTGCGATGACCGCAAGAAAATCGACGGTAACTCTTCACATGGTTTCAAGCCTTGATGGCATCATCGCCAAGAAGGACAACAGTGTTTCATGGCTGGACGATTCTGGAGATGTCTACGAAAAAGGGGTTTCTGACGACAGTGAGGAAGATGTCGTCAAGGCGATCGACTGCTTCGTGCTCGGTTCTCGCACATACGAGCACGCGCTCCAGCTCGGCTGGCCATATGGAGATACTCCGACCGTCGTGATCACAAACCGAGAGCTGCCATCCACGAGGAAGAGCGTTGAGTTCTATTCAGGTGATCTCAAGAGATTGGTTGATGAGATTCTCGCGCCGCGATACGGAAACATCTGGCTCGTAGGAGGAGCGATGCTGTGCCAGAGTTTCCTCAGGCTCGGCTTGGTGGATGAAATCAGGTTATCGATTATCCCGGTCCTATTGGGTGACGGTCTGCGCCTGTTTGACAACTCCAGTACCGAAAAGAGATGGCGTCTAAAGAACGTAATCGCTTTTAAGTCCGGTGTTGTCGAGTTGTCGTATGGGCTGCCAATCCACTAACTCCCAAGCGCTGAAAGCGCGACGTCAGATGAGGGGGAACATCCTGTCGAAGAACGGCGGCATCATCGGGGTATCGGATCACGGCGGTTGGGCCGTGCTGGTGGCGGTGGCGCGCGATGGGACGCTCCTCGACCGCCGCCGCGTAGAACTTGTGGACGAGGGCCTGCCCAAGCTTCCCCATCACCACGAATGCCAGGGACTCCCGCCGGACAAGGCCGTGGCGTTGGTTGAGCGCGTGCGTGTTTCGGCGGAGCGGCATGCGGTACTCGCGCTGGGCGCCGTCGTGATGGCTGTGCCGCGTATCCTCGGCGTTGCCCTTCGCAATTGCCCACAGCTTCCGCCCGCGATTGCCGAACGAATCAAGGACTACCGGGCGCAGAACGTCGCCGACTGGGTGATGTACCGCAAGGCCCTGGCCTCCGCGGCCGAGGAGCGCGGTTGCCCGTCCACTGGTACGACGCGAAGAAGGTGTTGGGTGCGGCGAGCCAGGCATTGCGCGGCGAGAACCCTGGCCGGGATGCCGGTCTCCAGCAGACCCGCGACCCGATGCTTTACAAACCGGCTCTTCCAGCGCGAGATGGTCGGCGGCGTAATATCCAGTCGCTCCTGAATGCTTCGATATGGGAGACAGTCTGCATGAGCAGAATGAGCCGAGCTCGAAAGATATCACCCGCCGGCAATGTGCGCGATTTTGTCATCTGCTCCAACTCGGTCCGCTCGTCGGCTGAAAATATGATTGCCTCGGCTGTGAACGGCATATCCCAATAAACACCCCTATATTAGGTGTCTTTCATAAACACGCCACTAGTCTTCACAGGAAAGAGAACGGTGGCAATGTTTTTGTTGTCATAGAACACCGAAGCGAACGCCTCAGCAGAATGGCCAGCATGATCCGAAATCGGGACCAGAAGCTGCGGAACAAGCTGCTCAATCGACTGCCAAAGATTGCCGGCACTTTGCCGGCTCTTCGGCAAATGCCAGTGCGCGAATCGACACTCTGACATGCTTTTCCTGGCCCTCTGCCGCCATGTCGCTGTTTTTTCACGACATCCACGTTCGTCGATCTTTGGTTGCTGAACTGCTTCCGATAAAGCATGAACCGAGCGCCGACCGACAAAGGTCCCAAAAGCAGAAACCATGATTTGCGCGATCAAGTGGCGCTGATCGTACTAATGATCACGGGTCCAACTCTGTTGTCCACTTATGTATTTGCCGTTTGGTGTCTCACTGCAAACATGCATCTCACCAATTCCTTTCCTTGGTCAGCAGGACCGCTCTCGAACTGGATGATCTGGCTTTGCCTGGCGCTGTTGTTAAACGTGGTTGCTAAGAATCTCCACAAAGCGAAGCAAATGCGGTGGCTGAAGGTGGGACTCGGATCGTGAACCTCACCCCCTGGCCAACATGTGAACCGCGGCAGTCGCGCAACTCTTTGCCCAGACCGCTTCCTCTGCTGATCTTCCTGCTAACTGTGATGCCTACCGCGAATGCTTTTGCGAGCGGTTCCACGGAGGTTCTTTCAATCAGTCCGCCCGCGTTGGCCTTCGCCCGCTACCTAGCCTCCCTAGACAGGCGCAATCCATTCACTGAATCCGGCCCAGTTGCGGTAGAGATTGATGCCTCAGTGCCTGGGCTGGGTAAGGAGGCGTGCCTCAAGGCGATCCGCGAGACGGGAGCATCGGAGCGCGGCGAATATCAGGTGCTCCATATCGACGGGGACTCGATGGTAAGACAGCAGGTGATCGCTCGATATCTTTCCGCACAGGCCCAAGCGGAAGCACTTCCACTTTCGTCATCACTAATTTCTCCAGTCAATTATAAGTTCCGCTACCGCGGTTTAATCCACACTAGCGGGAACCCTTTATACGGCTTCCAGATCAGTCCACGAAAGAAACGAGTCGGTCTCATTCAAGGTCAGGTCTGGATTGATCCCGTTACCGGCGTTGCCGTCCATGAGGATGGACATTTTGTCAAAACTACCTCAGCTCTCCTCCGTCGAATCGCGGTCGTACGCGATACGAGCCTTTGTGATGGATTTCCATGCGTCCGCGTTACGCACAGTGTTGTCGATACCCGACTACCTGTCGGCCGAGTTGAATTGACGATCACAGAGCGGCCATTGAAGATGCCACCTGAAGCCGCGGCATTCGAACTCAGCGAGGCAAAGAGGTAAGCGGTGAAGATTCGGTCTGGACTTGTACTTCTAACTGTCGTGTTCACAGCTCATGCGGCAGAGTTAAAGCCGGAGACGGTAAAAGCCTGGCAAGAATACGTTCATGCAGCAACTGCCAGAATGCAGGAACGCCTGAACCCGGACGGCCATTTCCTCAAAATTGACGAAAATCGTGATTGGGGGCAGCGGGTTCGCAGCGGTGAAATTCTTGTCTTACCTGACGGTGCGAAGAGCATTAAGAAGGTTCCATCGGGACTGATTCACGACTGGGTTGGCGCGGTTTTTGTTCCTCATGCTACGCTCAGCGACGTTTTATCTGTTGTCCGCGATTACGACCGGTATAAGCAGATCTATCGACCGAGCGTCATCGATTCAAGAGCCCGCGAAAGGCGTGAGCATGAAGACCGATTTTCGATGGTGCTATTGAATAAATCGCTGTTTCTGAAGGGCGCGCTCGATAGCGACTACCAAAGTTCGTACATTCGGGTAAGTGATCGACGCTGGTACAGCGTCACTGAGACCACGCGTATTCAGGAGATTGACGACTATGGCGAGCCCGCTCAGCACGCTCTAAGCGAAGGAGAAGGCAGCGGCCTCATTTGGCGATTGTTCAGCATCACGCGCTTCGACGAACGCGATGACGGAGTGTATATCGAGCTCGAGGCCATCGCATTGAGCCGCGATATTCCAATCTCGCTCCGATGGATTGTCGAGCCCATTGTGCGTCGCGTATCTATAGCTTCAATGACTACATCTCTTCGACAAACCGAAGGCGCCGTACGTTCTGGCACGGCATTAGCCGATGCCAAAACACCGGTTGAACGATATCCGACTGTGACAAGCGATGTTCTTCCCAGCCCTCGCAATTCTAGCGCGGTCCATTCGCTGCGCTAGCTTCTTGCATGGCGGGTCTCGTAGCAGGAATGTCACAGGCAGCCGAGCAAGCAATTGCCAATCTCGTTTCCTCTATGCAGGGCCTCCCGCAACTACAAGCCTCAGCATCGAAGGGCATAAAGGAAGCCCGGCAGGAGTGACGTTCAGTTTGAATTCTGATTTTTGTCGGCAGCTTGCTGCGGCAATGGTACTGATACCGCTCACCTTATTCACGCAGAGCGCTGGAATGGCTGGCCTCATCCTCTGGTCAAGAGCTTACTTTGCGAGAAACACGGGCAGGCTCGGTGTCCGGCATTGCGTTGAGATTATGGTGCGAGTGACAACCGCCATGATCTTCTTGCACGGTATTGAAATCCTCCTCTGGACGGGATTTTATCGATGGAAATGCCTCCCGGCTCTGGAGCCCGCTTTCTATTTCTCAGCCACAAGTTTCTCGACGGTCGGGTATGGCGACGTTGTTCTTCCGCCCTTTTGGCGGCTTTTGGGCCCCGTCGAAAGCGTTACCGGTGTTCTTATGTGCGGGCTGTCAGCGAGTCTTGTGTTTGCGCTTGTGACGCGCCTCGTTGGACACGAGGACCGGTTTCACCGCCCGTAACGAACCAAGTGGCGCAGCTTACCGTGGCTGCGGAACCCGGTGCAGGCTCATGATCGAAGAGTTCTGTTCCTGGTAGACTTCTCGCAGCCTTGCGTTGCCTGTGGTTCGCCACGACTCGAATTCTCACCCTTTCTTGCTGGCCTTGGTCGCGGGTTCGTCATCATTGCCGGTATCACCGGATAGCTTTCGTTTTGCAGACGTGCCGCCTTGTGTTTCCGTGTCGGAATCTGACTCTGTGTCTACATCGAAGGTGATCTCACCGGCGCGCGTTTTCGTGGCGGTCGTTTGACGTCCATTCGCGATCTTTGCAAGATCACCATCTTGATCATCGTTTTTCAAATCGAGACGCCTGTTCGACGCTTTGCTCGACCACCACGGGCCGGAGGCACTCTGACCGTTATAAATCTCGTTATTGCAGGTCGCGCAAGGACGTTTCAATCCAGCGGCTCGTTCGAAGTTATCACCCAGAACGTCCGCGATCCTGCGTTCGGCGTGTAGGCCGTCCTCTTTTGTTTTTACCCGAGGCGGCACCTGCATCGGGCTGCCCAGAACGCCGTGAATGTTGCCATACCGGGAATCCCGTTTATCGCCTAAAAGACGCGATTCCAGTTTCTCGACGTGCCGGTTCGCCCGTTCCGGAACTGCGCCTTTCTGGCTCCCGGCAAATTGTCGAGCACCCTGCGTCATTTTTTCGAGGCTTGCTCGTGCGCTGAGCGGTTTCCCTTTCTCATCCTTTGTCAGCGCCTCGAGCGCTTTGTTGGCCGCATTCGTATTTGCGGATATGTAGATCTTTCCATTAGCAATGGAGCTCTGCACTTCCTGAGGTTCGAGGCCCTTGCTGCGCAAGTAACCGTAGGCGGTTGATGAGATGTGGCGCAGAGCTTGCGTGGTTCTCTCGTTGTCAAAGGACTTCGGATTGTGCAGGTTGACACTATTGGTAAACAACGCATCAATCTTGGTACCAGAGGACTTTTTGGTCTCCGCCGCGTTTGCTGACGCAGGAGACACGTTGACGTACTTTCTACTTTGTCCTCCGCCGTACGGAACCCATCGATTATCGGGATTCTGGTTCAGTGTGTTCAGAGGGTTGGTATAGTCCGGCGCTGCTGGCCGTTTCGCTTTGGCTGCTTGTTGCGACTGAGTTTGCTGGGCCGGATCTTGATCTTGCGGAGGCAAAGGGGCGTTCTTGTGAGCCTCCGCGACCTTCTGCCAGCCTTCTGCCGTGTTGGCCCCACTTGTGCTTGCCCCGTTATTGTGAACCGATGGTTCTACCTCGCTGTCACTCAGCACAACCGAACCACGACTGGTAACCGCTCCAGCCATAATGAGAATCCTCCTGGATACCGACTTGAGCTGACCATACGTCAGCCTCGAGATCGTTATCGTTGTCGGAGCATCTCCGGTTGCTACAGACCCGCAAGATCTCTTTGAAGTAAGCGAAATCTAATTACGCGCATCTACCCGTTCGAATCGCGGCAGCAGCAGGTGAATGATTAGCAAGGCAAACAAGTAGGCCGAACCCCCCACCCAGAACAGCGGCGAATAATGTTCATGCGACAAGTCCAGCCAGCGGCCGATGGCTGGCTGCGCCAGCATCCCGCCAATCGCGCCGCCCAGGCCGCCCAGCCCGATGACGGACGCGACGGCCGATCGCGGGAAGCAGTCGGATACAACGGTAAACAGATTTGCCGACCACCCCTGGTGCGAGGCTGCGGCGATGCTGATCAGCGCAACGGTGAGCCAGAGGTTCCCGGCCGCGGCTGGCACGAACATGACCGACACGACGCACACGGCGCAGACAAGCATGGCGGTCTTCCGTGCTCCTCCTGCTGTCCATCCCAGGCGCATCAGATGCGACGAGAGCCAGCCGCCCCCGATGGAACCCACATCCGCCAGCACATAAATGGTGACTAATGGCGGCCCAAGGTGAATCAGGTCTACCTTGTATTTGAGCTGCAAGAACCCGGGAATCCAGTACAGATAGAACCACCAGACCGGGTCTGTGATGAACTTGCCGAGTACAAATGCCCAAGTCGACCGTTTACTCAAAAGCTTCGGGTAGCTGAGCTTAACCGATGGCGCCGCGTCGCTGCCGGAACGGATCAGCGTCAGTTCCTGCTTGTTCACCTTCGGATGCTTCTCCGGGTCGCGATAGGTGAAGAACCAAACGAACGCCCAGGACATGCTGAGCGTGCCGGTAACCAGGAAAGCCGCGTGCCAGCCGAAGTGCGCGGTGATCAACGGTACAGCCAGAGGTGCAAGTACTGCCCCAATATTCGATCCGCTGTTAAAAATGCCCGTCGCCAACGAGCGCTGATTTTGCGGAAACCACTCGGCAACCGTTTTTATCGCCGCCGGAAAATTGGAGGCCTCGCCGAGACCAAGCCCCAGCCTCGCCAGGCTGAACTGGATCGCGTTCCCGGCGAGAGCATGGCACATGGAAGAGATGCTCCAGAAAAGAACCGCGAGTGTATACCCGACGCGCAGACCCACCCAGTCGATAATTCGTCCCGCGACCGGCATCATTATCGCGTATCCCAATTGGAAAGCGGAATTGATCAGTCCGTACTGTGTCTCGCTCCATCCAAGATCGTGCGCGATGGTCGGCTTAAGAATCCCGAGCACCATCCGGTCCATATAATTGACCGTCGTCGCATAAAAAAGCAGTCCGCAGATAAACCACCGGAAGCGCGTGGCCGAGGAAGTGTGAGTCTCCCGGGTCACCGCCGTTTCACTCTGGTGCATAGCGCCATTCTATGTTGTCGTCGCTGCATATGCGTCTTTGCTGGGTTTGCGGTGATTTGGGCGCAATTATTTTTCTGCCGAACTGGCGCTCGGCCGTGCCCGCTTGAACGAACGGCGCTAATGATAGCTTTCAGCCGCTAGCGGTCAGCCATCAGCTATCAGCTATCAGTTAGCTTGGGGTGAACCCCTTGGATGAGTGACCTGCCCCGGAAAAGATTGAGCGCACAGGCGCTTTGTGCCGTTGTGCGCGGGAAAAAGGCTGAAAGCTGAGCGCTGAAGGCTGAAAGCTTTCTTGAGCGCTGAAGGCTGAAAGCTTTCTTGATCTTTGAAAGCTCTCCTCGCTTCGCCAGCAGCACCTGGGTTGCGCTAATCCGGCCCTGCTCGAAGGCCACCGCCGAGCCTGCCAGATACAAAACCCACGTCCGGTATGCCCTGTCACCCACCAGCGCGCGGCAATTCACGGCGTTACTCTGCAGGTTCTTAACCCATGCCGCACAGGTTCGGGCATAATGGATGCGCAAATCCTGCAGTCCCACCGGCTCAAAACCCGCGCGCTCCGCTTCACGGATGACATCGCTCAGGTGCACCAGTTCGCCGCCGGGGAATACCTGCTTCTGAATGAAAAATGTCTCGGGACTGTCCGGTACACCTTCCGGCCGCACGATCCCGCGATTAAGAAACAGCCCTCCTTCATTCAGCAATGCATGCACCTTCGCGAAATATCCTTGCAGCCGTCCACGCCCCACGTGCTCGAACATTCCCACGGATGCAATTTTGTCGAAACGCCCTTCCAAATCCCGGTAATCGCATAGGCTCACCGTAGTGCGATCCTGCACTCCGGCGCGCTCGATGACCGTTCGGGCAAAATTCAGTTGCTTCGAGCTCAGTGTGCAGCCGTGCGCGGCGACGCCGTAGTGCTCGACCGCGTACGATATGAGCCCGCCCCAACCGCATCCTATATCAAGGAAACGCTCGCCCGGGCGAAGTGCCAGATCGCGGCAAATCCTGTCCAGTTTCCTTGTTTGCGCTCGTTCCAGCGAATCTTCGGGATCTTCGAACGAGGCTTCCGAGTAAATCATCCGGGAATCCAGAAACTGCGCGTAAAATTCGTTTGAGCGGTCGTAATGAAATTGAATGTTATCTGCCGATTTATCTCTGCCTCCAAACCGCGAATAAATTCGAAGATGCTCCAGGCGCGCGAGCACAGAGAACAACTTGTCTCGAAAACGAGAATGAGGTTGTTTTGAGAAGTGCCGTATCGCGGCCAGGATGTCGCCGTGTACATCAAATTTTCCATTTACGAACGCCATGGCTGCCGAATAAGCCTCCATACGTACCACTTCCTGTGCGTCCGTCCGGCCGGCTGCAATAATGCTGAACCTGCCCTCGGGGTCTGAGTAGCAATTGGAGCGTCCCCCGGGCTGGCTGATCCAAATGTGCCCGGTATCCGAGCTCGGCGGTTGCGGCGCGGTGGTCATCTAATCCCCCTCAGTTAGTAGATACGGTCCCGCTTGGCTTTGTTCGGTTCAGTCCTTCTCACCTCGTCAATGGCACAATGGTCATCAACGTATTTCTGTGATCGTTCGCTTCTTACGCCTTATTTTATGTCTGTTTTTATGCCTGCCTGCTTTGGGGCAGTTTGAGACCGGTGCCCTTCACCTCGACGTGTCTGATCCCAGCGGCTTGGCCCTCCCCTCCACAGTGACCTTAGTCAGCGAAGCCACGCGCACCAGACGCCAGAATAAGACGAACGACGCCGGCCAGATTCAGTTTCAGCATCTGCCTTTTGGCGTGTATCGGCTTACGGTTGATCATCCCGGCTTCTCGTCTTATTCCGCTCTGCTCGAAATCCGGTCCGCCGTGCCGCACGACGTTCACGTTCAGCTTAGCCTCAAAGGCGCTTCTACCGAAGTTACAGTAAAAGACACGGCCACGCTCGTTGACCCTCATCGCACCGGTGTTACTTACTCCGTTGGCGAACAGCAGCTTCAGGAACAACAGTCTCCTATTCCTGGCCGTGGTTTGCTAGATCTTGTGAACGACCAGCCGGGCTGGATCTTTGAAGCCAATGGTGTTTTGCACCCGCGCGGCTCCGAATACCAGACGCTATTTGTAGTCGACGGCATTCCGATGGACGAGAACCGCTCTCCCGGTTTCGCCCCCGGTCTTGAAACCAGTGAAGTGTCTGAGCTGAATGTTCTCACCGGCAACATTCCCGCCGAGTTCGGCCGCAAATTGGGGGGCATTGTAGAAGTAACCACTACACAGGACCTGCGCCAGGGTCTTCATGGCTCCGCCGAATTCGGGGGCGGCAGTTTCAACACGGTGGAGGGCTTGGCGTCTATTTCTTACGGATGGTCCAATAGCGCGCTTACTATCAGCGCACTGGGAAATCACACCGGCCATTACCTCGATCCTCCCGTTCTCGGCAACTACACCAACACCGGCACCTCAGACGGCATCAACGGCGCCTATGATTGGGAATTAAGTTCCGCGGATCGTCTCCACATCGGCTTCAGCCGCCGCCAGGCGTCGTTCGAGGTTCCGAATGAAAATCTTCAGCAGGTTGCCGGGCAGCTACAGAACCGGAACGCGCCGGAGGATCTCGGCCAGGCCAGCTATTCGCACGCGTTCTCAGCCAGGCTGCTGCTTAATGTTCGCTTGGTAGTGGAGGACTTGTCGGCCAATCTCTGGTCGAATGCCCTGTCTACTCCCATCATTGCCGCGCAGCAGCGTGGCTTCCGGCGCAGTTATCTGAATACCAGCCTCTCCGCACACTATGGCCGGCATGATCTGAACTTCGGCGGAGACGCAGTCTACGCGCCCGTCACCGAAGCGCTCCAATACCAGATCACCGATCCCTCTTACTTCGACCCCGGCACGCCGCCCACTTTCAACTTTTACGATCACGCTATCGATCGTGAACAGTCCCTATGGGCTCAGGACAACCTCCGCTTCAACAACTTCACCGTGAGCGCCGGCCTGCGCTGGGATCATTATTCTTTCCTTGTGCACGATCACGCGTTCAGCCCGCGTCTGGGCGTGGCGTACTACGTGAAGAAGACCGACACCGTCTTCCGCTTCTCTTATGACCGCGTCTTTCAAACCCCTGCCATCGAAAACCTTCTGCTCGCCAGTTCTCCTGAGGTGGACAGCCTGAGTCCGGAAGTTCTCCGCATCCCCGTGCCCCCTTCAACCGGCAATTACATCGAAGCCGGTTTCACGCAGAACATCGCGAACAAAGCCCGCCTGGAGGCAACTTTATACCGCCGGACCTTCGTCAACTACGCTGACGACGACGTCTTCCTGAACACCGGCATCAGCTTCCCCATTGCTTTCGCCAGTGCTCAGGTTCATGGCGTCGACGTCAAGCTTGATCTTCCGCAGTGGCACAATCTCTCAGGATTCCTCAGCTATTCAAACTTGCTGGGCATCGCACAGCTTCCTGTCGCGGGTGGACTTTTCCTCGGCGAGGATTCCGAAGGTGTGCTCGCCGTTACCAGCAGCTTCCCGATATCACAGGATGAGCGAAACTTTGCCCGCGCGCGTGCGCGTTACCAGATCACGCCGCGCGTATGGGCCGCGGTGTCCGCCGAATACGGTAGCGGCCTTCCCGTAGAGATCAACGGGAACGTCGATATTCCCAGCCTGATCGCGCAATACGGTCCGCAAATCATTAGCCGCGTGAACTTCAGCGCCGGCCGCGTCCGCCCGAATTTCTCTCTCGACATCGCAGCCGGCGCCGATCTCTGGAAGCGTGAAAAATCGGCGCTTCGGCTGCAGGGCGAAGTTTCAAACCTTACCGATAAGCTCAACGTCATCAACTTCGCCGGACTGTTTTCCGGCACTGCGATCGGCCCGCCCCGCAGTGCCAACGTTCGTCTGCAGTTCGATTTCTAGAACGCTTCCGCGCCCGCTTCCGCCACGGCCTGGTCCTGCTCTCCGGAGCCGCCGCTGACGCCGATGGCGCCCACTACCTTGCCATCGCGCTTCAGCGGTATGCCGCCGGCAAAAATCATCACGCGCCCGTGATTCGAAGTATGGATGCCGAAGAATTGCTCGCCGGATTGGCTATGCCGCGCCAGGTCTTTGGTCGCGATATCGAACGCCCGTGATGTCCAGGCCTTATTGATTGAAATGTCCACGCTTCCAAACCATGCGTTGTCCATCCGCACGTGCGCCACCAGGTTCCCGCCCTGATCGACTACCGCAATGTTCGACGGTTGGCCGATCTCTTGCGCCTTCTTTTCTGCTGCTGCAATGATGCGTCTTGCATCTGCCAAAGTGACCATCGTCTCTCCTTTTCGATCTCCAATCTACTTTACAGGTGCTCCTCTGTAGCGCGCACGTTCCCGGAGCGCTAACGCTCGGTAGCATGTCCATGCCACTCAGTGGGGTGCCGGGCCGGTATCTTGCGGCGCCAGTCGCTTTTGGATTTTCTGGATAGCTTGCGCCAGTTCGCCGGGCGAGTGGATCTTCAGCACTTCGCCGCCAAGCGCCCGCGTAATGTGAGCCAGCGCATCTGGAAATTCGCCGCCGTTAAGCCAGGCCGGATAGTACTCGATGTAGAAGAATTCCCCTTTCCCTTCCTTTGGCAGCAGCTCGGCTGGCAGTCGGGATGTAATTCGCGAGGTTGGGCCAACAAAAATAACGGCATCCGACGGCTCGCGCGAAGCCGCTTCTTGTCTCAAGAGGCGAATCAGCAGGTTGGACCATCCTTGCTGGTCTTCCACCACCTTGTAGGAAACGGTACCGAGCTCCAGGTCGCGCAGGCGATGTCCCAGGTCTGACCAGCCTTTTCTGTCGAGGTTGTCTTCACGGAAGATTTCTCGCTGCTGATCCAGATTGATCGCGATAAGCCGAACGGATCTGAAATCTGTGTGTGCCAGCAGAGACGATACGCAATCAAGCAATAGAGCGCGGTCCCACGCATGCAGTTTCAGCGCGCGCGGGTTGATTGGTGCTGCATCCACGATAATCGTGACGCGCCGCCCGGTTCCGGGTCTTTCGACACCTCCGTCCCATGGCTGGGTCAGCAGCGGCGCCACGCTTGCGGGCTCCATCGCTATTTGCACTGATTGCTCGGAACGGTGCCGGCTCGCATGAATGCGCCATTGCTTGCGAACCAGTCGCTTGCGATGATCGGCGACAATTACTTCTACCGAATACTGGCCCTCCCCAATCGCAAACGCGCCACTGAACTCGATCTCCGCCCTGACCTTTTTGAAGTCACCGCTTGGATCCGGTGGTATAGCCGGAATGCCGAATCTCTCGCCCAGCACGACCGACTCACCGTTCTCTGGAGTGACGCGCACGAACGAATAGACTTGGCCCTCTTTGCCGTCGAAGACTCTAACCGGACAAGTAACTGTGTAACCGGCTTCAAACCGGAACGAAAAACTGAGGGATACAGGTTCGGGCTGAATATTACAGCCGAGCCGGTCTCCTCTGAGTCCGGCGTCGATTGCATGATTTAGTTCGCGCGCCTCCTCCGGTGCAAGAAGTGCTTGTCCTTTAACCAGCACAAGTAGCGATACGAAGAGGAAGCCGAGTCTTGCCGCCAAGATAACTCCGCTGCCGGCGAGGTTCATTTTACGACGAAATAGGCGTCTCTCCCATTGCCCGCCGAGAAGCGGGAAAATCATTTTCATGCGGCCGCGAGTCCCCGGTGCATATTTGATTCTCCTGGTATTTTTTGCGCTGCTGGCCGGTGCGGCGGCGCAGGAGCCCCGCGATTCATCACGCGACGCTGCTCCCAGCGGCGAGACGCCGCCAGGCCCCTCCGGTCTCAACCTGCGTGTGGATACAACGCTGGTAGTTATACCGGTCACCGTTACTGACTCATCCAATCGGTTTGTTCTCGGTCTCGAGAAGGACGATTTCACGCTTTCCGAGGATGGAATAGAACAGAAGGTCACGCAGTTCGCCGGTGAGGATGCGCCGCTTTCGGTTGGTTTGCTCGTCGATACCAGCGGCAGCATGGGGTCGAAGCTCGAAACTTCACGTAAGGCCGTAGCCCAATTTCTGAGGACTATGAACAAGCAGGACGAAGTGTTCCTCATCGAGTTCAGCGATCGTGCCGAACTGCTTTCCGGGTTCTCGACTGACCCCCGGATGATCCAGGACAAGCTGGCGAGCGCCGAATCCCAGGGGCTGACTGCGTTGCTCGATGCCGTCTCTACCGGACTGCGCGAGATGAAAAAAGCGAAAAATCCGCGCAAGGCGCTTTTGATTATTTCCGATGGCGGCGACAATAACAGCCGCTATACCGCGCCGGAGATCAATCAGTTGGTGCGCGAGGCCGATGTGCAGGTCTATTCAATGGGCGTGTTTGAGCCGTTTCCGTTATTGGGCCTGACCGCCGCTGAAATGTCCGGACCCAAACTGCTGTCCCAAATCTCCGAACAAACAGGTGGCCGCGCATTTGCGGTAAAGACGGACAGGGATTTGCCCGCCATCGCAAGCCGAATCGGTATTGAACTCCGCAACCAGTACGTTCTCGCTTACGCGCCTTCAAATCACAACAAAGATGGCAAATACCGGCGTGTAGAAGTTAAGCTGAAACCGCCGCAGGGGCTGCCACAGTTAAAAGCGCGTTGGCGCCTCGGCTATTACGCCCCGGCCGATTGACAGCGTGCGAAGTTGCTACGGGCGGCCCTATCTGGGATGCCCGCCAAAGCCGTGTGGCACACCCATCGGGTGAGCTGTCACGGGTGATCGAGGGATGCCGACAGTCGTATGCGGCATTGTTGCCGGGTGACCGATCAGCGGCGTCGTCGTGTGGGGGCCTACCAGAACGGGCGGAAGCGTGCTTGTGTGCAAAACCGTACTGCCCGTCGGAACAACCGGATACGCGGAGCGATGATTCCCATATCTATTGTTCCAACTGCGGCCGTAGAGGCTCGGGTATCCGTAAACCACAGCAATAGGGTACCCAAACGAACCCATGTACGGCCACCCGTACAAGCCATAAAAACCGTAAACGCCGCCTATCGTTACCGGCCAGCCGAGCGGACCATAAGCCGGTGAGCCATAGCCCAGCGAACCATAGCCCACTGAACCATAACCGGATGAGCCGTAGCCGATCGAACCGCTACCGAGTGAACCGTAGCCCGGCGAGCCAAGCGGAAGGCCGGCCCCGATTCCGTTCAAAGGATCATTGCTGTTCAGGTCGCCCGGGTCGCTTGCGCTCTGCTCTGCCCGATTGGCCGCCGTAATCGTTTCACTGCGCGCTCTTGCCCACTCGGAAAAGGCATCAGCCGTGGCTTCGCCGTATTTATTCGTTTCCATCCCGATATCGAAAAAGAATTGGTGGGAATCGTCGATTTTTTTCGCTGCCTCGCCGCCGCCCGCTATTTCGGCTTCGCCGCTGTACGTTTCGAGAACTCCCGGCGAAGAATCCAGCCGGTACACGCCCGGCTTCGGAAATCGCAACTGGTAAGCCTTGTATAACAGCACAACGGAGTTCCCGGAGTTTCCGTCTGTCGAATCGAGAATGGCGGCGCCGCGCTGGAACTCTACCTTCGTGTTCGATAGCTCGTTCGATACCATTCGGATTGCGCTGTTCTTATCGAGGCGGAGAAACACGCCCGGAGTCAGTAAAACCTCCGCGCGGCCTTCCTCCGTCCGTAACGTTGACCCTTCTTTGATGCTCGGAAAGGTTGCGACACTCTGGTTTAACGGCTGATCATCCAGAAGTACCGCGCCTTCAGAGAAGTTCACTACCCCCGAATGTGCAGCAATCACTGCTTGACCGCTTGCATAGGCGCAGGCTAGAAAGCACAGCGCCAACAGACACAAGACACGCGTCCGCCACATAAGCGACTCCTACCGGAAGAATCTTCCTTCTTTGAACGGTTGTCAATCCGGATGTTGTTCGAGTGCCCGCCGCTTGCGCCGCTTCAGCAACGCCAGGCCCGCTAGGCCGGCCGCCACCAGAAGGAACGCTCCTGGCTCAGGGGTCGGTATGATCGAACCAAACACGCCGTCTTTCTGGTTGTTGATACCGGCCGTGAAATAGAGCGCGTTCGTATTGACACCTGAGCCGCCCGTCCGGAACGCGAGCGTCCACAGAAAATCATTCACAATCGGATGGCCGTGTTCATCGTTCAGCGTTCCGAGAAACGCTCCCGTCGTCGGATCGTAAGCCAGAATTTCTCCGTTTCCGAAGTTGCCCACCAGCAAGTCTTTCCCGAAACTGCCGAAACCGGCCGGAGCCACCGTCATTCCCCAGGGCGCATAGAGCGGCCCTCCGGTGGCGACCCGCCTCACGAAATCTCCATTGGTATGGAAAACGTCGACGTAGCCGCCGGGAAGGCCGGTGCCGTGCGATGTCAGTTCCGCATACGTGACGTACAGGTCCCCGTGAATCGCCTCGATGTTGAACGGCACAAAGCCTGCTATGGCATTAGGGTCCTTGAAGCCACCCGACAGCGTTACGGGGTGAAAACTGGAGTTGTATACCCGAATATGTCCGGTGGCATCCGCTGCATATAACCGGTCCGCAGCCAGAGCAAGGCCCGTAAAGAGGGCACCCGGCTTTGACACGACCTGCAAAGCGGTCGTCCCGGCGCCCCCGTTCCATCCGTCGATAGTGCCGCTTAACGTATCGAAGATGAAGAGCGCCTTACTCCCGTCTGACAGCTTGAATCCCTTTGTGGAGTTGAAAACCTGCCCGGTTGGATTGCCCAGCGGAATAGAGACTGTCAAAGGAACCTTGGTCCCGGTGCCCGTGTACAGCGTCGACGTTCCCGTTACTTGATTCGAAACCCAGAACGGCGACGCGGGGGCAAATGATACTCCCCACGGATTCTTGAGATTAGGGTCCGTATGGGCAGCCATCCCGGGCACATCGGAAACCAGGTTTATTTGGCCGTACTCATCGGCCATAAGAAGTTGCGCGGTAAAGGCGATCGCGACCAGGCTGGCCAGTCTCGCCCCGGAACGGAGAGAGTGCTCGATCAACATGGAGACCTCTTTCAGTACAGAAAGCAAGCTGTGGGATTGCGAGACCCCCACGGTCCTGTTACTAGATTCGATTTCACCGGAAGCGGTTACATTACTTTGGAACTGTTGGTACCAGTTGTCGAGGCGCCTACCTCCGAAGCAGCTTGAACGCGAAGTCCCGGCCGAAACCTTGAGCCAACGCCATCGAAATCCAGAGCAGCGCAAACGGCTCCAGCAAGCGCGCCTGCGTTAGCGGCCCGACATCTATCGGTTCAAACCCAAGCTCCGTCGCCAGTTGCTTCACCGTCTCCTTCGCCGGGGCGTCATTGCCGCAGTACGCGAGCACCGCCCGCTCGGAGCCGAACACCGGATTCGCCATAATGTTGAACCCTACAGTGTGGAACGCCTTCACGACCTTGGCACCCGGTGCCCATGCCGCAACCTGTTCCGCTCCGGATGTGTTCATCCCGACCGCCAGGCCCGAAAGGTCCGGTAGCAGAGGGTTTGTGGCGTCGATCAGCACTTTCCCGCCCATATTTCCGGCGCTTGCGAGCGCTTCTTTATTCGCCGGCCACGGTGTCGCGAGCAGCAGTACGTCGCTTGCTGCTGCCGTCTCGGCAACCGAAGCAGCCCTCGCGCCTCCGCCCGCGCGCGCTAGCAGCTTCTTCATCTCTTCAGACGCCGGATCCCGTGAACTGAAAACCACGGTATGCCCCGCCTGCGCCCAGCGGCTGCCTAACGTGCCGCCCACATTGCCTGATCCGATAACGCCTATTTTCATGCTTCTATTTACCGCTGCCGTTATTCCGCTGACAAGAAGGCATTTTTGCGAAGGTTATGCACCCGCTACTCTGTTCACTCCTCAGGGCCGCTAGCAAGCGCCACTCCGTGTAACCTCCAAAAGCTGATATCATTCCCTCCGGCCCTTTTCAGAAGGAGACAAAGAATGAAATCCGTTGCTGTAATCTTCGGCCTGCTTGCGGCAGGCGTTCTGCTGTGCCAGTCCACTGCAACGAGTCCGTGGATCGGCACGTGGAAAGTAAATGTTGCGAAGTCGACGTTCAGCCCTGGGCCGCCGCCTAAGAGCCAAACGGTAACGATCGCAGAGGGCAAAGTCACGGTTGACGAAGAATCGGCCGATGGCAAGACCGCTCACTGGTCCTACGCGCCCTCAAACGGCGCGGAGGTGCCGATTGACGGCCTGCAGGAAGCCTCGGTTACTTCTACGGAGAAGGGCAATATGGTGGAGCACAAGTGGAAAATCGGTAAGGAGAGCTATACGGGCCATGGTGTCATCATGAAGGACGGCAAGACCATGAAATACGTATTTGACGGCACCGACGCTCAAGGGCGCCACGTTCACGACGTTACGTTCTACGAGAAAGAGTAGCGCAAAGGGCGCGGATGCGCGCCGCCAGACAACAAAGGAACTCGCTAAGCCTTGGGCGGGGCGCTTGGTACCGCGCCCGTTTTGCGCGAGTTCCTTGGAAGCGCAAAGGGCGCGGATGCGCGCCGCCAGACAGCAAAGGAACTCGCTAAGCCTTGGGGCGGGGCGCTTGGTACCGCGCCCGTATTGCGCGAGTTCCTCAATAGCCGGTCCCGACCAGCAAACCTTTTTCTCAGGATTTCTGTCTAATAAGTTCCCGGACAACCGGAAAAAGGAGAATGAAATGTCCCAGGTTCTCGATGAGGTGCTGGCGGCAAATGAATCCTACTCGGCCACGTTTGCTGAAAAGGCGAAACTTGCCATGCCTCCCAGGCGGCAATTCGCCATTCTGACGTGCATGGACGCGCGTCTCGATCCGGCGAAATTTGCCGGCTTGGCGGAAGGAGACGCCCACGTCATTCGAAACGCCGGGGGACGGGCGAGCGATGATGCCATTCGCTCCCTTGTCATCTCTTACAAGCTGCTCGGTACTAAGGAATGGTTCGTTATTCACCACACTAACTGCGGCATGGAGTTGTTCACCAACGACATCATGGTGGAACTTCTCGGCAACAGTCTGGAAACCGCGTCTTTCGAAAACGGCAAATGGAAAGATACCGGTGCCGGTCCGGGCTCGACGGCTGCCAGCGAGATTGATTGGCTTACCATTGCCGACCAGGCCAAGAGCGTTCGGGAAGACGTGGAGCGCATTCGTAACCACCCGCTCGTTCCGAAGTCCATTCGGTTGTACGGCTACATCTTCGACGTAGCCACCGGCCGCCTCATGCCGGTGGCTGGAGCGAGAAGCGTATCTGTCTGACTTACCCCCTATCAGGGGTTCGACGGCGTCTGCGGATCGCCCGCGGGTGGATCGTTCGGCGCGAAAGCGAAGTTTCGGCCCAACGGCGTACCGTTGCCGAGCACCAGGTTGTATCCGTGGTGTGTGTGGAACAATCCGTTGAAGCCCGGTATGTCCTGGTGGTAGAACTCCAGGAACGGAAAGATCCGCTGTAAAGCCGACAGCGCGTATATGTCGAAATTCTCGTTCCCGACCCTTCGGCCTCCGAGTTGTTCCTCTTTGACCGCCAGTAATCCAGCGAACTCTGGAGACGAAGCACTCGTGCCGATCAACCCGATCCGTTTCCCGTTGAATACCGAGATGACGAAGCTGCGATCCGGTCCGCACGGCAGTTTCGCAATTCCCCCCGGACAGCCGCCCATCTGAAGGGAAATATCGGGGATCGTGCGGGCGTTCGAACCGGTGCTGACCAGTTGTTGATATCCGGGTTTTGCAAAGATGATGCTTTCCCCGCCGCCGGATCCCCAGAAGCCGCCAGAGGCCAGGTTGCCAGTGCCGTAAGGATCGAACGGGATCAGGGGGTCGCCAAACGCATTTTCGCTGACGTATTTCGACTCCAGACTTGGACGATTGAAGGTCGTGATAAGGTTGGTACCGCCCACTGCCGTCACGTAAGGACTCGATGCCGGATGATTAATGCCGGCTTCCAAAATGCCTGCAATCACTGGTGGAGTTCTCGGCGGAGTCGTAAAGTAACTCACCGACGGAGCATTCAATCCCCCGAAATCGCCGGAGCTCGCTACGAAAGTGATCCCTTGCGAATTGCCTTGTTTGAACACCTCTTCATAGACTCTCAGAATGCCGGTCATATCGACCCCGCCGTTGTAGGCAGCTATAAAATTCGCTTCAAAGATCCCAAATGAAGAATTAACGATGTCAGCTCTGTTGTCTTCGAGGACCGATACGTAGCCGGCCAAAACCCCGGCGTCCGATAAGTCCGGAACGTTGTAATCGATAATCGTAGCGCCCGGCGCCATGCCGCCGGATTGCTGGATATCGAGCTCACACTCAATCGAGTTGCTGCTGTTCGGGTCGAATGGTGCCCCGCCCAGGACGGGCCGGCGAAGCACTCTGGGGGCTTTGGGGGGGAAAAGCTTCTCATGCGCGAAATACGCATTAATATCGCTGTCCTTGAAATCCGAAGCAATGACTATCGCAATAGTTCGCCCCTTCCCATTGAGCGATTGGTACGAAGGGAAGTCGTAAGCCTGCTTCAAATCGGTGAACCAGTAACCGCCGTGCGGTGAATTGCGATTATCCGGAACCTCGCCTATAACGTGAGAGTGAACGTGATAACGAATCTCGGGCGAGAACGCTACAATCTGCGCCCCGGCCTCGCTGAGAGCAGTCGGAAGAGCCATTGGTTCGGTAGCAATGAGTTTCTCGAGACCGCTGGCCGTCCTGCCGGTCCATAGGCGAACGCCGAACATACCTTGTACCGCGTCCACCGTTCCTACCACGTGAACTCCGTGGCTGTGAGGCACGCTTACGGTAAATCCCGCGGCCTCCAATGCCTGCGTTACCTTGGCGATGTCATCGGGCTTGGGTCCGAAGCGGCTGCGGAACTGCTGCGGCGTGAGCCATTGATGATAGCTGGGCGAGCCAGCCGTGTGCTGGGCCTCCAGCAGTTGATCGAGTTCGTCGGCGTGCTGCAGCGGCAGATAAACATCGAATTCGACCGCTCGGTCCGCGGTTGCCGGAGCCACGGGTACGAGCCTTTCCGCTGACCGTGCCGGGCCAGCGGTGAACAGGAAGAAAACGGCCGAAATAAGTACGCCATTCCGCGCGAATACGTGTCTCATAACGCCCCTTGAAGTGTTATCTGGCAGTGACGATGCCTAGTGGATATTACTTTTTCCCGGAGTTCTCTGCCACTCGGAAGGGCGTCAGGTGCACGTCTAAAACGAGAGAATTCTATAAAATTTTACAAATTAACTTGTCTGTTTCAGGGCCGGCACCGTAGCCCATAGCAATAGATGAACCATCGCCTCGTTCTTTGTCCCGATAAGCCCGAATAGCGACGTGGGCAGCTCGATTCCGAAATCCGTGAGGCGGATCTGCGTATCCGCATCAATTTGCAAACGGCCGTGGCTCATCGGACTGAAAACGACATTCACTGCAGCCGGGCGCGTTACGCCCCGAAGGCTCAACTCACATTCGGCCACGAACCCACGGAGAGGCTTGGCAGCCATCCGCGTCGATGAAAATCGGATTTCCGGATGCTTGTCCGCCGCAAGGGCGATGTTCCGCGCATAATCGGCGATGCGCCGCTGCTTCTTCGGTTTGAGCCATTTATCGCGGCACACCACTGATTTGGCGTCAATAGAGAGCGCCACATGCGAGCTTTCCGGGCGCTCCGGTGAATAACAGAGTTCCCCGCTGAAACGTTCGAAAAACAGGATATTCCTGCGTTTACGCAGTAACCCCGTCTTAAACACCTCCACGGCCACGGTCGAATCATTCGAGGCTGAGATCGTTTGCAGGATGTCGCTGTCGGCCATTCCAGTCCACGTATCAAAGTCCAAGACGCATGCTGCCCTCCATAAGTTCGCATCGTAAATAGGCAGACTTGAACCGCCGGACCGCCTGAATCTGTTCGCCATTGTCCGTTTTTGGGACGTGCACCCGTGTGATTGAGGTACAGCTTGGCCGTCCCCTGTCGGTGCTTCCGGCCCTCAGCGTTCAGCTATCTGGCGTTAGCGACCTCCCCAAGGGGCGGTCGGTTGCTCAGTACCGACCGGGCGGATAGGTATCAGGATAATCCACGCGCATCGGTAACACTTTTTGGCCAAGTGGCCTGACCTGGGTGGAAGAAGAATGATTGACAAAAGCTCTCCCGAAACTGTTTGTCGGACAGTTTCTCTTTGCCCAGAACACGCCCAACAGCGCGACCCCAGCTGATGCCTGACTGCTGATGCCTGACTGCTGATGCCTGACTGCTGATGGCTGACCGCTGATGGCTGACCGCTGATGCCTGACCGCTGATGCCTGACTGCTGATGCCTGACTGCTGATCCCTGACTGCTGATGCCTGACTGCTGATCCCAGAACCATCGGCCCACTGGCGCTTGAACGAAGAAACCGCCGGCGGTTCCACTGCATGCTCATCATTCCTGAAAGCAGTCCGTCAGAACCGCTGAATCATATCACCGGGCGTCCATCGTTCGTTATGCTGCGGCACGCGGGTTACTTCGGGCTCTCGTCCTCGTAGCGGATATGGCTCTCCGCGCTGCCCCGCTTGAAGTTCTTGTTTTCCATCGAAACCGTGATCGTGCGGTTGATAAAGAAAATCGCATGCAGGCGAAACTCGGTGCCGAAGCTGACCGGAAACCAGATGTCCTTGTCCACCCGAGAGTATTGCGTGTTGAAACCAAACCCGGGAAGATCCGTGCCGAGAACGCTGCGGACGAACAATGGCAGCCGGCGCGACAAGCGGGTATAGACAGAGACGGGCTGAAACTCTTCTTCGTCAATGAGAGCTTCACCGGCCCAGGTGAGATCTCCCTTGTCTTCGGGTGCAAACCGGATCCGGTATGCCTTGCGGCCGGCAACGGTCTGCTCTCCTGCGAGTTCGAACTTCAGGTCCTTCTGCCCCTCAGTCGTCAACGGAAAAAGATCCTTGCCGAGCCCGTCCTTCGAATTGTCGTTCGTCAGATCGTCGCGGAAGCTGGAGGCTAGTTGCCCATCCAGGCTCTCGGCCTGAGGAACGGGTTCGCCGCTGAAGTCGACGTAGCGGCCCTTATACCAGTAGCTACCCGTAATTGACACGCGCTTTTTTTCTGTTCCTTTCGGAGTGGGCGTGACCAGAAAGCCCGTTCGTTCTTCGCGGGCCAGCTTTCCGTTGGTATGGCGAGTCGTCACCCGGATGTTCTCTTCGTAGACGAAGCTGGCTCGCTCCTTTTGTTCGCGGTCCTGGTTCTCCGCGACCTTCTTCATGATCTCGTCAGCAGATATTTTGGATGTCTGTTCATCTGCCGGCAAACTGCCCGCGTCAATAAGAAGAATCGCGAGAAGAAGAATCCTCACACTTCCTTACCTCAACGGCAATACGAAGGAAGGTTGCAATCTGATCCATGTATTTCACCCTGTGAATGGTTCGGGCATCCACGGAGAAACTGCCGGGCTGCGTGAAAATATTACGCCTGAAAATATTTCCCTGTTGCCGCTCCCATTGCCGCTTATCCGTCCTCTGTTTTTCGGAAAACATTTAGGCCTCAATGCTATACGCTCCCGCCGCAAACATCATGCTTCGCCAGACTCGTCATTGGCCCGCTCCTTGCTCTTTAAGTGCACGAAAGGAGGCGAATGACCAAGCAAAGCATTGGCTCCGCGCTATGCAGCCTGTTCATAGCAGGCGCTTTGTGCACGGCACCCATTCAAGCTCAGCAAGCCGGTCAGAGCGCGGCGCCTGATAATACCAAAGTAAATAAGCAAGACAGGAATCAATCCGAACCAACCGCAGATCAGGCAAAGAACAACCTCTCCGATCGCGAAATGGCATCCCACATTCGCCATGACGTAGTAAAAGACAAATCTTTGTCTACGTATGGCCACAACGTCAAAATCATCGCGGATCACGGAAAGGTCACGCTCAAAGGCCCGGTGCATTCGGAAGAGGAAAAACGCGCCATCGAAGAACATGCGCAGAAGTACGCCGGAGACGGAAATGTCATAGACGATCTGACCGTCAAGGGCGACCAGAAGTAAACCCAAAAAAAACAACTTACAAGAAGGAGAATCATGGCAGGAAAGAATACGGCCGTTTACGGCATTTACCGGACGCGTCCAGATGCGGAGAATGCGGTTGACCAGTTGATGGCATCCGGCTTCCGCACGGAAGATCTTTCGGTACTGATGCAGGATAACACCGGTACGAAGGATTTCGCGCACGAGAAACATACCAAGGCGCCTGAAGGCACCACGACCGGTGCAGTGGCCGGCGGCGTCGTTGGCGGAACTCTTGGCTTACTGGTCGGCATTGGAGCCCTGGCGATTCCGGGCGTCGGTCCCTTTATCGCTGCGGGTCCCATCATGGCCACCTTGGCCGGTGTAGGCTCGGGTGGTGTCGTGGGCGGAGTTATTGGCGCCCTGGTCGGTATGGGTATTCCTGAATTCGAGGCCAAACGATACGAAGGCAGAATCAAAGAAGGCGGCATACTCCTCTCGGTTCACTGCGACAACAGCGATTGGGTGACAAAGGCAAAAGACCTGCTGAAGCGCACCGGGGCGGAGGATGTGTCCTCTACCGGGGAAGCCTCAGCGGACTACGCCACGACCGATAAACCAATGAGCCGACGGGCGACCACGCTTTAGCCTGGAAGCGTCTTCTTCCCTCGGAGGTAAACAATGAAATATCTATTCGCATGGATCCTGGGGGTGCCAGGGGGCATTATTCTGCTCTGGTTCCTCTTTAATCACATGCATTAGGAAACATGCCGCTGACACAAGCCCCGCGCTATTCCCGGTAGCGCGGGGCTTGTTGTCTAAAATCGTTGTCTAAACTTGCTGCCTAAAGGAGTCGCCGCCAGGCCGCCCCCTTCCGGCGGTACCGTCACTCAAGCCTTTGGTGTGACGATAAAATCATCTGAACGGGGAAGATGGCGCTTGCGGCTGGAGATCAACTCGGCCCGTACGAGGTAATCGCGTCCATCGGCGCAGGCGGAATGGGCGAAGTATACCGCGCCCGGGATTCCCGCCTGGAGCGCGACATAGCATTGAAGGTGCTGCCACAGTATCTTGGCAGTGATGCGAACAAGCTTCGGCGCTTTGAAAAGGAAGCTCGCGCGCTGGCAGCGCTGAACCATCCAAACATCCTTGCCGTCTTCGATATCGGTGAAAGCTCCGGAATGCAGTACATCGTATCGGAGCTGCTGGAAGGCGAGACTCTCGCGCAGCGCCTGAAGGAAGGTCCGATAGGCTCCCGCAAGGCGATTGAATACGCAACCCAAATTGCGCGCGGTCTATCGGCAGCGCACGAGCGCGGCATCGTGCACCGGGATCTAAAACCGGAAAACATTTTGCTTACGCGCGACGGCGTTGTAAAGATTCTCGATTTTGGCATCGCAAAGCAAGCCCGCAGCGCAGAGTTCTCAGATGCGCGTGCCGCAACAGTGACGCGGTCGGCCACTGATCCGGGCGTGGTGTTGGGAACCGCGGCATACATGTCGCCGGAGCAGGTGCGCGGAATGACCGCCGATCATCGCTCCGACATATTCAGCTTCGGTTCCGTGCTGTACGAAATGCTCGTCGGCAAACGAGCATTCCCGGGCGAATCGTCCATTGAAACCATGAACGCCATTCTGAATGCCGAGCCGGCCGATATCGAAGGTCCGGTTTCGCGGATTTCGCCCGGGTTGGAGCGCATCGTGCGCCATTGCCTGGAAAAGAATCCTGCTGATCGTTTCCAGTCCACGCGTGACTTGGCGTTTGCTCTCTCGGCGCTCTCCGGCTCAGACTCGAGTGCTCAGCCGGCAGCCGTTCCGGGCAGGACGCGGATGGCCCGGTATTGGTGGGCAGTGGTTTGCACAGCGTTATTAGCGGTGGCTGCGCTTGTCGCCTATCGCGTCAACGGTAAACGGCCGTACCTCCGCCCCATGCACTTTGCGATTCCGCTGCGCAATGAGGTAACCAATTTCGCAATTGCACCGGATGGGCGGTTTATGGCCTTCGTATCGCCCGATGAAGTCACAGGCGTGCCGGTCTTATTCATTCGCGGCATTGGCAGTGACACGCAAATGGAAGTACCTGGCTCGGATGGTGCCTCGTATCCCTTTTGGTCCCCGGACGACAGCCACGTTGCTTATTTTGCCCACGGCAAGTTGATCAAAGCGAGCGCTGATGGAATAGAGCAGCACATCCTGGCCTCTGTGGCTGCGCCTCGCGGCGGTAGCTGGGGACGAAAAAACGTCATCATTTACTCGCCTGATGCCAGCGGGCCGCTATGGCGAATCAACGCGGATGGTACGGGAGTAGCGCCACTGACGCAAAAGATAATGGCGCCGGCAGAAGCATCGCACAGATGGCCGCTCTTCCTGCCGGACGGTGATCATTTTCTTTTCTGGGGCTATGGCGACCCGACCAGAGGCGGCACCTTTCTCAGTTCTCTGGATAAGCAGGAAAAACGATTCATTGTGTCCGATCGTTCCAACGTTGGATTTGCCGCACCAGGAACCCTCTTCTATATCAACTTGAATAATCAGCTCGTGAGCCAGAATTTCGATTACAGATCCGGCAAGGTCAGCGGCGAACCCCATCTGATTGCGCGTTCAGCCGGTTATGAGGCGACTGTCTATTGGTCTGCCTTCAGCGTTTCCGAGAGCGGCACGTTGATCCTGAACGCTCACGCTGGCGGCACTCAATCCGCTTTGACGTGGTATGACCGAACCGGCAAAGAACTCGGGGCCGCCGGGAGTAGTGGCTCACTCTCCAACCCGGCCATCGCGCCGGATGGAAGGGCGGTCGCCTATGACATGTGGAGTTTGGCGAGTGGTGGCACCTCCGATATCTGGACGAGTGATCTCGTGCGGAATACCGCTGCTCATTTCAGTTTCGAGCAGGGAGAGGCGACCACTCCAATCTGGTCCCCGGACGGAAAATACATCGCATTCCGTGTTGTGGCGGATTTCACGACCGTAATGGTGAAACCTGCCAGCGGGCTCGAACCCGCCAGCGTAATCGCTCGTGTCCGCCTGCAGGACGATTTGATCCCCGCGTCCTGGTCCCCGGACGGCAAGTACATCGTGTGCATGCTGGAGCGGGTAGGCAGAAGCGCCGATTTAGTTCTGATCAGCGTCGGTGAGCACAAGCTCATTCCTTTTTTGAGCGGAGCAGGCAATCAGCTTAACCCGCAGATCTCGCCCGATGGCAAATGGGTGGCGTACTCGTCGACTGAGTCGGGTCAATCGGAAATCTATGTCACCTCATTTCCGAGCGCGGCTGGAAAATGGCAGATCTCGCAGGGCGGCGGGACGGAACCCCGCTGGAGAGCGGATGGCAAGGAGCTGTTCTTTATCGGCGAAAAAGAGATGCTCATGTCAAGCCCGATCAGCGCCGGCGATACCTTCTCCTCAGGCACGCCCCAGCCCCTGTTTCAAGTGCATAGCCGGGCCCCGATTTCGAATACGGATCTGTTCTCCTACGACGTAAGTAAGGATGGCGAACGTTTTCTGGTCAATCGCTATGTCAAGCCGGCCTATGTACCACCCTTGGAGATCACGTTAAACGCAACTGCGGCCGATGCAAGATAGCGCGGGCCTTGTCGTCTACGAGAAGCGATCTCTGCCTGACTACTTGTTGCTCATGTAGCGTAAACGGTTCAGGAAATCACGGTGGCCTTCTCGATCGACCATCGACTGAAATGCGCTGACGAGCGCCGGATTTTTCTCGAACGCATCATCGAACGCTTTGCTCGCCTTATCGAAGGCTGATGCGTCGGCCGTCGTGTAGTAGAAAGTAACGCGGCCCGGTTTTTCGGTGTGGAAGTCTTCGGTATCGACCCCGTATGCCGTCACCACGCCATCCGCCAGCAGCTTCTCACAAACGGGCACAAGTGCAGCCTTCAGCAGATCGTTATAGGCGCGCATTGACCCCGGCTTTACGAACCACTGATCGCCAGCGAGATAGCCGCCTTCGTACTTTCCGGGCCGTTGATTGTATGTCCGGCTGACCAACACGTAATCCCAGTGCTTCGAAGCGCCCTGGACCGGTGCCGTTGTGCTCCCTGGCTGTGCATAAACCGCCTCGAGCGCCTTCAGTAGGTTGCCTTCGGACGTGGCGGTGAACCAGGTGCCATGCGTCGCTTCACCCTCCTGGTGGATGAGGTTTGTAAAGGCTCCGTAGCTAGTGAGAGTGCCATCGGCAACCAATTTGTCCATCAGCGCCCGGTCCTGCTCATCGAGCTTTACCATGTCTGCCCACTGGGCGCGCGGTACGGCCCATTCCGCGAGGTAAGTATAGACCGGCGCCTTACCCTGGTCCCCGCTCTGCGCCCGCAACGGTACGCCCACTGCCAGCGCAAGCGACAAGAAACCCAAAGACCAACGTGCTCGATTGTTCATGATTTCTCCCGCATCAGATTTCCGCGAAAAGTGCTTCCGGCGGGTCCGTGCAGCGGCAATTGTATGGGTACAAGGCTAGACATGCAAGGGCTGCTGGTTTTTTGGTACTATCCGCTGGGTTCTAGTACTCACGCCCTTCCACGCAACGTCCTGCGACCACTAAGGCTTCAGCCATTTAACTATTAATATGCGTCCAATCTTTCGCTACACCGCGGTCGCATTGCTCGTTGGATTGTCGTTTCAACATTCAACCGCGGCACAGCGGTCTCCTCAACTTGCAAATTCCAGCGAGTTGCCGCCTAGCGCTGAAGAAGTCGCTAGCGCGACGGGGATCCTTCCGCTGCTTCAGCGGTTGCAGGAAATCACGTTGCTTACACCTGCCTCAATAAATCCGTGGGAGGTTCTATCCCTCCGCCAGGAAATCGTTGAAGATGTCTTGAGCAGTTCGCTGCAGGTCGATGCTACCATTGCCCAGATTGATAACGAAATCGCGCAAGCAGGAGAACTGCGCGGCTATCTGGCTGATAAGCGGGACCGCGCCATAAATATGCTGAATCTGTCGAGCCTCGCAATAGGAGGCACGCTGGGAATAGTCAGCTCAGCCTTGCAGCTTTCAACCAACTTGGCCAGGGCAGGGAATGCGACCGGTATTGTCTCCGGCACCGTTACCTCTACGCTATCTGCGATTGGTCTGAAGGAGCAGAAGGGAAAAGAGCGGCAGTTTACATTTCCATCCAAGATGTTGGCGAAGCTGTTCAATCGCCCGGCCGACACTAATAGTGAGTATCCGCCTGCTGTCTGGGAGTTCATAACCTCTGTGGCGCCCACAGATCCGGACAAAATCACGCGACAGGAAAGGTTGATCCGTACCTGGGTGCAGGTGAAACGAATCGACTCGCCGGACACACCTTCGGGCAAGGTCAAGATCGAACATGTTACCAGCAGACCTTCCGATAACTATAAACTCACCATTGATGATCTGGAAGACCGCGGAGCAATGCTGCAGGATTTACGCGCGAAGCTGTCTCTGATGAAGCGCGATCTGGGACTGCTGCTTCAGGCACTGCCGAAAATGCCGTCCGGCTCCTTCCCCCGGTAGCAATCGTCCCGGGTTCTCCACCTCAGTCGAAGCCCGAAGACCCGAACTCACCGTCCGCCGTTCATATTGATCAGGGTTGATCGTGCGCGCTCAAATCCCGAGGGATCTACGTGCACGGAGCCTTGAAAGGGCCGGTCTATGTCGGCAATGGCGACCAGCGCCAGCGAAAGGATAAGGGAGAGCATAAACACCTGAATCTGGTGAAGCTTAAAATCGTTGCTGCCGAACAGACATGCCGAAACGATAGTGACGATTGCACCCACCACCAGTACCGCCCACAAAATTCCCGGCAGTCCTGAAGTGGCCTGTAGCTGCCGCAACCGGCGGTGGTTACTCATGTCAGAGAGTTCAGTAAGAGTGTGATCGAGACTCGTCTGTTCCGATGTATTATGCGTTTCCGCGTTCGTCGCTGCTGCCCACAGATCCTGCACGATGCGAAAAGACGTGGGGCTGAAGCGGACACTGTTCATCGCCGGCCATTCCTGCGTAAGCATGTTGTCTACATACTCGCGTGCGAGCTCTTCGATCGTTCGCTTTTGTGCTGCCGGCAGCCCTTGCGCTGCGCGGACCACGTTGATGAGGGAATTGGCCTCGGCCTCGGCGTACACATTCGCCGCTTCGAAGTTTGTCCAGACGGCATAGAGCATGAAAGCGACAATTACCGCATACGTAGTGCCGATGACGGTTACCTGCCACCCGATCAGGTCGTTATGCTGCCGCCGTTGCTCACTTGGCCAGATGCGGTGCAGCAGCCAGAGAAATCCTGCCGATGCAGCCACGATTGCGACCACGATTGCGACGCTCTGGGATGTATTCAGCACGTTGCCTCTCTCCGCGCATAAGCGGTGCTGAATTATACGCACAAACAAAAAGAGCCGGGAGACTTGCATCTCCCGGCGTGAAAAAGTACCGCTGCCCTAACCCTTATCGGTGCGTGCTGCCGTGCACGACCACAGCGCCGTGAGGACCGGCATAATGCCCGCCATAATATGCCCGTGAATAATAATACGGGTGCCCGTAATAGTAGCCGCCGTGGTAGCGTCCACCCCACCAGTAGCCCGGCCCATAATAAAACGCAAAGCTCGGGCCCCAGTAGTACGGGTAGCCATAACTATATGCATAATACGGATACGGAGCGCCGTAATAGGCCGGCGGCGGCCCTGCTGGATAGCTCGGACCATAGGCTCCCGGGCCGTTTCCTCCCTGTGGAGGACTGTAATTCGCCTGGTTATATTCACCCGGCTGCACATAGCGGAACGCCTGCGGAGCATTCGCTGTCGAAATCGTCACAGGCTGCTCCAGCCTGAACGTCAGCACCTGCTCCGGATAAACTACGCTCGCATGATTGTGCGTCAGCATTACGCCGATTAAACCCGCTGCCGCACCTGCGCCCGCGCCGATTGCTGCACCCGTCCCCCAGCCTGCTGCTGCGCCGATCGCCGCGCCCAGTCCGGTGGTCGCGGCCACTGCTCCAACTTCTGTCCCCGCGGGTGTCGTGCCGCCAGCTCGGCTGATGAACTGCGTGGTAAGCGGGACGACCTGTCCGTCCACCAGCGTGAGATTAGTAAGTTGCAATCCCAGCCGCGCCGTGCCGCCCACGCGCGAATGCTCCGCGATCGCTACGCGTCCGCCCACGGTTTGGCCGGGTTCCGCAACCACTACTCCGTTGACCACCAAGGGGTCAGCCAGCGTCCCGGTGAATGCATCGCCTGGCTGATTATGATCTGACGAAAGCGCCTGATTTAGGCGCACCGTCACATATGTCCCGGCCTGAATGGTCAATCTTGCTGGAATCGGCGGGGGAGGAGGTGTTTGGGGCGCCGGATTCTGTCCGTACGGGTTCTGTTGCCCCGTCGGCGCCGCGTATCCGCCCTGGCTGCTTGGCTGCTGCCCGTACGGCTGCTGTCCATATCCGGGCGGCGCATACGGCTGTTGCTGTTGTGGAGCATAGCTTGGTGACGAATCTTGCGAGGAGGCCGGAGCGGAAACCTGCGGATACCCGCCCTGGTCCGCCAGTTGACCCGCATCGTTCTGTGCTTGCGCCGCTTCCTGCTGGCTCTGCGCATCGGCGCGTTTCCAGCCGGTCGAATTTGTAGACGGCTGGTCCGCCGGCGCCTGCGGTGCGACCGTATCCTGCGCCAACACGAGCGTCGATGCGGCTAAAAGTCCAACTAACGAATAGCGAGCCGCCCGATAAAGAGACTTATTAATACTTCGCATGACTTCCTCTGCACTCTCCGACGGTGTTTTCCTAGCACGCGTTTCGCCATGTTAGAGCCAAGCTTTCTTTTTGCAAAGAAAAGACTTATTGAAACTCGCCTTTGGCTGCAAAGCACCGCCGCTGGTGCTTTTGAGCCAGTATCCGCAGGCACTTCCCTTATTCGATCCGGTTGCGCAGGTAGTGGACAATCGATTTCGCTGCCAGCGCGCCTACAATGAGCAGCGCGAGTACCAGTCCAGTCCCCTTGAGGGCCGCAAACGATACCCCAATCAGCACCGCGTAGAGAATCAGGGCGGTACACAGGCCGATCATGCTCCGCTGTGCCTCAGACTTCGAACTCTGGTCCGGATCGCTCATTGCGATGGCATGTTGTAGGCGAAAGTAAATGCCAGGCGCACCTGGCTACCTTTGAAATCAGCCGGCAGCGGAGGCAGCGGGTTCGACATCGTCAATCCAGCCGCGGCCGCGCGGTCCAATGCGTCTGACCCGGAATACTCGGCGATCACAATCTTCGGCAAGCTCCCGTCGCGGTTGATTGCGAACTCAACCACCGTGCGTCCGTGCAGTTGCCCAAGGCGCACGCTTTCCGGTATCACGCGTTTCCAGTTCGCCCGCACAATCGCGAGAATCTGCCGCAAATAAGGCTTGAAGTCGGCGCCTTGCGGGTCGCTTTTCAGCTCAATGGCCGAATGCTGTGCGGCTGCCTGCCCGGGTACCCCCGGTGCGCCCGCCCTCGGCTGCCCAGCGGAATCGTCACTGAGCGAGAGCTGCTGGCTGTTGCCCGCCGGTGTTACCCCGTTCATTGCAGCATCCAAATCGACCTTCGGAGGATGCAGCGTCGGATGCGGATTCGGCGGCGCATCTGTCCCGATGTCCTGGAACGGACTGGGCGCAGCCGCCGGCGCAGGAGGCGGCGGCGCCGTGAGGCCCGTCGGCGACCCCTGGGGAAGCGGCGCCGGTGGCTGGTTCACTGCTACCTTGGGCGCCTCGGGCAGAATCTGCGGATTCGCCTTAGCCACCTGCGGTGCGGTCTTCGGAATCTCGAAATGCTTCACACTCGGCTTTGGCCTCGCCTTATGCGCCTGCGACTCCTTCGCCGCCATCAGATCCGCCAGATCGATCTGCTTCGAGATCTTGTTCCGGTTGGGCTCGCGCTGCGTCATTACGTCCGGTGGCAGGTACAGCGGTATCCGGTGCACAATCACCGTCTGTTCCGGTTCTCTTTGCTCCGCCAGGCTGGGGAGTTTCACCGCTATCGAAAACACCAGGATGTGTATCGCTAGGGAGGCGCCGACGATCACCGCCCATTGCGGTTTGGTCCTCTTAGGCCACTCTAATAAAAGGTTTAGCGGGTAGGAAGACGGTGGCAGCAACCGCTCGCCCTGTGCTTTGGGGCAAATCTCCAGCGCTTCGCCCAAAGTAAACAGAGCATTGGCCATACTGCAGTGGTTGTAACGACGTTCTGAGGAAGGTGAAGGTTGCCCGGGCTACGCTGTTTTTTCGCCTCGCCGGCGGACCGTTTCTGTAACTAAATCGCCGTGTTCCTTCATTTTAGCAACTACAGACTCCGCAACGCGCAAAGCGTTCGCCGCCTGGTAGCCGTCCACCCGGGGTTGCATGCGCTCCCGCACACATTGAATAAACGAAGCCAGCTCGAGCTGCAGCGGCTCGCCGTGTTCCACGGCCAACTGCGCCACCGCGATACCCGGATTTGAAAAAGCGAACCCATTTCCGCTCTTGTCACTCGTTTTTGAAGGAACGAACCCAGGCGGAGGCTGTTCGGGGGGAAGTTCGTTTCGCAAAACCGCCAGCCGCACCGCTTCCTGCCGCTGGTAATCAATTGAAATGTACTCGCCCGGCTGAAACAGGCGCAGCTTGCGCACGCGCTCTGTCGACACCCGGCTCGCCGTCAGGTTCGCAATGCACCCGCTCGGAAACGCAAGCCGCACGTTAGCGATGTCCACTTTCGGCGACAGCACCGAGATCCCCGCCGCCCGGACTTCGTTTGGTAATTCGCGGGTAAAGCTTAAGACAATGTCCAGGTCGTGAATCATGAGGTCCAGGATCACGTCCACGTCCAGGCTGCGCGGAGTGAAGACGCTCAGCCGGTGTACTTCAAAAAAGAGCGGAATCGTGAGCGCCTTTTCGAGTGCCATTACCGCCGGGTTGAAACGTTCGAGGTGCCCCGCTTGCAGGATCCGGCCTTTAGCCGCCGCCAGTTCCGCCAGCCGTTCCCCGGATGCCGAGGTCGCCGCAATCGGCTTCTCCACCAGCACGTCTACTCCGGTTTCGAGCAGCCGTTCGGCAATCGCTTCGTGGGTCACCGTCGGCGTGGCTACCACCGCAGCCTGAATCGCAGCCGGCATCTGCTCTACGGCGGCGTAAGCCTGCGATCCGTGCTCTTGTGCCAGTTTCCGGGCGCGCTCGTGGTCGCTATCGACGATCGCCGCCAGTTCCACGCCGGCCATGTGGCTCAGGATCCGAACGTGGTTACGCCCGAACGAGCCCGCCCCAATCACCGCGACCCGAATCTTCTCGTCGCTCATGCTGTCTCTTCCAGCGGCGGATACGCGATGATCGCGATCCCGGCATCATTTGCCCGCTTCAACATCTCTTCTTTATCCAGCAGCAGGGTTCGCCCCGCATCCACCGCCATGACTGTGGTTTGGGTTTCGACCATCGTATCGATGGTCGAAAGCCCAGCCACCGGTACATCGAACAACAAATGCGCCCGCCCATGCGAGGCCTTCACCAGCCGTAAGGGTTTGCCGTTGGTCAGTGAAGCCGCCCGCCGCAGCATGGCGTCGGTCCCTTCCATCGCTTCCGCCGCCACGCATGCCTTCTCGCTGATCGCTACACTCTGCCCGATATCCTCCGACGCGAGCACCGCTGCGATTCTCCGCCCGTAGCGAATATCGGCTTCCTCTTCTTTATTCGGCTTACGCTTCGTCAGGACTCCTTCGGGAGCAAGCAGCGGCTTCAGCAATCGCGTCGAGTCCACCAGTTCGATGCCTTCTTCCAGCAGCACGCGCTGGATGCCGCCGATCAGCGCCGCCGTGTTCTTCTCTTTCAAGGACGTCAGCAGCTTGAACAGCTTCCAATCCGGCGTAATGCCTGAAAAGAGGCTCACGTGCTTCACTTGGCCGGTCATCATTACTTCCGACACGTGTTCACGCTTCAGGATGTCGATGAGCTTGCCGAGCTGGCCGATATTGATCCAGTGCAGAGCGGCTGCAAAGCGCGCCAGTTCCGGTGTCGCTTCGTTCTCAATGGCGACAACCACTACTTCATGCCCCTCGTGCCGCGCCGTTTCAAGCGCGAGCAGCGGGAAGCGGCCGTTGCCCGCAATCATTCCATAACGCTGAGCCATGCTACTTCGTAAAGCCGCGTTCAGAGGCGCGAATGAACTCGACTACTTCCTTTACTTCCTCCGTCTGCGGAACCTCTTCCGCAATACGGGCCAGCGCCTGGCTCGTATTGAGACCTGCGCGCGTCAGAATGCGGAATGTGTTCTGCAGCGGCTCGATTTCCTCGCCGGAAAAACCTTTGCGCTCCAGCCCCACGCGGTTCGCGCTGTAAACTTTCGCCTCGTGGTCGGAAGCGGTAATCGAGTACGGCAGAACGCTTTGCTTGATGACGCTGTAGCTGCCCACCATCGCGTGCTTGCCGATCCGGCAGAACTGGTGGATCGCGCAGAGCCCTCCGATGTTGGCGTAATCTTCCACCGTTACATGTCCCGCGAACGTAACCCCGTTCGCCAGAATCGTGTTGTTGTGGATGGTCACATCATGCGCAATATGCACGTATGCCATCAGCAGATTGCCGTCGCCGATTGATGTCAGCATGCCGCCGCCTTCCGTGCCGCGGTGAATCGTCACGAACTCGCGTATCGTGTTGCGGTCGCCGATCCGCGTCGCCGAAGGCTCGCCTTTGTACTTCTTGTCCTGCGGCGCAACTCCGCAAGTCGAGTACGGGTAGAAGACGTTGTCTTTCCCGATCGTGAGTTTGCCTTCGAGATACACATGCGCAATCAGGCGCGTGCGCGGGCCGATCGTAACGCCGCTGCCGACGATGCAGAAAGGGCCGATCTCAGCTTCTGGGGAAATATCTGCGTCGGGATCGATAACCGCTGTAGGGTGAATCGCCATCCGTGGTGCAACGCGCCGCAGCGCTCAAGCGAGCTGCGGCTGTGCCTCTTGTGGCGCCGCAACCTGTCCGGTGCTCTGCAGCCGGTCCGTCAGAGTGCACATCAGCATGGCTTCGGCAACCACCTGCCCGTCCACCTTCGCCACTCCCTCGAGCTTCGCCACGGTCTGTTTCAGGCGCACCATCTTCATTTCGATGCGTAATTGATCGCCCGGTACTACCGGCCTGCGGAACTTCGCATTCTCCACCGACGCCAGAAACATGATCTTTCCTCGCGTCTGTGGGGCCAACTTTCCAACCAGAATGCCTGAAACCTGCGCCATCGCTTCTATAATCAGAACGCCCGGCATAACGGGGTAACCGGGAAAATGGCCGGTGAAGTGAGGCTCATTCACGGTGACGTTCTTCAGGCCGACAATGTTGTCCTCGCCGATTTCGACGATTCGGTCCACCATTAAAAACGGGTATCGGTGGGGTAGGACGGCGGAGATCTCTTGAACGTCCATCGATGTCATGGGATTCTCGATTATAGCAACCGATGCACCCTTACCTTCGCTATGCCATTGACAGGAAAGCAGAAATCATCGATCTGATCAGGCGGTTCGTGGAGTGCGAGTCGCCGAGCGATTCGCCGGCCGATGTCAATCGTTTTGTTGATTTACTAACGGAGTCCACGAGCGATATCGCGGCTGCCAAGACATTCAAAGCGGCGGCTTTCGGTAAGCACGTCCGGCTCGATTTCAAACTCCCCAGACGCCCCAAACAAAACCGCATTCTCGGCGTTGCCCACTCGGACACAGTCTGGCCGCTCGGCACGCTGAAGACAATGCCGTTCCGGAACGAAAAGGGGCGCTTGTGGGGACCGGGCGTCTACGACCTCAAAGCCGGCATCGTGTTTTTTCTCTATGCGGTTCGCTGCCTGCGCGATCTTGACGTCGCGCCAGGCAGGAAGATCTCGCTGCTGGTGGTGTCGGATGAAGAAGTCGGCAGCAAATCGTCGCGGCCCATCACGGAAGCCGAAGCCAAACAGAGCGATTATGTTCTCGTGCTCGAACCGGGAACCGGCATGGAAGGGAAATTGAAGACGGCTCGCAAGGGAGTCGGCGCCTACACGATTTCCATTGAAGGCAAAGCTGCGCACGCGGGAGTCGATTTCGCAAAAGGCGCCAGCGCCATTGTCGAAGCCGCCCGGCAGATCGAAAAGATCGTCGGGTTCACCAATCTTCAGCGCGGAACCACGGTGAATCCCGGCATTATTAGCGGCGGTACGCGGCGCAACGTCATCGCAGCGGAAGCTTGCGTCGCTGTTGACGTACGCGTCAGCCGGCTGAAGGATGCCGAAACACTGGACAAGAAATTTCGTGCGCTGCGCCCGTTCGACAAGCGCTGCAAAGTCCACGTCGAAGGCGGTTTGAATCGCCCGCCGATGGAACGCACCAAGGCCATCGCCGGACTGTTCGCGAAAGCGAAACAGATCGGAGCGGAAATGGGCATGCGTCTTGAAGAGAGCTCGACGGGCGGCGGATCCGACGGCAACTTCACCGCGGCGCTCGGTGTTCCTACACTCGATGGATTAGGCGCCGTGGGCGAAGGCGCTCACGCTCTAAACGAAAGCGTCCTGATCGATCGCATCGCCGATCGCACGGCGCTCTTAGCCGGTCTGCTCGCCGGCTTGTAAAGCGTTTTCGAGCTGCACGAGCGGCGATCCGGGGTTCGCCGCGAAATAAGCGGCGAGCCGGTTCGCGCACGCCATCCCCACCACTTTGGCCAGCTCTTCTTTTGAGCTGGCGCGTACCCGCTCCAGGCTGCCGAACGTGCGCAGCAGTTTCTCTACTGACTTGGGGCCGATGCCGGGCACATTATGCAGCTCGGATGTCAGGCGCTGCGCGTTGCGGCGTGTGCGATGGAACGTTACCGCGAAGCGGTGCGCCTCATCGCGAATCGTCTGTACCAGGTGCAGAATCGGCGAGAACTTTTCGAGCACGATTGGTTCATCTTCCTGGCCGTAAACGTAGATCCACTCTTCCCGCTTTGCAATCGACGCAAGCGGCTGATAGGTGATGCCGAGATCTTCGAGTACCTCCGCTGCCGCATGCAGTTGACCCAAACCGCCGTCCACCAGCACCAGCCCGGGGAATGGTTTTTTCTCTTCCTGCAGCTTGGAGTAGCGGCGCCGGATCACCTCGCGCATCGAAGCGAAATCGTCATTGCCGATAACCGTCCGGATAATGAACTTGCGGTAGTCCGATTTCTTCATCCGACCGTCTTCCCAGACGACCATGCTCGCAACTTTGTCGGTGCCTTGAATGTGCGAGATGTCAAAACACTCGATACGGCGCGGCGGTTCGGCCAGATTCAGTGCATCCTGCAGCGCTTCGCCGATTGCCTTCGAAGAAGGTCTCATTACGCGGAAGCGTTGGTCGAAGCTGTTCTTCGCGTTCATCTCGACAAGCCCGAGGAGCGCCTTCTTCGTTCCGCGCTGCGGAGTGAGAATCTCCACTTTTCGTCCCCGCAGTTCCGACAAAAATTCTTCCAGCTCTTCGCGCTGTTCGAAGTCCGCAGGCACGTGAATTGTTGCCGGAATGTACTGGCTGTTGAGATAAACTTGCTTCAGCAGCGCCTCGAAAAACTCCGCCACGTCGAAATTCTCCTGATCTTCCCAGAAGAACTCGCGCCGGTCGACGATCTTCCCTTTGCGAAGGTGGAACAGGTTCACCGCGACCAGCGGCGGCTCCGCATGGTACGCAAAGATGTCGATGTCCTCGCCTTCGACCGCCGCCATCTTCTGTTTCTGATCCATCTCGCGAACTGTCGTGATCAGGTTTCGCAGGCTAGCAGCCTCTTCGAACCGCATCTCCTCGGAGGCAACCTGCATACGATCCTCGAGTTCTTCGGCCAGATCGCGGTGGCGTCCTTCGAGAAACAGCCGGACATCGCGAACAGCGTCCGCGTATGCTTCGTCGGTGGTCAGCCCGGATGCACACGGCCCAAGGCACCGATGGATGTGATACTGCAAGCACGGATGCGTGTGCTTCCGGTTCAGATCAATCTTGCAGGACGGCACCTTGAAATGCCGGTGAATAAAATGAACCAGCCGGTGCGCCAGGTTTCCGGGAAAATAAGGACCGTAGTAGCCGGCGCCGTCGTTCAGGATGCGCCGGGTGACGTAGACACGCGGGTACTTTTCGTTCGTGAGCTTTACGTAGGGGTAGGTTTTGTCGTCGCGGAGCAGTACGTTGAATCGCGGCTTGTACTGCTTAATGAGATTGTTTTCGAGCGCCAGCGCCTCTTTGTTGTTGTCGACCTGAATGAAGTGGATGTCGCGTGCTTCCGAAATCAGGCTTCCGGTCTTGGCCTCCGCGAGACGGTCTTCATTGAAGTAGCTTCTGACCCGGCTGCGAAGATTGTTCGCCTTACCGACGTAAAGAATCTTTCCTTGTGCGTCTTTATAGAGGTAAACGCCCGGCTGGGTGGGAAGCTGCGCTACTTTTTCGCGTAAATTCACGACAGCTTTTATAATTCAATTGTGACACGCAGAGTGTCTTTTGCATCGCTCCTCGGCCTGTTTTTCTCGGCTGCGCTACTGCCGCAGGATCAGCAGAAGCCCGCCCAGCAGCCGCAGTCGCCTCCTGAAGAGGGGAACCCTCCGGAGGAAGACGATACTGTTGCACCGGAAAAATTCGTGCTGAACCCGCTCGAATCCGAGCGCAACGTCAAGGTCGGCAACTTCTACATGCGCAAAGGCGGCCCTAGCGGCTATCGCGCCGCCGTGGCCCGCTACGAGCGGGCGACGAAGTTCAATCCCAGCAATGCCGAGGCGTTCTTTAAATTGGGCGAAGCCGAAGAGAAGCTGAAGAACAAAGACGCGGCGAAAATCGCTTTTCAACGCGTCATTCAGATAGATCCCGACTCTAAGCTGGCGCACGAAGCGAAAAAGAAGCTGGAAAAAATCTAGCGGAGCGTGACCTTCCGGCCTCGCTCGAGCGTCTGGTGCCACATCGCTTTCAACAACTGACCGACGCCGTATTCCCAATCGGGGAACAGATCGACGTATTGTGTTTTTTTCTCGATGTGCGGCGGCACTCTGCATTCGTCGAGACGAACCGGGACGAAGAAAATCTCTTCGGCCGGTACGCGCGAGGCAACGCCCAGCGCATATTCGAGCTCGCACTGAAAATGGCCCCGCTTGGCGGCCGAGCGGCGTGAGAAGCAGCCGATGAAAAACTCGGAAATGTCGATGGCTCGCTCGATCGCGCGCGCCCAGTTCTGGCCGGGCAAGAGTTTTTCCCGATCCATCCAGGGCTCGAAGCCGGCTTTCTGCAGGACGGTGTAGAGCCGCCGGGCTTCAGCGCGATCCTCCTCCGCATAAGCCAGGAACACGGGAATGCGGCCGTTCGGCTCGAAGATCACCTGATTCGAATCATCGAGCTTGAAGCTGCCCAGGCCGTCGATTTCGATTGACGCCCCTTCGCGGAGGTATCGATCGATCAATTGAAGCAGCGCTCTTGCCCGGACGCTACGGTTCATTGCTGGCTCTTTGCGGCATCAGATCGGCCGCAGAAGATTCTTTGGACTCGTCCGCGGGGCGCGTACGTTTCCAATCTTTCAAAAGGCGATGCACGAGACTGTCGACGTCGTCGGCCGCCTTCGCGCGCGAGCGGTGCGATTTCCGGGCCAGGCTTCGGGCGAGATCACGCTTGTTCATCGCCTTTCAAAATAAGCGCGCAGGGGCGGCGGACACTCGTCCGTTAAGCGCGAAACCTTATTCCTGAATCGCTGAATATGTTGTCTCTGTTGTAGTTATCCGGAACGAAAGAATTTTGCGCCTACTTGTGACTGGTCATTCGGCGCGCAGGACTTCAAGGGGGCGCTGATCGAGGATGTGGGCACTGGCGAGCCAGCCCGCGAGGTTAGCGAGGAGCGCGGTTCCGACCATTGCGACAACCAGCGAGGGCCAATCGAAATCAACATTCGTGTCGATGAAGCGGTCTGCGACGATGCGTGTGAAGACGTTCGCGAGAATAGCGCCGACGAGACCGGCGATCGCGCCGAGAATCGAGAATTCAATTGAGAAGATGCCGCTAATCCGGCTTTTCGTCGCACCCAGTGTCTTCAGAATGGCGACCTCGCGAATGCGGCGGTAGCGCGTGCCGGCAACGCTTGAAGAAAGAATAATCACTCCCGCCAGAATGGCAAAGCCGGCTAGGAAACGGACGACCAGCGCCACCTGGTCGACGGCTTCCTGGATGCGGTTCAGAACGTCGGCCAGGTTCATCACCGTCACAGTAGGAAAGTTCTCAAAGACCGCTTCTTCGACGCGTGGGATGTCCGCGGGTTTGACATGCACTGCCCCATAGTAGGTAATGGGCAGGCCTTCCAGGGCCTTCTGCGGGACAACGAGGTCATAACGCACGGGCGCGCGCTGCTCGCGGTGAAAGGTCGCAACGAGCGGGGCGGTGAACGCCCGGCCGGCCACCTGGAACTCAACGCGATCTCCCAGATGGAGATGGTAGTCGCGCTGCGCCTCGTCGGACACGGCAAGCTGAGGCTGGGCACAATTCGGCGGCCACCAGGCACCGTTTGCGAGATTGATCCCGTCTGGAAGTGACTTTGCCGTCGTGATGCGAACCGCCTGCAAATCGTTTCTGCGCTCCCTCGAGAGCCGCAGTTGCGAGACAGGCACGCCATTCTTCGACAGCATGCGAGAAACGGTGTAGCCGACAAGCTGCACTTTGCTGGTTACACCCGGCTGCGACTCAATCAGCCTGCTGATGGAAGAGGCATCGCGCACGTCGAGCAGAAACAGGTTGCCTTCGCGGCCCGGGCCCTCGCTGACGACCTGGCGAAGCACTGTTCGCTGGAGCAGATAAGTGGTAAGGGTAAACATCACGCCCACGCCCAGCGCAACCAGAACGGACCGCGCCTGATTGCCGGGCCGGTAGATATTGGCGAAGCCATGGCGGAAAGAAGGCGGCAGGCGCCGGTTCCAGGTTCGTACAAGAAAGCGCATGAAGAACAACAGCATGGCGGCTACGATGCCAAGGGCGATGAGACTGGCTGCGAGGCCGCCGATGAAATACGAACCCATGAGCCACGACCGGCTCAACCACACGGCAATACAGTAGAAGCCGCCGAAAATCAAGGCGGCGCCGATCCAACCCGGCAGCTTGTCCTGCCAGTGCTTGCGACTTTCGGCGCTGGCATCGCTCATGTTCCGCCGGAAGACAAGGCTGGGGCGGACGTTGCGAATGCTGAGGAGAGGCGGAAGCGTGAACAGGAGCGTGGCCAGAATGCCCAGGCTCATGCCTTGCAAAGTGAACGACCAATCCCACGGCACTATCGGCAGAAGGGCAAAAATGCGATGAATGAGCCATGGAAAGGAGCGCTGAACTGCAGCCCCAACCCCGACCCCGATCACGCCGCCCGCTATGCCGAGCCAGAGAGTCTGGAGTAGGTAAATCTGCATCACCTGGTTCGCACGCGCACCAATGGCTTTCATCACGGCGATGGTGTCCATGCGCTGCTGCAGGTGTGAGTACATCGCCATCGCGACGCCCAGCGAACCGACGATGAGGGCGATCAGGCTGACAAGGCTGAGAAAAGTCGTGGTGCTGTCGACTGCTCTGCCGACCACCGGGCTGCCCTCGCGGTAATCGCTGATGAACACGCGATGGAAAGAGTGCTTGATGGCCGATTTCAGCGCATCAAGGTTGATGCCGGGACGCAGTTTGAAAAGAAATCGCTGAGCCGCCCGGCTGCCGAACTGGATCAATCCAGTTCGGTCGAGGCCCGCGCGGCTCATGAGGACGCGCATTCCCGGGCCGAAGCCGGAAGCCAGACGATCAGGTTCGCTGAGGATGGTTCCCGCGACCAGGAACTCCTTACCGCCGAGGCGAATCGTGTCGCCGGGTGAAACCTTCATCCGAAGCTCGAGCTCGGGGGTAACGACGACCGAAGAATCGTTTCGCAGCAGATCGCAAAGCGGTTTGTCCGGGTTGATCTTCAGCGTTCCATAGTACGGATAGACGATCGGATCAATGGCCTTGACCGAGACCATCTGGGGCACTCGCAGCTTGCCGGAGCCGGCCATCGAGATGGTTTCGGTGACGCGCGTCATCTCGCCATATTGAGAGCCCAACTGCTGCATCCGGCTGATCTGTTCAGGTGATATGTTGCCCCAAGTTTGTGCTTGAAGATCCGCAGCGATCAGTTGCTTTGCATTGCGCAGCAGCATGCCGCGGAAGGCATAGCCGAAGCCTTTGACGCCGCTGAGCGCGGCAACGCCGACCGCAACTGCAAGCACGACAAACAGAAACTTCGCGGGCGCGGCGCGCAACTCCCGCCAGGCGATTTTCGAGGCCGTGGTGAAGGACACGGATCAGGCCTCCACCTGCGGCTCAGGCAGTTCCGGCTCGGACACGCGGCGTTCGGCCATTTCATCGCGGAGAATGCGGCCGTCGTGCAAGGTAAGAATGCGATCGGCATACTCCGCGAGCTGGCGATCATGAGTGACAAGGATGAGCGTGGTCTCCTCCTCACGGTTGAGCTGCAGCAGGAGATCGAGGACATGCTGGCCGTTAGCGCTATCGAGGTTGCCGGTGGGCTCGTCGGTCATCAGGATGGGCGGCTGCGTGACGAACGCGCGGGCCAGGGCGACACGCTGCTGTTCGCCTCCGGAAAGCTGGATAGGGTAGTGGTGGGCGCGGTTCGTAAGCCCTACCCGTTCCAGGAGATCTTTTGCGCGGCGGCGGGCATCGCCCTGGTAGCCGCTCAACTCGGCCGGAAGAAGAATGTTCTCCTCGGCAGTGAGAGTCGGGACCAGTTGATATGACTGAAAAACGAAGCCGATCTTGCGGCCTCGCAAACGGGCAAGATTGTCCTCCCTGAGATTCGTAATATCGGTTTTGTCCAGAACGATGCGGCCGGACGTGACGGTATCAAGACCGGCGAGCAGGCCCAGCAGGGTGCTCTTGCCGCTCCCTGATGCGCCCATAATAGCCAAGAATTGCCCGCGCGGGACAGAGAAGGTGATGTTACGCAGAATCTCCACGCGATTTGGAGGGTTTTCAATCACTTTCCATAGTTGGTTGACTTCTATGACGCCGGTCTGGAACGCGGGGGCTTGCATGTCAATCTTAAAGATGTGGCGAGAAGGGGATTCTATTCTATCGTTGCAGTGTGGTTGGCCTCGGCCCTCCTGCTAACTGCCTGTAAACAGACTTCGACCAGCTCACAAGAAGAGAAACGCACGCCAGCGCCGGCGGGTTCCACACCGGAACCCGCGCCGGCAGCGCAGCCGGTGCAGGAACGGGACCAGCGGCCGGTGATTGTCACATTCGGCGACAGTTTGACGGCTGGAGTGGCGGGCCGAAGTTATCCCGAAGATTTGCAAGACCTATTGAGCGCCAACGGCTACGCATACCGCGTGGACAACCAGGGCGTAAGCGGGGATACAAGCACCGACGGCCTGGCCCGGATCGACAACGTGATTGCCGAACATCCGGCCTTCGTGCTGCTGGAGTTTGGCGGAAATGACGGACTACGTGGAATTCCAGTGGAGGCAACGAAAAGGAACCTGGAAGAGCTGATTGTGCGGCTGCAGCAGGAGAACATTCCGGTCGTGCTGCTGGGTATCACGCTGCCGCCGAATTATGGTCCGGACTACGTGAAGCCCTTTACGGCGATGTTTCCGGAGCTAGCCGAGAAGTATCACTTGAAGCTCATGCCTTTCTTGTTGATCCATGTGTACCAGCACCCGGACATGATGCAGCCGGACGGGATTCACCCGAACGGGAAGGGAAATGAGGTCGTAGCCCGTGATGTATTTCATCTGATTCAGCCGATGCTGCATCAGCCATAAAAAAGGCCGGAACGTACACGCTAGTTCCGGCCGGAGAGGGAAATGCTGGCAAGCACTTAGTTCGGCAGTAGAACCGCATCAATCACGTGAACTACGCCATTCTTCTGCATCACGTCTGCCTGAGTTACCGTGGCGGTTCCGCCTTTTTCGTCCTTCAGCACGACGTTTTCGCCATCCATCATGGCCGTGATGGTTCCGCCTTCAACTGTCTTGATCTGTGTTTGGCCGCCGTCCTTCTTGATCATGGCGACGAGCTTCTTCCATGTGACGCTGCCTGATACTACGTGATAAGTCAAGACTTTCTTGAGCTTGTCCTGATTCTCGGATTTGAGCAGCATATCGAGTGTACCGGCAGGAAGTTTGTCAAAAGCAGAGTTCGTCGGAGCAAAAACGGTGAAGGGGCCCGGTTCTTCCAGCGTGTCGACCAGGCCCGCGGCTTTCACGGCAGCAACCAGCGTGCTTAGATTTTGAGCGCTTGATGCGTTTTGAACGATGTTTCTGCTCGGGTACATGGGCGCTCCGCCTACCATCGGAACGCTGCTTTGCGCAATCAGGGCAGTGCTCATGATAGCCAGGGCACCCGCGGCAATCGCAAGTTTGAATTTCATCTTGAGGTCTCCTTTTTCCAACCCTCGATTCTAAGTACGAGGCGCTTATGTCCAGCGGATGAAGAGCTCTTCGTCAGGGAGTTCTTACGAGCGAGTAACCGATAGCAAAACACGATCACGCGGTACGATGGCTCAGGACGCTTCTCCGCAAGGAGTTAGGTCTGTGGGACGTGGTTCTTTTCAACGTCGCTGCAATCGTCAGTATGCGTTGGATAGGAGTGGGCGTACCAGATTACCGTGGATATGACGGTGATTTCATTGTTCGTTCCTTTTCTCTACATGTTTGCGGCGGCATGGAAGTTTGGCTGCGTCGTGCTCTTCGTGCTGGCAAGAATCTGCTTTGGCGATTACAGCCGGAAGGTGCTAGCGTGAGCTATCCCGATTCCGTCCGCTATCTCTACGCGCTTGGAAACGAGTTGAAGGTCGGGGCGAAATTCGGCCTGGAGACGATGCGCAGGCTGCTTGAGGAGCTCGGTCATCCGGAGCAGGGCCGGCGATTCGTGCATGTTGCCGGCACAAACGGCAAAGGATCAACCTGCGCGATGATTGCGAACGCACTGCGGCATGCGGGCCTGGCCACCGGGTTGTACACGTCACCACACCTCATCGAGCCAACGGAGCGAATACAGATCAACGGCGTCCCGCTCAGCGAGCGCGAATTCGTTCAGGCATTCGAGAGAGTGCACGCCGCGGCGGAAAAGCTGCTGCGGGAAGAACGGCTCGACGCCCATCCCTCCTACTTTGAAACTGTCACTGCGATGGCGCTTTTAACGTTCCGTGACTCCTGCGACATCAGCGTGATGGAAGTGGGATTAGGCGGCCGGCTGGATGCAACGAACGTGATCGCGCCGGAGCTGACGGTAATTACACCGGTGGCGTATGATCACGAAGCGTTTCTCGGCAATACGATCGAATCGATTGCAGCCGAGAAAGCAGGAATTTTGAAGCCGGGGGTGCCGCTGATTCTTTCGAAACAGGAACCGGCGGCCGAAGAAGTAATCCTGCGTCGGGCACACGAGCTTGAGTGTGAAGTGAACAGGACGGTGGACCTCGACGTCTCCGACGTGCAAGTGAAGGCCGTGGGATCGAAATTTACGATGGGCGGAGTAGAATTCGAGTGCTCGCTGCCCGGGCGGCACCAGATCGAGAATGCCAAGGCTGCCATTCTTGCCTGTGAAAAGCTTGGCATTGCGACGTCCATGATTCAGGCAGGCTTGCGCGATGTGCGATGGCCGGGACGCCTGGAATTCGTTTCGCGTAATCCGGACTTCGTGCTGGACGGCGCGCACAACCCGGCGGGTGCGGCTGCGCTGGCGGCGTATATCGGCGAGTTCTGCATTGGCCGGCCGGTCTGGATTGTCTATGGCGCGATGCGTGATAAGGCCATTGAGGAAGTGACCGAGAGGCTGTTCCCGCTGGCAAACAGGCTGATTGTAACCGCCCCTGATTTTCCGCGCACGCTCCGGCCGGAGGCGATTCTGCGCGTCACCGGCCATCCTTGCGCTGCGACGGCGAAAACGGTAGCGGATGCCGTTGAGATAGCGCGGACGGCGCCCAAGGAGGCGATCGTGTTCTTCACCGGTTCCTTGTTTCTGGTAGGCGAGGCGCGCAAGTTGTTCAAGGGCAAGCAGCAGTCGGTTTCGTAAAATGGGGCCTGGATGAAATGGCTGCGCGGTGTGCTGTTTGCGGATCCCGCGATCTTTATAGCAACAATTTTTTTCGGCACGATCAGCCTGATCGTGTCGTTTTTCGACTCGACCGGCGCAGTGCAGATTCGCGTGGCGCGCGCGTGGGCGCGAACCCTGCTCGCAGTGAGCGGTATTCGCGTGCGCGTGGAGGGCCTCGAACAGATTGACCCGAATGCCAGCTATGTTTTCGTATCGAACCATCTGAGTTATATGGATACGCCGGTGGCGCTCGCCAATATTTCGGCACAGTTCCGATTTCTGGCAAAACGCGGCCTGTTTCAAATTCCGTTCTTAGGTACGCACCTGAGCAGGGCCGGGCACATTCCGGTACCGCGCGAAGATCCTCGCGCCGCGGTGAAAACGATGCAGGTGGCGGCGGAAACGATCCAGCGCAAAAAGATCTCTTTGCTGATCTTTCCCGAAGGCGGGCGCTCGCATGACGGCGTGCTCAGGCCGTTCAAAGAGGGCGGTGCTTATATCGCAATTCGGGCGGGTGTGCCGGTGGTGCCGATGGTGATGATCGGAACGCGCGAGATTTTGCCGTACGGCGGCGGAATTGTGCGTTCCGGCAAGGTGACCTTGCGCATTCTCAAGCCGATCGAGACGAAAGAGATGAGCCTGAAGGATCGGAGTGCTTTGACCGACCGGTTAAGGCAATTGATCGCTGAGGAACTGGATGTAAGCGGCGCGGCCGCGTAAGTTCCGGTCTTTTCGCCTAGCAGCAGCCGGTCTTTGCCAGCACGATCTCGTCGATCTGCACCAGCGTCGGGTAGCGGCCGGTGTAGCAGGCATAGCAGAAATGGCGGTCCTGATCGCGAACGGAATCGCGCAAGCCGTCGAGCGAAAGATAAGCGAGCGAATCTGCCTCGACGAACTCTTCGATTTCCTTGATGCTGTGGTTGGCTGCGATTAGTTCGTTTTGCGAAGGCGTATCGACGCCGTAGTAACAGGGCGAGATGGTCGGCGGGCAGGAGATACGCAAGTGGACTTCGCGGGCGCCGGCATTGCGGACCATGCGGACAATCTTCCGGCTGGTCGTACCGCGCACGATGGAATCGTCGACGAGGACGACGCGCTTGCCTTCCAGCAGATGGCGCACCGGATTCAACTTGAGTTTGACTCCGAAGTCGCGAATCGCCTGGGAGGGTTCGATAAACGTGCGGCCCACGTAATGATTGCGAATCAGCGCCTGGCGATAGGGAATGCCCGATTCGGCCGAGTAGCCGATAGCAGCAGACACGCCGGAATCCGGAACAGGTACGACTACGTCCGCTTCGACCGGGTGCTCCAGGGCGAGGCGGCGGCCCATTCTTTCGCGCGATTCAGCGACGGTTTTGCCGAAAACAATGGAATCCGGACGCGAGAAATAGACGTGTTCGAAGGAGCAGTGGGCGGGTGTGTCCGGGGTCGTGTAAAACTCGCGGGTCATGCCCTCCGGACCGATGATCACCATTTCGCCGGGCTTCACGTCGCCGACGTAAGTTGCGCCGATCAGATCGAAGGCGCAGGTTTCGGAGGCGAACACGGTGGCGGTCGGGCCGCCGGACACTTCGAGTTGTCCCATGGCCAGCGGGCGAAAACCGTGCGGATCGCGGGCTACGATAACGCGGTCCTCCGCCAGGAACACCAGAGAGAACGCGCCTTCAATCTGCAGCAGCGCGTCGCGCAGTGCACCGGCCAGCGTTCGTTCGCGGGAGCGAGCCACCAGGTGCAGCACCACCTCCGTGTCGCTGGTGGATTGGAAGATAGAGCCGTCTTCCTCGAGTTCGCGGCGCAGTTCGATGGCGTTTGTGAGATTGCCGTTGTGCGCGACCGCGACCTGGCCTTTACTACAGGTGACGGATAACGGCTGGGCATTGCGAAGAACGGTATCGCCCGAGGTGGAGTAGCGCGTGTGGCCGATCGCGTGGTCGCCCGGAAGCTGATTCAGCACGTCAGGAGTGAAAATGTCAGCCACGTGACCCATCTGGCGGATGCTGTGAATCTTGCGGCCATCGCCCGTGGCAATGCCGGCGCTTTCCTGGCCGCGGTGCTGCAAAGCAAACAGCCCCAGGTAGGCTAAGTTCGCGGCTTCCTGGTGGCCATAAATCGCAAAGACGCCGCACTCCTCATGGAGCTTGTCGAAGGGCGTTTCTTCCCCTGCTTCCCAACTAGACATTTGTGTTCACCAATACGGGATCTTGGAGGAGGTGTTCCAGAGCGTCGGCCCACAGATCATTCAGCGCGTCAACGCGGCTGTCGATCAACGTTACGTCTCGGTTACGGACGACCAGTCTTGATTCGAGTGTAACGCCAATAGCGACCGCTTCGACGTTATTTTGCCTGGCAAGCGCAAAAACTTTTTCAGGATCGGTTGCCGAGACCAGAACGCGTGAGGGTCCCTCGTGGAAAAGCAGTAGCTCGGGCGCAAGATCGGAATCCAGACGAATATCCGCTCCAATCGCTTCCTGGCTGCTGCCGCCGGTTCCAAACGAGCTCTCCGCGAGCGCAATGGCAAGACCACCGTCGCCCAGATCATGAGCCGATTCGACGGCGCGGCTGCGAACAAGCTCGCGGATAGTGGCTTGAACGCGCTTCTCATAATCCATATCGAGCGACGGCGGCTTGCCCCAGAGCTGATCGAGGACGACTTTGGCGTATTGCGTTCCGCCCAGTTCGTCGGGCGTGGGCTTACCCAGTCCGCCGAGGAGAATGACGGTCGAGCCCGGCTTTGGGAAATGAATGCCGACTGGGGGGGCGGTCTCAAGCGTGCCGACGATGCCGACCACGGGGGTGGGGAAGATCGGGGTTCCAAGCGTCTCGTTGTACAGGCTTACGTTGCCGCCGGTAACCGGCACTTCGAAGAAGCGGCAGGCTTCGGCCAAACCCTCGATGGATTCCACCAGTTGGGCCATGATCTCCGGGCGCTCGGGATTACCGAAGTTGAGATTGTTCGTGGTGGCGATGGGCAGTGCGCCGGCGGTGGAGAGATTGCGGCAGCATTCGGCGACGATCAGCTTGGTGCCCTCGCGAGGATCGAGGTAACAGTACCGCCCATTGCCGTCCAGCGACATGGCGACGGAGGTTTTCGAGCCCTTGATGCGAACAATGGCGGCTTCGGCGCCCGGGCCGGATACGGTATTGGTGCGTACCTGATGATCGTATTGCTCGTAGATCCAGCGCTTGGAGCCGAGATCGCCGGATGCCAGCAGTTTCTTCAGATCGGCCAGCAAATCTTTGCTGCGAACCTCAGGCCCATGGAGCGGAGCGGTGCGCAGCGGCGTGGTGTGGGGGCGATCGTAGCGCGGCGCCTCATCGGCCAGCGCGCGATTTGGAATCTCAGCCATAACCGCGCCGTGGTGCTTAACGCGCAGCATGCCGTCCGCGGTAACGACGCCGATCTGAACTGCGTCCAGTCCCCATTTCTGGAAGACCCGGTAGAGTTCCTCTTCGCGGCCGTGTTGGGCCACAATCAGCATGCGCTCCTGCGATTCGGAGAGCATCATCTCGTAAGCCGTCATGCCCGGTTCGCGCTGGGGAACCTTATCAAGTTCGATCTCGATTCCAGTGCCGGCGCGGCTGCCCATTTCGCAGGTGGAGGAGGTCAAGCCGGCAGCGCCCATGTCCTGTATGCCCACGATGGCGCCGGTCTTCATGGCTTCCAGGCAAGCTTCGAGCAGGAGCTTCTCCATGAACGGGTCGCCCACCTGTACGTTGGGACGCTTCTGTTTCGATTCTTCCGTGAATTCGGCCGAAGCCATGGACGCGCCATGGATGCCGTCGCGGCCGGTCTTGGCGCCGACGTAGATCACGGAGTTGCCTACGCCGCTCGCTTTGCCGTAAAAGATTTCGTCGTGCCGGAACACGCCTAGCGCGAAGACATTGACCAGCGGGTTGCCGTCGTAACTTTCCTCAAAAACGCACTCGCCGCCGACGGTCGGCACGCCGAAGCAGTTTCCGTAATGCGCAATGCCGGAGACCACGCCTTCAAGGATGTGCTGGTTGCGGATGCCGGTCTTCGTATCGTCGAGCTTGCCGAAGCGGATGGAATCCATGACGGCAATGGGCCGCGCACCCATGGTGAAGATGTCGCGCAGGATGCCGCCGACGCCGGTGGCCGCGCCCTGGAAGGGCTCGATGAAGCTGGGGTGATTGTGCGATTCGATCTTGAAGGCGATGGCGTTGCCGTCACCGATATCGATGATGCCGGCATTTTCGCCGGGGCCCTGCAGCACACGCGGGCTTTCCGTAGGAAGCTTCTTCAGGTGGATTCGCGAGCTCTTGTAAGAGCAATGCTCGCTCCACATAACACTGAAGATGCCGAGTTCTGTAATGGAGGGTTCGCGGCCGAGAAGACGAAGAACTTTGTCGTATTCAGATTGCGTGAGCTGATGGGCCGCGATCACTTCCGGAGTGATCTTGCTCATGATTTCGAGGCGGTAACCTGCGCGTGGATAAGTGAGTTCAGAATCGTGAGGCCGTCCGTATTTCCAAGAAGCGGATCGGCCGCGCGCTCCGGGTGGGGCATCATCCCCATCACGTTGCGCTTTTCGTTAAGGATGCCGGCGATGTTGCGCATGGATCCATTAGGGTTCTCGAGATACCGGACCAGCACGCGGTCTTCGGCTTCGAGTTGATCGAGCGTTCTTTCGTCGGCGATGTAGCAGCCTTCGCCGTGGGCTACGGGAAGCCGCAGTATCTGGCCCTTCGTGGCCTGATGGCTGAAAGATGAATCTGTGGTGACGACTTCGAGCGGCACCCGTTTGCAGACGAACTTCAGATTTTCGTTCCGGACGAGCGCGCCGGGAAGCAGACCCGCTTCGGTTAAGACCTGAAAGCCGTTACAGATGCCGGCGACCAAGCCCCCCTCGCGGGCGAACTTGCTGACAGCCTGCATAACAGGCGAAAATTTGGCGATGGCGCCGCAGCGCAGGTAATCGCCATAAGAGAAACCACCGGGGAGGATAACCGCGTCGACATCCCCGAGCGATGCCGACTCATGCCAGATAAATTCGGCTTTTTGATGCAGACTCTGTGAAACCGCGTACCATGCGTCGTGATCGCAGTTGCTGCCGGGAAAAACTACAACGCCTACCTTCATTCGCACATTCGAAGGATCTTGCCTGTACCTCTTAATCTCCGCTCGCGGCCGGCGCGGCGGTCTTCTTGCGAGTTGCGCGCCGCTTCTCGACAGGCGGCTGGCGATCGCTCTTTTTTAGAGACGGCAAAACGATGGAAGTGACGAATTTCTTCTCGCCGTGATCGTCGAACTTGATTACTATGTAATCGTCGTTGCAGGAAAGGACAGTGCCGAGACCGAATTTCTGGTGCTCGACTTGGGCTCCCTGGGCGAATGCCGGTTTGCTGGCCATGGCGGGCGTTTCCTCTTAGATCATTGTAACAGTGTGACTTACGCCCTGTCGAGTCGAGCGTCCCGCGTATCACCCGGAATGTTAGGTTAAATGCCTATGCTGCTTCCATATAATGGATTCTGTAGCCCATGGAGGATCTGAAAAAGAAGCTGCAGGAAGAAATTGCGGCGCTCGAATACGAATTGCGGAATGAGCTGCCCAAGGAGATCCTCAAAGCACGCGCGCACGGTGATTTAAGCGAGAATGCGGAGTATCACGCCGCGAAGGAGCGGCAGGCTTATGTGAATGCCCGGCTCGGGCAGTTGCAGGCCAGGCTGCGGGAGTTCTCGCTGGTCGATTTCTCGAAGATTCCGCGGGACCGCGTGGGCCTGGGGTCGCAAGTCGTGGTGTTCGACGTCAGCAAAGATGAAGAGTGCACCTTCAACCTGGTCACCAGCGAAGAAGCCGACGTAGCGAACGGGAAGATTTCCACCAGTTCTCCCATCGGCCGCGGCCTGCTGGGGAAAAGGGTCGGCGACACGGTCAAAATCAATATTCCCGATGGCGTGCGCGAGATGGAAATTCTTAAACTGACGACGATACACGACGCGGCGGTGTCGTAGGTATGACGTATACGCGTGCAATCGGCCTCGGCGCGAACAAAATTATCAGGCTGATTGTGCGAGGCTTGGCCCTCTCACGTATCAACCCGAACGTTCTCACCTTTCTGGGCCTAGTGATCAATATGGTCGCCGCGGCCTTCCTGGCATTCGGCTCGTTCCGGACCGCCGGCGGAGTGATTATTTTCGCCGGGTTGTTCGATATGGTGGACGGCCGGGTGGCGCGCGAAACGAATCAGGTGACGCGCTTCGGCGGGTTCTTCGATTCAGTGCTCGACCGGTATTCGGACCTGGCGCTGCTCGTCGGCCTATTGGTCTACTACGGAACGATTAACAGGCCTGCCTACGTGGTGCTCACGGCAGTGGTGATGACCGCTTCCGTAATGATCAGCTATACGCGAACCCGGGCGGAGAACATCATTCCGAGTTGTAAAGTCGGTTTTCTGGAACGGCCAGAGCGCATCGTTCTGTTGATCATCGGCGCGATGTTTGACCGCATGGCGCCGGTGCTTTGGGTTATCGCGGTGTTGGGAAACATAACGGTGATTCACCGCATGATCTTCGCCTACCAGGAAGCCAAACGGCTGGAAGAAGCGCAATTGCGGCCGCGGCCTGTTCCGGCCTCAACCAGCAGGGTTTGAGCGACCGCCGTCTTCCAGAATTACGACCGCGAACGCGACGTCTACGGTGTGAGTCAGTGAAATCGATATTCGATTCACGCCCATCTTCCCGGCTATTTCAGCGGCCACGCCGTGCAGATGCAGTGTAGGCCGGCCCGATCTTTCGTTGACGACTTCGAAATCGACCCAGCGGACTCCGCGGCTCCAGCCCGTGCCAATTGCTTTCATTGCCGCTTCCTTCGCGGCGAAGCGCGCAGCAAAGCGTTCAGCGGCGTTCGCTTTTGAGGAAGCATAAATCCGTTCGCGTTCGGTGTATATGCGCCCCAGGAAGCGTACGCCGAACCTATCAATGCTTTCACGGATACGGTGAACTTCTGCGAGATCGGTGCCTATGCCCAGGATCATTCTCTACCATCTTCGCCTTCCGGCACGATCTTCGCCTCCTGGCCGCCGGATGAGAGAATAACGGTCGATGCACATTCCGGACAATTTTCTTTCCTCTCCGGTATGGGCTAGCCTCGACGCGCTCGCTGTTCCGGCGGTGGCGGTGGTGTCGCGCAAGGCGCAGAAATCGACCGATAGTAACCGACTACCGTTACTGGGTGTTATGGGCGCCTTCGTTTTTGCCGCGCAGATGATTAATTTCCCGGTCGGGATGGGCACCAGCGGACACCTGGTGGGCGGAACGTTACTCGCGTGTCTGTTGGGTCCTTGGGCGGGTGCATTAGTAGTCACAGCGATCCTGGTCATACAGGCCCTCGTTTTTCAGGACGGCGGCGTGCTTGCACTTGGCGCCAATGTTATCAACATGGCCCTGATGGGGGTCCTGTGCGGATACCTTCCCGCGCTTGCTTTGTTTCGTACCAGATGGAAGTGGTATGGCGTGTTTCTGGGAGGCACCTGTTCGGTGCTGGCAAGCGGCATCCTGGCGCTGGCGGAGCTGGCGCTGTCCGGAATCCGCATGCCGGTTGCGCTACTGGAGGCATCTTTGGGACTGTTCGCGGTCAACGCGATCCTCGAAGGAGCCATAACGGTTTCAGTCTTGCGGGCCATCGAGCGTTTGAACCCGAGTGCTGTGCGGGAGGAGGTTGTGCGCTCCGGACGAGCAACCTGGAGCAAAGTAATTGCTGCTCTGGCTGGTGTTTCGGTTGTGCTCACGGCGGCGGGGGTTCTGGTAGCCTCCACTCTGCCGGATGGTCTGGAGCAGGTAGCAAACAAGCTCGGAATGCCTTTTGGTAAGCATCCGGCATTCCGCTCTCCTATCAGCGGTTACCAGATCAACAGCCTGGGCGGCGCCTGGTTCAGCCGGGCGGCAGCCGGGCTGCTTGGATTGTTTCTTATCTACGTTGTCTGTGCTCTCGGCGGGCACTTGCTGGGCCGCATGCGGCGATCTTACTTGTAAACGCCGGGGCCCGCTTGCGCTATATCTTTCGGGAAGGGAACACTCAGGACGGAGTTATTCAGCAGCTTGACGCACGTGTCAAGCTAGTGCTGCTGATCGCCTTCATTCTGTCTATTGCGTTGCTCGCGCGGCCATCGGCAGTGCAGTTAGCGGTCTGCCTGTGCGTGCTTGCCGCGATCGCTGCCGCCGCACGGCTGGCTGTCATACAGGTGCTCCGACGCGCGCTCCTGGTTGTGCCGTTTGTCGGTTTCTTTTCGTTGGTCGTGTTCCTGAGCGGAGATGGGCAAAGGGCATGGTCTATCCTCGCCAAGAGCTATCTTTCCGCGCTGACGGTAGCTATCGTGATCTCTACTACCGCTTTCCCGCGCCTGGTGGCAGCGGCCCGTTTCTTCCGGGTTCCCGCTTTTCTCGTCGAGGTAATGCAGCTAATCTACCGCTACCTGTTTGTCCTCGCGGCGGAAGCGCGAGTGATGCAGACAGCCTTTGCCGCGCGCGGCGGCAGCACGGGCCGCCGGGCGCTGGAAGCATCGGCCGGTATCATTGCCGTGCTGTTCTCGAGATCGTATGAGAAAGCAGCGATGGTGTATCAGGCTATGTGCGGACGTGGATTTAGCGGAACGCTATCGCGCGCCGAGTGGCGTCCGCTGCGGGTGTCGGATATAGCGATCCTGAGCGCAGGGTTACTGCTCGCCACGGTTGTTCATTTCATTTCCATATGACAGCGCTCCTGGAGGTTCAGACTCTGACCTATCGCCACCCGGATGGAAACCAGGCGCTCGCGAACGTCTCTTTTCTGCTGCAGGAGGGTGAAAATCTGGCGATTCTCGGACCGAACGGCTCCGGAAAGACAACGCTCCTGCTTCACGTAAATGGAATCCTACGCGGGGAAGGCCTAGTGCGTGTCGCGGGACTGGAAGTTACAGAGCGAAACTTGCCCGAAATCAGGCGCCAGGCAGGTCTGGTATTTCAGGATGCCGACCAGCAGTTGTTCATGCCGACGGTTTTGGAAGACGTCATGTTTGGTCCGCTGAATTTAGGGTGGAGCGAGGAGGAAGCCGAGAGGCGGGCGCGCGTCGTACTTACTCGAGTAGGCGTCGAGGAACGGCTGTTACGACGCCCACCCCATCATCTCAGTGCCGGCGAAAAGAGACGCGTAGCATTGGCCGGCGTGCTCGTCATGGAACCGCGACTGCTGCTGCTGGATGAACCTACTACGTCCCTGGACCCCCCCGGGCAGCGCGCGCTACTAACGCTGCTTCGGGGATTGTCGCAACCTAAAATCATTGCAACGCACGACATATATTTTGCTGCCGCGCTAAGCAATCGAGCGATCTTTCTTCGCAACGGAAGCCTGATCGCGGACGGAGATTTACACGAGATCGTAAAAGGGTTCGACTGGAACCCTTATTCCTGACTCTTGCGGAAAGCAGCCCAGCGCTTTTTCTGCGCAGCGGCTATCCTCTTCCGAGCCTCCGGACTTAACGCCCGCTTCTTACGTGGGGTTTCGCTAGCGGCTGCAGCGGCAGGCGCAGGCGCACTGTGAGTTTTAGCAGGTCTGGATGCCCGCCCTCCCAACAGTCCACGAACCTCGGCTATTTGCTCGTCAAGCCGCTCACGTTGGGACTCGAGTCCCTGCAAAGCCGCTTCTAGAATTTCTCTGCTCGGTGCCGCAGATGTTTTTGCCATATACCTCTACTTAGTAACACAACAAAGGTTCAATTTCCCAGGACTATTTACTAAGCTTCGATGGAACACAAGATTGTGACCGGTCCGTCGTTGGTAAGGCGCACCTCCATATGCGCCTGAAAAGTTCCGGTAGAGACTCGAAGACCGCTCGCACGGCAAGTCGAGACAAAGTGTTCATAGAGCCTTTGTGCGACTTCCGGGTTGGCTGCTTCTGAATAAGACGGCCTGTTTCCCTTTTTGGTGTCACCGTAAAGGGTAAATTGAGAAACAACCAGCAGCTCGCCCCCGACTTCAGCGACGCTGCAATTCATTTTTCCGGCATCATCGGGGAAGATGCGGAGGCGAATTACTTTATCGGCCAGTTTCTCTGCAAAACGGGGGGTGTCGTCGTACTTAACGCCGAGGAAGACCAGCAGGCCGCGGCCTATCTGGCCGGTTACCTGCCCCTCTACGGTAACGTTCGCCTCTGAGACACGTTGGACGAGTGCACGCATACGTTGGATTTATGGGGAGCCACCTGGGTTACGCGAGCGCGAAGAGATTGCCGCGGCCTAGCAGCCAATGGGGGTCCAGCCGCCGCTTGACTTCCTTCATTGCTTCGATCTCGTCGCTGGAATACATCAGTTTCAGTAGCTCAATCTTAGTTTTCCCGATGCCGTGCTCGGCTGCGACCGTGCCCTCCAGAGATACTACATGCTGCGCCAGTTCGTACATAAGTTCTTCGCAGCGATTGGCTTCCTGACGTGTTGCAGGCAGGAGGTTGACGTGATTATTCGCGTCGCCAGCATGGCCGAATAAAGTGAACTTACCCGGAAAGACCTCCTGACAGCGCTGTCTATAGTAGGCATGCAGTTCGCGATGCCGGGAAACGGGCACGGCAAGGTCGGTGCTGAATTTTGAGAAACCGGTGCGGCGCGCCATATCAGTTACCATGGCTGCCAAGGTATGCCGGAAGGTGCGAAAACGTTCGCGATCGCTTGCCCGGAAGCCGAACCATGACTCTTCCTCGAAGGCTCGGTGTTCCGATAGGCGCCGGGTCCAGGCGTCTACCTCCGGGTCTTCCTCCGATTGCAGGTTCTGCTCGATCATGAGGGCCGCCTGCGCCGCGTCAGGAATCTCGAGATAATGCGGACGCAGGAGCCGAAGCGAATTTACGTCTATGTACTCGAGCAGCCGTAACTCGTCAAGAGGCCGCCAGGCTTCGATGGCATCAAGTGCATTGGCATCAGCCGAAAAGAAGACGATGCCACTTAGAATGGCGCCGGGCTCGGGCTGGAGACGGAGTTCGGCCTCCGTGATGATTGCAAGGGTTCCCTCGCTCCCGGCAAGCAGGTCCACCCATTCCAGGTCCGGTTGCAGGTAATAGCCGGCAGAGTTCTTGGTAGTCGCGGGCAGGCGAATAGGAGTTATCGGGAAATCGACGCGGTCGCCGCGTTTTAACCAGACCGTCCGGCCGTCCATGAACGTTACTTCGAGACCAAGGATATGACGTCGCACCGAACCGTAATGGAAGCTGCGCGCGCCGCCTGCGTTTGTGCTGATAATCCCTCCGATGCACGCGGTATCTTCGGTCGGATTTGGGCCGAAGAACTGCCGCGACCGTCCGGCGGCGGCCTGCAGATCTCTTAGCAGTACTCCCGCTCCGCAGCGGGCGCGCCCCGCTTCGATTTCCAGCTTGCGAAAGCGTTCCAGCGAGACGATGTATCCCCCGTGCGGCACGCGGGCGCCAGTTAGGCCGGTGCCCGCGCCTGAGATGGTGAGCGGGATACCTTTAGCCGAGCAGATTTGTACCAGCTCGCGGACTTCGGCGGTCGTATCCGGGACGAAAACCTGCTCGGCTTCGCCCGAGTAACCGGATGCATCCCTTAAGTAGTTTTCAGCGGAAACGGTAGAAATCGCCACGTCTTAAAGATATAGCGATGGTGTCCTGAGAAAACTGGCAGCTACAGCGGCGGCTGGAATGTTATCGATCGTAACGGCTCAATCGATTGAGATAGAGCGGTACCTGTGCTCGATCTTGCCCTAGGTAATCGTATAGTTTTCGAACTTCATAGAAATTCCTATTAGGTTAGCCAGCACCGACGATTATCGAATGAACCTGCGCGACCATGCGCCAAGTCCGAGCAGGCCTAGTCCGGCGAACAGCAGCGTGGAAGGTTCGGGCGCTACTTCGCCGCCCCCGGGAGCGCCGGGAGCCAGTTCCACGGCGTAGAGTTGATCGTGGAGCGTTCCTTCGGCAAGGATGTCGCCCGCATTGTTGATGGCGTAGGCAGCATCGATCACCCATCCCGAGTCCAGCGGCAGCAAGGCGTTCAGATCGGTTATCACGCCGTTCGCAAACACGAAACCGTGTTCGGCTTGATTGCCGGTGATAAAGGACGAGCCAACGATGGTACTCGTGTTATTCACGCCAAAGGCGTAGCTTTGCGAACCGCCTAACGTGCCCAAATCCGTCATGCCAGAACCGTTCCAGGCGAAGCCGTGGGTCTGCCCGGAACCGGTCTGCGAATTTCCCACCACCATTCCCGAATTGTTAATGGCCATACCGTAGCTGTTTCTACCACCGAGTGTGCCCAAGTCGGACATGCCTTTCCCATTGTCGAAGAAGGCGTCAAAGGTGAAGCTGTTCGTCAGGCTGGTACCTGTAACCTGACCGGACGAATTCACACCATATGCGGAGCTCCATCCGCCTCCCAACGTACCCAGATCGTTCAGCACGCCATGGTTCCACACGAAGGCGTGTAACTCGCGCGCCGGCGTGATGTACCCGCCTGCAACCTGTCCCGCATTGTTAACGCTGGTGGCGTAGCCAGGAATATCGAGAGTAGTCAGTTTTCCGTTCGCCCATTCGGCTACGCTCAGATCGATGCCGCGATAGGAGGCGCCCACAACCAGCCCCGAGTCATTCACGCCAACAGCAATCGCATCCGTACCCAAAGTGGTTGTTTGTCCGTTTGCGAAGGTCACCGCGGACAAGCTGCCGTTTGACGTTGTCATATAGCCGACCGCTGTTCCGGAACTGTTGATAGCAGACGGCTGTGCAATACCCGGTCCCAGTGCAGCAAGACTTTGAACGGAATAGATGGTGGCGGCGCGTGACGCAGGCGGGCCCGCGGCGAACAGAAGCAGACCGGCTGGAAGGGTCACTTTGAGTGAACATAAGGCCCAAGTATTGAGATGCCTCATGTGTCACTCTTCGGCTAGTTATGAGGGAAGTGCAGCCGGTGACGAAGGGATTAGGTTCTGTAGTATTTGGGGCTACGCAGGTACGGAATACGCTGTTTGAGTTGTCGACGCGTGAAGTGCGCAGCCTTTGGCTATTCGCGAAGGATGGCTACTGCGCCTCGGCCAGTTTCTTTGCCCGCTGCCACTCCAGCTTGCCCCGGTATTCCTCGTATAAGGTGGAGAAGCCGGCCCAGTAATAGCCGCAAACGAAAAGAAGCAGGAACGGAATGGCGAAGAAGTTATAAGTTTCAATGGCGAAATCGATCATTCCAATGAAGTAGGTACCGATCGCCAGTTCGATGTACGGCAGCCACCCGCTGCGGCGGCGGTATGCCGTCGGCTGGATCTTCACCTTTTGGGTGCCCACCGCGTATTTGGCTGTTCGCGCGAAGGCCGACTGAATTCCGAACAGGGCCTCCATTACACCTTTCGAGTTGCTGACGGTCAGGGCCACGCCAGCCGCCATAAGCATCGGCATGAACGCGATCGACTTCCACCAGGTCTTGGGGTAAAGCTCGCGCTGCGCATACAAATAGAACGCCGAGATAGACCAGAAAGACGCGATAATCAGCGGCAGGTCAATCAGGAACATCTGGAACACGCCCATGTAAAAGCGCACGATCATCACGGGCAGCAGCAGCATAGAGACGACGATCATCAGGGGGTAAGAGATGTTCGGCGTCAAATGCATGAACGCTTCGACCTTGACCCGCAGCGGCAGGTCCGCCTTGAAAATCCGCGGCAGCAACTTCTTTGCCACCTGCGTCAGGCCCTTCGCCCAGCGTGCCTGCTGCACCTGGAAACCATACGTCTCAACGGGTAGTTCGGAGGGGCACTCGAGTCCAGGGATATAGACGAAGCGCCAGCCGTTCAGTTGAGCGCGGTAGCTCAGGTCGGAATCCTCTGTCAGGGTCTCGTGCTGCCAGCCGCCGGCATCGTCGATCATCTTCCGCCGCAAAACGCCGGCAGTCCCATTGAAATTAAAGAACAGACCCGACCCGCAGCGCGCGCCGTGCTCCAGGACGAAGTGACCGTCCAGCAGCATCGCTTCCACCTGTGTAAGGATGCTGTACTCCTTGTTCAGATAGCTCCAGCGGGTCTGCACCACGCCCACTTCGGGATCGGCGAAGAAGTGGACCGTTCTCTCAAGGAAATCACGGGGCGGAACAAAGTCCGCATCGAAAATAGCGATCAATTCACCCGTAGCGGTCTCGAGCCCCTCCTGCAGGGCGCCGGCTTTGAAGCCGTGACGGTTCGTACGGTGGCGATATTCAATGGGAAGACCCGCGGCGCGATATTCATTGCACAACCGCTCGGTGTAGGGATGGGTTTCGTCCGTGGAGTCATCGAGCACCTGGATCTGCAAGAGCTCGCGAGGGTATTCGATCTTGCTGGTTTCCTCCAGGAGCCGTTCCACGACAAAGCGTTCGTTATAGAGCGGAAGCTGAATGGTTACCTTCGGCAGCTTGTCATAACGTTTGGATGGCGTTTGCGGCAGTTTCCGGCCATGTTTCATGTAACGCCAGACTGTCTCGAAGCGGTGTACGCCATAGATCGACAAGATGAACAGGATGCCAAAGTACGGAATCAGCAGTGCCCAGTCGAACGGAGAGAGCTGGTATATACCGGCGAACGTATCGTCAAACAGACCAGTCATGATCCGCGACCCGATCGTCGGCTGCACGAATAAGAGGAGACCGAATAAGTTCATGGGCAGCAAAACGGGGGCCAGGCGCCCAAGGCCTGCCCCGAACTTTCCCTCAGTGTATCGTGTTTTCTGCTATTTACACAATTCGAGCGCTTGTCGTTTGCTGCAACAGTAGTTTGGCCTACGGTTGTTGCTACAACGCCCTGAAAAGGAACAAAGTGGATAGAATCATCGTCATGTGGATCTGAGTGCTGCCGGCGGAGGGAGCGGATGCGGGAACATATCAAGATTCTTGGCGTTCTCAACATCGCGATGGGCGCGATGGTTGCATTGCTGGGCCTGGTCATATTCGTTGTAACCAGCACCATTGGCGGTGTTATCGCGGCCTCGATCAGCGGCGGCGACGATCCGCACGCCGCTGCCATGGTGGCGCCGATTGTGGCGGCAGCCGGGTTCGCGATCGGCGTGTTTTTTCTGGTGCTGTCGCTCCCATCCATCATTGGCGGGTGGGGCCTGCTCAACTACAAATCCTGGTCCTGGCTGCTGATGATCATTGTTTCGGCGCTGCACCTGTTTCACGTCCCTCTGGGTACGGCATTAGGCGTCTACGGCCTGTGGGTTCTTCTAAATGACGATACGCGGCGGCTCCTGCAGAACCGGGGTGTTGGGTATGCTGCACCTTCCCATTTATCCGCCGGAGCTTCGGGCGCGGGCTATCCTCCGCCACAGCCGCCACGGCCTGTTTAGCTCACTCCTTTGTCTCCGCGCCGGCACGTCTGACCAGGCCGCGTGCCTCCAGGAAAATCTCGCGCAGCATTTCCGCCGTCAGGCGCCCGGTCGAAGTATTCTGCTGGCTGGGATGGTAGGACGCAAGCACCATCGGCCCGCCCGGATGGGTCTGGAATCGTGCGCCATGGGCAAAGCGGAAGCGCGCCCGCGATGAGATGAGGCTGGCATCCTGCAACACCGACAGATAGGCATTAAGGCCAATGCCGCCCAGCGTGACCACGCACGTCACGTTCGTGAGGAGTTCGAGCTCGCGAACGAGGTAGGGGCGGCAGTTCAGAATCTCCTCGCGCGCCGGCTTGTTGTCAGGCGGTACGCATTTGACGGGAGCCGTGATGTAGGCATCGGTCAAGCGCAGGTCGTCATTGGCATACTCACTATTGGGCTGATTGGCAAAGCCGGCTTCCCATAGCGCGCGATACAGGAATTCACCCGAGCGGTCACCGGTGAACATGCGTCCAGTACGGTTCGCCCCGTGCGCGCCCGGAGCCAGGCCAATGATTAATAGCCGGGCGGCGGGGTCGCCAAAGCCCGGTACCGGGCGGCTCCAGTACTCCTGATCAAGATACGCGCGCCGCCGGATACGGCCGATCTCCTCGCGGTAAGCGACCAGCCGGGGACAGCGAAAGCACTGAATGATCGTTTCATTAAGAATCTTAAGGTTAGAGGATTCACTGGCGTTTCGCGGGGTAACGCTTCTTTGCTTATTCAAACAAGGCCTATTCAAACAAGCAGCGTACCGCGGACGTAGTGCTACAACCCGTTCGCCAACTGGAACTGGTTTTCGAAAAGCGATGTTCTGCTGGAGCTTCGCGCCGGCTGCTTGCGGAACTTCTCGAGCGAGGAGGCAAGCGCGTTCAGTGAGAGACGGGAAAAATCGGCCGGCGCCTGCGTTCGGAACATCGGCAGAATATCGATGAACAATTCCACCATATTCGGATCGCGCCAGCCTCTCTTCGCCTCATCGCTCATAACCTCGATGGCCTCCTCCGGCAGGAGCGCACGTTTGTAGCACCGGGCCGTTGTAAGCGCATCGTAGACATCTGCCATCTGCAGGATGCGTGCCAGCAGCGGAATTTCTTCTCCCTTCAGACCGTCCGGGTATCCGGAGCCGTCCCAACGCTCATGGTGATGACGGATGATCGGAAGAATATCGGTCAAGGTGCGCATGTGACTGCAGATCCGCTCACCTTTCTCCGTATGGCTCTTCATGATTGCCCACTCTTCTTCGTTGAGCGGGCCGGGTTTGAAAAGAACGCTGTCGGGGATGGCGACTTTGCCGATATCGTGGAGATATCCGCCGCGCTGCAGTGTGGCGATATCCTGCGGCGGCAGATTGAGCGCGATTCCCATGGCCGCGGCCATCAGCGAGAGCCTCTGGCAGTGTTGGCCGAGGGTCGGATCCCGTTCTTCTACAGACTGCGCCAGCGAAAACAGCACCGTCTCGGAATCATCCAGCGAATCGATCATTGCCTTGTAGCGCAAGCTTGCCTGCACCCGCGCGCGGAATGCCTTGGGGCGCAGGGGCGCAATCAGGAATTCATCGGCTCCCGCCTCGATTGCACGTACTTCGGCTTCGATGTCATCGAAACCGGCCACCACGAACACCGGCAGGAATTGCGTGGCGGGTGCCCTCTTCAGCATGCGGCAGAACTCGGTTGCACCCATCTCCGGAGCAAGCAGATCAATAAGGACCAGGTCCACGGCGTTTAGAGATACCGCTGCAACCGCCTCCGAGGTCGTGCCTGCTTCTATCAGCTCGTATTCAAACTCGCCCAGAGCGCTCCGCATCTTTCGCCGGTTGGCAGCCGAAGCTTCGACAAGCAGAATCTTGGCTTGGCCGGCGCTCCGTTCCGGCTTGCCGGCTGCCGAATCGGACACATTCCAGTCTCCGAGCGGCAAAGAGTCCCCACAATACGGCGTCGATTGAGTAGCCATCGAGAATACGAGTTCTTACTCCTCTATCGGCTTCAGGGGCGGAAACCTTTAGCAATTGATGCAAAACCGGAACAGGCAACTGCCTGCCTTGGATTGAAGTTCAGCTGCCGTTCGGCGGTTCCGGTTGTGTCGAGTTGCTTCAGCTGATTGAAGACAACCCCGACGACGGGCGCCTGCTTTCCGCCATTCAGAAGTGGTGTCCTGACCTGGTTTTTCTCGACCTCAACCTGCGAAAATAAGCTGTCACTTGCAGGATCCCGGTAATCGTACTGACATCCTCGCGCGCTGAGGCGGACGCCCGCAAGGCATTCGGGCTGAAAACCGCTGCCCGTCTCATTGGACCGGCGGCGGGTAGGTGGCCGGTTCTCTTCAAGAAGTGCGGAAAAATCCGGTTTCCCCATGCTTTAATTAAGTTTTAGAGCGTCCCATTTTGCGCACGTTCGCAGACGTGAAATTCCCACCGAAGGAGTAGTTCCCTGAGCACTAAACTCACACCCCTCGCCGCACAAGTGCGCGAACCCGCCGAACGCTGGACCACCACCGACGCCGCCGAACTCTACGACGTCGCGAGCTGGGGCAAGGGCTATTTTTCCGTTGGGGAGAATGGCCATTTGTTCGTACATCCCACCAAGGAAGCCGCGCGCAGCATCGACTTGAAGCAACTGGTCGACACGCTGCAATGGCGCGGGATTTCTCTCCCCATCCTGATCCGCTTCGCCGACATCATCAAGCACCGGCTCGGCGAGATGAACCAGGCCTTCGAAACCTCCATTCGCGAGCATGGTTATCAGGGCGGATACTGCTGCGTTTACCCCATCAAAGTGAATCAGCAGCGGCAGGTCGTCGAGGAAGTGTATAACTTCGGCCGCGCGTACCGTTTCGGCCTGGAGGCGGGTTCGAAACCGGAACTATTGGCTGTTCTCGCCATTGCCGACAACGAAACTCCGATCATCTGCAACGGCTTCAAGGATGACGAGTACATCGAAATGGTGATGCTCGCTAAGAAGATCGGGCGGCAGATCATTCCCGTAGTCGAGAAGTTTACCGAACTCGAGCTGATCGCTAAACACGCCGCGCAGGTAGGCGTAAAACCCATCATCGGGCTGCGCGTCAAGCTAGCCAGCAGGGGCTCGGGCCGTTGGAAGTCTTCGGGCGGCTATCGTTCGAAATTCGGCCTCACCGTCAGCGAGGCGCTCAAGGCGGTTGAGTTCCTCAAGGAGCGCGGGCTGGAGTCGAGCCTTCAGCTTCTCCACTTCCACCTCGGCAGCCAGATTACGAACATCCGCCAGATCAAAGCTGCCGTTATTGAAGCTGGCCGTATCTATGTAGACCTGAAAAAGCTTGGCACCGGCCTGACGTACATGGACGTGGGCGGAGGCCTGGGCATCGACTACGACGGTTCTCAAACCGACTTCGAATCGAGCGTGAATTACACGCTCGAAGAGTATGCCCGGGACGTCGTATACCACATCCAGAGCATTTGCGACGAGGCCGAAGTTACGCACCCGACGATCATCACCGAAAGCGGCCGCGCAGTCGCGGCTTACCACAGCCTGCTTGTTTTCAATGTCTTGGGCGTCAGCGGTTTCGGCGAAGAAGAGTTGCCGACGAGCGTCCCCGAGGATGCAGAGCAGCCGCTCGTTGACCTCTTCGAGGCCTACCACTCCATCAACAAGAAAAACCTCCTCGAGGGGTATCACGACGCACAACAGGCGCTCGATTCCGCCCTCAACCTGTTCAGCCTCGGATACCTCTCGCTTCAGCAGCGATGCCTGGCTGAGAACTTCTATTGGGCCATTTGCCGCCGGGTCTTAAAGCTCGCCAGTGAACTCGATTTCTTCCCTGAAGAGTTGGAAGGTTTGGACGGCATGCTGTCCGATACCTACTTCTGCAATTTTTCTCTCTTTCAAAGCATGCCCGATAGCTGGGCGGTGAAGCAGCTCTTCCCGATTATGCCGATTCATCGTCTCGATGAGCCGCCCACCCGCAAGGCCGTTCTCGGCGACATCTCCTGCGATTCTGATGGCAAGGTGGACCAGTTTATCGACCGCCGTGACGTTAAGAAGACGCTGGCTCTGCATCCGTTCAACAACGGCAGCTACATCCTCGGCGCCTTCCTGTTGGGGGCCTACCAGGAAATACTTGGCGACCTGCACAATCTCTTCGGCGACACCAATGCGGTGCACGTCAGCCTGGACGGGAACGGTGACGTTGTTCTGGAAACCGTGGTGCAGGGCGATACCGTACGCGAGGTTCTGAACTATGTTCAGTACAATTCGCAAATGCTCCTTGACCAGTTCCGGAAAGATGTGGAACTCGCCGTCCGCGAGCAGCGCATCGGATATGAGGAATCCGGCCGCCTCCTCAAGTTCTATGAGGAAGGGCTGCAGGGATACACCTATCTCGAGCAATAGTCGTCTGCGAATTGTTCTCGTTGAACCGCGCAACCCGCTCAATATCGGCGCCGTTGCACGGGCGATGAGCAATTTCGGCTTCCTGGATCTGCGCCTGGTGAAGCCTTATGAAGTTGCCTTTCGGGAGGCGCGTTCCGCAGTGCGATCGCATTACATCCTGGAATCCGCGCAGGTTTTCGATAACGTGCAGGATGCGATTGCCGACTGCACGCTGGTTGCGGGGACCACCGCCGTGGGGCACCGCGATCTCCATCTTCCGCTCTACCGCCTCGAGCCCGCGGCTGAGCTGATTGAAGAACGCCTGGCTTCTTCGGGCGTCGCTTTGTTGTTCGGCTCCGAAAAATTCGGATTGACCAACGAACAGATGAGCTTTTGTGACTGGCTGCTGCGTATTCCGACGCGTGAGGAGCATGGTTCTATGAACCTTGGCCAGGCTGTGGCAATCTGCCTGTACGAGCTGCGGCGCAGTTCGGCCGCCGCCGCAGAGCGGTTTCCTCCCGCTGATCCTGTTTCAGCGGCGGATCGCGACCGCATCACCTCGCTGCTGCTTGAATTGCTCGGGCGCTCAGGCTACGTGAACGAGCGGACGGCAGCATCGACGGAGTTGAAAGTCCGCCGGCTCGTACGGCGCCTCGGGGTTCCTGCGGGCGACGCGGAAACGTGGCTCGGCATCTTCCGCCAGATCCTGTGGAAGTTGAGCCAGACCGATTCCCGGTAGATGCTATTCTTGATCCCGATGACGAAGGTACAAACCAAGGTCAAGCTTTCCAGGCCCTTAGTGGAGGAAGACTTGGGAAACATTGCGCGCGTGCACGCCGTGTTCGGGTTTCTTGCGGTTCGTGTTTCAGCATCCGGTGACGAACTCTTCGTCGAATACGACTATTCCCGCCTGTCTCTCAATGATGTGAGAGGGAGCCTCCAGGAACACGGGATTCCGATTGTCTGAGAAGATTTGCCGGACTCGCTAACCCCGCAGCAGCCAGTACTCTTGACAGGTAGGCAATCGTCAGCCATCCTTAAGAAACCGGATTACGCCCAACGTGTGCCGGGTTGATTTAGCGAGATGTTGTAGCTCGCACGAGCACGATACCTAAGGAAAGCATCGCCGAATCGTTCCTTCATCGTCTCCTGTTGTCACGCAAGTGTTTAGAAGTTTATGGCCACCGCTGTAACCGATATCCCTGCAGTCCGTCCGGCTCTTATCATTACGCCGCAGAACGGATGGATGCATCTTGGCCTGCGTGAGCTTTGGGGCTACCGCGAACTGACCTACTTTCTGGCGGTCCGGGAGATCAAGGTTCGCTACAAGCAGACCGCCGTTGGTATTCTTTGGGCGCTAATTCAGCCGCTGTTCACGATGCTGATTTTCAGCCTGTTCTTCGGCCGGCTTGGCAAGATGCCGTCGGATGGAATCCCTTACCCGATATTCAGCCTTGCCGCGCTCATCCCGTGGACGTTCTTTGCTGCGGGACTCACCGCCGCATCGAACAGCCTGGTCGGAAACTCGAACCTGATCACAAAAGTCTACTTCCCGCGCCTGGCCATTCCAATCTCGGCGATTCTTTCAGGAATTGTCGATTTCGCCATTGGGCTAGCTCTGCTGCTCGTCTTCATGATGTTTAAGGGCTTCTATCCTGGCCCGAACCTGGTTTGGTTTCCTGCATTCCTGTTACTCGCCTTGATTACAGCGCTCGGATTTGGCCTCTGGCTATCCGCATTGAACGTGGAGTATCGCGACGTCCGCTACGTGGTCCCGTTCCTGGTGCAGTTTTGGATGTTTGCCACTCCCATTGCTTACTCGGCTCACATGCTCAACGAACCATGGCGAACGGTATACAGCATCAACCCGATGGTCGGAGTGATTGAGGGATTCCGGTGGAGTGTGCTGGGGCGCGGTAATCCTCCGGGATTGATGTTGCTCGCATCCAGCGCCGCGGCCTTGTTGACTTTGATCTCAGGTCTTTACTACTTCCGGCGGATGGAAAGCCGCTTTGCCGACATCGTCTGATGAGTACCCCGGCAATTCGCGTCCACAATCTCGGTAAGCAGTATCGGATCGGCCAGCACCGCCGTGGATACAAGACTTTGCGCGACAAGCTTGCCGGCCTCATGCCGTTCGGCAGAGCGGCCGGCGGGAAGCTCGAGCAGGACGTCTCGAATGAGTACTTTTGGGCGGTAAAAGATGTGTCCTTCGATCTGGCTGACGGTGAGGTGGTCGGTATCATCGGCCGCAACGGTGCAGGGAAGAGCACACTGTTGAAACTGCTCTCGCGGATCACAAGCCCCACGAAGGGACGAATTGAGATCTGCGGGCGCATCGGTTCTCTGCTCGAGGTCGGGACCGGTTTTCATCCGGAACTGACCGGCCGCGAGAACATTTTCATGAGCGGAGCGATCCTCGGGATGTCGAGGGCCGAGATCGCCCGCAAGCTTGACGCCATCATAGAATTCGCAGAAGTCGAAAAGTTCGTCGATACGCCGGTCAAGCACTATTCGAGCGGCATGTATCTGCGGCTCGCTTTCGCCGTCGCGGCACACCTCGAGCCCGAGATATTGATTGTGGATGAGGTACTCGCCGTCGGCGACGCCGTCTTTCAAAAGAAGTGTCTGGGCAAGATGGACGAGGTTTCGAAACAGGGCCGCACTGTGCTGTTCGTCAGCCATAACATGGTTGCCGTAGAAAAACTTTGCAGCCGAGGCATCCTGCTCGACCAGGGCCGCCTGATTTTCGATGGCCCCGCGCGCGAAGCAATCGAAATGTATCTCACGCCCTCCGGCGATGGTCGGATTCAGGATTTGAAGGGCAGCCGCCGGGAGGGCACCGGTGAGGTCGTCATCAGCCGCTACGAAATTATCAGTTCTACCGGCAAACTAGTTCGGGCAGGAGATCCGTTCACGATTCGTATGTACTTCGAGGTGCGTGACCGCGTTTCTCGCCCTCACTTCTCTCTTTCGATTTTTTCGAGAGGTGGCCCCATCCTGTTTTCGATCTTCACGTCGGACCTGGCCTACGACATCCCCGAACTCTCTTTTGACGGCTACATCGACCTTGAAATTCACGAGCCGAATCTGCTCGCAGGCAGTTATCCGCTTCATCTCGGAGTGTCGGACGAAGCGACCAATCACTGGTATGACCGTGTGTACGAAGGCGCGGAGCTCGAAATAGAACCGTCTGATGTATATGGCACGGGGAGGCAAAGGGCCGCCGCGTACAGCCACTTATTCTATGACTGTTCGTGGTCTCTGACTGTAACCGAATCCAGCGGCGCGGCTACCGCAGTTTCGTGCCCGGTGAGCTGACATCCTCTTACGTGTGCCGCACTGCCAAGTATCTGTTGTAATCCCGGCATATAACTCGGAAGAATGGCTTGAGCCCACGCTGCGAAGCGTGCAACAGCAATCACTTACTCCCGAGAGCATCGAAGTCATCCTCGTCGATAACGGCTCCGTCGACAACGGACTTCGTCTAGCAGAAAACATCCTCTCTGCCGGGCGTTCTCCGTTCGAGATCATCCGGCTCGCACACAACGGTGGTCCAAGCTATGCCCGTAACATCGGGTGGCGGCGCGCGAGGGCGCCGTGGATCCAGTTTTTGGACTCAGACGACTTGCTTTTGCCTGAGAAGCTCGAACATCAACTTCGATTTGCCGCTAACGCTTCTAGTACCACCGCGGTTATTTACTCAGAGTGGCAGAACTATGTATTCAACGGGGAATGGACGCCTGCCCCTCCGGTGAAAGATCCAAACCTCGACTCCGATTTAATCGGCAATCTGCTCGAGACAGATCACTTCATCAGCACGGGCTCCCAGATCTTTCGCAGAGCGTGGCTCGAACACGTCGGCGGCTTCGACGAGAATTGCTGGCTTATCGAAGATGTGCACCTTAGCCTCCGCCTGGCGATGGCAGGCGGAGCGTTCCTGCGAGCGCGCGCCGGCCGACCCCTGTTCTACTATCGCAAGCGCGGACACTCTTCACTTTCAGGCAGTCGGCGCGCCGATTTCCTAAATGGCTGCGTCCGTAATTACCAACTCGCCGAAAATTACTGGCGGCAGCAGGGACTTTTATCTGAAGCACGCGCGCGGTTTCTGCTCTCCGGCTATGAAGGACTGCTTCACAATCTGATCGAAGCCGATCCTGCAGGCTTCGATTCCCTCCTCGCGCACCTCCGGTTACTCAAGCCGGACTGGGAGCCTCTGTACGATCGGCGCATACGCTTGCTGTCGTCCATGATTGGCTATCGCCACGCTGCACAGCTTGCAGTGCTTTACCGCCGCTGCAAAACAATCGTCAATAAAAGACGCCTAAAATAGCGGTACTGTGCTAAAGCCCCTCACGCCGCGCACGCTGGCCGCCACCTTGGTGTCCCTCTCCCTTATTGCCGCTGATCTCGGCGACTGGCCCACCTACGGTCACGATCCCGGAGGACAGCGCTATTCCCCTCTTACCGCGATCACGCCTTCCAACGTCTCGACCCTCAAAATCGCCTGGACCTACCGCACCGGCGACGCCTACCAGCCAAAGCGCAGCAAGCCTACTGCCTTTGAAGCGACTCCTCTGTATGTCGATGGCACACTTTATCTCGGTACGCCGCTTGGCCGGGTTATTGCTCTCGATCCTGTAACCGGGAAAGAGCGATGGTCTTACGATCCGCATATCGACAAAGACGCAGGCTTCGGCGATTATGCCAACCGCGGCGTGTCTACCTGGAAGGCGCCAGGCGGCGAGCGCCGCATCTACATCGCGACAATTGACGCCCGCCTGATCGCGCTGAATGCCGCCACCGGAAAACCGTGCCGCGATTTTGGGGATAACGGCATCATCGATCTACGCCAGGGCCTGCGCATTCCGGTCCGCGATTTCGCCGACTACGAAGAGACGTCGCCACCCGCCGTCATCGGCTCTACCATCGTTGTCGGCTCAGGCATCGCCGACAACAACGCTACAGATCAACCCAGCGGCGAAGTTCGCGCTTACGATGTGATCACCGGGAAAGCCAAGTGGACGTGGGACCCCATTCCGCAGGATCCCCATACAACCGGTGCCGATACATGGAAGAATGGCAGCGCCGCCAAGACCGGAGCGGGCAACGCATGGTCGATTATCGCGGCCGACCCCACACGCAATCTGGTTTTCGTCCCCACTGGAAGCGCCAGTCCCGATTACTACGGCGGCGAAAGGCTCGGCAACGATCTATTTTCTAACTCTGTCGTAGCTCTTCGCGCAGATACCGGCCGGATGGTCTGGTATTTCCAGACCGTTCACCACGACTTGTGGGACTATGACGTCGCAACCCCGCCGCTGCTGTTCGATATGCAGCGCAATGGCGTGACCATCCCGGCCATCGCAATCGGTTCCAAAACCGGCAACTTATTTCTGCTGAACCGTGAAACCGGCAAGCCCATCTTTGGCGTCGAAGAGCGCGCCGTTCCTGCCTCGGACACGCCCGGCGAGCAGGCTTCGCCGACGCAGCCTTTTCCGATCACGCCGGCTCCGATCACTCCTCAAACGATGACTGCGGCGGATGCCTTTGGCATCGATGATGCGGATCGCCAGTGGTGCCAGGCCGAAATCAGCCATCTGCGTACCACCGGCATCTTCACGCCGCCATCCGTCCAGGGCACGCTAGTGATGCCGGGTAACATCGGCGGCATGAACTGGGGCGGCATGGCCCATGATCCGCAAAATCATCTGCTGGTTTTGGCCAGCAATCATATTGCGGCGGAAGTGAAACTCATTCCGCGTGCCGAGGTAGAAAACGTCCGCAGCTCCCGAGGCCGCAGCATCGACGGCGACTGGGAAATCGCCCAACAACGCGGAACGCCGTACGGCATGATGCGCCGCTTTCTCCTCAGCCCTAAGAAACGTGTGCCTTGCACGCCTCCGCCATGGGGTACACTGCTGGCGATTGACACGCTGACCGGCGAGAAGAAATGGGAAGTCCCGCTTGGCTATTTCCCATATATCCTCCAGTTTCTGAGTTCGCCGGCGGGCGAAAACGGGGGCACCGGTCCCGGCCTGCCCGCCAAATGGGGATCCGTTTCCCTCGGCGGGCCTATCGTAACAGCCTCCGGGCTCGTGTTCGTCGCCGGAACGCTCGACCCTTCTCTCTACGCTTTCGACGTGAAGACCGGCAAGCAGCTTTGGCGCGGGGAGCTTCCCACCAGCGCCCGCTCCACTCCCATGACCTACCAGGGTCCGGATGCCAAGCAGTATGTCGTGGTGAGCGCGGGAGGCCATGGCATTCCCGGAGCGGCGCCGCTTGGCGATTATGTCGTCGCTTTCTCGCTCTGATCACACGGGACGCTAGCATCGAAGTGTGCGTTTGACTCTCGGCATTCACCCGGTGCGCGAAGCCCTTCGGGCGCATCGGCCGCTGGATAAAGTTCTCATTGCGAAAGGAACGTCGGGGCCGCGAATTCAGGAGATTATCGAGCTCTGTCGCGCCCAGTCGGTTCCGGTTCGCTTCGAATCCCGCGAAGCTCTCGACCGCGCCAGCAAGGGCGTCTCCCATCAGGGGGTCGCGGCCTTCGGTGCGGTCCGTGGCTATGTAGAGCTCGAGGAGGTTCTTGAAGACGCACGCCTCCTCGTCCTCCTCGATGGCGTGGAAGATCCACATAATCTGGGCGCCATCATCCGCACGGCTCACGCAGCCGGCGCTTCCGCCGTGGTTGTGCCCGAGCGCCGCGCCGCGCCTTTGACCGAGACCGTAGACCGTGCTTCCGCGGGCGCGCTGGAGCACCTGCCCGTGGCCCGCGTCACGAACGTTTCGCAGACCCTCGACTCTCTCAAACAGAAAGGCTTCTGGATTTACGGGCTTGATGAGCGCGGAACCGAAATGTACGACGAGATCGACTATGCTGTCCCTAGTGCGATCGTTCTCGGCGGGGAAGGGAAGGGCCTGCACCAGGGTGTGCAAAAACACTGCGATGTGCTCGTCCGCATACCGATGTCGGGAGAGGTATCGTCTTTGAACGTCTCGGTAGCGGCCGGCGTTGTGCTCTTCGAATGGCGTCGGCGGAATAAGGCGAATTAAGGCACGCTATTTCGTCGTCAGCGCCAGCACCAGGGTTTCCATCACCACCCGGTCGTCCCGGTAGCCGTCGCGGAATTTCTTGTCAGTCTCGTAGATGAGCGCAACGGCCTTTGCGAGATGCTCCCGTGAGAACGCGCTTGCGGTGGTCATTACCTGTTCGGCGCGATCGCGCCACATGCGTACGCCGATCTTTGAAAAGAACGCCTGTGCCTGCTGCGATGAACTGACTCGCGCCTCTTTCGCCGCCAGGGCCAGCCGGAACTGGGTGCTCAGGAAGGTGAGTGCCAGCGGCAGATACTCGCCTTCCCGCACCAGGATGTCCAATGAACGCAGCGCCGCCGCGCGATCCCGCTTCCCAAGCGCATTCACCAATTCGAAGATGGTGCTTTGCGCGGCGTTCGGAACCAGTGCGCGCAAATCGCTCATGGTGACG
>JAFAMD010000057.1 GCA_019233755.1 Acidobacteriaceae bacterium | reverse complement strand
CTGATCCGGGTGCGGATTCGGGATGACGGGACAGGAATTAAACAGGAAATCCTGGAGCACGGTCGTTCTGGACACTACGGCCTGGGCGGAATGCGTGAACGCGCCAGCCAAATCGGTGCGAAGTTGATTGTTTGGAGCGGAACCGGGGCCGGCACCGAGATCGAATTGAGCATTGACGCCTCTATTGCCTGCGGCAGCTCGTCGAACCGCTCCCGTAGGCGGCTATTTCAAAAGAAAATGGAAGAAACGTGATCCGAGTTCTCTCAGTAGACGATCATCCGCTGCTTCGCGAGGGCGTCGCCGCGCTGATTAGTAATCAATCGGACATACAGTTAGTCGGGGAAGCGTCGAACGGGCAGGAGGCGCTCGAACAGTTTCGAAAGCACCGCCCGGATGTCACGCTCATGGATCTGCAGATGCCGGAAATGAGCGGTATCGACGCGATCAGCGCGATTCGCGGCGAGTTTCCCGATGCACGAATTATCGTCTTGACGACCTACGCTGGCGATTTCCAGGTTTCTCGCGCTCTCAAAGCCGGGGCCCGGGCTTACTTGCTGAAAGGCCTGCTGCGAAAGGAACTGTTAGAAACGATTCGTGCGGTCCATGCGGGCCAGAAACGCGTATCTGCCGAGCTTGCCGCCGAAATCGCTGAGCATGCGACCGATGATCTTCTGACTCCGCGCGAAGTAGATGTACTCCGATTGATCGCTGCGGGGAATGCGAACAAAGCGATCGCCGGAGAATTATCGCTCACCGAGGAAACCGTGAAGAGCCACGTCAAGAACATCCTCGCGAAGCTCGGCGCAAACGACCGAACCCATGCCGTAGCGATAGGACTTAAACGCGGAATTATTGACTTATAGTCGAGTAACATCCCTCAAACGAGGGATAAGTAAGACGGCTTTCGAGGGAGTCGAATATGGGCGTGAATCGCATACGATTGAGACGGGACAGTGTCTGCAACGTCTATTTTCAACATTTCCTGATGGCTGGCCGGGGTTTGGTCTCTTGTTATTGCGACTCGGTGTCGGTATCGCTCTAATTGGTCTGGGCGTCAGCGGTTTCTTGAGAGCACAAGGAGAACCGATTACCATTGGCCGGGACTTCGTCGCGGCCATCGCAGGCATTCTCTTGATTGCCGGTTTCTGGACGCCCGTCGTGGGAATTTTAGCTGCGATCTGTGAACTCTGGACCGCGTTCTCAGGGCATTCTTTACCGCGCGACAATCAATGGATTCATGTCTTGTTAGCACTGCTAACCGCTGCTGTGGCGATGCTTGGCCCCGGCGCATGGTCCGTCGACGCCCGCCTCTTCGGCAGGAGGCGCTTCGATGTCGGACGTAAGGGGTAGGTGACCATACCCCTAAATAGGGACGCCGGGCGCAACCATCGAGGGAATTCATTGCCCTGGATTCAGGTACGACACCGCGCTGAATTCGCGTCACAATCACAATCACGGAACAAGGGAGATAGACACAAAGGACTATCCATAACGGGTTTTGAACTCCAAGCAGTTGTTGGCATGGTACGCATTGAGATCCCGGTCGATACCGCGTTGTTGCCCACGGGTAAGACGAACTGGCAATGAATTGGTTGGAGCACCATAAGCAACGTCAGGCTTCACTTATCTTGCGAGGACAAACATCATGAAGGATGCAGATTTGATCGGATCCAGCGCGAAATTCCGCACCGTGCTCGACGAAGTAAACATGGTTGCGCCGGCGGACTGCGCCGTCTTGATTCAAGGCGAAACAGGGACCGGTAAGGAAGTGGTCGCGCGCGCGATTCATGATGGAAGCCCACGCCGCCAGAACCGTTTTGTCGCGCTCAACTGCGCGGCGATTCCCAGCGCTTTGCTGGAAAGCGAGCTCTTCGGCCATGAACGCGGCGCCTTCACAGGCGCCGTGACTCAGACCGCGGGACGCTTTCAAGCGGCTGAACGCGGAACGCTCTTTCTTGACGAAATCGGGGACCTTCCTCTCGAGCTGCAGCCGAAACTGCTGCGCGTTCTTCAGGAAAAGCAGATAGAGCGCCTGGGCGGCAGCCGAACCCTTCAAGTCGACGTGCGGGTGATCGCGGCTACCAACCAGGATCTATGGCAGATGGTGCAGGAGCGGAAGTTCCGCGCGGATCTTTACTACAGGTTAAATGTCTTTCCGATCAAGCTGCCGCCCCTACGCGACCGAAAAGAGGATCTTCCGTTGCTGCTTGACTATTTCATCGGGCGTTACGCCAGCAAGATCGGGAAGAACATCAAGCATGTGGACAAGAGCACGATGGGGCTGTTGAACATGTACGACTGGCCGGGAAACATTCGCGAATTGCAAAACATAGTCGAGCGCGCCGTTATTTTCGCCGAAACGGACACGCTATTCGTAGACAAGAGATGGCTGCGCTGCACATCGGCAGAGTCTTCGACAGCGCGAGACGGACTCTCCGCTTTGGCGGAGGACGAAGCAGCGATCATCGAATCTGCGTTGGCACAATCCAATGGCCGGATCTCAGGACCCTTGGGCGCCGCAGCGAAGCTGAGGATCCCGCGCCAGACACTCGAGTCGAAGATCAGACGCTTAGGCATTAACAAATATGGACTCGAGATGCGATTAACCGCATCGACTCCGTCTTTTGAAACAGCAGCCGTAGGCGCGTAACTCAATCAGCACCTGGCTCTGGGATAGCTTTCAGCGGTCAGCTATCAGCTTTCAGCTTTCAGCTATCAGCTATCAGTTATCAGCTATCAGCTATCAGCTATCAGCTCGGTATGGAGTGAACCCCGAAAATGAGACACTCGCGAGGAGACAGCGCTCAGCGATTTAACCGGCTGTTTCGCCGTGTGTCTCACCCAAGGGGTCACCCCAAAAAAGCTGAAGGCTGACTGCTGACGGCTGAAGGCTGAAAGCTGACGGCTGAAGGCTGACGGCTGAAAGCTGACGGCTGAAGGCTGAAAGCTGAAGGCTGACGGCTGAAAGCTGAAGGCTGAAAGCTGAAGGCTGACGGCTGAAAGCTGAAGGCTGAAAGCTGACGGCTGAAGGCTGAAAGCTGAACGCTGAAGCTCTGAACCCGTCGGGTTTCGGCAAGCCGCGCCGGCTACGCCAAGCTGGCGACACGTCGCCCGCCCTCTCTTATTTGCATGCGTTCGTTCGACAGCCTCAGACTGTCGATAAAATCCCGCTCTGAGCCGGAAACAGCTTCCCGAACCAAAACGCGTACGGCGTAGCACCGTGTCGGCGGTAGTGCTCCAGCCGTTCTTGCGCTTCAGTGAGACTCGGCACGTGACCCGCGGGAACCCACCACAGTACGTAGTGTGCTTGTGGCAGCTTTTCGAACCATTCCGCTCGCTTTAAGTAATACGCGAGATGACCCGAACGATATACGAAGTTCTTCAGATCCTCCGGTGACTTCCAAACCGACATATTCACCAGCATGAACGGATCCTCGGACCACGGATGTTGCGCGTCCGTAGCGTTGCCGGACGCCGTTTGGAATCTCCAGACAAATCCCTCGGAGCGTTCAGCGAGAGCATTGATGACATCGAGCCCGTCCACAAAATCCGCGAGCTGCGGGTGGTCAAGCGGGTGCAACAGCCGCGCGACATTCAGCTGCGCGATATGAAACTGCATAGCGTGACCAGCATTGTACTGCACGGCTCCGAAAAGGCCCTGAACCGCTCAACGTGGTTCATGACCCGCGGGGCACTCGCGCGAATTTGTCCTGAAGGATTGCGACGGCCGTCTGCTCGCCTTCGTTCAACCTGTGGCAACACTTTTTGGATCTTATAGACCCGCCTGCGCGTATTCCCCTCTGTGAGTCACAAAAATTGAGGTCGGCGTGTAACCAAACCGATTCTGCTGAGTATTGCAACTGAGAAATGCCGCGACCGATTTGCTAACCGCACGCCGGTTCATCCGTATATGAAACGGGATCTGGAGCGTCGCGACTAGTGGCGGCGCCAAACACAGTCACAAGGGAAACGAAATGGCGGATTTGCAGGAAGCGCTTCGGCAACTCAGAAAAGCACCCGGATTCACTACCACCGCGGTGATCACGCTCGCCTTGGGTATTGGCGCCACAACCGCCATCTTCACCCTCGTTCATCAGGTGATGCTCAAGTCTCTGCCGGTCGCCAGGCCCGAAGAACTCTGGCGCGTGGGCGACAAAATCCGCTGCTGCAACTGGGGCGGGTACACGCAGGATAACGATGGGAATTTTTCGCTCTTCTCCTACGAAGCCTACAGGAATTTCCGCGAACACACGCCTGAGTTTGCCGACCTTGCCGCACTCCAAGCCGGCAATGCGCCGCTCGGTGTCCGCCGCGCCGGATCCCAGGGCCCCGTCGATACGCGCAACGGCGAATACGTCTCCGGCAATTTTTTCCGCACCCTCGGCATCCATCCCTGGATCGGCCGTTTGATGACGGATGCCGACGATCAGCCCGGCGCGCTTCCCGTCGCCGTCATGAGCTATCACATCTGGAGCGATAAATACGGCTCCGATCCTTCCGCTATAGGTGCGAGTTATCAGATCAATGGCCATCTCTTTACCGTGATAGGCGTCGCTCCGCCCGGCTTCTACGGAGCCAAGCTCGACGGCTGGGGCATGCCCGATATCTGGATTCCGGCCAACACCGAACCTCTGCTCGATGGCGAAGCCCAGCGCCTCAAACGCCCCAATACGAACTGGCTCGACATCGTCGGCCGGGTGCGCCCCGGGGTGAATCCCAAGTCGCTCGAAGCCAAGCTGCGCGTCGAGTTCCATGACTGGCTGGCGAGCCATGTGCCCGACATGGAGCCCGGCGAAAAGCAGACCTGGCGTCAGCAGACCCTGCATCTCATTCCCGGCGGCGCTGGTGTCGCAGCCATGCGCGATGAATACGAGGCTGGATTGAAGCTGCTGCTCATCGCAGCCGGCTGTGTGCTGCTTGTCGCCTGCGGCAATCTTGCCAATCTCATGCTCGCCCGCGGCTTGAAAGATCGCTCGCAGACATCTCTGCGCGTCGCTCTCGGTGCGTCGCGCGGCCGGCTGGTGCGCAAAGCGCTCGTTGAGTCCACCCTGCTCGCCATCATCGGCGGCATCCTCGGAATCGGAATCGCCTACGGGGGCAGCAAACTGATTCTCTATCTCGCGTTCCACAACGGCGGCGGCCCCGCGAACTACGTCCCGGTCGATGCGTCCCCCTCCTGGCCCGTACTGCTCTTTACGCTCGCGGTCTCGGTGCTCACCGGAATACTTTTCGGTATCGCTCCCGCCTGGATGACGTCGCACGTCGATCCGGTCGAAGCTCTGCGCGGCAGCAACCGTTCCGTGCGCGGCGGCGGCTCCATCGCGCAAAAATCGCTGGTTATCGCGCAAGCCGCGATGTCGCTCGTTCTGCTCTCGGCTGCTGCTCTGCTCGGCCAGAGCCTGCGCAATCTCGAGCACCAGAATTTTGGTTTCGAAACGAAGAACCGCTATCTCGTCTCCATCAACCCAACGCTCGGCAACTACAAGCCCGAACAAATGGAGCCGTTCTTCCGCCGCATCGACGAGCGCCTCCTCGAGGTACCCGGAGTGCGCATGGTCGCTCCCGCTCTCTACGCGCCCATGAGTGGCGATAGCTGGAACGAGGGCATTCGTATCGCAGGCCGCCCCGAACCCGGGCCCAAGGAAGAGACCGGCGCAGGCTGGGCCCGCGTCATGCCCGGCTTCTTTGAAACGCTCGGTTCAAGAATCGTGCAGGGCCGCTCCATCGAAGAGCAGGACACCGCCACTACTCGCCCGATCGCCGTCGTCAACGAAGCCTTCGTTCGCCGCTTCTTCAAACACCAGAACCCCATCGGCCGGCACTTCGGCATGAACCGCATTCAGTACGCCTCGAAATTCGAAATCGTCGGCGTCGTGCGCGACATCCGCTACATGACCTGGGATTACAAAGATCCTATCCGCCCGATGTTCTGGCTGCCCGAAACGCAAAGCGTCAAATACGACGATCCGCAATTCAACACCTTCGATCTCTTCTCCCACTTCCTCTACAACATCGTCATCTGGGCTCCCGGCAATCCGCCCGGTCTCGAAGCCGAGGTGCGCAAAGCGCTCGCCAGTATCGATCCCAACCTGGTGGTCTACGGCGTGGATCCGTACTCGAAAATTCTGGCCGGTGACTTTCAACAGGAGAACATGATCGCCACACTTACCATGCTCTTCGGCGTGCTCGGCCTTGTTCTCGCCGCGGTGGGCTTGTACGGCGTGATGGCTTACACCGTCGAGCAGCGTACCAGCGAGATCGGCGTCCGTATGGCGCTCGGTGCCGATCGCGCTAGCGTGGTCCGCCTGGTCCTTCGCGGCGCCTTCGTCCAGATTGGCATCGGACTTGGCCTCGGTATCCCGCTCGCCATCGTCGCCGGCCGGCTCATGACGCGTCAACTCTTCGGCGTCTCTCCGTGGGATCCGCGCATGCTCACCATCGCTACATCATTACTCTGCACCGCCGCGCTCCTGGCATCCTGGATTCCCGCTGCGCGCGCCGCGAGCGTCGAGCCCATGGTCGCGCTACGCACCGAGTAGCAATCACGCGCGCTCATGCGTTTTGAGCTGTCTCACCCCACTTTCACGTATGTCGTATAAGGTACATCCCCAATAGAAGTAAACGGCAGCATGGTCGTTGGTCCGTTCGACGAGCTCACCTGCCATTCCCGCTCGCTTATCCGTTTCGCGCTCAGTAATTGTTCCCGTGTCACCTGAGGCGGCGGATCTTCTTGCCTTGGTTTCATCGCCATTAGCACCAGCGGTCCTCGCAGCAGTGCTACCGTATCCGTGTGCCGGGAATCGATCGTCTGAAGCCTCATCTTCAATGGAAGCTCCAACTCAACCCGGTCTCCGGTTTTCCATTCGCGAGATATCGCTGCAAACTCTCCCGGCTGCGCTAAGCCCCTTTTCTGCGCACCATTCACAAGAATCGATGCGCCCTCCGCCCAGGCGGGAATACGGAAGTGAAGCGTTAATTCAGTTGGTTGAGAACTTTTCACTGTGAAGGTGACCCGATCTTCGTACGGATACTCACCCTGCTGCGTCAGTGAGAGCGCTACTCCGTTCTCAATCCATCGCAGAGTCGAAGGCAAGTAAAGATTTACGTACACCGCCCGGGGCCCGTGGAAATATGTGTTTATACGGTAATCGGTCGCCACCTGCGGCAGCGTGCCGGAGCAACATGGCCAGCGCGCCTGCTTATACACTCTCTTAGCATCAAAATTGTAGTCAGAGTAATAGAAGGTGTCGCCGTTATCCTGTAGCGGTTTCACGCCCAGCACCGTGTTGTACATCATGCGTTCCATGCTGTCGCCATATCGCGCATCGCGCGTTACGCGCAGCAAATACCGCGTCAGCTTGAAGTGAGCGTACGAACCGCACGGAGTCTCAAAGCTGTGGTGGGTGTCGGTCAAGCTGGCGTACATATCATTGCTACCCGGTGCGCGCAACATTTCATCGGGACCCCATCCACCGGTTGCATAGCTCTGCTCGCTCAACATGGCAAAGGCGTTCCGTGCTGCGCGAAGATGCTTCTCGCTCCCCGCGACCAGGTACGCCATCATGGCTGAGCTCAGGGAATTTACATAGCTGTACGCGTGCCTGCCACTGAGCACGTTCTCATTGCGCGACAGTGGATCGAACCAGGTCTCGTCATCGAGGTACTGAAGTCCAAGGTCGTAATATCGCTGTCCAGCCCCGCGCTGGTAAGCCAAAAAGAGGTTCTCCGGCATTGTGTAGGACTCATCCCACGTCCACGATAGATCCCCCTCATCCTTATCCATTCGCCATCGAACATCATGTTCCACCGCATGTCCCGGCAGATGGGGCAGAGCCGTATTCGTTGTCTGCTCCAGAATCGTCAGCGCCAGCGGGTCCTTCACGTAAGTGTGCGAATCGAGCAACCCCAAAAGCAGTTTGTCGTAGGTGTATGCCGGAAAGCGATGCTTCACATAGAAATCGGCGGTGATGGTCTGCGCATACAGTCGATTCAGCCGCAGCACCTTGTCGCAGGTAGCCTGATCTCCGCTGATTGCATAAGCACGGGACAGAGCCGACACCCATTGCCCAAACGTGCACCCTGGAGCGAACCCGGCGTCAAAGTTTTTGTGATAGTTGTAATCGGGATCGTAGGAATACCATCCGCCCAGGTCCTCACCGGGCGCCGGCATTCCGGACATCTGCCGCAGCGGCTTGAGCAGGCTGTCATCGCTCAACGCCATCAGCACCGCATGGGTGTCCCTCAGTTGCGCCTCATGCGGTTCACTGGCCATGAATACGTCGCCGTAGCCAAACTCTGCTAGTGGAGCGACTCCAGGAGCCTCCGTATCCTGGCCGGGACCGGCCCACAACCTGTCACTTGCGGCCACCCCGACCGCCAGCGAACCCGCCTGGAGAAATCCTCTACGCGAAATCCCCGTCATCCTCTTTCACCTCACGCTTAGCATTTCATAGCGCAGCTTAATGCCCTCCACGTATATGCCAAGCAACGACAGATTGAGGCAGACGAACAGAGCACACAAAAACAGGCACACATTTCGCTGTCGCCTTTTCTGGGGCCGGACATCTATTTTTTTGAAACCGGGTGGTGCAGGACGCCAATAACGTCGAGGTGTTCCCATGACTGAATCTTCTGATTTTCGGCTGAAGAGAATGCCGCTCAACAACGGAGGCGGCCAAATACCCGCACTCGGGTTTGGCACCCTGATTCCCGACCCGGTAGTGACGATAACCGCGACAAGAGACGCGCTGGAAGCCGGATTTCGACACTTCGATTGTGCGGAGCGATACCGGAACGAGCGCGAGGTAGGTGAGGCGTTGCATGCTGGACTTGCTGCTGGGAAAATCCCCCGCGAGGACATTTTTGTTACCACAAAGTTGTGGAACTCCAATCATCGGCCCGAGCGCGTCGAACCGGCTTTCGAGGCGAGTCTGGACAGACTCGGGCTTGAGTATCTGGACCTCTACCTCATTCACACTCCGTATGCATTTCAACCGGGCGACGAGCAGGACCCGCGGGATCAAAACGGCAATGTCATTTACGACGAACAAGTGACCTTGCTCGATACCTGGCGAGCGATGGAGAATCTCGTGGACCACGGCAGGTGCCGGGCCATCGGACTATCGGACATCGGCTTGAACGAATTATTGCCCATCTACGAATCTGCAAGAATCAAGCCAGCCGTGGTCCAAGTCGAAGCCCATCCGTATCTGCCGGAAACGGAGCTTCTGGAATTCTGCAAGGAGAAAGGTATTGTGTTTTTGGCGTTCGCGCCATTGGGCCATGGAATGAAACCGGGGCTCCTCGAAGATCCAGTCATTTCGGCAATCGCCGCACAAATTGGAAAGACTCCGGCACAGGTTCTGCTGGCATGGGCGGTGCAGCGCGGCACGGCTGTGCTCACCACACCTAAAAGTGCGGCTCGCGCGAAAGAGAATTTTGACATTTCCGCCCTTCCTGAAGATGCGTTGAACCAAATCAATCGCATTCAGACTAGACAAAGGCTGAATCCGGTGGTGAAAACTGGCATCCCTGGTTTCATCGCGCAAGGCGGATGAATATGAAAGACAAACAACAGCTGGCGCAGTCCACGGAAGAAGATCAAATACGGGAGGCCCTGAATTCGCACTGGCACGCGTCGGCAGCCGGCGATGCAGACGCGGAACACGATATTTACGATGACGATGCCATTTGTGATTATCCCCAGTCAGGCGAGCGAATCCTCGGGCGAAACAATTTGCAGGCCTTGCGGAGTCATCACCCCGGCAAACCATCAGGTTTCAACGTCAACCGAATTCTCGGAAACGGAGATCTCTGGATCACGGAATATATCATCACCTACCAGGGACGACCAACTCACACAGTGAGCATTATGGAGTTTCGCAACGGTAAGGTCGTGCACGAGACACAGTATTTTGCGGATCCCTTCGAGGCGCCCGCCTGGCGAAGTCAATGGGTTCAACAGATCGCGTAACGCCGAATTGGAATGCGATTAATACCGAGTCCGCTTCCCAACCGTGGTGCCCGGCATTCAACTGGACGCGCAGCGCGGCCGGATCTTCGCTGCCATTTCACCCCCCTGCCCCGCCATCCCCTCCAAAACCGCCCCGTTATGGCTGCACACCTCCCAATCATACCCAGGCATCCGGATCTGGCTAGGCCCGTGCTAATGGTACAGCCTGTTCCCACCGCCCCTGCGCCTTCAAAATTAATTCGACCACTTCCCTAGCCGCGCCCTTGCCCCCATGTCGGCGCGTCGTGTAGTGGCAAACCGCCTTCAATTCCGGCGCTCCATCGGCAACACAAATAGCCAGCCCCGCCCGCTTCGCCAGTGGAATGTCCGGCAAATCATCTCCTAGATAGGCCACTTCTTGCTCTGTGATGCCGGCCTTCCGTACGCATTCCTCAAATGCTTCTGTTTTACTAGCCTGCCCCAGATAGACGAACGTAACTCTCAGTTCCTCGGCGCGCTTCGCAACCGCGGGCGAGCGCCGGCCGGTAATGAATCCCGTCTGAATTCCCATGGTATGTGCGAGCGAGAGTCCTTGGCCGTCGTGCGCATCGAAAACCTTCATTTCTAAAACTGTTACCTGTTCGCTCTCCTCGGCCACTGTCGAAGAAATCAGGCAAACGCCCCCATCAGTGAGGGTGCCGTCTACATCCATCAAGAACAATTTGATGTTCTGCGCGCGAGCAAGGACATCGGGAGAGGGCAAAGGCTCGTCAGACATGAGTCAATGGTAGCCCGAGCGCGAAACCAAGCCTTGGACACGGTGCCGGCTTTTCGATAAACCACTGAGCCTTGCGACGCTTGATTCTTTGAATCGTTCGTGTGCGGTCGCATGATCGATGCTGACGTATGAGGACTAATTCGGCCAACTACCGATTCGACCGGCCGCTCGGGAATGGCGCTAGATTCCCGCAGCACAGAATTACTGGTGCGATGCGGCCTTCTGAATCACGCATAGCGGAAAGCGGACTTCCCGGTGTGCTTGCAGCCATATGCGCTCAAGCGCCAAGTGGAATAACATGAGGACATGCTGGTTCACTGGAGCAAGGATATTGATTCTACGCTCGCCGACGCACCACAGATCGGTCGGCCGGTCCTGGTTGATTTCAGCGCGGCTCCCGCTTGAGGGGCTTGCGTTCGGCTGGAAGCCGAGTCGTATGCGGATGAAGGCATCGCAAGCTTCATCAACGAGAAATTTCTCCCCGTCGAGTCCCATATCAAGGAACACGGCGCATGGTTCCACCGCTTTGACGTAAGCTGGACGCCTACGGTCCTGATCCTCGATTCCAAGGGCACCGAGAGATATCGCATTGAAGGTTACTTGCCCAAGGACGAGTTTCAGGCGCAACTTCAAATGGGCTTGGCCAGGGTCGCGTTTAAGGACAAGAAGTGGGCGGATGCAGAACGTATCTACAGCGATGTTGTCGAGAAATATCCGAATACTTCGTCTGCGCCGGAAGCACGCTATTGGCGCGCCGTGAGTCGGTACAAGGGCACGAACGATCACACCGTGCTCGGCTCGGCTGCCCAGGAGCTCCAGGACAAAGCACCGCAGAGCCTGTCGGCCAAAAAGGCTCTGCCGTGGTTAGGGCCTTGAAGACGGCGCATAGCAATCCTCTTCCTGAATTCGCAAGCAGTCTCGCCACGAACGCAAGACGCGCTTGCAGATCGCCACGGAACACGACCGGCCGCGCATCTTAGAGCACCGACGAAGTCTCCTTCGTGCTCATGATCGAGTCTTCGTGGGCATTATCGATTCAATGAATCCCAACCTGGAATCGGCGGAAGAACTCTTTGATCGTGTGCTGGGAATCGCGAGATTAATCCCGGCCGATCAGCTCGGCCACGACGGACGACTGCGAATTTGCTCCGTTCTTAGACGACACGTCGACGGCCCGCGACTTGGCGCGTGTTCAGGGAGCGGCGCTGGCGGCCCGCCGGATCGTGCGTTAAATTTAAAACCATGCTAGTGAACCGTCGTGAATTCCTGCAAAGAACCGGCATTCTTTACGGCGGAATCGCCATGACGGCCCCTGAGATTTTAGGAGCGCAAGACATTCCCCCGCCTAGATGGCGAACTTTTGAAGTGACGACACACATCGAGGTTCTCAAACCGGCTGGCGTTACGCGGGTTTGGGCTCCAGTGGCTCTGGTGCAACGCACGCCTTTTCAGAAGAGCGTTCGCAACACGCTCCGCTGCGAAGCGGGAAAGGCGAGCATCGTCAAAAGTGCGGGAGGATTGGATCTGCTCACTGCAGAATTTTCGCCAGGAGAAAAGGCCGCCCTTACTCTCACCAGCCAAGTAGCGACACGAGATTGGGTGGTGGATCTTTCTGCACCTGGCAAACCCCGGAAAGTCAATCGGTCGGAACTGAATGCATGTCTACAGCCGACACAGATGTTGCCGGCCGACGGAATCGTCAAACAACGCGCCGCCGAAATCACAAAACGCGCGAACACAGACGTGGACAAAGCCCGCGCTATCTATGACTGGATCGTGGAGAACACATACCGCAACCCGAAAACACGCGGATGTGGAACGGGTGATATTCGTTTCATGCTCGAATCGGGAGATCTCGGTGGCAAGTGTGCGGATTTGAACGCCCTCTATGTCGGCCTGGCGCGGGCCGCGGGTTTGCCTGCGCGTGACGTGTACGGCATTCGCATTGCACCGTCTGAGATGGGCTTCAAGAGTCTTGGCGTCTCTTCCGGCGATGTTACTAAAGCCCAACATTGCCGTGCCGAAGTATTCCTAGCCGACTATGGTTGGGTCCCCGTCGATCCGGCAGATGTGCGCAAAGTCATTCTGGAGGAACCACCGGGACATCGCTCGCTGGAGGACGATTTAGTGAAGCAGACTCGGCGGCGGCTATTCGGATCATGGGAGATGAATTGGATGGCTTATAACTACGCCCAGGACGTCACACTCCCGGGCGCGAGCGGTCCACCTCTCCACTTCTTCATGTATCCACAAGCAGAAACAGCCCAAGGTCGGCTCGACAGCCTCGATCCAGATCATTTCCGGTATCAGATCACGTCTCACGAGCATTCGTTGTGACGCGTGAATCAAAACTAGCGAGAGCTCAACGTAAATGTAGATCTCTTAGCCCACTCGGCGTTTTCGGTCGACAATAATCCACGCAAGTACCCGATGGCTGAAGTCAAATCCTTCGTTTAAGCCGCTAATCGTTACATTCGAAAGATCGGCAGAGGCAAGCAGATCGACCGCGAGTTGCAGGCGTCCACCGGCTGCCGAAACTAGGGAATTGAAGCTGCTCATGCAGCGCAACTCTCCTCCCACCAGGTTCTTCACGGTCGGCCTGGTGCATTACCGCCGTGGAACTGACCCAAGGCCAGAACGGAGATAATCTGGTCCGTAGAACCTGTGGCCGAGGCGAGGAAAGACGCATGCCAACGCAAGCCTGGTTGAGTTTGATTTTATTGGTTTCAATGTTCGCCCTAATGGCGTGGGACAAACTGCCCACCTGGGTGGTCTTTCTGGCCGCATTGACGGTCGCCATGACCCTGCACCTGGCTCCTCCATCTGGACTCTTGAAGGGCTTTAGCAATGCAGGCGTGCTGACGGTTGCGGCGTTGTTCCCGGTAGCGACCGGAATGTATTCGACCGGTGCCATTTCCCTGCTGTCGCAACGCGTGATTGGCCACCCTAAAACTGAGATCAGCGCCAATCTCAGAATCCTCCCGCTGATAGCGATTGGCAGCGCCTTCATCAACAACACGCCCATGGTAGCTATGATGATCCCTGTGGTGCGTGATCTTAGACGGCAGGCGGGCCTTGCGGCTCCCAGTCTGCTCATGGGCATCAGTTTCGCCTCGATCTTGGGCGGAAACACCACGCTGATCGGTGGTGCCGTCAATTTGATCGTCGCAGGCATGACCGTGGATGCGATCAGGGCGGGCAAACTGCCCGGCGTGAAACCCATCGGTATGTTCGATCTGTCTTGGGTGGGAGTACCGGCGGCGGTAGTCGGCCTGTTGTATCTGGTCTATGTTGCCCCCCGTCTGCTGCGCGGAGTGAAATCCGACGCAGTTACCACGGTGCCAAAACACAAATACTTAAGCGAGTTCCAGGTTCTGCCAAATTCCAATCTTGACGGGAAGACCATCGGGGCAGCCGAACTCACCCCCTCAGCGGCCCGTCAGCTACGGTCGGTGTGCCGCGATGGCGCAAAGCTCACCTATTCTCCTGAACTGATTCTGCGTGGCGGCGATAAGCTCACGTTTACTTCTTCTGCCGAAATGCTGTGCGGCCTCTGGACCACCATCGGTTTGATCCCTGCACGCGGCACCGCGATGAACAGCGCACGCCATCAGCACCAACTTGTAGAGGTGGTGGTCTCCGGCAAGGCACGCGCGATTGGGCACCGGCTATCGGACTTGCCGCTGCCCGAAAGTCCATATCAAATAATGCTGGTCGGCTTGTCCCGCAATGGAGACGCCCCGGCGGAAGAGCTTGACGATCTGCGCGTCGAGCCTGGCGATGCTGCTGTCTTGGAAGTAAACGACTGCTTCTTTTATGAGAACCGCCGCGAATCGGATTTCCTTGTCACCAAGACATTGGAAGGCAACACGATAAAGCACGTCGACCGGGCGATCATCGCCACGGTCATCACCGTAGCCATGGTTGTTCTGGCCGCTTCTGGAGTGATCACCCTGCTGAACGCCGCCTTGCTGGCAACCTTCGGCATGTTGCTCACCGGTTGTCTTACCAGCGACCAGGCTTGGCGCAGCATTCAATGGAAAACGATTGCGGTGCTGGGGGCGGCGCTGGGTCTCGAGTCTGCAATCACAGCAAGTGGCTTGTCGGCAACGATTGCTCAAATCTGCGCGTCCCTCGGTGGCAGCAGCCCGAAAATCGCGCTCGCGATCGTGTTTGTCGGCACTATCGTGATGACCAATCTGATCAGCAATTCCGCCACTGCGGCTTTTATGTTCCCGGTTGCCCTCTCGATGTCGGAAACGTTGCGCGTGAATTTCAAACCGTTTGCCGTGATTATCATGATTGCCGCCTCCTGCGCCTTCGTCAATCCGGCAGGATTCCAAACCAATCTGATGGTCCAGAAGGATGGGGGATACGGGTTCGTGGACTTCGCCAAGCTGGGAACCCCTCTTACCTTAATCGTGGGAACGATTGTGCTGCTTTTGGCTCCAATTGTGTATGGTTTCTAAGCGCTACCGTATGAGTCCGAGCCCTCCTGATGTTCCTCTTTGATCGGACTACGCCGCGCCATGCGAAAGAATCGTTCACTCTCAAGCGAGCGATGTCCGGCTGATTTGCTGGCCCGACGGCGGCTGCCCAGCCAAATCACGAGTACACGAAAATGTGCCGTCTCCCCATAACGCCTTTCCTCGTTTCCTGCCAGAACATTTCCTGAAGCCTATCCCGCCTTCAGGCGAGAGTCGTTACTTTCGACGAGTTAACGGACATTCTCTTCGAGTAAGACCGTTACGTTTGGTGGAAATTCATCAAATGTTCACTGTCAACGGTCAGAATACAGCAAATGGCGCGGCGCAAAGGCTCACGTCATCGGCTGGTTTTTTATCTGCCCAGCGCTGTACTGTATTTTGCGTTCTCCTCGGTAGACACGGTTTTCGGCCAAACTCCGAATGCCCCTTCTTCGCAAACTAGCGAAAGTGAGGAAATTCTTCGCCTCAATGAGAAGATCGCTGCCCAGGCGGACAAAATCGCAGCTCAGGCAGCACAGCTAGCCGCACAACAAACGCAGATCAACGCTCTCCAGATCGGGCTCGCCGAACAGAAGGCCTTAGTAAATAAATTCTTGCAAGCAAATCGAACGGTATTAGTAAACCAACCTTCAGCCTCACTGGACGGCGCCGGCGCCGTGCTGCCGTCCGCTCCTCCGGAGACCATAGCGCCCGCGGTACTGCCGTCCACTGCTCCTGAGACCGTAGCGCTCGCCGTACTGCCGTCAGCCCCTCAGGAGACCACAGCGGAGGCCGCGCTAAAGCAGGAGGACAAGGAGCAACCCTTTATAAAAAAAGAGGCACCAGCGCATTGGTACGACAGGATCAAAGAGCGGGGCTACATGCAATTCCGGGAGAATAACATCGTTAACACGAACCGTCTCTACATATGCGATCAGTGCGACAAATCCATTGGACCAAATAACGGGTTCTTCCTGCGCCGAATGCGCCTGGTGATCTACGGCGATATCACCGATCACCTTTCCTTCTACATACAGTCGGACTTTGCCAGTGCGAGCGGTAGCTCTCAAAACTACGCACAACTCCGCGATGCGTATTTCGATGTTGCGTTCGATAGCGAGAAGACAAATCGGGTCCGTGTTGGTTTATCGAAGATCCCATATGGATTCGATAATATGCAGTCAAGCCAGAACCGGTTGGATTTTGACCGGGACGATGCTATCAATAGCGCCCAAACGAATGAGCGAGACATCGGCGTGTTTTATTACTGGGCGCCGCCTAACATACGAGCCCGTTTCGCCGAGTTAGTGAGCAGCGGTCTGAAAGGGTCCGGCGACTATGGCGAATTTGGAGCCGGCATCTACAACGGCCAGGGCCTCAACACGCCATCAGCAAATAGTTACTTTCATTATGTTGCGCGATACACTTATCCGTTTAAGCTAAAGAATGGACAATTTATCGAGACCAGCATTCAAGGGTACACGGGAAAATATACGGTTACTAGCTTAAGTTCCAGTACGATTACGCAGCCTAGCGCTTTGTACAACGATCAGCGCCTTGCCTTGAGCCTGATTGTTTATCCACAGCCGTGGGGCCTTCAAACGGAATACAACTGGGGCACAGGACCGCAGTATAAACCGCAAACGAAGTACATCCAACAACATCCGCTCAATGGCGGATATGTGTTGCTGAATTACAGAGCTCGATTTCGGAATGGGTTGACGCTCTTTCCGTATGGCCGGTTCACATATTATAACGGCGGAAAGAAGTTCGAGCTCGATGCTCGAAAATACCTTGTCGTAGAAGGCGATTTTGGTTTAGAGGTCCAGATTGGCAAGTACATCGAGCCAACAATTCAATATCAATACGGCGATCGTACGTTCCAAGATGGTTCGAAGCCAAATAACCGTCAACTCGGTAGCCTTTTGCGATTGCAGTTACAATTTAACTATTGAGTGAGTTGGCCGAAAGAAGGGTAACGACGAACCGGCCAACTGTGCGATGTTGACTCGAGCTGTTCGCATTCTGGTCATTGTCTCGTCCGGTATACTGCACGCCCAGACGCTGCACGGCGTGGGCAGCAGTTCTCCATACTCATTGTTTTCGGAGTGGTTCAAGGATTACGGGAAGGTTAATCCCGCAGTCAAGATGCACTACAAGCCGACGGGCTCGGCTCACGGAATCGACCAATTCATCGAGGGTAGAGCGGATTTTGCGGTTACGGACGCACCGCTAACCAATGACCAGCGGGAGATGGCTAGACAGAAGCTTGGCGCTGATGTTCTGCAAATTCCGATGATGCTAGCCGCGGTCGTGCCGGTTTATACGGTAGCCGGCGTGGATGTGGAGTTGAAATTCACAGGCGCTGCCTTGGCGGGTATTTACCTCGGAAAGATCACGAGGTGGAACGATTCTGAGATTGCCAATGCTAACCCGGGTGTGCCGCTTCCCGATGAAAAAATCATCGTGGTGCATCGTTCAGACAGTAGCGATATCACATACATGTGGACTGAATTTTTAAGTAAGGTGAGCCCGGCGTGGAGAGCCGGCCCAGGCAAAGGGCTGAATGTGAAGTGGCCAATCGGACTAGGCGCCAAAGGCGATGACGGGGTGGAGGATCTTGTCATCGGCCCGGAGGGCAGTTACGCCTATCTGGTTGACGACTTGGTAAGGAGCATTTCGAATTCCATCGGGTACGTCCAGTTTCATTACGCGGTTGATCGGAAGTTGCCGTATGGCGACGTTCAGAATGCTTCCGGTAACTTCGCGAGGGCTGCGGAATTGAGCATAATTGCTGAAGCCGTCTCGGCCGCGAAGTCGATTCCGGACGCCTACCGTAGCTCGCTCGTCGACGTCCCAAGTGAGATAGGTTACCCGATTTCATCCTTTATCTGGATTTTAGTCCCGGCCAGCATGGCAGACAAAGAGAAGACAAAAGCGATGGCGGACTTCTTGAAGTGGATGTTGAAAGATGGGCAAAACTCCGCTGAGGCGCTCCATTACGTGAGGCTTCCATCGAGTATTGTTGGCGAGGCGCTAACGGAGGTGGCAAGACTTCACTAAAAACGAAGTCGACGTTCGCACATCGTGCGGCCGAATCGGGTGGCGGTGGCCTCCCGCGTTCCCTACGGGGTCCGGTTTTCGAAGACGCGAAACTTGAATGCATCTAAAGCGATAGCCGGTAGCGCTCTCGGGGTTTCGCTGTCACCCGGCAGCGAGACCTCTTTCCAGCTTGCAGCCTCGGCTTCCACCGTTCCGCGGAACGGCGTGTTGGAGAGGTTGATCACAACAAGAAACTGATCCGTCCCTGTGCGACGGATGTAGCTCACTATGTGCTGCTCGTCAGAATTGTGAACCCAACGCAGTTCACCCTGCTGCAATGCGGCGTGCTGTCTCCGCAGCGTGGACATCGCAGCGTAGAACTTCGGATATTCTGGATGCCATTCCGCTGCTTGCCAACAAATCTTCTGCGGCTCAAATAGGGCGGGCGCGCGGGACTGCGTCGAATCCCCCACTTCCATACCGTTGTAAATCAGCGGCACGCCATCGATTGTCATTACGAGCGCGGATGCAGCGATCGCGCCCGGATACCCATAGCGCGTCACCGCTCGCAGCTCATCGTGATCGTCACTGATGCGCATGTGCAGCGCGCCCTTGGGAAACAGAGCGCGCTGCTGCTCCAGAGTCGTGCGAAGCGCGAGGGCAGGTTCTCCCTTCATAACCACGTCATCCAGGGAGTGAAACAACGGCCATGCATAATCAAGATCAAAAGCACTCCGTAACAACTCCGGCTTCGACGCTTCCGCCAGCATCATGATGTCCGGTTTCACCCGGTCCAGCTCGGTGCGCGCTTGCTCCCAAAAGCTGGTTGGTACCTCCGCCGCTGCATCGCACCGGTACCCGTCAAGATCGAATTCCTTGATCCAGTACACCAGCATGTCGGTCATATAACGGCGCAGCTTGGCGTTAGCGTAATCGAGTGCGGCTACATCGGTCCAATCATAGGGGTACGTGATGTTGCCCTGCTTGTCTTTCTTATAGAAATCCGGATGCGCCATCAAGACGCTGTCCCACGCCGTATGGTTGGCGACTATGTCGATGATCACTTTCATCTGGCGGTGATGAGCGCTCTGTACCAGGCGCTTCAGATCGTCTTTCGTGCCAATCGACGGATCGATCGCGTAGTAATCGCGAACGGCGTAGGGACTGCCCAGCGTCCCCTTTTTCTTGAGTTCTCCATGAGGATGAATCGGCATGAGCCAAAGGATGTTCACCCCGAGGCTCTGCAGTTCATCCAGTCGCTTTGTAACCCCCTCCAGATTCCCTTCCGGTGAGAACGAGCGCACAAAGACTTGATAGATCACGCCTGACTTGAGCCATTCCGGAGACGATCGTGCGGGCTGCGAAGCAAGTGCCGTTTCTATCTGTTGCGCCTCCACGAACGAGCCCGGGACCAGGAGGGCACTCACGACCAGAGCGCAGGCGCCCCGCAACTGCATATTCATAGGCCAAAGTAGAATATCAGCTTCTTACAATCGCAACCGCTGATCTGATAGCTTTCAGCCGTCAGCAACGGGCGCGCTTGGGGCGCGTTGTGAGTGAGAGAAACTGCTTCGAAGCCCTGGCGGTAGTGGCACAGTGGGAGAAGAGCGGAGCAGTTTCAGGAGAGCGCTCAGCCTTCAGCTTTTCAAATCTGATGCCTGAAATCTGATGCCTGACTGCTGATAGCTGAAAGCTGATGCCTGAAAGCTGATAGCTGAAAGCTGATGCCTGAAAGCTGATGCCTGAAAGCTGATACCTGACGGCTGACGGCTGAGCGCTGAAAGCTTTCCTTGGCTAGCCTTAGGGCGTGCGCGAAGACGTGTACGCCGCGATATCCAACATGTCTTCCTCGCTTAACTTGCTGACCACTGGTTTCATCAGCTCACTCCACATCCCGTGACGAGCGTCCTGCTGCATGTCATACATCTGCCGCACAAGGTAGCTAGGTGAGCGGCCTGCGATGCCGGGGACCGGGCCGAGGCCCTTCAAGTCGGTTCCGTGGCAAACCCCGCACGGCGTCGTTTTACCGGCGCCCGTCGTCACCAATACTTCACCTTTCTCAATACTGCCGAAGGGCGCGTAGGCGATAAAACCGGATCGCGGGTCACGAAGCGCCTCGGTTGCTTCTGCATTCGTTGGCGTCTCGATAATACGCTCGCCAAGCGGCTCCTTCCCGCTGCCCTCCAGGGGAAGGAACATCCCGACAGAGAGACGAGTCTTCGGAACCGTATCGGTCTCCACTACTTTGATCCACGGTGTCCATGGCATCTTGGCAAAATATTCGGCGGCTTCGTTGATCTCGTCATCGGTCATCCCCTTCGCGATGTGGATCATGACGTTTGTGTTGTATTTCCGAGGCTCGGCGCTCTTCCTGTTACCGTTCTTGAAGTCGTTCATCTGCTGGATGAAATAGGCGGCTGGAAAACCCGCGATGCCTGCATTTTCAGGACGTCCTTTGCCGTTTGGATAGTGGCAGAAGGAGCACGCCAGCACGTCCGGCCTTCGTCCATGGGCCACGATGGGTGGCATTTGTGGGTGATCGCCCGGGTACCAGTCGGCAGGGCCGAAGCTATTGCTGATCTGTGCGAGAGTGAACTCGAAGTTGCTGCCGGGAAGATGCTTCAGGCCGTTGTCGGGCGCGGCCTGAGGTTTTTGGCCCGCGCGAACTTCGGCAGAGGAAGCCGTTGCTGAGTGATCCCCGGGCGACGCGGCTTCACTCGTGCTGGTACCGTACGCCCAAGCAGGCGGTCCATTGGGCGCAACAGACACGCCCACTGCAACCAGCGGCGCGAACGCGCTAATCATGAATTTGAGCACGTTTCTCATAAAGGTTTTTTATGAGTTAGGAAACTAAGATAGAAACTACCAAGCTTACAGAATGTTTGAAACCTGGCAAAACGAAGCTGCCTAGAGACTGCCGGCTTGCCTTAAAGGCGTCGCTTCTGTCACTCTGCCGGCTGATCTATCACCGGATGAGCTGAGTTCTCCATCGCCTGGCGAATGGCATCTCGATCAATTTCCCAGTCAATCCGTAAGAAACGCGCGAATCCGTCTAAATCAGGAAAAAGGGATGCGCTGTGAATGTTCATCGTCCGCAGTTGCTTCAGGAATTCGATCCTCAGTTCACGACTGAGCCGGAGTCTTAGGACCTTTGGCTCCTGAACTCGATCGGGATGTAGCATCATGGTCATCAATAGCTCGTTGAAAGTAGCCCTGGGGTATCGCTTACACAAAAAGAAACCCTGTTGGCTGGCCATCCAAGCATCCATCCGCGCTGGCTCCACCTCGATAACCATCGCACTCTTTCTCGGTTCCTCCTTCTCGTCGTCCTTCTCACTGAGCAACCGGTTAATGTAAACAGCCCGTTCCTGTGGAGTGTATGGAAGTAGACCCCTGCCACTCGCCTGAAGCAGAAGGCGGCCCCTCTCGGCAAGCCAGTCAAGGTCGATGGCCCAAACCGCGCATGAATTGCTGGGTTCCTACTCAAAAGCAAAGTAGGCCGCGACATAGGGGGACCTGGTCCAATCCAGCAATCGCGTCGGGACTCCATGGTGCTGCATCAGAGCCAGCCAGCTGATCAAATCTTCGTCGTCGGGCAAATACTGCAAATACCGATGAGCCTGCTGTTTGAATCTAAAAAGCAGCCGATCTTCGGTGACTGCTCGATCCGTATGGGTTGTGAAAGAAGAGGTCGGGCCCTTGCCGGTAACTTCTACTGCGCGATCGAGCGATGAATGCAGATTCCACTTCGAACTGAGTTGGCCGCGGAAAGCCCATCGGCCAGTCAACGCCTGATGCCACTCAACGAAATCTCCCCAACAGCTACCGTCTGCCCCGAGAACAAACTGCTCGAAGTGATCCTCCGCAAGATACGCTCCCGGCCGACGAGCCCAGTCTTCGAGAAGTTCGCGCAGACGCATTCGCCACTCCGCTTCTTCGCAGTCGTATGTCAGCATCCCGGTCATTTTAGTCGAGGGGCAACGTTATCACGCAATATCGGGCACGGTTTCTGGGGAGAGCAATTAGCCGCGAGAAGCCGACCTGTAGGGAGGATGAGCCAGCTATGCTGCGGACCTGATACGGCTCTCGTTTCGGGTTGATCGCCATCAGTCCCGTGCTTCGCCCCGGAAAACCTGTGTACGATGCCAAGCAAGAGAGTCAGCGTCGGGCAAAGCCTCCTTCCGACTAGGCACACCAAGTGCCGCCCCGTGCAGCGACAAGAAGAGTTCGTCGAGCCTACCACTCCCGTGCAGCCTCGACGAAACAAGGATCCGTCGCTCGTCCGAGACGGTAATCGCCCCGCGATCGAATGCCTGATGATGCACGCTGCAGCAGGCGAGCCCGTTACTGAGCGAGTCGGGACCTCCTGCTTGGCACCATCGGATGTGTGCGGCCTCTAACGCCAAGTCACGTCCATCGAGCTGAATACCAAACCCACAGAACGCGCATCTGTGGCTCCAGACAGAGATGACTGCCGACCGGAATGCGGGGTCTCGATTGCTACGTTCCGTGCCCCCAAGTTCAACACCAGCCTCTGAACATATGCTCTCGTGCAGAGACTCCGGAAAGTGCGTAGTTAGGATCTGTCGGGCCAACTGACGGACCAATTCCGGTCTCCGCTTCAGTTCACGAAACACTTCATCCGTAAAACCGCCCGCGATCCGCAACCTCTTGAGGTCGCTCTTTAGCGGGTTCTTGCTCCCTTTTCTGATTCGCAAAGGGACCCGGTCCTCGATTTCCCAAACACCGTCGGTCTGAAGGTGAAAGAAAGGAAGCTCAGGATGCGGGGATTTCCGTGGCGGTCCGAAATCCTCTAGTAGTCTCGTAAGCGGCTGATCGATTTCATCGTAGGGCAGGAGTCGGTCAGAACCCGCTTGCAATCGCCCAAGCGCGAGAAGCACGAGCAGAGGCTTGTGGGGAGCCCGAACATCACCCCGTTTCCAGACATTCAGATTGCGGAATCTCTCAAGCGTTTCATCCGTCTTCGTCATTACGGAGTCGTGATCGGCGTGCCGGGAGAATGTATCCGGATGTACTGCCGAGCTTCGTCCCAAGTCAAGTCGATCCATGCGTCGCTCGGCCGCGGATACTCGGCAAAGGCATTGATGTACTGCCGGACTGTCATACCATTTCGGTAGTTTTCATACCGTTCGTAGCACTTCGAACCGTGCTGTTTCGGGTTAGGCTCTACCAGCTCGATAACAGAGTCGATATCCCCGCGCCAACGGCGCCGATCTTTTGAACTGCGCATCTGTCCTTCGATGATATATCGCGAGACGTCAACCGCCAATTCACTGTCAGGTTTAGTGCTGATTAACGATTCGTGCCTGGGGCTCTGACGGGTTGTGCAAAGCTGTGCCAGCCGCGTTGTCGTTCCTAATCCGGGCCCAGAGCCGTCCCGACCGCCGCTGTCGATCTTACAATCAGACCAAGCCCCTGAACGACAATCGATGAAGATATTGTTCGCAATGCGCCGTCTTCTTAGGAGGCTCCTGGCGATCGCCTCGAACGCGACAGCGGCGCCGAGATCGCGGCGCTTCAGGTTCAGGTAGGCTCACATATCAATCGAGAACGAACGCGAATCAAGCAAACGGCATGAATGAACGGGCACGAGCTGTCGAATCACAAAGCATTCAAGATTTCGTAAGGTCACTTGAGGGACCCGACTTGTTCGAATTGGAGCATCGGGTCCATGAAACGCTGAGGTGGTGGGTCGGCGACCCTACGCCGGATCGAATCGCAGGCATTATTGATTCGATCCCCGAGTTGAAGAAGTTGGTCGACGCTAACGAACTCAAGCAACGCTTTGATCCGCCAAATGTATGGAGCAGTGACGGCCATATCAAGTCATTGGCGCAGGTGTTCCCCGAACTCGCGGAGATCCGGGGCGAGTGTGTAAACGCAATAAGAGATCTCCCGAACGGCGTCTCAAAAGCGGAGTGGTGCCTTACTCCCATCGCGCGTGACTGTGGGGCAGATGCAGATGTCGAGGCAGCGATCTACTTCGCGAGCCGGGGGAAGCTCGTTGGAATCGGCATCGAAGAGATCAGGCGCCGCTGGCACTCTTCTATTTGCTTCGATGTGTTGCAACGGACGTCAGCATCTGGTTCGCAAGAGTTGCAAACAAGGGCAAAAGAGAAGACACTATCGCTGGCCGAAGCAGCTGATGTCCTTCTCGATAGATCCCTTGGGGGGCGGTTTTTCTCCTTCCGAGATGAGGAAGAAGACTTCATTGACTCGTCCTTCGTACGCGCTGCAGAGTGGCTGAATATTGGCGGTTTTGAGCGTTGGCTTCAATCTGCAGTGGAGCCTTTGTCTATCGGCCCGAAATACCTCGAGGGGCAGTCGGAGTTTTGGTGGCTATTCTTCTTTTGCCGCTCTGACCTAGCACTGCGGACGGCTGAACGGCACGGCCTGGAAGCCTGGTTCTGGTCTCTCAGTCAGGGTGAGGTCGAACGTGGGCGCCCTTGGCGCGTCTTTTGGAGTCGGAACGATGGTAAGCCGCGTGATTATCTACCCAGCGCCTCCATCCTGCTTTTCGCATGGAAACGGATCGCTCCGCAAGGGCTCAAGGAAGATACCATCACGGAAGCTACACAACTGCTCCTGTCCACACAAATGAACAGCGGAGCTTGGCCCTTGCTCGCGGACAATGCTAAACCCGATCTCATTTCTACTTGCTTCGCAATTCACGGCCTGGCACTGACACGCCCTGCTGGATGGATTAGTGCGGTGAAGCGAGCTGGCGAGTGGATCAGAAGCCAACAAGATGCATTCGGGCTGTGGCACGTAGACGGCGGCCCAGCGATTATGTTGACAGTACTGGCCTTGGATGCCATCGAACTCGCCGCGGGTGGCACCAAGGTCACCTTCCGAGTGCCTAGCGTGGATGCCGCGTCGGTTGATGTATGTGTCCTGAAATCTAGCAAGCCGGGTGTAATAGCGGACCCTGTATACGATTACTCAAAAGAACCTTGGTATTCGGCGACGCCTCCTGAGATCGCTGCGATCGCTTTCTCAAATGCTGCTCGTAAAGCCAAACCAACACTCGCCTTTGTCGTCGCTACGGAAACAGAACTACGTCAAGTCCTTCGTGTTCTCAGGCCCTTGCCTAACCAGAGAAGAGTCTGGCGTAGTTCACGTGGTCATGAGACGTACTATCTAGGCCGACTCGGGGCGTTTCGCACCGTTGTTCTTCTTTCGAGCATGGGATCACATGGTCCCACGAGTGCTACTCTGTCCATCGCATCGCTGATAGAGAAATGGAAGCCGGTAGCTATTGTTCTAGTTGGCATCGCCTTTGGAGCTTCGCGGAATAAGCACCTGCCCGCGGACGTCCTCGTCTCGGAGCACCTAATCCCGTACGAGTCGCAGCGACTTGGTGAGAAGATTCAGTTTCGTAACCCTGTTCCGCCCTCGAGTCCGATATTGGTCAATCGATTCCGACACGCTCTCGATTGGAAGTTCCTACGCCCTGATGGCTCCCAATGCAGGTGCCATATCGGACCACTCCTTTCCGGTGAGAAACTCATCGACGACAACTGTTTCAAAGAATCGCTGCTTGAGCAGTACCCGAACGCGATTGGCGGCGAGATGGAAGGGACCGGTCTTTGGGCATCCAGTAGTAGAGACAAGAAGGATTGGATCGTCGTTAAAGGGGTCTGCGACTGGGCTGATGGCAACAAGAACGATGCTTATCAGATGATGGCGGCTGCCTCAGCCGTCTCGCTATGCCTTCACGTTTTCAGGGATCCTGGTGCCCTGGACGGCGTTTAAGGATGGCAAACGCTTGCGTTCTCCGGGGGCCGGCTTACGTGAAATGGGATGTCGATCCGGCGCCGGTGTGGCAAATGGGCCCCCGCCAAACGCCCGACGCTCCTCCCAACTGGCCGCCCAGCCTGTCCCTTATCGCGATCGCGTAGCGCGTGTAATGCGTTCACCGCCACAATCCCGCCACCCCCTACCCCGCCCTCCTCTCCAAAACCGCCCGGTTATGGCTGCACACCTCACAATCACAACCGCCCCGCTCCATCGGCCGCGGCAGATTCCCATGCCCCGTCGGCCCCACATGCCCTGTCCCCCCCGCCTTCTCCTTCTCAATTACCTCCAGCCACGTGTCCACATCCATCCGCTGAATTCCCATTCCGCCCGACTCGCGTACCACCGGATCGTTCGTCGTCCAGGCATACTCCTCCGGCACACCGTTCACAAAGCACAGCCGCCGGTACACCAGCTCCGGAGGCGGCGCCATGGCCTGCCCATCCTTAATCAGCTCCTCATTCGGCGGATAGTACGTCGTCACGGTCTTCCCATCCCGCACCTCAATCTCGATCCACTGGTTCAAAATCGGAATTTTGCGCTGCTTCTTCGCGTGCAATTGCCCCTGAAACAACTGCTGCGCCGCGGTCTTCGCCTCCGCTTCGGCGAATGGGTTCTTCAGCATCGGATTGAAGGGCACGGCCGCCCTTTGATCCGGTTTCGCGGATTGCTCTGCTTGTGCCAGCTTCCACTCCAATTCCCGGATCTTCGCTCGTTGATCGCAACTCTCGTCGCGCATCTTCCCTATTTTGTCGACCATCCAAATCCTGTCCTTTCGCAACCCCTGCACTGCATTCAACGATCGGTAAAACGCCCGCTCCGCCGCCGTCTTGTACCTCTGCATGCACTGCAAATGCGCCCGCTCCGCCTCGCTCCAGTCCTGCGGGCCCGCATCCCGGCCGAGCACCGCCGCCTCAGCCTCCTCCAGCTTCCTCATCGCCCGCTTCAGAAACCAGTCGTTCGAAATCAGCAGCTTCACTAGCCGCTCTTCCGCATATCCTTCCGGTTCATACTCGTTCCACCAGCCGAAAAAGATTTCGTCGTACTCCTCCCGCGACTCACCCGGCAGAATAATCGTGTTCTTCGCAAGAACCCCGTGCTGGATCGAATTGCGGCTCGACTTCGCCTTGCCCGACTCGCTCTTCGGACCGCCGCCTTTCCCTCGTCCCGCGCCCGGGTTCTTCGCTTTCACCATCCGCCCGAGTATCCGCGTCTGGCCGCACTGCGGCCCGCGACAAAGCGCGCCTAACGGACTGATCCCAAAGGAAAAGAAAAATTTATCTAACCGGTGAATTTATCTGGCCTGTGACTGACCGGGAGTCACAGACTATTCAATCCGGCCTCAGCCGGAGGCTAAGCTGATGGCTGAAAGCTGATAGCTGAAAGCTGAAAGCTGTTAGCTGACTGCTGGCCTGTGAATGACCCGGGTACAGTCACAGACTATTCAATCCGGCCCGCCGGAGGCTAAGCTGACGGCTGAAAGCTGAAGGCTGACCGCTGGCCTGTGAAGTCCAACTTGTGCAGCCCCACCCAGCTTGAGAAGATCAGCCAGGCTCAGAAGTGGGGCAGCCAATCCTGGCTGCAGCCGCCTTTCCAGGCGGCTCCGCTCACCCCAAGGAAAGTTCGTTTCGCAATCCAGCAACCGCTAAACCAGAAAGGAAATCATTCCTCAATAGGACCGGCAATCTCCACCCGGTCCATAGCGAGGAACTGTTTCACGTGCGGATGCTGGCATTTCTCCAGCTCGGAAGTGGGACCGAAGTAAATCGCTTCCCCTTGATAGAGGAACATCACGCTATCGGCAACCTTGCGCATCAGGTCCAGGTCATGCGTAACGACCACCGCCGTCAGGCCTAGCTGCCGCTTCAATCGCAGCATCAGGTTCCCGAGGTCGTCCGACATGATCGGGTCCACCATGGTCGTGGGCTCATCGTAGAGAATGCACTCCGGTTGAGCGGCCAGCGCCCGCGCAATCGCCACCGCCCGCTTGTACCCCGTCGACAGGTCCGACGGGTACAGATTCTTCACGTGACCCAGGTCCACCATCCCTAGAAGACCGTCGACCACGTCTTCCCTGTTCTGCTCGTTATAGTCCTCACGCAATTCGAGCGAAAAAAGAATGTTTTCGCCCACCGTAAGCGAGTCGAACAGCGCCCCCGACTGAAACACCATCGTCACCTTGCGGCGAATCGCCCGGAGTTCGGCTTCCGGCAGGTTCGTGATGTCCGTGTAGGCCACAATCACCCGCCCGCTATTGGGCCTCTGAAAGCCCATCATGTGCGACAGAGTGACGGACTTGCCCACCCCGCTTCGCCCGATAATGGCAAGCGTCTGGCCGGGGTCCACGTAGAAACTCACATCCGTCAGAACCGGATGATCGTAGCTTTTATAGACGTTGCGGAACTCGATGTAATGCTCGATGGCATTCGGGGGCGCGCCGGTGGCAACTTGCTCGATCGCTTGCGTGTCGGTGGCCATGCGCTTAATCCGATTCTTTTCCTCGCAAGCTGGATGCCGCCTCTGTCGCGAAGGTTGCCCATTCTTCCGGCCGGTTCACGTTCGCAATCACGCCGTCGATTTCGAGGAGCTCCGCCTTCAGTTCGCTCAGCAGATCCATCATCCGCAGCCGGCCGGCGTCCAGTGCCGCCCGCACCACCGGCAGCGCCGAAGAGTGATAGACCGCGCACAGCGGGTGCACCCGGCCGCTTGCGTCATGAATCGCTACGCAGCAGGCTTTCGCGGAGAACGCCTTGTCGATCAGCGCCTGCAGCCACCCCGTATGAAGGTGCGGCATATCGCAGCCGGCGACAAGGTTCAGCTCGGCCCGGCCGCTGGCCAGCGCGCTCTCAACGCCGGAAATCGGTCCCAAGCCGGGCCGCGCATCGGGTAAGTGGTCGAAAGGCAAATCGCGATACTTTTCCGGCGCGCCAACCAGGGCGACATTTCCGGCCGCAGCCATGACTTTGCCCGCAATTTCCTCCACCAGGAGCTGCGAACCCATGAATAAGCGGGCCTTGTCTGTGCCCATGCGCGTGCTTTTGCCGCCCACGAGCACGAATCCAGCCGCGTGCATGCCTAAAATCGTAGCACCCGCCCGGTAATTCTCCGGATATAATCGGATAAAACAAAGCCGGTGGATCTTGTATTATGGGCGTCTGTCTTCAAAGCCTTCGAAGCGGGTGGTGGAACCGTACGGCTTCTAAACCCGTCTACCGCAGCGTCGGGTACTCTGGAAGTTGCATGGCGCGGCCGCTAGCGGTGAAGAGCCGCGCCCGCGTCATCAAGGAGGACAAGCGGCGATACGTAAGTACTCGCTGACCTACAAATGTTGCGCCTCCCCCGCCGGATTCTTCCGTTCTTACCCGCTTTTCTTCTATTCCCAGCGGTTGCGCTAAACGTCTACTCGCAAACGCCGTCCCGCGTGCAGGCGATCCGCTTCTGGTCATTCGGCGATGTGACACGCGTTGCCATTCAGACCGAAGGCGAATACAAGCTCTTTTCCGATCAGATCGAGAACCCCTACCGCCTCTACTTTGACCTCACTGGTTTGTTGCCGCCCAGAGTGGCCCATCATGGCGTTCAAACCATTCAGGTAGGGGACCGGCTCGTCAGACAGATCCGCGTAGCCGAGGTGAGCCCCGGCAAGACGCGCATTGTTTTCGATCTGGAAGGCCCCGTGGAAGCGGTTTCGTCGCAATTGGTGAATCCGGATCGCCTGGTGATTGAATTGCGCCCGAAGTCGGGAACAGCACCGCCTGTTTCGGTCGCCCACAGCATCACAGGCTCTGAGAAAATCGACCTGGCGAATGCGCCGCCGGCCGACGTCCCTGCCGTAAATAATGCGCCATCGTCGGCCCCCGTTCTTACCGCGTCACCGGTTACCGCGCCGCCGCTTAGCGCCCCGTCACTTAATGTCGACCGGCGTTCCTCAACGCTGAACTCCTTGCAGCCGTCCGCCGCTCCGCAGGTGCCCGCAACACCCGCGCCCGTCCTCGTACCCGGTATCAACGTCGCCACGCATGAGACGCCTGCACCGGTCGCTGCTGCAAGCAGAACCAAAGCGCTTGCCGCCGCGCCGGCCACCATCGATAGTGGGGACCGGTCGCTTGTGCGCGTCTTCGGATTAAAGCTCGGGAAAGTGGTGATCGACGCAGGCCACGGCGGCCACGACACCGGCACCATCGGCCCGGATGGCCTCATGGAAAAGGATCTGGTGCTCGATGTCGCTCTTCGTCTGGGTAAATTGATCAGCCGGCAGCTTGGCGCCGAGGTTGTCTATACGCGATCTTCAGACGTCTTTATCCCGCTCGAACAGCGTACGCAAATTGCCAACAACGAGAAAGCAGACCTCTTTATTTCAATTCACGCGAATTCTTCGCCGGAACCGGCAGCCACAGGCGTCGAAACCTACTATTTCAATTTCACTTCGGATAGAACAGCCATAGACCTCGCAACCCGCGAGAACGCGACCTCGGCGAGCTCGATCTCCGATTTGAACGACCTCTTGCATCGCGCTGTTCTGCAAACGAAGTTGGAAGAATCGCGCGACTTCGCGCAAAGGGTGCAGCAATCTCTGTGGACCGCATCCGTGAAAATGAACGCCAGATCGAAAAATAGAGGTGTACGCCAGGCGCCCTTCGTTGTGCTGATCGGCGCGACCATGCCGTCGATTCTTGCTGAAATCGGATTCGTTTCAAACGTCCACGATGAGCGGCTGCTGAAGAGAAACGATCAGCGCCAGAAAATCGCCGACGCGCTCTTTAGAGGAATTTCGCAGTACGCCAATTCTCTGAGCCATACCCAGATCGCGCGCGTGCGTCAATAACCGTTGGGCAGCCATTCAGCCTGCCAGGACTCACTAGCTTTCTTCCTCTCCGCCCCTGCTCTTCCCACAGATACCCCACCTTGTGGGGCAGCCAATCTTGGCTGCAGCCGCCTTTCCAGGCGGCTTCGGACCGGCATTCAGCCTGCCGGCACTCACTAGCTTTCTTCCTCTCCGCCCCTGCTCTTCCCACAGATACCCCGCTTACTTCGGCGAACAAAATCGACCAGTTGCCTGGTGTGCTCGTTGGAAAATTCGGCCTCGATGCGTGCAAGGGCCTCTTCCTGCTTCAAACCGGAGCGGTAGAGAATCCGGTACGCGCTCTTGAGACTTTTGATCTCTTCCAAGGAAAATCCGGCGCGCTTTAGCCCCACCACGTTAATACCTTTGGCCGCCACGTTGAAATCGGAGTAAAGAAAAAACGGCGGAAGATCGCTGTTTACCCGGGTGTTTCCGCCGATCATTGCGAGCCGGCCTATCTTCGAAAACTGGTGAATCACGACGCCGCCTGAGATGAATGCCTGGCTTTGCACCTCCACATAGCCCGCTATGAGAGCGCAACTCGCCACCACGATGTCGTCGCCCAGCACGCAATTATGTGCGACATGGCCCGAAGTCATGATGTAATTACCGCTGCCGATGCGCGTTTCCGATTCCGGCTGCGTGCCGCGCGAGATCGTGTAATGTTCGCGAATTTTGTTGCGATCCCCAATTCGTAAATAACTCCGTTCACCCGAGAAGGTTTTATCCAGCGGGTCTGTTCCCAGTGCCGTGCCTGCTGAGATTTCGTTTTCCTCGCCCATGGTTGTCCAGCGTTTGACATAAACGTAGGGCTCTAACAGGCAGCGCGCCCCGATCACGACATCTGATTCGATCACGCAATATTCGCCAATGCGCGTTCCCGGTCCGATAACCGCGTCTGGATGAATGCGAGCAGTAGGCGCTATATACGCCGAAGGATCAACCGCCATATACATGCTAAGTATGGAGGATGCCTGCCCTTACTGTTGCTCAAATAGCCGAAATCTGCGCGGGATCTTTCACGGGTGATTCAGCGAGATTGATTTCATCAGCGAATGCGCTCGAGCAGGCTGGTCCTTCCGACCTTTCCTATGTCGCCAATAAAAAAGCCGCGGAAATGGCCGCCAATTCCAGCGCGGGTTGTCTCCTTGTTCCGGAGTCCTTTGATATTCCTGGCGAGTGGTCGCTAATCCGCGTGAACGAGCCGAGAATGGCCTTCGCCCGCGCTCTGCGTGCGTTGTATCCTCCGCCGGTATATAAGCCGTCCATTCACCCGGCAGCAGTCATAGCGGCCGGCGCGAGCATCGCACCGGATTGCTCGGTTGGCGCGTACACCGTAATCGAGGAGGGCGCCGCTATCGGCAGCGGCTGCCGCATCGGCCCTCACTGCACTATCGGCGCTGGCGTGCGTATCGGCAGCGGCTGCGTGATTCATGCGAATGTAACAATCTACGAAGGCGTGCGCATCGGCTCGCGGGTAACGCTGCACGCCGGCTGCGTCCTCGGAGCGGACGGCTTCGGCTTCACTCTGGTGAGCGACCACTACGAAAAATTCCCACAGGTCGGGACCGTCGAGATCGGCGATGACGTCGAGATCGGCGCAAACTGCTGCATCGATCGCGCCGCGCTCGGTGTCACCCGGATCGGCGACGGCACCAAATTGGACAATCTGGTGCACGTCGCACACAACTGCATCATCGGCAGGCACGTAGTGGTAGCTGCACAGACCGGCTTTTCAGGCGGCGTTACTGTCGGCGACTACGCGGCTATTGGCGGTCAGGCTGGTATCGGCGAAAGAGCCGTGATTGCTGCGAAAGCGATTGTTGGCGGCAAGGCCGGCATCCTTACCTCGCAGCGCATTCAGGCCGGTGAGCCTGTTTGGGGCATCCCGGCCAGGCCCTTGCGGCAGCATTTGAAGAACCTGGCCCACGTCGGCAAAGTACCTGAGCTTAGAGAAGAAGTGCGTGAGCTCAAACGCAAAATCGATCGGCTTGAGGACCGGAATTGAATCAGCCCGTGTAGTCCGCCTGGGCGTGGCCCGCCATAGCCAAAGCATCGTTTGACGAGGTGCGCTCTAGAATGGCGTTCGCCTTCAGCAGCATCGCCCGGATCTTCTGGAGATGGGTGCAGACCTTATCCTCAGTAGCAGTGAGTTCCAAGTAATACGCCAGCGATTCAATCACGCTTAACGGTTGGCGGAGTTCGTGGATGAGTTCTTCCAGGTTCACACGATGCGCGGCTGCGACATCGGTTTGTGCAAGAGCGGCCTCCTGCGCGGGAATGGCAAACGGGTGCACGACTTTACTCATGAAGGATCGGGAGCTACTACTCTACCACTAGGGAAAAACCAGAGTCGTTTTCTTCCAACGGTCTGATTGTGCGCCTCGCATCGGGAAGAGTCAAGATACTTTTCTGCTAGCAAAGTTGCGCTGTGCTCTACAACGGTTCGTAGTTCATCGCGGCTGCGCTGCAGTATCCGCAGAACCATCGTACTCGTCGCCCGGATTATAAATGTGCGGGTGCGTGAGTGTGCTATTCTCAGGACGTAAAGCACTCTCGTGGGCCTGTGGCGCAGTTGGGAGCGCGCTTCCATGGCATGGAAGAGGTCGAGAGTTCGAATCTCTCCAGGTCCACCAAAATTTTCCTTCCATTTCTTTTGATTTGATTTTTCCTTCCGATACAATCGTCGGGCGTGCCTAGACTGAATCTGCTATTCCCGATACTGCTTTTCACCACCTCCACCGCATTTGCACAAAATACATCCGTGCGCCAGATTTTGCAGAAGGTCAGCGAGCGGTACAGCCAGGCCACACTGTATGAATTGAGCGTCCATATTCAGGACGACGTTTCTCTCAACGCGCGCATCGGAAATGAATCCTGGCAGGAGAAACTCTATGTTTCAAATTCCGGTAAGTTTCGCGTCGAGAGCGACTATCAGGGCCAGCCGGAGTTAATGGTAAGCGACGGCGAGAATACCTGGAAAAGCCTGCCTGCGCAGAAAATCTGGTCGCATCAAAGTTCCGCCGCTAAAATCGGCGTCACCGGCGAAGAAGAAGATGATTTTCATGCGGACCTATTCTCGACGGCTTATGACTCGTTTGTGAAGCGCTATATCCTGTGGGTCCGCTTCGCCGATCAGGGAAAGCTGGTCCGTGAAACGCGCGTTAAAGTCGCGTCCCGCAAGTACGATTGCTACGAATTGCATTTCGTATCCGGGAAATCAACGAAAGAAATGTTCGTTGATAAGGATTCGTTCCTGGTCGTCAGGTTAGTCGAGACGTTCCCGCCGCGCCAGGTGTCGGGAGGCAGCATTCTGGAACGAATGACGCTTGAAATGGTAGATTTTTCCACCGACGTCCCGGCTTCTGTTTTTGCGTTTGCCCCTCCCCCGAACGGCCGCGAAGTCAACTCATTGCTCCTGCCGGGCGAGCGCGACTTGAGCCTTGCGGGTCAGAAAGCGGTCGATTTTGCTTTGCCCGACAGCCATGGATCGCAAGTGCGTTTGGCCGATTTGAAGGGAAAAATTGTCCTTCTCGATTTCTGGGCCACATGGTGCCCTCCATGCCGCGCGGAATTGCCCGTTGTCGCGAAGCTTTCGAACAGATTTGCTGATCGCGGGCTGGTGGTTCTGGGCATAAACGACGAAGGAAAAAATATGGCGCAACGCTATCTCGACGAACATCACCAGGATTTAGCGGTCCTGCTAGATGCGGATGGAAAAGTACACCGCGCTTATCGTTGCACTGCCATTCCGGAGATTGTCATAATCGATCGCGGCGGCACTGTTGTGGCGCATTTGGTGGGCGGGCAGTCCGAGGACGTGCTCATAACCGCGCTAAAGCAGGCCGGGCTCTAATTGCTCAAACACGCCGCAATTTGATTCTGTGGACATAGTGATCGCCGCTTTTCTCCAGAATCAAATGCGCGCGTTCGCGCGTGGGCCGGATGTTTTCCCTTAGGTTCACGAGATTGATCTCGGTCCATATTCGGCTGGCAGTCTCTATTGCCTCGTCCTCCGTCAGCTCGGCATAACGATGGAAATAGGAGTCCTCGCTCTGGAAGATCGTCTCGCGCAAACGCAAAAATCGCTCGACATACCAGCGTTCGACCGTCTTTTCATCGGCATCTAGGTAAATCGAAAAATCGAAAAAATCAGATACAAAAACCCGTGAGCCGTCGCGGTGCCCGACGGGCGATTGCAAAACGTTCAATCCTTCGAGGATGAGTATATCGGGCTGCTGCACTTCCTCTGCGGCTCCGGGAACAATATCGTAATGGAGGTGCGAATATACCGGCGCGATTACCGTTGGCATACCCGCCTTGATGTCGGCAAGGAACTGCAGCAGCCGGCGCTGATCGTAGCTCTCCGGAAAACCTTTCCGGCGCATAAGCCCGCGCTCTTCGAGAATGCGGTTCGGGTAAAGGAATCCGTCGGTAGTCACCAGCTCCACGCGCGGATGGTCCGGCCACCGCGCTAAGGAAGCCCTGAGGACACGCGAGAAAGTGCTCTTCCCAACGGCAACACTTCCGGCAATTCCAATAATGTAAGTCGTCTTCTGCGGAGTCGAAAGGCTCAGAAATGCGCGCCGCGCTTCATAAAGATGCTGCACGGCCGCAACATGCAGATTCAGCAGCCGTGATAGCGGTACGTAGATATCCTCCACCTCGCGCAGCGAAACCTGTTCGTTAATGCCGCGCAGCGCGGCGAGTTCCTCTTCGCTCAAAAGAAGAGGTGTATTCGCGCGCAAGGCTTTCCATTGCTCGCGATCGAAATCGATATATCTGCTGATCGGCGTGGGAGGAGCGGGGGTGAGTAGGCCCAAACTGGTCTGACCGTCCTGATTACATGGTAGTCGTCGCGTCGATCGCTTGCTGAAGCGCGCAGGTTTAAGATTGAGTTCAGCGATGGCTCTTCCCGGTTTTTGCTTTTCGTCCCGCATAAGCCTCGTCGCGATTGTGATGGCTTTTTCGGTGCCTTGCCGGTCTGCTGCGAACAAGGAACTGGCAATTGTGGATGCCGGGGTGGAGCAGTCGGAAGACGCTCCGTTCGTCGCCTCCGATTATCAGTTTTTGCCGGGCGACTTCCTGTACTTCACGTTCTCAATTGGAGGTTTCGGCATCGACTCCGAACGGGAGGGCGAGGTGCGCAAAATCGCGCTCACGTATCAGGCGGTGCCGCAAGATGCAGCCGGCATCCCGCTCACTCCGCCCGCCACCGGCGAGGTGAAGACGCAGTTGCATCCCGAAGACAAGAACTGGATGCCCAAGCGGCGTGCGTCCTTCCTGATTCCGTCCTTCGTCGCGGCGGGCGATTACCATGTTCACGTCAGCGTGACCGACGTGGTTACAAAACACGAAGTCTCCGCGGATATTCCCTTTCATATCGGCGGAGTTCATATCAAAGCTTCGCCCTCTATCACCGTTGAGAATTTTCGTTTTCTGCGTAAGGAAGACGACCGCACTCCGCTCGAAATCCCGGCGTACAGCCCTGGCGACAAAGTCTACGCTCTCTTTGAAATGACGGGATACAAAGTAGGCCCGGACAAGCAGTATCACCTGGCGTATGGGCTGACGGTGTTGGGCCCGGACGGTAAGCCGTTCCTTCAACAGCCTCAGGCTGCCGAGCTGGATTCGAACAGTTATTATCCGGCGCAGTTCGTTCCCGGCAACCTGGTTTTGACTACGGCTCCAAATAGCGCAACCGGACAATACGTTGTTGTGCTGACGGTGAAAGACCTTCTCGGCCAACAGAGCTACGAAGCAAAGTACGCGTTTAGCCTCGAGCGCTGATTTTCAGGCGAGCAGCGATTGCAGTCGCCCGACGCCTTCTGCCATGATCTGCGGTTGTGTAATGAGGCTGACCACCGCATAGGCCTCCGACGGCATATCGAAAAAATAGCCGGGTTGAACGACTACATTCTGTTCGGCCAGCAATCGCTTGATCCAAACCTCCTCCGGCATGATGCGGGGAAGCTGCAAAACGGCCGACCAGCCGCCTTCCGCGCGCAACATATGAATAGCCGACGAGGCAAGTTCGGTTCGAAGAAAAGAATAGTTTTGTCTAACGCACTCGCTCAGTTTCGCCTGGACGTGGGCGCCGATCTCAAACAAATCGCGCAGTGCATATTGCGCGGGAGTGTTGACCGACAGATATGTGTCTAGAATGAGCTCCAGCCGCATCCGGGCTGTTTCTACAGAGTCTTTCGGGCCGCTAACGACGATCCATCCGAGCTTTACTTGCGGCATGCCTGCCATTTTGGAAAGACCGTTCAACGAGAAGTTCAAGACTTCATCACAATCCACCATCGTCCTGGCCGCGCCTGAATTCTCCTCGATCGAATAATCCATGAAAACTTCGTCCGAAATAATCGGAAGGCCGTACTCCGCCGCGAGTTCAGCGAGCGTGCTTCGCTCCCGCGTTTTCAGAAAAGATCCCGTTGGGTTGTTCGGGTTCACGATGACGATGGCTCTCGTCCTTGCATTGATCTGCTGTTTGAGGTGCGGGAAATCGATGTACCAATTGCCGTCGTAAACGAGCGGGTACGGCACAACGTTGACGCACTCGAGCCGGGCCAGGTACTCGAACAGAGGATAGGACGGGACGGGAACCAGGACTTCGTCGCCGGCATCGCAGAACATTTTGAAAAGGAGTGCATAGGCCTCGCTCGTACTTGCGGTTAACGCGACCTGCTCCGGCGAAACCGGTAGTCCTCGTTTGGCATACTCGGTTGCGACCGCTTCGCGAGCCTGCAGCGCGCCAAACGCATCCGGCTGATAGCGAAAATCACTCACCTCGGCGTAAGCGCGGTTGATTTGCCCATGCGGATAATCTGCCAACGCTTCCGTTGGATTCGAGGTGGTCAGATCGAGAAGCGCGGCGCCCGACTGCCGTTTTTCTTCGATCAACCGGCTAAAGGAGTTTGTAGAGAAACACCAGGACAACCGCTGAGAGTAATGCTGCAAACAGCTACTGTGTCATGGCAACCCTGGAATTCGCAAGAGCAGGGAGGCGCACCACCCGCCCAAAGTGATGCGCCTCCGTCGCGCCGGAATGCCGCGTTCCGGCGCGGTCCACGTTCCTCCGCTTTTGCCGCTGCTCAACCAAGTGAACGACGAAATCCCTAACATCGTTCGTACCGTATATATGGCGACACGGTCGGGAGCAGCAGCCTGACGCTAGCGAACGTGGAAACTCAATGAGGGTATTTTGGTTTTCGGTGTATTTTGCAACGCAAACACCGTTCGCTCGACGCAGGAGCCCCCATCCAAAACGAGAGCCGGCTCCAAGACATCGCTTTCGAATTTCTCTACCTGATCGTTAGAGAGCGCTGGCGAAAGATGGCTTAACACAGTCTGAATTGAAATGGAAGCCAAAGCCGTGCCCGAGATTGCGCCCGGAGGCATCGCTCGATTTGCACTCAACACGGAGAGCACGCCGGTGGCCGAGCTCAGTGCCAGATTCAGAAGGGCTCCGATGCTGCGGCTTTGAGTTTTGATGATCGCCGGCAACATGATCTGTCGTCCCACCGGCTGCAACGCTGCCGTCGAGCGGGCCAGCGCCTGATAAATCTCGCTGCTAACGACAGACTGCTTGCTGCCGGTGACATTGCAGATGCTCAAATCGTAGGCCCTAATCCCTGCCGGAAGCTTGCCGTAGTCCTGCTCGAGAAGACTCTGCGGGATGGCTGTGCCCGTTACCTCGAATGTCGCTTGTGCAAACAGGCTCCCGCCGAGCAGCAGCGCAGCCGCAGTGATGAATACGCCCGATCTCATCCCGATCTCCTTATGGTTGCGGCCGCGTTGCGCCACACCCGAAATCAGGGATACCGCCGCGCGGTTGTGATCAGCAGACCGGCAACGATCCTAAGTTGTTACAAAGACAGGCGATGGATTTATTTTAGAGCCGTGTGACCGGCAGTCCGCGTTTGGCGTACGCCTGGAATCCGCCCCTCACAACCGAAAGATTCCGATAACCGAGATTCCATAACTGGCTGGCGGCGAAAGTAGAGTATTTGCCGGATTCGCAAAGAACCGAGAGGGACTTCTCGAACGGGATCTCAGACAGTGAAGTCCGGAGGCGGGAAACCGGAACATTGAGCGAGTCAGGAACGTGAGCGGCGCTAAAGTCTTTCTCATCCCGCACGTCGATCATTACGGTCTCCGAGGCAGCGGCCAATGCGGCAAGCGCCTCAGGCTCGAGTTCTTTGAAGCTTCCCAACTGGCCGCGGGTTCGGCTCCATTGACGAACCACGTCCGGGGTCAGCCAACCGGCGGCGCGGGTCGGGAACGAGCGCTGAAAGGATCTGCGGGCCACCTGACGGTCGACGGCGCTGCCGGCAATCACATAAAATTTGCCGTCCGTCCATTCCCGGATGCCTGCCAGCAGGGCAAAGCAATCCAGGCGGACGAGATTGATACTTCCTGGAATGAATCCGCGGGCAAACAGGCTAGGTGGCCGTAGATCCAAAAAGGAAGGTTGCTCTGTTAATTCGTCTTCGAGCGGGATAGATGTGCGCAGGGTGTGATGCCTGCCGCCGATTCGCTTCGCAGCTGGATTGATGGGTGGCCCGTTTTGCACGAGTTCCCCGGAACCAACCCGAGGGGTCAGGCGGCCGCCACTCCCGTCACCATCAGACGAATTTCCGGATGCACTTTCCGTGGATTGATACATTGAGGGATCCTCCTGGAAGCAAGTGCTTTCCAGGATCGTATAAATACAGTGCCTTGTCTAGCGTTTTGCGCTCAATAAAAGCCGAAAAAACATCACATTTTTACAATTAATTCGCCAATTAATCGTGTCGCTCGAAAGCGGTTCTACTTATTGGAGTTAGCGGCGCCTGATGCAGGCACTTTTTCGATAGCGATCTTGAGGATCTTGACTGGCGTCAGCGGCTTGTCATCGGAGTTGCGCGGCACCTGAGAAATGGCATTCGCGACCTCCTGACCGGAGACAACCTCTCCAAAGAGAGAGTAATGCCCATCCAGATGAGCGGCGGGAGCGACGGTAATAAAAAACTGGCTGCCGTTTGTGTCGGGCCCGTGGTTTGCCATGGCCAGCAGGCCCGGGCGATCAAAAGACCGATTTGCACTGATTTCGTCTGGAAACTCATACCCGGGTCCGCCGGTGCCATCTCCCGCGGGATCTCCGCCCTGAATCATGAAGTCCGGAATTACGCGGTGAAAAGTGGTTCCGGAATAAAGCGGGGTGTGCCTCAGCTTACCCGTAACTGGATCCTTCCAAGGCTTAGTGCCGGTAGCCAAAGCGATAAAGTTAGCCACCGTTTTCGGGGCCTCCTTTTCGAGCAGGCGGCAAACGATGGTACCCATGGATGTGTAAATTACGGCGTATCTGCCGGGTTCAGAGGGCAGCGCGACCGATGGCAGCGCTGGCGCGCCGGGTGACGAAGCCTTATGTGAGGGATTCCCCGGGGATGGGTTCCGGGTCTGGCCAGCAGCCAAAGAAAGGACGCAGCCCAGGAGCGCCACGATACCAGCGAGCGAGACGGTAGTTCCAGTACGCATCCAATGTCCGATTATAGTGGCACACCGCAATTTTACTGACATCGTTTCCCACTGGAAGCGTCCACCTATGCGCTAGCGTCTCTTTCGAGCAGACTGGATAAACAAAAAAAGAGAGATGTCCGGGCATGAGCCGGCACTGCTCGATTGAACATGCTGGGATTCATTATCTAAATCCATGATGAGCAAAAGGTTTATGAAGTTCGTTCTCGCCCTCGCGTGCGTCTCCGTCGTCCTATTCACCCCAGCATGCAGCAAGAGCCCTCAACGACTGCTGGCAGACGCGAACCAGTATCACCAGCAGAAAAAGTATAAGCAAGCTTCCATTCTGTACCAAAAGGTGATCGCAAAGGACAGGACAAACGCCGAAGCCTATTACCGCGAGGGGCTGAACCTGATGGACATGAACGATCCCGTCAATGCCATCAAGTATCTTCGGAGAGCGGTCGACCTGAAGCCGGACAATCTCGATGCGATCAGCAAGCTGGTAGAACTCGAACTTGCAATTTACTCCACGAATCCCCAGAAACTGAATTCATTTCTCGCTGATGCACGGGATTTGACAACTAAGATGCTGGCGCTGCAGCCGAATTCGTTCGATGGATTACGCCTTCAGGGGCTCATCGATCTTGCCGATAACAACGTTCCGAAGGCACTTGAAACATTCCAAAAGGCGAATGAGATAAAACCACATTCTCGCGAACTCGTCGGATGGTACGCTCAGGCACTTGTTTCTGCGCAGCACGTGGGCGAGGCGGACGCGCTCATTCGGGACATGCTGGCGAATGACAAGACCTGGGGTCCCGGCTACGATTTTCTATTCGTGCAGTACAGCCGTGCGAACCAGGCGGACAGAGCAGAAGCCATCCTGCGCGAACGCTTGCAGAACGATCCGCCGAACCCGATAGCGATGAGCAATCTCGCGAATTTCCTTCTCGCGACCAATCGGTACCCGGAGGCGGAATCCGTTATGCGGAGTGTCCTCACCGATAAAAAGGATTTCCCGACGGGCCGCGAGATGATGGGCGACTTCTATGTACGCGCTAAGAAGTTTGATGCGGCGCGGCAGCAGTACCAGGCCGGCATAGACGAGAATCCCAAAGGCGCGCTGCGCTACAAGGAACGAATAGTCGCGCTGGACGACGCCACTGGACAGGTTGACCAGGCCTTCCGGCTTGCCAAGGACTTAGCCCACGACAACCCGAAAGATGCGGCCGCAAATGAGCTCTATGCCGGACTCATGCTAAAGACCGCGAAGGCGGCAGATCTACCTCATATCGCCGCGGAAATGCAAAGGATTGTTGAAGATAATCCAGGTGATGCGACCTTGCACTTCGATTTTGCGCGTACCTATTTCGGCCAGCAAAAGATGGACAAGGCATTAACGGAAGCTCTGAGCGCGCTCCGCGAAAATGGAAACCTCGCGCCGGCACGGGTGCTCGCCGCGCGGGTGTATGAAGACCGGGGTGACCACGCAAAAGCGTTGGAACAAGCCGACTTGGTTCTAAACGTTGAGCCCGGGAATGCTGACGCACGGCTCATTCGAGACCGCGCTCTTGTCGCCACCGGACAAATGGACAAAGCTGAGCCCGAACTCGAAGCGTTGCTTGAAAGGTATCCGCTCGCGAATGACGCGCGCCTGCAGCTTGCGGCCATTTATGTCAGCAGGAAGCAATTTGACCAGGCCAATCAGGAATATAGCAGGATGTGGAGCTCGAATCCGCCTGACGTTCGCGGCTATATCGGACTGCAAACGGTAAAGCTGACTCAAGGGGAGCCCGGGCAGGCTGTTCAGGCGATGAAGGATCTCGTCAATAAAAATCCGCAATCGGTGCCGCTACGTTTCGAGCTGGCGAATTTCGAGGCTACGGCAGCCGCCACGGCTCGTAACAAGCCCGACCAGTCCAAACAGCTCTTCCAGGAAGCCGCGGATAACTTTAAGGAGATCCTGAAGACGAATCCACAATCGGGCGATATCTGGCTGCGCCTTGGCATCATGCAGCGCGAACTCGGCCAGGCTGACGCGGCACTGGCCTCTTTTCAACAGGCTTCAGCGGTCAGCCCTCAAAACGCGAACGCTTATCTCAACGAGGCCTTACTCCTCGACGCACTGGGCAGAAAGAAGGAGGCGGCAGAGCAGTACAATAAGGTTCTTGCCATTGACTCTCAGAACACTCTTGCGCTGAACAATCTGGCCTTCCTCAACGCGGAAGCCGGAACCAACCTCGACCAGGCCATGACCTTTGCCGAGCGTGCCAAGAAGCAGTTGCCGGACAGCCCCGACATCTCTGATACGCTGGGGTACGTTTACTATCAAAAAAACTTGAACGACGCAGCGCTCAATATCTTCAAACAAATCGTGGTACAGGCGCCGCAGAACCCCACGTTCCGCTTACACCTGGCGATGGCTCTCTTAAAAGAAGGCGACAAGCAGGGTGCGCGTCTGGAGGCGGAGAAGGCTCTGAAGGTGAGTACCTTGCCTCAGCAGCAGGAGCAGATTCGCACGTTTGTGAGCCAGATTGGCTGATTCCTCCTTGTCTCTGTACGCGCGCGTAACTTCCTGGAGGGAAGAACAGCCGTCAGCGCGCTACATTACACCGTTCGTTTGCTTCATGCTCCTGCTGGTCATAGCGGGACGGGTGCCATTGGACCCGCGATGGGAAGAGCCATTCCGGAACCTGTTGCTTGGAGCAGTCTGCATTGTCTGCTGGCCAAAAGAGCTTTCCGTCAAGCCCTGGCGGCCTTTCGCCGCCATGGCGATCGGAGCCGCCGTATTCGTGCTTTGGATCGCGCCGGATGTGCTGATTCCCGGCTACCGGCAAGGCGTGCTGTTCGCGAACTCCATCATGGGGCACCTGCACTCCTCCACCCAGCCGTCCGTGCGCCATGATGCGTGGGTGCTCGGGTGGCGCGTAGTGCGCGCAGTGATTATTGTTCCGATTGTCGAAGAGCTGTTCTGGCGCGCGTGGCTTATGCGGTGGCTCATCGACATGGATTTCACGAAAGTGCCGGTCGGCGCCTATACACCGTTTGCGTTCTGGACGACCGCCATTCTGTTCGCCTCCGAACATGGCCCGTATTGGGACGTAGGGCTGGCTACGGGTATTATTTACAATTTCTGGCTGACGCGGTCGAAGTCCGTTTCGAGCTGCATCCTCATGCATGCGGTCACAAATGGATTGCTCAGCGCCTATGTGATTGCTGCCGGCCAATGGCAGTATTGGCAGTAACTCGCGGAATCCGGGCGGCAACTTCGCCGGCGGAATCAGAGTCTAGATTCAGGAGATCGTTCACACCGGACTATGCCCTGTTTACTTGCGCTGCTCGCCGTCGCGTTTCCCCGGGTCGCCATTGTTCTGCTATGGCTGTTTTCAAACTTTTTCACGGGTCTGTACCACGGGATCATCATCCCGATACTAGGATTTATCTTTCTTCCGCTCACGCTTATCGTCTACACTTACATCTTGCGGGCGTACGGCGGACATCTGGGAACAACCCAGTTGGTTTGTATCTTCATCGCGGTAATTTTTGACTTAGGTCTGATGGGTGGGGGAACGTTCGGCCGCCGGTGAGGAAGCTACTCGCAGCGACTTATGGCTGATACTGCAGCGCCAGGCGTCGAAAGCGCACTCGCTTCAGCGCCTGGAGATGTTACGCTTCAACGGCTCGAAAATCAGATCACCTGGTATAACGAGAAGAGCGCCTTAAACCAGAGGCGATACAAGACTCTGAAGGCGGCAACCATCGTTTCCGCTGCCATCATTCCCGTATTAACCACCGCCAGCGCCCCGTACGGAGCGAGAATCGTTGCAGGGCTAGGGGTTCTGATCGCGATCATCGAAGGATTGCAGCAGTTGAACCAGTACCAGACAAATTGGACTTCTTTTCGTTCCACGGCCGAGGCGCTGAAGCACGAGAAATATTTGTATCTTGCGAAAGCGGGGTCCTATTCGGACCCGGCGACAGCCCACTCCACTCTCGCGGAACGTGTAGAGTCGCTTGTTTCACAAGAGAACGCAAAATGGTTCATAGCGCGCAGCGAACTTCCTAAAGGCGGAAGCGCGCGCGGATAATCAAATCGAGCGACAAGCTCGCGCCTCCTCATTGTGTGAGAAGGAAGCAAAGTCCGGGCTACTACCCTGTGTGGCTTTGTTCCGCACATTCAGCGCTGCAATACAGGGAATTGACGCACATTTAGTCGATGTGGAAGTGGACATGTACCCGGCCGGCTCGAGCCGCGATTTCGTCACCGTCGGCATGCCGGACGCAGCCGTGAAAGAAAGCCGGGAACGTATCAAATCGGCGCTCCTGAACTCCGGGTTCGGCTACCCCAGCAAATCCGTCACGATCAATCTCGCCCCGGCAAACGTTCGCAAGGAAGGCGCGGGTTTCGATCTGCCGATGGCCACCGCGATCCTGGGCGCGATGGGTGCGGTGGGCAGCACGGACGATTATCTGCTGGTCGGCGAGCTTTCTCTTGACGGCAGTCTGCGACCGGTGCGCGGCGCTCTCTCCATTGCGGTTTGCGCGGCCCGCCGAGGTATTCGCAATCTTCTCTTGCCGGCCGGCAACGCGGCCGAAGCCGCTGTTGCGGAGGGGGTACGCGTCTTCGGCTTGCGGCACCTGGCGGAGGTGGTTAAGTTTTTGAACGAGCCGGCCGGTTTTGCGCCGGTGAGGGCCGACATCCCAGAGGCGGGCGAAGAGGATCCGGCGATCCCGGATTTCAGCGATGTTCGCGGCCAGACCATGGCGAAGCGTGCTCTCGAGGTTGCGGCGGCGGGGAATCACAACGTGTTGATGATCGGGCCGCCGGGCTCCGGCAAAACGATGCTGGCGAAGCGTTTCGCGGGCATCCTGCCGAAGCTGACGTTTCGCGAGGCACTGGAAGCAACCCAGATTCATGGTGTCGCCGGGGTATTATCGGCCGGAATCGGGATTTTGCGGCACCGGCCGTTCCGTGCGCCACACCATACCATTTCCGACGCGGGCTTGATCGGCGGCGGCAGCGGCAGCGCCCGACCTGGCGAGGTCAGTCTGGCTCATCAGGGTGTGTTGTTTCTGGATGAGCTGCCCGAGTTTCCGCGCGGAGTTCTGGAGCAGTTGCGCCAACCGCTCGAAGAGGGCGCGGTTACGCTTGCCCGCAGCAACGGGACTCTTACGTTTCCTGCCCGCCTGATGCTGGTGGGAGCGATGAATCCCTGTCCCTGCGGCTTTTACGGCGACAGCACGCGGGAATGCCGCTGCACCCCGGGGATTATCCAGCGCTACCTGGCCAAGGTCAGCGGCCCGCTTCTGGACCGCATTGATCTGCATATTGAAGTTCCCGCTGTGCCGTACAAGGAATTGCGCAGCAAGGCCGATGGGCAAACCTCGGCGATGATTCGCACGCGAGTGGAAGAAGCGCGCGCCATCCAGCGCCAACGCGGCTTCTATAATTCCCAGATTCCACCTTCGCAGCTTCGAACTCTATGCGCCCTGGACGAAACCGGCGAGCGAACGCTGGAGATGGCGGTACGCCGGATGAATCTCTCAGCTCGTGCGCATGACCGGCTGCTGCGGGTGGCGCGCACGATTGCAGACCTGGATAAATCGGAGGCCGTTTCGGCGAAGCACCTCGCCGAAGCGGTACAGTTCCGCAATCTGGATCGCAACTATTGGAACTGACTGTGTGCGCACGCGGTTCTGCGGAAGGGTGGGGCGGCAAGTCAGGTTCCGAAAAGCCGGTCGAGTTTCTCAAGTCAAAGCAAAAAAGGCCTGGCGGTCCTTACTTTCCGCCCCCAGGCCTGCCAATCAGTAGCTGGTTCGATGCCCTATCCGGCGATTCAGAAAGTAAACCTGACGCCGAATTCGCTCCAGAGCGATCGTGGAATTGTGGTGCTGCTCGGGTTGAAAAATCCCGCCGGGTGCCCGAATGTTGACTGGTTGGCGATGTTGTCGTTGTAGTCGTTCCCGTAATTGGCGCGATTGGTCAGGTTGAACGCCTGTCCGACTAACTCCATATTTGCTTTTTCGCCGAGTTTGATGTTCTTCGCGAGCCGCAAGTCGAGTTCAAAGAAGGGATCACCCCGCAGCGCGCCGTACGCCGCGATCGTGCACTGTCCCGGCGTAGAGCCATTCAATCCATAGAAGCAGTTCTGAGCTCCCTTGTTATTACCCGCAAAGGCGAACCAATTGGTCGGGTCAGAGGTCGGGACGACCACGGCAGTCGCTGTGCCGCCGCCCGTGTTGAGTGTGTTCGATGAGTTGGTGATGTTGGTTTCATACGGCCGTGCGGAGCCGTATTGCAGGATGGGCGCAAACTGGAATCCCCAAGGCAAATTGACGATGCCGCTCACCGTTACGTGATGACGCTCATCATTGGGGCTTGGCCCCCATTCGTAAGACGCGAACGGATTCGTGGAAAGCCTCGGATAGTTGCGGAACGAAGTGCCGCCGCCATCATAGGAGTAGGCTCCGGATACCGTATAGTTGGCATTCAGCGAGAAGTACTTCGTCATTCGCCGGCGGTAGCTGAAGTTTGCGCCGTCATAATGCGAACGCCCGATTGACTGCTCATCGCGAACGCTCGCCAGTTCCGGTTGCGTAGACGCCGCGAACGCCGGATCGAGCGGCCGGAAACAACATTTTCCGTTCACCGGTATCTTCTGATCGATATTCATGGTCTTGTTCTCGTGAAGACTGAGGACGTGGGTGTATTCCACCTCAATGACCGTGTTCGAATTCGGCGACCAGCTATAACCGCCGTTGAACTCCTCAGCAACCGGGTTGCGGTAGTTCGGGTCTATCAGGCGTCCGACGCTGCCTGCCGCAAGCTGTGTCGATGGAGGCGGAATCACCGGCATCGGATCGACGCCATATCGCCAATTTCCGAGTGTGACGCCCGTTCCGGTGACAGTATCGGTCGGAGAGGACAAGCTGAGCACGGTTTGAAAAACAGTGGGGTTGCTCATTTGTTCCATGAATAATGGAATGTTCTGGAAGACATTTCCGAAATACAATCCAAATCCGCCGCGGAACACGTGCCTGCCCGTGCCGGTAAGGTCGTAGGCGAAGCCCACGCGTGGGCTGAAATCTTTGTTGTCGTCATGCGGCAAGCGGCTAACGTAGGGATTGGAGATGGGACTATTGAGCGCAACCAGTTCCTGATAGGTCCGGCTGTCTTTAATATTCGAGAGACCGATCATGTTGAAGTCCTTGTCCCAGCGCAGGCCAAAGTTCACCGACAGACGGGAAGTTGGTTTCCAGTCGTCCTGGAAGTACAGCCCGAGTTGCTTGGTCGCCACCTCGAAGTACGGGTCGCCATTGGCAATGGTCATGGCACTTACCAGCCCGGGAGTGGAAAATCCTTGCGGATAAAGTGCCTTGCTGGCCAGAATCGCGCTCGGGTCTGCCGCGAAGTCGATTTCGAGCGTCGAGCTGAATTCGAAAAAGCCGCCTTCCACCGGGTTCCATATGTAATCGGCTCCGGCTTTCAACGTGTGTTTCCCGATTGTCTTTGAGATATCATCGCGGAACTGCCATTTGCGTTGAAACGATTGCTGGGGAACGTTGGTATTGGTGCCGAACGATGCGCTCGGGAATACCACCAGAGGCGCGCTGACATTGCTGGCGATCACGTTATTCCAGTACTGGTACCCTGCGGTGAACTGATTGATCGTACTGTTGGAGAGAATCGAATTCAGTGTGAAGTTAGCCAGTTGCAAGTGATTCTTGGTGTAATTGCCATTTGTCAAATCGCCAGTACCGTCGGACTGATCGTTAAGGCTATTATTGGCCTGTGAGTTATAGCTGACGTAGGCGCTGTTCTTGTCGTTGATCGTCCAGTCGAGGCGGCCGGTGTAGCGGGTTTCATAGAACGGGCGCGGGATGACGGCTGCAGGCTGCGCGGCGAGGCCCGCCGACTTGGCGAGCTCCAGCTCGCTGTACGAATTTGTGCTCTCTACGAGTCCCTGGTTCTCGCGTTCGCGTTCGATCGCAAAAAAACCGAAGATCTTATCCTTTTTGAAGGGACCACCAACGGAGCCGCCAAACCACTGGCGGCTGTAATCAGGGTGGGCAGGAGTGCTGCCGCCAGTACCGTCGGGCACTTGTTCGTCGGTATCGAGCGCTGCATTCCGGAAATAACCGAAAAGCGACCCGTGATAATCATTGCTTCCCGCCTTCGTGATCACATTGATTGCAGCGCCTTCTGACCGGCCATTCTCGGCCGAAAAACGCTGCGTGCTGATGTGGAATTCCTGCACCGCTTCGAGGGGAAGCTGCATGACGGGCCCGCCAACGGTATTGTCCTTGTTGTCGACACCGTTGACCGTGATGTTGACGTTCCGGCCGTTCTCGCCGTTGACCGACAGTATCGCGTAGCGATTCTTCGTCGGGTCGTACGAATCAGCCATCTTTACACCCGGCGCCAGATAGGCGAGGTTGGCAAAATCCCGTCCTACCAGCGGCAGGTCTTCCACCTCGTGCGGCGTCACCGCCATGCTGACATCGGTCTTCTCGGTATCGACGAGCGGTGCCGCCCCTTCGACGGTGACCATCCGGGTCTGCTGACCAACGTTGAGCGTCACGTTGTTTGTGGTGGTCTGGCCTACCTCGAGTATCACGTTCTCAATCACCTTTGTTTCAAACTCGGCCATGGAGATCGTCACCCTGTAATTGCCGGGCGCCACCAGGTTAAACCGGTACTCACCGGCGCTATCGCTACTTGTCTCGCGAGTTGCTCCCGTCGCCATGTTTTCGAGCTTCACGTGAGCGTGCGCGATTACGGCGCCGCTGGCGTCCTTTACAGCACCTGCCAAATTGGCGTCTGCGGTAAGCTGAGCCGGCAGATTCGCGCTGCAAAAAACAGTCAGACACAAAAGGAAAAAATACTTTGACAATCGTCTACGCATAGAAATCCCCTCAGCGCCGGCATGCGCTGTTCATGCGGTGCGAGGCACGGTCCCCCTAAGAAGTTAATTGGTTCAACAACGGAGCAGCGTCGTACTAACCACCTGACAGTGACCGTAGTATGTTAGTTTTACCTGCGATTGTCAAGAGTCTGTAACGCGGAGGTTGTGTGAGGAGATGATGGTTAGCGGCTGCGGGAAGTCCACGAACCAACAATAAGTCGACCTGATGATTGCTGGTACCGTCATCGGGCCGCCTCCACCAGCATCTGGACCGAGTTTGCTCTGCAACGTCCGCGGAGTAGCGCAGATCCGGACTTAAGCGGCGTCGCTCTTATAAAAAGATCCATGTCCGGTGGTCACAATGGTGCTCAGAAAGGCCGATGTCCACTGGCTGGCTATCATCGGGCGTGTTGGCACGGGCGTGAATGTTTCACGGATTCAAGCGGAAATGACATACTTTCTGCGGGAAGGCAACAGGTCTGTTGACCCCCCCTGCCGCTAACATCCATGTTTACTTCATTCGCACGGCGGCGGCCAACCCCCATACGAGAGCAACGACTATTACCGCATGGTAGGTAATATCGGGCACTGTCCGAGGACCTACGCCAACGATGATCGTGAATATCCCGACCAGCGTTCCGAAGAGCGCGAACGCTTGCACGGTGACCCCGATCATGCGCGTTGATCGCGGGCGGATCGAGGTCGACACCCAGCCGATGAGAAGAACGATCCCAATTACGCCCTCGGCTGTGCCTGCCGGCCGGTGTCTGTAAGCGGCGCTTAAGATACCGAAATGCGTTAGCGCAGCCGCCACAAATGCGAGGCCCTCAAACAGGACAAACCGCCGAATTACTCGCGTCGAGGTTGAATTACTTGTTGACATTGGCGTTCTCTCGCTTGAATCGGGGGGAAAGCCGGATTGCAGCACTGATTCGGCTGCTGCAGTCTCGATTGTTTAACATCCGTAAGCTCAATATATGGAACTGCAGCATACATACGCACGCTTTGCCGCTATGTTCCATGAATCCGCAAAAGGCCGCGGCGAGCAGGCTCTTGCTATCGAAGCGGATGAAAGCGCCGCCGCTTTATTGGTCGGGATCGTTTTCGGCGATGAGCTGGCGATACACGTCAGCCGCATGGTCGTATGCCTTTCTCGCATCCCCAATTTGGGACGGAGAGATGTTCCGCGCCTTTTGCGTCCAGCATTGATGCACGGCCGCCAAACACCACTCGGCGCTCCGTCGCGAAGCCCGGATTGGTTTGCCGCCCACCAGGACGAAGATAGGGTTGGTATGCGAGGACGGCAAAATCCGTACTGCGACCCAACTGCTCTTGTTAATGGTGGTCTGAAACACAATGTCGTGCTTCGTGCCATCCGCAAGTACTTCCTGCCGCGCCACCGGTTTGCCATTGACAACTAACTCGACGGGAACTTGTCTTGTTTCGCCAACTCGGGCCCGCTCAAGATCCCAATACGGCTTTTCATCATAATCGAGATGCCGGACGGCCTCATTCGGAACCGAGTCCAGATTCGCCGCCACCTGTACTCGCGCGGTGATCGTACCCGGAGCGTTGAGGCGCACCTCACTGTTTTCCGTCCCAACCTCTGTTCCGTTCACGCTGAAATCCATGAGATGACTGCGCCCATCAGAGACATAGAGCCTGCCATTTCGAATGGCATTGAGCCATTTGGCATAATTGAGAGCGCCATCGATTTTGGCGTAACCTCTACCCTGGCCGACACGGCCGTCGTAAATGCACGGAAAATCTGTCTCGCCCGAAATCGTGGTACGGAAGCCGACGTTGAGTGTGTGATACCAGATGCTTAGTTCCCATATATAGGGCGTATCGCCGGCTGAGATGAAATCGACCGCACCGGGCTGGGTGACGTCGGCAATATACTCGTTTGCTCCAATGCCATCAAAAGCGGGCATCTGAAACGCCGGCAGGTCGCGCCCGCTCACCTGGAGCCCCCATCCCGAGTGCGCAAATCCAACCGTTGCTCCCTGGGATTTTGCCCACTGAAGGATGGGGAGATCCCAAGTGGGCCACTCCTCGATTCGTTTTGTCCCTGGATAATCCTGCTGATGGAGGCCCAGCAGAACAAGATGGCCGGAGTGGCTGGAAGGAAAGCCGGAGACTTCAAGGTCGTAATGCATCAGGCAGGAAGCCGTGGAGAGCGGGTCGTCATGGCCACTGAAAAACTGTTTCTGGTAGTAGTAATCAGGGCCCCAAGTCAGCACTGCGGTGATATTCAGATTCTCGCCGCGAACTTGCCGGTTCATATCGCTCGGGAGCACGCCTTCAGTTGGATTTTGATAGTGCGAGCAACCAGCCGCGTGAATATGGTGATCGCTCGAGTACCAGCCGAATTTGGAGGGATCAATCCAACGCTCGAGCCGGAAGCTGAGTTCCGCCGGACCGTTCGCGTCAACCGGAACCTCCTTCGTATGAGTCAGAAACTCCGGCCCGCCCGTATACGCAATGGTGTAGTAACCATCCGGCAGATCCAGCGTTTCTCCGTCGGAACGGTAGACCTGCGGCTGGAAAAAGAAATCCGGAGCCAGGCGCTTAGCAGGGTTCGGATAAACGCGATTCTGCCGATCGCGCACAACAAACGATGCTATCGCCGGCTTGCCGTTCTCGTCGCTGATGTGGAGCTTAATCCGATGCGCGGGAAGGGCGTTGAAGACGATAAGCGTGTCGTTACGGAAGCCGATATCCTGGGAGCCCTGTCCCACGTTAAAGCTGATTTTCGCTGCCCGCTGCCCCTGGTCGCGGCTGTACACTTCGAGAATTTGATACTCAACGCCAAGCCCCAGGAGGCTCTTATTCATCGGAGGCTTATTGAAGAGCGAAATGTCTGCCCACCGCTCAGCCGCATCATGGGCGGTAAGCTCGATCTTCGGTTCAGGATCGCCTTGAGAGCGGACATAGACGTCGCCCGAATTCGGGCTGTTGACGACCAGGCGTGCAGTAACGTGCGCCTGATTGCGGACCTTCACCAGGAACAGTCGTGTTCCGCCTTCCACTAACTCCGGTTTTGCCGGACCCGCTTCGACCTTGACCCGGCTCTCCGCGTTGATGTCTACGAAGCAGAGAACGTACTTGTCAAAGATCTGTTCTATCTGGGCAACGGACTTAGTTTCATCGGCCTGGCCAATTGCATCATTGATTACTTTCTGATCGGCGGTGGGCAGCGGTTGGCCCAGGTAGTCGAGTGCATCCTCCAACTGACGGACGTGTAAAGCGAATGGTTGGATCGGCACCGGAGCGCTCCCTTGCGCAAAACAGACAGCAGTTGCCAGAAGAAACGGGATGATCAGTCGCATAGCGGGTCCGCGCGACGCCTCCTGTCAGTTCGTCCTGTTCTTTTTGTCCTACTGTAGGCCCAACTGGGTGCATTGGCAATAAGCGGACCATGGGCACCGCCCGGCTTGATCGACCAGTATTGAATTAAGCCTCAAAAAACAACTTGTTCGCCTTTTGTTTGACGTTATACTGGCTGAGGGTACCCCCGCCCAAGCTTTAATAAGGAATCTGCATGGACGAGAAAGAGCGCAGCCGCACACTGACCCTGACGCTGGGCCAGATCGAGAAACAATTTGGCAAAGGGTCTATCCTGCGCCTCGGCGCAAAGGAAGCCATCGTTCCGGTCTCTGCCATTTCGACCGGATCCATTTCCGTCGACTACGCACTTGGGGTGGGCGGAATGCCGCGCGGCCGAATCTGCGAGATCTTCGGGCCGGAGTCGTCCGGTAAAACAACCATCGCGCTGCAGGTGGTGGCCGAGGCCCAAAAACAAGGCGGCATGGCGGCCTTCATTGACGTCGAACACGCGCTGGACCCGGTGTATGCGAAGCAGCTTGGCGTCGATGTGGATAACCTGCTCGTTTCACAGCCGGATTTCGCCGAGCAGGCGCTCGAAATCACCAGCGCGCTGATCACGTCGGGCTCCATTGATGTGCTGGTGGTCGACTCGGTTGCGGCGCTTGTCCCCAAAGCCGAGCTCGATGGCGAAATGGGCGATTCGCACATGGGCGTGCAGGCGCGGCTGATGTCGCAAGCCATGCGCAAGCTTACCGGAATCGTGGCGAAATCGAATACCTGCCTGATTTTCATCAATCAGATCCGCGAAAAAATCGGGGTGATGTTCGGGAACCCCGAAACCACCACCGGCGGCCGCGCGCTGAAATTCTATTCCTCCGTGCGGCTGGATATCCGCCGCATAGCCGCCATCAAAGACGGCGAAGCGGTGACAGGCAACCGTACCAAGGTCAAGATCGTGAAGAACAAGGTGGCTCCGCCATTCCGTGAAGCCGAGTTCGACATTATTTATGGCGAGGGCGTTTCGCGCGAAGGCGATTTGCTGGACCTGGGCGTCACGCAGAACCTGGTCGAAAAGAGCGGGTCCTGGTATAGCTACAAGGGTGAGCGTATTGGTCAGGGCCGTGAAAATGCGCGGCAGTTTCTGAAGGACAACCCCGACATCCGCGCCAAAGTCGATGCGGAGTTGCGTAAGGCACTCGGCCTGGTGAAGACGGCCGAGCCGGAGGCAACCACCGCAGCGCCCACGCCGATTGATACGGCCAAGCCGGCGACGGCTCGCAGTCGAGGCTGAAGCAGCCTGTATTCAATAACTTAAGCTCAAAGTTTCGAAAATCCCGATTCTCTGTTACGCTGGAATTTAAAGGGATATCTCTATCCCTCATTCCCTCTTTAAGAGTTGACGACAACTCCATCATTGGGTGTAGCAATGGAATCCGGAAACAACAATAATGCTGTGGCTGAAGAAGTGCGCGCACAGGCGGATGAATCGTCCGCCGTGTCGGAGGGCCGCGACAACGTACTCGGAATCGCCGAAATCCTGACCGAGCGCGACCGCCTGGCCAAAGAAAAGACGGAATTGCAGGAACTGCTGCAGCGCCGGCAGGCTGAGTTCGACAACTATCGGAAGCGCGTGGAGCGCGAACGCGGGGAACTGCTGGAATTCGCTGCCATCGACACGATCAAAGCGCTCCTTCCCGTGCTCGACGATTTCGAGCGGGCGCTGAAGGTGGAGAGTGCCGATAAGGAATATGCGCGCGGCATGGAAATGATCTACCAGCGGCTCTTCGAGGCACTCAAGAAGTTAGGCCTGGAGCCGATTCCCACAGAAACGGTATTCAATCCGCACATCCATCACGCTGTCGAGATGGTGGACACGAAAGATCAGCCCGATCAAACGATTCTCGAAGAATATCAGCGCGGTTACAATTTCAAAGGCCGGCTTATCCGCCCTGCCATGGTGAAAGTCGCTGTCAACGCATAAGACGGCAAAGCAGAACGGCCTTAACTTTCGATGAGTGTCGCCAAAAGAGATTATTACGAAGTCCTGAGCGTCTCGCGCGAATGTGACGAACAGACGCTCAAGAGCGCCTATCGCAAGTTGGCGTTGCAGTATCATCCGGACCGGAATCCCGGCAATCACGAAGCCGAGGAGAAGTTCAAGGAAGCAGCGGAAGCCTATGCCGTGCTGAGCGATGCGCAGAAACGCGCCGCTTACGACCGGTTCGGACACCAGGGAGTGAACGGTGGCGGCGCTCCGGGTTTCGACGAGAGCGCGTTCGCCGATTTCGGCGATATTCTCGGCGACCTGTTTGGGCTCGGAGACATTTTCGGGCAACGCCGGGGCCGCTCCCGCGGGCCGCAGCGGGGCGAGGACCTCCGCTACGATCTCGAGATCAGCTTTGAAGACTCCATGCGGGGAGTGTCGGTGGATCTGCAGATTCCGCGCATGGAGGCATGCTCGAAGTGCCAGGGAACGGGCGGCGAGCCGAACGGCGGACTGGTCACCTGCTCGGTTTGTAACGGCCGCGGCGAAGTACTCTATCAACAGAGTTTTCTTGCCATCCGCAAGACATGCCCCACTTGCGGCGGCCGCGGAAAGGTCATCCGCCAGGCTTGTTCGCAATGCAGAGGCGAGGGCTTCCACCGCACCGAGAAGAAGCTGAAGGTGAATATCCCGGCCGGCGTCGATAACGGCACCCGGCTGCGGTTGTCCGCGGAAGGAAATCCGGCACCGCCGGGCGGCGGCCAGCCGGGGGACTTATATGTGGTGATCAAAGTCGCGGAGCACTCGATCTTCGAACGGCGCGAGAACGACCTGCACTGCACTTTGCCGGTTAATGTAGCGCAAGCAGCGCTGGGCGCCGAGATCGAGATTGAGACGTTCGATGGTCCGCAGAAAATCAAGATTCCTGAAGGAACGCAGTCTGCTGCTCATTTCCGCCTGCGGAACCTGGGTGTTCCTCATCTGAACAGCCGCGCGCGGGGCGATCTGTACGTGCATGTCGACGTGCAGATCCCGAAGAAGCTTACCCGTGATCAGCGCCGGCTCTTCGAAGAGCTTCGCCAGGTGCTGCCGGCAGACAACGCCCCGCACGAGAAGAGCGTTTTCGAAAAGGTTCGCGACTTTTTCGGGTGAGAGGGCGAGACGGATACCATCGCCGCCGTCGGATAAGGCGCACACCGGCCGCGGCTGCTCCAGTGTCCAGCTAAACGAAAAAGCCCGCGAACTGATCTTCAGGTCGCGGGCTTCTAACTGAATGGATGCGATCAGCAATAGGAACTAGCTTGCTCTGATGAGAGAACAAAGGTCTTAAATCCTTTGCGCGTTTTGTGAATCGCTTGCAGAGCCGTATTGACGAGTCGGCCCCAGTGGTATAGGGCGCGCCGTGAAAGTGGTGACGGGCGTGGGACGAGGCCGGTCGGGTCGCCGCTCAGCGCCACGCGGAGATAGCCGTTTATCGCGTTCTCCAGACTCTCTTGTGCCTTGGCAGGCGATTTGCCCTGCGCGATCAAATTGAGGTCAATGCATTCAGCCAAGTAGCTTCCGGATGATTCCCGATACATGAAACAGCGTAGATCCGGGATTTTGCAATCGTGGTGCGACTTGACGGCGGCTTCGGTATGGTGTTCTAAAACTGCGGACACGTCGCCTCCCTCTATGGTTCTTGCACTATATCTGCTATTTTAGACGGTCGCCGGACAAGAAAATTACTTCGGCCAATTAGGATTTGCTCTCTGCGATGACGAATAGCCTGACGCTCGCCTTCCGGGCCGAATGCTTTGTCGCGCCGTAGAACTCGTCCCTTTTGAAGTTGGATTGGGAAATCATGCTTTTGATTAGCGTTTCGCCGAAGTCCTTTTCGGCCATATCAACTGTCACAATGCTTCTCGGTCGTTTCCCGTCCGCCGCCCGTTCAAAATGGGGGTGAGAGCCTTCCCTTCGAACCTGCCTGAATCCGAGAGCTTTCAAATTATCGATGACTTCTGATGGAGTTAGCGGTGGGTACTTCCGTTGTCCCATTAGTTAAGCAAGTCCCTACACGGGGCATGGCGTCCGACTATAGCAGTGTGTTTCCGGGGATACTCCGCGCGTCGTTGATTCTGCTACGCGAATGCAAGTGAACCAACCTCGGCGACCGGTATCTTTTTGAACCGTAACATGTTTCGGATATTCGCCGCCTGTGACGGGACATTATTGGCAAGCCTTCACGCGGGCCTGATCAACGGGCGTCAGTTGCTTAATCTCGAAGCTTCCCCGACCATCCGGAACGCTCAGGAGGTGGCCGTGTCCCATCCATATTTCAGACATTCAAGGGGCCGCGCCAGCCGGGTGCGCTGGCGGGAGCAGTGGACGGCAACAAGGTTACGTTCCATGTGAAGATTAGGGGTTCCGCTGGATTACATCGGCACGGTTGACCGCGATTCCATGAAGGGCGTACTTTCCGGGAACGGGAAGACCGGCGACTGGACGGCTACTCGGGCCATTTATCCTCGAACTCGATCACCGGGTAGCCGGGTAGTCCTTCGACAGTTTGTTCCGCGGATTGTAGACCTTAAAACTCCCGTCGGGCTCTGCCGTGACTTTAAGGTAGTAGCCTGTATCGGCCTCGGTTACGTTTGCAATGTACGGGTCCTGCACGTTGTGCTCGCTGCCGCCGGCATCGGCGAAATGCAATTGCCACAGATCCTGCAGGCCTGGCGACGATTTCACGACATCCCAAGCCGTCGGCGATGCGCCCTTCTTGCTGCCGTTGTCCATAATGGCGACGCGCGGCTGAAGAGCGTGCACCAGGGCCGGACTGTTGCTTATGTCCATGCCATGGTGCGACACCACGAATATATCGGCACGTCCCAGCTTGTTATTCGGGCAAACCAGTTCGAGCTCCTTGTTCCAGGTGAGGTCTCCCAGGTCGACGATGCGCAGGTTGCCGAAGGTGATCACAACACCTGTGGAACGGGCGTTCTCGCTCGGGTCGGTTGCTTTCTCCGGCACACCTGAGCAAAACGAGTTCGGCTGCCCGCCGCCCGGCAGCGGATGGCCGATCACATTGCCGTCGGCGCTGACCACCACAACGTTCATGCCTTTGATAGGCAGTTGATCGCCCGGGTGCGCAGTGATGTGGTTGATGCCGGCGGTGGCCGTCTGATACTCAGAGTAAAGAGTTGCGGTGTCTTTGGAGTTCTCGCGATTCGGACCGTGATCGATGAATGTACCAACCGGGATCTTCTGAATCAACTGCGGAACGCCGCCCACATGGTCGGTGTGATAGTGAGTGATGAGAACGTAATCGATTTTTTTGATCTTCGCGAGCTTGGCTGCCGCGGCGATGCGGTCGGCATCACGAAATGCGTTGTAGCCCCATCCGGTATCTATCAGGAGGCTTTGGCCGGCGGGCGAGACGAATAAAGTAGCCTGGCCGCCTTCCACGTCAACGAAGAAGATTTCGAGCGGCTTCTCGGCCGCTCCCAGGACGGTTGCACCAACAAGTGCGCAGATGCCCAGAATAAGCGCTCGCATGGGAAAAATCGTATCAGAGACTAAAGAGGGGAACTCTGATCTTTCACACCTCGTAGTTTTGGATAGAAACAAAATGAAAACAGGAGACTCGACCGTTGCCCTTTTGTACTAACTGCGGAGCCAAAGTCGCCCCGAGCGCCGCATTTTGCGGCAATTGTGGGACTGCTCAGCCACGAACGGCCGCGCCCCCAAGCACCGATATTCTGGACAAGATCAGCGACCGGAGTGCTTCCATTCTTTGCTACATTCCGGTGATGGGGGTCATCCCCGCCATCGTGTTCCTCGCGTCGCGTAAATTCCGCGGGAATGTCCACGTGCGATTCAATGCCTTTCAGTCCGTATATCTTTTTGTAGCCTGGCTCATCGTCTCAACCGCGCTGCCGGCACTCATGTTCGGTATTCCGGGATGGGGAGTGGAACACGCCCTGATTGCCGCCCTGAAGCTAACCCTTTTCATCTGTTGGATTTACCTAATGGTGAAGGCTGCCAACGAAGAGCAGGTGCGGCTTCCCCTCATCGGTGATCTTGCGGCCCGGTCCACAACGGAGCAGCTGTAGTATAATTATTCATTGTTGTGAATAATTACTCAGAACGGCACAGCGTAGGTGTCGTGGGCTTCCGGGGATATAGCGGAGCCGAACTCGTCCGTATTCTTTCGCATCATCCGGGGGTGGAAGTAGTTCTACTGGAGCACCGGTCAGAGCCCGAGCAGCGCCCGTTCCCCCTGGGTCATAAGCCGCCAACCACTATCCCGGCGACGGTACAGGCCATGCGGCGCGAAAATCTCAAAGTGGTTTTTCTGGGAACGCCGGCCGATGTTTCGCTGGAACTGGCGCCCGCCATTCTTGAGGCCGATATTAAGGTGATCGACCTGAGCGGTGCGTTCCGCCTGGGCGACCCCGAGACTTTTTCCCGCTGGTACAAGGAACGGCATACCGCGCCGGAACTCTTGGGGGAGGCTGTTTACGGCTTGCCCGAGTTTTACCGGGATGCGATTCGCGGCGCGAGGCTCGTTGCCAATCCGGGTTGTTATCCAACGGCGGCTAACCTGGCGATCCGGCCGCTGCTGAAGGCGCAGGTAATCGATCGGTCGCGAGGCATCATCTGCGATGCGAAATCCGGCGTAAGCGGAGCCGGACGGAAGCCGTCCCTCAAAACAAGCTTTTGTGAAGTCACGGAGAATTTCAGCGCGTACGGCATTGTTGAACACCGCCATGTGCCGGAAGTGCTGCAGAATTCCGGCTTGGGCGAGCGCGAATTTACCTTTACCGCGCACCTGCTGCCGATTGCTCGCGGCATTTTGGAGACGATCTACGTCCGGACCGAACGAGTGGAAAAGGCTGTCGATCTGCTGTCGATTTACGAAGACTGCTATGCGAATGAGCCTTTCGTCCGGCTTTACGCGCCCGGCAAAGTGCCGGATTTGCGCGCCGTACAGCACACCAATTTCTGTGACATCGGCTTTCATTTCGATCCTGAAACGCAGCGCGCCACCATCATTGCCGCCGAGGACAATCTGGTGAAGGGCGCTGCGGGTCAGGCCGTGCAGAACATGAATCTTGTGCTCGGGTTCGAAGAGACGGAGGCGCTGCTTTGAAGCTACTCATCAAAATCGGCGGCACTCTGGTTGACGATGAAGCCAGACGGCACGCCATCGCCGGTCAGTTGGCGGAACTGGCGCGAACACACCAGGTAGTCGCGGTACATGGCGGAGGCAAACAGCTTACGCGATTTCTCGAGGAGCGGGGCGTGAAAAGCAGCTTTGTTCGCGGCCTGCGGGTATCCGATCCTGCGGTGATCGACGCTCTCACCAAGGTGATTGGCGGCAGTGTGAATAAGCAGCTCGTTTCCGCCATCATTAAGTCGGGCCAGCGGGCGCTCGGTATCTCCGGCATTGACGGTCCGCTCACTCTGGCAACCCAACTCGATCCGGCGCTGGGGAGGGTCGGCCAGCCGGTGCAAACGAACGGCCAGATTTTCGATCTGCTGCTTTCCGCCGGTTACGTGCCGGTCGTGGCATGCATCGCCGGGGACGACCACGGCAATATTTACAACGTGAATGCGGACCAAATGGCGGTCTCCTGCGCGACCGGATGGGGCGCGGACAGACTGCTCTTCTTGACCGATGTAGCAGGTGTGAAGGGCGGAAACGGCGAGCTCTTGCCGGAGCTCACGCCCGCCGGCACTGCCGAACTCGTAAAAACAGGCGTCGCCCACGGCGGCATGCACGCCAAGCTCGACGCAGCCAGCTTGGCCTTGCAAAAGGGTGTTCCCGAGGTCGTGATTGCAGCGGGGCATGAGCCGAACGTTTGTATCCGGCTTGTCAATGGGGAGTCCTTAGGCACGCGCCTGGTCCCAGGCATTCCTGCCCGGGAGGGTTCCGCCGCATGACGCAAACTATGGTAGCGGTCCACAAGGCCACCATGCGGGACATCCCGAAGATTTTGTCCCTCATCAACTCGTACGCGGCAAACGGGATCATGCTGCCCCGCACCGAGTTCGAGATGTCGGAAAATATCCGGGATTTCTCCGTCGCTTATGACGGCGATCTGCTCGTCGGCTGCGGCGCTCTTCACTTCTACACCCCGACTACCGCGGAAGTTCGCTCTCTGGCCGTGCTGCCTGCAATCAAGCAGCATGGCATCGGCCGGGCCATTGTCGAATCTCTCGAGGAAGAAGCCAGAGAGAACGATTTAGAAGCGATATTCGCGTTCACTTATTCTCCTGGCTTCTTTGCAAGACTCGGTTTTGCCGAGGTAGAGAGAGGCGAACTGCCGCTGAAAGCGTGGAAAGACTGTCTGCGCTGCCCGAAATTCCAAAATTGCGATGAAATTGCAGTGTTGAAGCGGCTTCGGGCACCAAGCCTGGATGCCATGAGGCGCGAGCACATCCCTGATTTTGGAGAATTAATCCAGCTCCCCGTTCCTGCCCGGGTGACATTCCGCTAGGGCAGCGCCGTAATTTGCACTACATTTGAACGACTTTGTAATCAGCCAGTGAAATCATCGGGTAAAAAGTGCATATTGCTGCACTTTTTACTGGCTTTGTCCGGAATAGTACCGGTATACTCGGTACCAGCCCGCTAGTACTCGAAGATTTTCTGGAGGTTAGAATTTCGTGCGTGCTCTTACTGTAGATGTTCAAGAATCAGCCGGCCGCATTCTCTGTTGTACGATTTTTCGGCCGGGCGGCAGAAAACTGCTTGCGAAGGGGCATATCCTCAGCGAGGAAGACATCCGCTTGCTGCAGGGCGAAGGGATGCGGCAAGTCTGGGTGACCGAGCTCGAAGACGGCGAGGTCAGCGAAGACGATGCCGTGATGGCGGTAGCGGAGGCCATGTGTTGCGGATCCGTAGAAATCCGGCTGGCCGCAGGCGGGCGAGCCAATTTGGTCGCCACTGCCGATTGCTGCGTGCTGGTGGATGACGATTTGCTGCGCCAGATTAACTGCACCAGCAGCGTCGTTATTGCGACGGTCGCGAATTACCGTTACATGAAGGCCGGCGAACGGGTCGCAACCATTAAGAGCGCTCCGTTTGCAGTGGCGCAGGCGCAGCTCGAAGCCGTGCTTTCGATCCTGAACGAGCGGGGAGCCATTCTGCAGGCCCGGCCCATCATTGATGCGGGAATCGGCGTTCTCTACACCGACCCCGTTCATGGCGAGCGCGCACGTACTCTGTTCGAGAGCGTGGTGCGGACGCGCATCGAACGGTTCGGCGGAAATCTGCGTTATGCGCTATCGGCGGTGGAAGACGAGGATAGCGTGGCGCGGTCTCTGCAGCACTTGCTGCGCACCCGGCCGGCCGCGATTCTGGTAGCGTCCACCACGGCGCCTGCCGGTCCCGAAGATGTAATCGGGCGGGCGCTAGCGCGTGTCGGCGCAAGCGTGGAGCGCTTCCTTGCTCCCGTGGAACCGGGCAACCTAATGATGCTCAGCTACAAAGACGAGACTCCGATTGTGTCGGCTCCCTGCTGCTTCCGGTCAGCCAAGCCGAACGTGCTGGATCTGGTATTGCCCCCTATGCTGGCGAAATACCGGATTTCCGGTTGGGAAATCGCCTGCCTCGGCCACGGCGGTCTGCTGAGTTAGCCAATACAACCGCGCGCCCGACGACGCGGTATAGCAGTTGCCCGACATTCTAGGCCGGTCCTGCGCCTCCGGCGGCCTGCTCCCCTCAGAGCAGCCGGGATGCGGAACCGGCCCTTTTCATTACGCCGTGCGCATTCGCCACCGCGGGAATGAGAAAGGGTGCGGGAGTTAGAATGATTTCGACGCATGCCCGAACATTCGGAAACAGACGAGCTCGGCGCCAAGGTGATAGCAGTGATAGCCCACGCCCAGCGTATTCCTCCTGAATCGATATCGCTGAACAGTACCTTTGAAGAGCTGAAAATCGACTCGCTCGACGGGATCAATATCGTATTTGAGCTGGAAAAGGAGTTCAATATCGAGATCCCGGACGAGGGAGTACAGAATTTGCGATCGGTTAGCGAGACCGTCGCCGGTGTGCGCAAGCTGGTGCAGGAGAAGAACCAGGCCGCGCCGGGAGCGGCATGAAGCGCGTAGCAGTCACTGGCCTTGGCCTGATCTGTGCTCTGGGCAACACCGTAGCGGAGTGCTGGCAGCGCGCGCGCAGCGGCGAGTGCCGGATTCTCCCGTTGCGCGACGGTGGCTCCCCAGCCTATAAGTTTCAAAACGGCGCGGAAGCTCGGGATTTTGAAGCTCTTGATTATTTCACTGAAAAGGACCTGCTCATGCTGGAGCGGTTTGCCCTTATGGGAACGGCGGCAGCGCGCGAAGCCGTAAAACAGAGCGGGATTGAATTCACAGATGACTTGGGCGACCGCTCAGCCGTCGTTACCGGCACCAGCGTCGGCGGGCAATTCACTGAAGAAGAGGGTTATCTGCGCCTCTATCGCGAGAACAACCCGCGCGTTGCTCCACTCACCATTCCCCGAACCATGGCAAATGCAGCGGCCAGCCGGATATCTCTGGAGTTCGGCATTCACGGGCCTGCTTATACAGTTTCAACCGCGTGCTCGTCCGCAAACCATGCCATAGGCCAGGCGTTTGGGCTCATCCGAAGCGGGCAAGTGACGGCCGCGATCGCGGGCGGCAGTGAAGCCGTTTTCGCCGAAGGCCTGCTGCGCGCCTGGGAAGCTATGCGCGTGGTGTCGCCGGAGGTTTGCCGGCCGTTCTCGGCCGACCGGCGAGGTCTTTCGCTCGGCGAAGGCGGCGCTATGCTGGTGCTCGAAGATTGGGAGCACGCGCAGGCGCGCGGCGCCAACATACTCGGCGAGATTATCGGCTTCGGCATGAGTTCCGATGCCCATCACATCACGCAGCCCTGCATGGAGGGACCGGCTAAAGCAATGGCCTGGGCCATTCGCGACGCCGGTATCGATCCGGAGCAGGTCGACTACATCAACGCCCACGGCACCGGCACGCAGGCCAATGACGTGACGGAGACGCAGGCGATTCGTGCTGTTCTGGGCCCCCACGCGGATAGAGTGCTGGTCAGTTCGACCAAATCCATGCACGGCCACACATTGGGCGCGGCAGGTGCGGTCGAAGCTGTGCTCACACTTATGGCTCTCGAGTGCGGCACTGTTCCGCCGACGGTCAACTTCACCACGCCGGACCCGGCCTGCAATCTCGATGTGGTTCCAAACCAGGCGCGGAAAGCTGCCATCGAATACGCTCTCTCAAACACGTTTGCCTTCGGCGGCCTGAACGCCACGCTGGTATTCAAGCGTGCTTAGCGGCGCCTCAGCCTAGAAGCGATTTCGAACGGCGATAAGCTGTTTGAGGGTGCTCGCGCGCCGGTTACAACACTGAAATCCGGTCTATTACAAGTTCATGAAGATATCTATCGGGGCAGATCACGCAGGATTCGAGATGAAAAAAGAGTTGGTCGAGTTCGTCGAGAAGCTCGGCCATACCGTTCATGACGTCGGCACATTCCAGCCTGATAAGCCGGACGACTATCCAGACTACGCCATACTTGTCGCGGAAGACATCCGTTCAGGGAAGGCCGACCGCGGCATTCTGGTTTGCGGCAGCGGTGTGGGCGTTTCGGTTGCCGCAAACAAATTCAAGGGTATTCGGGCCGGGCTCTGTCACGACCACTACTCTGCGCACCAGGGCGTGGAGCACGACGATATGAACGTGCTCGTGCTGGGAGCGCGTATTGTCGGGCAGATGCTGGCGCAGGACGCGGCGGAAGCCTTCCTCAAGGCCACCTTTAGCGGCGAGGAGCGCCATGTTCGCCGCCTCAACAAGGTAAAGGGAATCGAGAAGGATGAGTTCCGCTAGGGGCCAGGCTGAGACGGCTCTCGAAACCTTTTCGCGTTCGCTGGCAGGCGACCTCGAGAGAGCCGTCGATGAAGCTCAGGCACGGTGGGACCGTACGCGCAATACTGAACGGCTGTGGAACAAAGATGCTTCCTTATGGACCAGCGCTGGCGAAAGCAAGTGGCTGGCCTGGCTCGACATCGTAGACCAGGAACTGGCAAGCGTCTCGAAGTTTAAGGCATTCGCCGCCGAGGTGCGTGAGGACGGATTCACCCACATACTGCTGCTCGGTATGGGTGGGTCGAGCCTGGCGCCCGAGGTTTTCAGCCTCACGTTCGGCAAACAGGACGGGTCGCCGGAGCTGCTGATTCTGGACTCGACGGATCCGATCCAAATCAGAAGCATTCGCGCCAGGATTGATCCGGCGCGAACGCTCTTCTGCGTGTCGAGCAAATCAGGGACTACGCTCGAACCCAATATCTGCCTGCAGTACTTCTACAACGAAACAAAGAAGCTGGTGGGAGACAACGCAGGGCATCATTTTCTCGCGATTAGCGATCCCGGTTCGAAGCTTGAGAGTGTGGCAAAGGATCTCGGTTTCCGGCGAATATTCCACGGAGTGCCCAGCATCGGCGGCCGGTACTCCGCTTTGTCAGATTTCGGATTGGTTCCTCATGCCGCTATGGGACTCGACACCAGCGATTTCCTGGAGCGGACCGCCGTGATGGTCAGGGCGTGCAGGAGCGTCGATAGCAAACGGAATCCGGGTGTGATTTTGGGCCTGATCCTGGGTACTGCGGCAGTGAAATTCGGAAGGGACAAAGTAACACTGATCTGTTCCGATTGCATCAGCCATGTCGGCGACTGGCTCGAGCAACTGCTCGCGGAATCTACCGGCAAGGAAGGCAAAGGCCTGATTCCGGTTCATCGCGAGCCGCTCCTGGGTCCGGAGAAATATGGCAAAGAGCGCATCTTCGTGTACATCAAATATGCGAATGACGGCGATGTTGAGACAGAAACCGCCGTGGCGGCTCTTGAGAAGGCCGGACAACCAGTGGTGCGGATTATGCTCCACGATCTGAACGATCTGGGGCAGATGTTTTTTCAGTGGGAAATGGCAACAGCCGTTGCCGGCTCGCTTCTCGGAATCAATCCCTTCGATCAGCCTGAAGTAGAGGCCGGTAAGATCGCCACCCGCGATCTCACGTCACAGTTCGAAAAGACGGGATTGCTTCCCGTTGAACATCCTGTTCTGGAACAGGATGGCATCAAGCTCTTCACCGACGAGGCGAATGCCAAAGCGCTGCCGAACGGCGGCACGTTGGGGGCGGTCATTCGAGCCCATGTGGATCGTCTGCAGCCGGGCGACTATTTCGGGCTGTTGGCTTACCTCCCTATGTTTCCGCAGTACGAGGCGGCGCTCGCGGACATGCGCAAGCAAATCCTCGAGTCAAAGGAAGTGGCCACCGTGCTCGGATTCGGCCCGCGCTTCCTGCATAGCACCGGCCAGGCTTACAAAGGTGGTCCCAATACGGGCGTGTTCCTGCAAATCACGGCCGATGAGACCGAAGATTTACCAGTACCGGAACAAAAGTACACGTTCGGCACAGTGAAAGCGGCACAAGCTCGTGGTGATTTTCAGGTTCTCGCGGAGCGCCGCCGGCGCATATTAAGAGTCCACCTTGGCGCGGATATCGCTGGGTGTCTCGATAGACTCCGGGATCTCATCTTTGCCGCGCTAGCCCACTAAGCCACAGGGCATCATTTGTTTCCAGCAAAGGCCCAGGATGAACACCCGGACCCTTGCTGTGTCGGAGGAGGATGAACGGTTGTGTGTGCAACCGACACCCGATTTGTTACCCAGTTTACCTCAAATATTGTCACTAGCTACGAAAAACTGTAATGTTTCCGTAATCAAATATAAATTTTTGTAGCCGGTCAGGGGTGCAGAAACTTTCGATAGGCGCCGCTATTATAGGTGCTCCAGGGCGTGAACCCCTGCCTCTCGATATACAGTTCGTAAGCAAAGTCGATGTTCGCTTTGCAATCCAGCAGGTCTCGCAAATTTAGGCCGGGCCGCTGCAGATGGACTGTGTTGATCTGAAAATAGCCCCAATCCAGCGTGCCGTTCGAGTTGTAGTGATAGATCTCACATTTGCCCTGCGGATTCTCCGCTCGTTGGATCGCGAGCGCTACTCGGCACGCGGAACCGAATTTGCGGCAGGCGTACTGCTGGTAGGCAGTCAATGGATGCCGCTGATCGATTTGAGCTTCATACGCATCTTCCGAACGCGTACGGGGCTCTACGACAAGGGGCCATTGAAAGCGAAGCCGGATGGGAGACTGCAGGCTGAAGGTGTATTGAACATGCAGGTCGTATGCGAGCCACACCAGGAACAATCCCGACAAGACGGCGAGCGCACTGAGCATCACATTCGGGCCGCGTCGGGGTGGCAGGACCAGGCCGGCCTTGCTGCGTGCGCTGCGTTTACGGGCGGATGCGGCATTCTTGCTCCGGCGCCGCGCCGGTGTTTCTACGGTACTTCGAGCCACTCGCAGTCAGTGTACTGAATAAAAACCCTGCAGAACATATTTCGCGCCGCAGGGTCATACTTATGGCATGGCGACGCAGACCAGCCAGCACTCGCACCACGTACCGCCGGCAGTAGACTCCCTCGCAAGCACAGCCGGGCTACGAGCCGTCGCGACGTTTGAGGCGCTGAAAGGAATTGTCGTCCTCGTCCTGGGGATAGCGCTGCTTTCAGTACACTCGCATGCTGAGGACTTTGCCGAGAATCTGCTCTATCACTTGCACATCGACACTGACCGGCGGCTCGGGCATATGATCCTCAATGCGGCTTCCAGATTTTCAGATGCGCATGTATGGACTCTGCTTCTTGCGATCATAATCTACCCGGCGGTCCGATTCATCGAAGGGTGGGGCCTTTGGCACCGGCGGGTTTGGGCAGAGTGGTTTGCGCTGCTGTCGGGAGCACTCTACCTCCCGTGGGAGCTTTTGAAAGTAGCGGAAAGGCCGAGCTGGCAACACGTCGGAATACTCGCGACGAATATCGTCGTGATTCTTTATATGCTGTATATCCGCGTCCGGGACTATGGGGGCGTTTTCAACCCCAGCATCAGATCTCAATCGACGCGATAGGCGAGCCTTTGCGTTCCTTCCACTTGCCGCGCGTGAAGTCCGGGAACTTGACAGGCGCGCTGCCCTGCGCGATGGATTCGCGGCTGAGCGGCCCGGGCGCGGACCACGCGGCTGCATCGTACACGTCGAGATCGGGTGCAAGTCCCTGGCGCATGCACTCGGTTAACCGGTAGCACTCGATGAAATCCATCCCGCCGTGGCCGCCGAGCTTGCGGGCTATTTCGCCTTGTTTTTTCCAGAGCGGATTTTCGTATTGCGCCTTGTACGGCTCGATGCTGCCGTAGTTTTCGCCGCCCGGCTGGCCGTCGAAATAGATACGCGGAGGGTAATCCTTGAAGACGCCCTTGGTGCCTGCAATCGTGTTCAGACGGTCATAGGGGTGCGGGTTTGAGACATCGTGCTGCAGGTTAATGGTGAGTCCATTGGCGGTTTTGATGAGAGAAGTGTTCATGTCGCCATCGATGTAGCGCTCTTTCCACTTGGCATCGCCGGGAGGAATGTGTGCCGCACGATATTCCGCCAGGCCGCGAGCAGGCGTGCTCATCGAAACCAGATAATCAAAACGATCGCCGCGATTAATGCCCATGTAGTTTGCGACGGGCCCGAGGCCGTGAGTGGGATATAGATTGCCATCGCGCTCGGTATGCACGGTGCGGCGCCAGAGACCTTCGCCCTGATTAGAGAACAGTTCTTCCCGGAGATCGTGGATGTATGCAGCCTCGCCATACAGCAGGTCGCCGAACAGCCCGGCGCGAACCATGCCAAGGACGAGCGTTTCATTCTCGCCGTAGCAGCAGTTTTCGAGCATAACGCAGTGGCGGCGCGTCTTCTCTGAGGTGTCGACGAGCTGCCAGCATTCCTCGATAGTGGTTGCGGCAGGCACCTCTGTAGCGACGTGCTTCCCCTGGCGCAGTGCGGCGACCGCCATGGGCACGTGCCAGCGCCAGGGCGTCGCGATGACGACGAGATCGAGATCCGCGCGCGCAACGAGATTTTCGAACGCGTGATCGCCGTCGGTGTATAACTCCGGCGCTTTCTGTCCGGCCTGAGTCACGAGCGACTGAGCATGCTTGGCTTTGTCCGGCACAATGTCGCACAACGCATTCACTTGCACGTCGGCGGCGAGGAAATTCTCTAGCAGGGCCGTTCCACGGCCGCCGGTTCCAATCAGTCCGAGGCGCGGATTTACGCGTTCAAACTGCATTCCGATAACCGTCGCGGCGGAAGCCGGCGGAGCGGCTTGTGCGGCTAGAACGGCTGCAGCAGTGGCAGTCCCGGCACGAAGGAATTCTCTACGGGATGTCGGCATTGTTCTCTGGACAGTTTATGCCGGTCGTGCCGAAATTGATAGCTGAATCTGGTGTGCCGCTTACTTACTGCGTGCAGAGAATGCTAGGCGGTGCCGGATACGATGCTTTTCTCGATCGCTTCGGCGATTACCTTTCCGTGGAATCGTCCGTTCTCGATAAAGATTTCGTTCGTATGGGTGCCGGCCACGATCACACCCGCAAGATATACGCCGCGCCGCTCACTCTCGAGAGTGTAGGGATCAGTGATTGGCTTCGAAGTCCCGTGGTCCAAGTGGATGCCGTGCTCGGCCATGAATTCGAAATCCGGCCGGTAGCCTGTCATTGCGAAGACAAAATCGTTTTTGAGAACGACCTCGCCTTCGCGCGTATTCAGGACGACATCGTGCGGGCGGATTTCCTTCACACTGCTGTGGAAATACGCTCTCACCTCACCGTTCTTGATGCGGTTTTCAATGTTTGGCCTGATCCAGTATTTGACGTTGTTCGAGATGCCGGCGCCGCGGTGTACCAGCGTGACGCGTGCTCCTGTCCAGAACAGTTCCAGGGCGGCGATGCAGGCGGAGTTCTTCGCGCCCACGATGACGACGTCGTGGTTGTAATAGGGATGCGCTTCGCGGTAATAGTGGATAACTTTTTCAAGCTCCTCTCCAGGCACATTCAACCTGTTCGGGATGTCGTAATAACCCGTCGCGAGAATGATCTTGCGAGCCGAGTAACAGAAATCGTCACCGGTCTTGTTTTGTGTGCGAAGAGTGAAGTTGCCATCCGAGCCGTCGAAGCCCAGAACGCGCTCGTATTGATGGACGTTGAGGCTGTAATGGTCGGCCACGCGCCGGTAGTACTTCAATGCCTCCGTCCGGCCCGGCTTCTCATTCAGCGATGTCATGGGGATGTCGCCTATTTCGAGAAGTTCGGGCGTGGTGAAGAAGACAAGGTTGGTGGGATAGTGATAGATCGAGTTCACCACGCACCCCTTGTCGAAAAGCACGGCGGACAAACCTCGCTTCTGCAATTCGATCCCGCAAGCGAGGCCGGTGGGACCGGCCCCGACTATGGCTACATCACACTGTTCCACTAATCTTCTTCACCCCGACCAGATGTAATCAGAGAAGCGCTTCGACCTTTTCGTACACGTCTTCGAGCGCCGCAGGCAGGGAAGCCGGATCTTTTCCGGCGCCCTCCGCCATATCCGGCCTGCCGCCGCCCTTACCGCCGATGGCTCGGGCGACTTCGCCGACGAGTTTGCCAGCCTGTACTTTGCCGGTGAGATCTTTGCTCACCGCCGATACAATCGAGACGTTAGCATCGTTCACGGAAGCGATCACGATAACGGCGCTGCCCCACTTGTTGCGCAGCGAGTCGGCAAGTGTTCGAAGCTGTTTTGAATCCAAGCCCTCTACCTTCTCGGCAAGCACGGTTGCTCCGTTCAGAACGCGGCCTTTCAGCTTCTCTACCTGTTGATGAGCCAGGCGCGTTTTGAGTTGCTCAACCTGGCGCTCGAGCGCGCGATGATGCTCGAGAAGCTTTTCGACGTGATCGAGAACTCCGCTGCCCGAGACGTGCAACAGCGCGCTCGCTTTTGTGAGCTGCGCGGTAGCGTCCTGGAAACGTTCGAGTGCACCTTCACCGGTTATGGCTTCGATACGCCGCACACCGGCGGAAATGCTGCCTTCGTACACGATCTTGAACAGACCGATGTCGCCGGTGCGGCGCACGTGCGTGCCGCCGCACAGTTCGCGGCTGAAATCCGGAATGCTGACGACGCGCACGCTATCGCCGTACTTCTCGCCGAAGAGCGCCATGGCGCCGGTCGCCAGCGCGTCGTCGAGAGTCATGATATTCGTAACGACTTCCGTATTCGCCAGAATCTGCTGGTTGACGATGCGCTCGACCTCGGCGATTTCGTCTTCCGTCATGGCAGAGTAATGGCTGAAGTCGAAACGCAGCCTGCCGGGTTCGACCACACTGCCGGCCTGTTTCACGTGCGAACCGAGAACCTGGCGAAGGGCGGCGTGCAGCAGATGGGTCGCGGTGTGATTGCGCATGGTAGCGCCGCGCAGAGGACGATCGACGATGCCGATTAACTTGTCGCCGGCGCGGATGGGCTGCAGAACGTGGATCGTTTGCACCATCGTCGACGGCGCCGGCTTGTATGCGCCTTCAATCACGGCTACTTTCTCGCGGGTTTCGGCGTTGAGCAACAGGCCGGTATCGCCGACCTGGCCGCCCGATTCTGCGTAAAACGGCGTCTTGGGAAAGACAATCTCAGCGGCGCCCTGTTCGACGAGATCGACTGGCTTCTTATCGACGATCAGCCTGGCGACTTCGACCGGCGCCTCCAACGTTTCGCGGCCGATGAACTCCACAGGCGGCAGATCTTTATAGACATCCGCGATCTGGGCCTTATCCGCGCCTTTCCAACTCGCACGGGCGCGAGCCCGCTGTTTCTCCATTTCCGCGGCGAAACCGTCCTGGTCGATGGTGAGACCGAACTCTCGCGCCATCTCCTCCTGCTCATCCAGCGCAAGGCCGTAAGTGTCGTATAGCTTGAACGCGGCGGCGCCGGGCAGCACGCTGTTCAGCGCCGACTTCGCTTCATCGAGGAAGAAGCGCTCGGCGACCTGGAACGTTGAAGCGTAACGGCCTTCTTCGTCGCGCACGATGCGGGCGACGCGCTCCACGCTTTCCTGCAATTCCGGATAGGCAGGTTTCATGAGTTCCGCGACGAATCCGGTAAGTTTGTGGAGATAGGGTTCGGCGGCACCGATCAGACGGCCGTTGCGCATGGCGCGGCGCATGATTTTGCGCAGCACATAGCCGCGGCCTTCGTTGGAAGGAACCACGCCGTCATGGATCAGGAAGGCGGTCGCCCTGGCGTGATCCGCATTGATTCGCAGTGAAACATCTGTCCGCTCGCTCGTGCCGGGCCTAACTTTCAACAGATCGGCCGCGTGCTCGATAATCGGGCGGACCAGGTCGGTGTCGTAGTTCGAGAGATGACCTTGCAGAACCGCCGCCACGCGCTCAAGTCCCATGCCGGTATCGATGGATGGACGCGGCAGGGGCGTCAGCGTGCCGTCGAGCGCACGATCGTACTGCATGAACACGAGGTTCCAGATCTCGACGAAGCGCCCCCCGGCATCAGATGGAAACTTCTCGCGCTCCCGGCCTTTTTCAGCCGCTTCAGGACCCAGATCGTAGTGAATTTCCGAGCACGGCCCACAGGGGCCGGTCTCGCCCATCTGCCAGAAATTGTCCTTCTCATCCAGACGAAAGATGCGGTCCTTTGAGACCCCAGCGACCCTCTGCCACAGCTCTTCGGCTTCGTCGTCTTCGCGGAAAATCGTGACATACAGCTTGTCTTTCGGGAGGCTATACCACTTGGGACTGGTGACCAGCTCCCAGCCGAACGCGATGGCGTCTTTTTTGAAGTAGTCGCCGAAAGAAAAATTCCCGAGCATCTCGAAGAACGTGTGGTGGCGGCGTGTATAGCCCACATTATCGAGGTCGTTGTGTTTCCCGCCGGCCCGGACGCACTTCTGGGAGGAGGTGGCGCGCGAATAGTCGCGCTTCTCCAGCCCAAGGAAAACCTCCTTGAACTGATTCATTCCTGCGTTGGTGAAGAGCAGAGTGGGGTCGTTGGCGGGCACCAGGGACGAGCTGCGAACCACGCGGTGGCCCTGCCCGGCGAAATATTCGAGAAACTTCGCCCGGATTTCGTTTCCAGTCATTATTCCCTTTTAGTTTCGCATCCGGGCGGGCGTGGACAGCTTTTTGCGAAACGAACTTTCCCGGTGTCGCCGGCTGGTGAGCTGGAAATGAGGACCGATAGTGTCAGTCCCCGTTTCCGAATGGCGTAGGCAACGGACCTTCTGAATTCATTTCTCGTGTAGAATCAGCTAGATACCGAAGCTACTGGGGATGATTCAGGATGTCGTATACAAACCCGGTGTTATTCAAGCTCAGCGGGATTACGTAGCTCGGATAAAGCAGGTTGTAGCTCGCATCCAGAGATTCGATCTGGTAGTTCAGAGACGTGGTTGCGCCTAATGCAGCGCGGTCAAACATGACAAGATTAATGCCGGGGTCGGGGAATGCCGCCTGGGCATTGGCCGCCACTTCGGTCCAGTTCCAATCTGTTCCCAAGCCGGCGTAGCGATAAACGTGCGTTTCGCCCGATGAAGAGGCTTGCACCATATATTCGGAGCCTACGGAAAGGTTGGCGTGGCGATAGCCGGTTTGGGCGTTCTGGTCGGTATCGAGGAAGATCTGCCAGACTGCGCCATTGATGGCGCGCCAGCGAAACGACACACGACCATTGAGTGTTGTGCCGCTGGGGCTGCTTGAGTCAGGCCAGGAGGTGGCATAAGGCGCCTGGACGCCTTGCTGGGTTATCGCGGAAGTCTCGGCGCTCCAGTAGACGGGGAGCTGGTTGTAGGCATTGTTGGGGCTGTCGCTGATGTAGACCCAACCGGCGTTGCGAGCCTGAGCCAGACTGAGGGCGGTCTGGAATCCGCTCTGCGGAACGCCGAGGAGGACGTGCCAGAAACGTTCGGGCGGATATTTGTGTACCCAGGGATAATCCACGTAGCTGCTTTGATAGGTGGAGAGGCCTATATTCTCCCAGTTCATCAGAATGTTCGTGATAGACATCCAGCAATCGCTCGGGCTGTAAGTGCCGGGATTCAGGACAGTCAGGCGCGCGCCCACTTCTTTTTGGCGGACATAATTAGTAAGTTCCTGATAGTAGATAAAGTTATTTGACTGAAAAGGGTTTGCGGCGTTGCAGTCTGTGGGAGTTTCGTCAAAGAAGATGCCATCGACGAGATAGTTCTCATAGAGAGAATCGATCTTCTGTCGAACAACGCTGGGATCGCGTGTTCCATAGTTTGTGTAGGTGTAGCCAAGAACGTAAATGCCCTTCGTCTGGGCTTGCGTAATTGCGTCAGATATAGACGCATGGTAGGTCTCGTCGTCTCCGTGATTGAGGCTGACGACCATGATTCCGACGGCTGCCGGTCCATTAGCCGCCCAACCATTCCAGACGCTAGTGCCGGGATTCTGGTAAGAGGGCACGGCGAGCCTCGTCTGGCCAGGGGCTGTATAGGGACCCAGACCGGTTATCAGGGCTGTCATAAGCGCGATCCTGCGGATCTTGCGCAGTAGCTGCATGATATTCCTCCCGTAACAACGCCAATCTCGCGGACCGGGGCGGCAATCTGCTGGCCAAGGGCAGCGGCGGAGATTCTCATCCTGTTTTCCGTTATTTGGAGCGCAGGTTGTTTAAGTGCCGGTGGAATCGCATTGCACAAAAGTGGAAATGGATCCGCATGCCAAGCCGCGAACTCTCGCAGAACCAACGGCTCTGCAATGTAACAGAGAATTGAAACACAGATGCACAGAAATCCGGTGCATTCGAATACTAGGACTGGAGGAACTGCGAACAGAAGGCGAATTTCACGTTCTGCAGCGACGAAAAGAGCATCGGAGAAAGGCGAACTCGCATCTACGGGTACAAGGCATGATCGGCAGCGCGACAACGAGTCGTCCGGTTCCTTTTCGCGGATCGGACATGGACGCTTTGTTCGATCTGTCGAGCCGGATCGGCCGTAACCCTTTGCTCAGTCAAGCGAGCAGCGGCAACACCTCACTGAAGGCCAGCGGAACTTTGTGGATTAAGGCTTCCGGCAAGTGGCTCGCCGCTGCAGATCAAGAGGAAATCTTCGTCCCTGTCCAGCTTTCCACATGTCTGGAGTGCCTGGGGCGAGGCGACCCTCTTCCCGCGCACAACGGAGATTCCCAGGCGCCGTACCTGCGTCCTTCGATTGAGACTTTCATGCACGCCATCCTGCCGCAGCGAGTGGTGGTTCACGTTCATTCCATCAACACCATCGCGTGGGCGGTCCGGCTGGATGCACCGGTTCGGCTATCTGAACGGCTGTCCGGTTTGCGCTGGCAATGGGTTCCTTATGTATCCTCGGGCTTACCGCTGGCAAGGGAAATCCAAGTCGCTTTGTCACGGTGTCCGGGTGCAGACGTCTTTGTTCTCGGGAATCACGGTCTTGTTGTGTGCGGGGAAGACTGCGGCAGTGCGGAGTCTCTCCTCTTTGAGGTTGAGCAGCGGCTGGCGACCTCGCCCAGAACTGCTCCGAAACCAAGGTTGGGTCTCCTGGAACTGGTCCAGCGCATGTCGAAATGGCGGCTGCCCGAGGGCGAGGTGCCACATACACTCGGCACGGATTTGGCGTCGCGGCGGATAGCGAAGGGGGGCGTTCTTTATCCGTGCCAGGCAGTCTTCCTCGGGAGAAGCCTGCCGCTGCTGCCTTGCTCTAAACCGCTCACTGAAGTGAGAAGCCCAATGTATGGGGCTGGTGAATCGTCCCGCGTTCTAATCATTGAAGGAAGCGGGGTATTGATCAGCGAGCAGATGACCACTGCCGAGCGTGCCACTTTCAATGGCTTTGTTGAAGTTGTGCGGCGCATTGAGGCTTCTGCTCCTATCCGATACATGACCGGCCATGAAGTAAGCGACCTGCTAGGCGCCGACGGCCATTACTATAAGGCGTCAGCCGAAAACGGGGTGCCGCGGTCGGCCGTTCAGTCCTGATGCCTCTGTGTCGGGTAAGTGGGCTGAAATACCGTCAGTTTTCGGTTCCGGTCATCGCTGAAGCCAGCGATGGTAGACCTTCTTGATCCAGGCTTCAGGCGGGTTGATGACGAGAGCCATGATAACGATGACGAGCAGCAGTCCCAGAGCGACGAGGATCTTGTAAAGGAGCATGTTTGCTAATTAGACGGAACTTCCAAATGATATTGGGGCGCTAAAGCGAGAATGCGCTGTACTATTCCTTCCGGCGGCGGAGCAGGGGTTGTACTTTGTGAGGCAGGTTCACCGATCTTTCGCCAGAAATCTTCGAACCCGCCCGGCGATAGAGTTACCAGCGCTCGCGCCGGCCTTGTTCCGGAGTTCTTGAAGGTATGCAAAGTTCCCTTCGGGATATGGACGAAAGCTCCGGGGCCGGCGTCGAAGACATCATGCCCCAGGAGGCACGTCAAAGTGCCCTCCATTACGAAGAAAGATTCATCCTCGCGATGGTGAATGTGCAGCGGAGGGCTGCTTTGTGGGAAGGCGACAAGTTCGATAATCGCGAACGCGCCGCCGGTTTGCTCCGCTCCAACTTTGATCGTGTAATGGTCGCCCAGGACCCACAAGGTCTCACCCTGGCCAGCCTGAAGTGTGAGGGGGCGTGGGTTTTCCAGCGGCACAACAACAGATTACAGGAATGCTGCGAAATCGTCAGGAGTTTTGGTTCCAGATGTCGACGTTCACCTGCTGGCAGCACATCTACGGATGCAAGCACGGCAGATTTGGCATTTACCGATTGGATCAGGTCAGACCAGAATTTCTTGATAGCCGGGCGGCCAGAAATCATGGGTGCGCCCGGCGGAAGAATGCGCGCGTCGGCGGTGTAGATCTTATCCAATGCGTCAAAGTTTCGCTTGCCGAACACCTCCGTGTTGAAGAGATCGTTGGTGCTCGCCATGGCGAGCTTAAGCTGATCAAGTGCGGGTTGGGCTGAGTCGACATAGGGGCAAGCCTAACACGGGATTTAGCACGATGCGGGGCGCGCGAATCACGGAAATTTTTCAATTTCCTGACGCACCATCACGAACGAATGGTGTTAGTTTGTAACCACTATGCAGCTACTCAGAAACGTACCGAGCCGTTGGATTTGTGCGCTCAGTTGTGCCACTGTTGCCTGTGCTTTGGCACGTGGACAGGGGAATCCGGTCTCCCCTGCCCAGGAAATCAACAAGAATTTCGATTATGTGAATCAGAAAGTGTTGGCGATGGCAGAGGATTTTCCAGCGGATAAATACGGCTACCGCCCGAAACCGGAGATGCGCTCGTTCGGTGAAGTAATCGTGCACATCGCATCGGGGAACGTTTATGCCGCGAAAGCCGGCCGCGGCGAGAAGGTCGACTGGGACGAGCTTGATCCGAAAAATTACCGGACGAAGGCCGAGATTGTTGCCTTATTCCAGAAGTCCGTCACAGACGCCGACACAACACTAAAAGCGGTACCCGCAGAAAGCTTTGCGAAATCCCTCGGGCCGTGGGTGGGGGTAATGGAACATTCGGCCGAGCACTACGGCCTGTTGGTCGCTTATTACCGGTTGAACGGGATTGTTCCGCCGGACTCGCGTCCCAAGGGCAAGTAACGCAGTGCTCAGCCGAAGGGCGCCTTCTATCAGAGAAGGCGGCAGGCTTCGTCCAAGCTCAAGCGCGGACGTACGTGATGCCGAGAAACGCCCGCGTCACCGTTGCTTCATCGAACCCGGATATGGGGGCACATTTCGCAACCACGAGCTGCGATCATGACGATCTCGGCGAGTTCGGGGGAGTCTGTGAACGGGTCACACGCGGCAGGGTTGTCCGGGCGTAACCGACAATTGCGGTGACCCGTGCAGCCATAGTTTTTTCCACGTTGGATGGAGACAACACAGGAGCCAGCCTCTGCTTCGCTTCTTCGGGAGGCGGCCCCGCTCGCCAGCGTCGGTATAGCCAAAATTGACAATATTTGCTATCAGCGCTAGCGTGGGGCTAAGGAAGCACGGCTATGAATGTGTCGCTCACTCCCGAGCTCGAGAAATTCATCAACGCGAAGGTCGAGTCCGGCCGGTACCACTCGGCCAGCGAGGTCGTGCGAGAAGCGCTGCGACTCCTCGAAGAGCACGACCAGACTCGGGCCGCCCGCCTGGCGGAATTCAACCAGGAGCTCGGCCGCCGCCTGGATGCGCTCGACCGCGGTCACCACCTAGATCCGGCGGAGGCGCGCGCCAGGCTGCAGCGCAAATCCGAGGTACGCCGGAAATCGAGCGTGTGAACAGCTATCTCGTGAGCACCGATGCTGTGCTGACCTTGAAAACATCTGGGAATACATCGCGAGGGACAACCTGGATACCGCGGACCGCTGGATAGGAAAGCTCTTCGCTGCATTTGAAGCTCTGGGGCAGACCCCGGGCCTCGGCCACAAAACGCGAAGATCTCACCCGCTACCCGGTGCGGTTCTGGCCGGTCGGCGCGTATCTCGTCATCTACCGCGCCGCTCGTGGTGGCTCCAAGTGACTAAGGCCAGTCCTGGGAAGCATGCCGGATGCGCAGCACGTTCACCCGGTCTTCGATGATTTCGTACACGGCGATGTAAGGCCAGGACGGAAAGACTAATTCCCGCGTGCCCTGTGCCAGTCCTATACGGCCACGCTGCGGAAATTGGCGAAGCTCGGCCACGGCACTGTAGATGGTCTCGGCTGTGCGCTGAGCGGCGGCAGGATTATCCTCGCGGATGCGTCCTACGATGCGGACCAGGTCGTCTGCTGCTTTGGTCGTCCAGCGAACCCGCATCACGAGCGCAACATCTGCTCGATGCGCGCCACCACCTCGTCATGTTCCAGTAAATCGCCACGGCGGGCGGCGGCGCGTCCCTCTTCCACTGCGGTAAGGAAGCGCTCGTCATAGTCCAGCATCCGGTCAATGGCTTCCACAACCACCTGCTCGGGGTTCCTGCCGGTGCGTGTGGCGAGCTGATGGAGGCGGGCTTCCTGTTCAGGGTTGAAATGGACTTCCATTGGTTCTCAAGAGTAAGGATTGCATGCTCTGGTGTCAACGGCTCCTTAAATTGCTTCAGGAGTGTTTATCTTTTCACATTCCCACAAGCCCTATACAGGTTTGTTTATTGAGGAAAAGAGCTTCAGGAGCTTATGAGGTTACTTGCTACCGGTTCGTCTCAAATTCAGGTTAGAGTTGCTACCGTTGCATCGTTTCATCCCATGAAAGAGACTGATTCCACCGGCCGCTTAACGTTTTGGTTACGGGAGCACGCTCGCTTTCTTGATGTAGTCGAGCCTGGGGAAGTGTTCTTCCAGGTAGGGATTGCCGATATCGGCAATGGCCGCCTGACTGGGACCGGTACCGCTAGGCGCCCCTTCGCCGTACTCGGTATTGAACTTCATGACGTTATCCATCCCCTGAATAACTTCCGCGAACGGCGTAAAGCCTTGCGGGTCGAGGGTTCCGGAGTTGTCGCCCAGATTGATGAAGACCTGCGTGGTGCGGGAGTTCGGCTCACCTGTTTTAGCAAACACGACGGTGCCGATTTTGTTCGGGACCTTTGGGGGATCGTCCTTGAAGGTGATGTCGCTCCAGCTTTTGTTCACTTGCGGGTCGCCGTTGATTCCCCACTGAACGACAAATCCGGGCAGCGCGCGGAAGATAGCGTTCTGGTTATAAAAGCCCCTCTTGGTGAGCTCGTAAAAGTGATCCGCGGCGAGCGGGGACCAATCACGGTGTACCAGCAGCACCACGTCGCCTTTGGTGGTCTTGAGGAGCACCTTGTATTGGGCAGGCGCCGCTTCCATTTTTGCTGATTTTGTCTTGGAGCCGCAGGAGACACCCAGGCTTACCGCGGCGAAGCTTGCAATTGCTGCGAGAAGGTTGCGCCGGGTCACTTGGCGTCCCTCCAGTTGGGGCCGTGCCCGACTTCTACCAATAACGGCACATTCAGTTTGTAAACGGTTTCCATTTCTTTCTTTACGAGATCCTTCAAGGCATCTCTTTCGGCAGGCGGCGCTTCGAACACCAGTTCGTCGTGCACCTGCAGAAGCATGCGCGACTGCATCTTTTCCTGCTTCAGTCCGGCGGCAATCCGGATCATAGCGATCTTGATTAAATCAGCGGCGGTTCCCTGGAGCGGTGTGTTCACCGCTGTGCGTTCGGCAAAAGAACGGGCCGAAGGATTCCGGCTGTGCATATCCGGGATCGGCCGGCGGCGGCCAAACAACGTTTTGGCAACGCCGGTCTCACGGACCTCCGCGACGGTCTTGTCGATGAATTGGCGGACTCCAGCGTAGTGCTCGAAGTAGCGGCGAATGTAGAGATCGGCTTCTTTTCGATCGATGCCTAATGTCTGGGCGAGACCGAAGGGCGTTTGGCCGTAGACGATGCCGAAGTTGACGGCTTTCGCGGAGCGGCGCATATCGGGCGTGATCATCAGCGGACTGACGTTGAAGACCTCGGCGGCGGTGCGTGTGTGGATGTCTTCGCCGCGGGTAAAGGCCTCGACCAGGACGGGGTCGTGGGACATGTGAGCCAGCAGGCGAAGCTCGATTTGCGAATAGTCGGCGACGACTAGTTCCCAGCCTGGTTCAGGCACAAACGCCGCGCGAATTTCACGGCCCTCCTCGGTGCGGATGGGAATGTTCTGCAGGTTCGGGTTCGAGGAAGAGAGGCGGCCGGTAGCGGCCCCGGCCTGGTTGAAGGTGGTGTGCACCCTGGCGGTCGCTGGCCGGATCAGCTGCGGAAGAGCGTCAACATAGGTGCCCTTCAGCTTTGCGAGCTGGCGGTAATCGAGAACGAGCTGCGCCACCGGATAAGCAGGGGCGAGCCCTTCCAGTACATCGGCGGCCGTCGAGATGACTTTCCCTTTGCCATATTTGACCGGAGAGGGCAGCGCCATCTCTTCGAAGAGAATTTTTCCCAACTGCTGCGGCGAGTTGATGTTGAAGGGATGGCCGGCAAGATCGTAGATCTGCTGTGCAATCTGGTCAATGTGAGCGGACAGGCGTTGGGAGAGTTCCGCGAGAACCGCGGTATCGACACGGATGCCGGTGGTTTCGATCTGCGCCAGAACGGGAGCGAGCGGCAGGTCGATGTCGCGATAGACGCCCGTGAGCTCCTGCCCAGCTATTTGCGGCCGAAGGATTTCGGTGGTGGCGAGCACCGCCTCAGCCTGCTGCTCGGCGGCGGCGTTCAGCTTGCGGTCCAGAAATCGTTCGGCGAGAGCTTCGGGCCCGGCGCCCCCGGGGTCGGCAGTCAACAGAAACGCGTAGAGCATGACATCTTCCGTGACGCCGCGAACCTGCAGCTTGAGAGTCGACGCAGCCACAAGCAGCGCCTTGTAGTCATGCACGATTTTCGGAACGGCTTCCGCTTCGAGTGTTGCCCTGACGCTTTCGAGCAGGCTTAGCGGCACAGCGCGGCCTTCGCCGATCCGATAGGACATGCCGATGAACCCGTTGGTCAGATCGAGGGCAATGGCAATCGGAGCATCTTGCGGGCGCCTGGCGAGCCATTCGGCAACTGCTATCTCATCCGAAAGAGCGCCATAGTCGCGGGTTGCGCTGTCATCTTCGGGTGCGAGATCCTTCAGCAGGCTGAAAAATTCCAGCTCACGATACAGCCCTTTGAGCGCGGGGTTGCTGGGCGGCTGGGAGCGAAGCAGATCGAGATCCAGCTCGATGGGGACTTCGGTGTGAATGGTGGCGAGCTGCTTACTGAGCAGAATCTGGTCGCGGTTGTTCAGCAGGCTCTCGCGATACATCTTGCGCTCGACTTCGGCCGCGTGCTCGAGCGCGCCTTCGACGGACCCGAACCGGGCGATAAGATCGCGCGCGCCTTTATCGCCGATACCGGGAGCGCCGGGAATGTTGTCGATGGCATCCCCTTTGAGTGCGAGCAGATCGGCCACTTGCGAAGGCTTCACGCCCATGAACTCTTCGACCTTCGCGGGATCGTACCATTCGTCGTCCTTCATCGGATTCAGCATGGAGACCCGGTCATTCACGAGCTGGAGCATGTCTTTGTCGCTCGAAACGATCACTACTTCTAACTTTTCCGAGCTGCGGCAGGCGATGGAGCCGATGACGTCGTCGGCTTCGAAACCGGGGAATTCGAGAACTGGAATGTTCATCGCCTGGAGGGTGCGGCGCACATAAGGGATCTGCGGGCCGAGGTCCGGCGGCATTTCCGTGCGGTTGGCCTTGTATTCGGCGAAACTCTCAGAGCGGAAGGTGGGCTCGCTGCTTTCGAAGATGGCGGCGATGTAATCGGGCTTGAAGCTGGTCATCAGCTTCCGCAGCATGTTGTGAAAGATGAAGACCGCTTCGGTGGAAAGGCCAGCGCTGGTCCGCATGGGCGGCGCGCCGCTGCGCGCGCGGGCGTGGTAGGCGCGGAAGATAAAGCCAAAGCTATCGATGAGGAAGAGGCGCGGGGTCGGCAACATCTCTAGGATAAAGGGGACGGTTGGTACGATCGGGGTTCGAGCGCGCGTGAATTTCCGCTATCCCATTTTTCTGGACCTTACGGGGAAGAAGTGCCTGGTTACCGGTGAAGGCTATGAAATCGCGGGGAAGGTGAAAGCTTTGCTGGATGCCGGCGCAGAGGTGGTGTATGTGAATCCGCGCACGGAACCGGCCATTGAAGCGCTGGCCGCGGCCGGCCGCATACGCTGGCAGCAGCGGGATTTTGTCGCTGACGACCTGGATGGCTGCTTCCTGGTGATTAGCGATCGCGAGGACAATTCAGAGGTCTTCCGGGTCGCGGAAGAGCGAAACATTCTCTGCAATTCGGTGGATGACCCGGGCCACTGCCGGTTTAGTTTCGGGTCGGTGCACCGCCGCGGGGATCTCACGATCGGCATCTCGACCAATGGCGGGGCGCCGGCGCTGGCGGTTCGTTTGCGGCAACGGTTCGAACGGGAGATCGGACCGGAGTATGAGGAACTGCTGGAAGCGTTGAAGGAGTTGAGGCCGGAGATTACGGCGCGTTTGAAGGACTTTGCGGCGCGCCGCGAGCTCTGGTACCGGATGATTGATTCGAATGCGCTCGGGATGCTGCGGAGGGGCGAGCGGGAGGATGCGCGGCGTCTGCTTCGTCAGATGCTGGAGGAAGCGGTCAGCAGCATTTCGCGTTCTGATACTTCCGCCGGTAGCGGCCGTCCATGAAGGTTCGCCATTCCCGTGCGGAGTGGGAGCGGCCGGTTTGCTTCAGGTGGCGCGAATAGGCACTCTCATCGGACAACTCGCGTGCGAGAGAGCGGAGCAGGTTCAGCAGTTCGTGGAAAAAGTTCCGGCAGGCTGAACGCCTGCCCCACCGAGCCGTTAGTAGTCTGACAGGAAAACTCATACGGTTTCCGTTTCCAACCGCGACGCGACAAACGGTGATTCAGAGCTGACGGTGGCCAGCGTGCCGCGCAAAACACCGTACCAGACGCGCACAGAATCGAGCAGAACGATGGCCACGAGCAGCAGGAACGCAGCACAGACTGCCGCATCGAGCCGTTCGTTGAAGATGATGGCGTGGGTCTGGCTGACTTGACCGGCTGCAATCCTGCCAGTTGCCAGTGCGGCTTCGAGTGTGCCGGCGTGCGCGAGGAAGCCGAGATGCGGGTCCGGCGAGAAGATTTTTTGCCAGCCCGCGCTGAAGGTGACAACAACGAGCCAGAGAAGCGGCGCGACGGTGATCCAGATATACTTCAAGCGGTGCATTTTGATCAGCACGGTTGTGGCGACGCAAAGCGCGATGGCGCTGAGAAGCTGATTCGAAATGCCGAAGAGCGGCCAGAGCGAGTTGATACCGCCTAGAGGATCGATCACTCCCTGATATAGGAAGTAACCCCACGCGGCAACGACGGCAGCGCTGGTCAGCAGGACGCCCGGCATCCAACCGGTTCTGCCCAGCGGCTTATGAACATGGCCCAACAGATCCTGCAGCATAAACCGGCCGACTCGCGTCCCGGCGTCGATGATGGTGAGGATGAACAGCGCTTCGAACATGATGGCGAAGTGGTACCAGAAGCTCAGCAGGCCGTCACCGAGCCCGGTGCGGCTCAGCGCGCCGCCGAAGATCTGAGCCATTCCGAGGGCCAATGAAGGCGCACCGCCGGTTCGGCCGAAAAGCGATTTCTCGCCTACGCTGCGGGCGAGCTCGGCCATGCCGGCCGCGCTAACCGGGAATCCCCAGCCGGAGATGGTTTGAACGGCCGTCTGGGGCAGGGCGCCAACAACGCCTGGGGGTGAGTTGACCGCGAAGAAAACGCCCGGCGTGAGCGAGGCAGCGGCGACCATCGCCATGATGGCGACGAATCCTTCGAGCAGCATGCCGCCGTAGCCGATGGGCCAGGCGTGCCATTCTTTTGAGATCATCTTGGGCGTTGTGCCGGAAGAAATCAACGAATGGAAGCCCGAGATAGCGCCGCACGCAATGGTGATGAAACAGAACGGGAACACCTTGCCAGCGAAGATCGGGCCGGTTCCGTTGACGAATTGCGTAAGGGGCGGAAGCTTGAGCTGGGGGTGCGTGCCGACGATTCCGATGGCCAGCAGGAAGATGACGCCGAGTTTCACAAACGTGCTGAGGTAATCACGCGGGGCGAGCAGCAGCCAGACAGGCAGCGCGCTTGCGAGGAAGCCGTACACGATGATGGCGAATGCGAGGGCTATTCCGCCCCAGGTGAACCAGGGAGACCAGGCCGCCGACGCGGCTACCAGCTTTCCTCCATAGATGCTCAGCAGGATGAGCACAAAACCGAGTAGGGAACACTCCAGGACTTTGCCGGGCCGGAGATAGCGCAGATAGAGCCCCATCAGGATGGCGATGGGAATGGTCAACGCGATGGTGAATGTACCCCAGGGGCTGCCTTTGAGCGCGTTGACGACAACCAGCGCCACCACGGCAAGCAGCACGATCATGATCAGCAGCACGGTGATGAGGGAGACAAAGCCGCCGGTTGCGCCGATTTCTTCGCGCGCCATCTGGCCCAGCGTTTTGCCGTTGCGCCGCATGGAGCAGAAGAGAATAACGAAGTCCTGCACGGCGCCGCCGAGAACCGCTCCGAAGAGAATCCAAAGTACGCCGGGCAGATAGCCGAATTGCGCAGCCAGCGTGGGGCCTACCAGCGGGCCGGGCCCGGCGATTGCTGCGAAGTGATGGCCCAGCAGGATCCATTTGTTGGTCGGCTCAAAATCGCGGCCATCGCGGAAGCGCTCCGCGGGTGTGGCGCGGCGATCGTCGAGCGCCATTACTTTGGCTGCTAGGAATTTGGCATAGAAGCGGAAGCCGAGCAGAAAGATGCAGACCGCGGCTGCGACAAGCCACAGGCTATTGACCGCTTCGCCCCTGTCGGCGGCGATTTTTCCGACAGCGACGGCCGCGAGAACCGCGAGCAGCGCCCACACCGCGCGGGATAAATGGCTACGCATGAATATGAGAATTTTAAAGCCGGGAGGCGGCGGCCACAAGAGCCGCGAGGAGCGTGAGGGCAGCGGCGGCGATGGCAAGAACTCCGCGAGCTTTCATCGTTCGCGAATTCCGCTCGAGCCGGATGCCCACCACCGATGCGGAATGAAGGGGCCGGGATTCGTCTTTGTGCCTTAGTCGAAGCCGCGGGGTATACGGCATTTCGATTACCTGCTTCACGCGCGGTTCAATGGAGCCTTCATGGAAAATCAGCGCCCTTGTCAGACCTACCACGAGCAGAGGCTCATCCGTCTCCGAAACAGCACCGATGAACTGACGCGGGATCCACAGATCGTAGCGGTCGCGCGCGTTGATTACCTGCACCTCGGTCCAGGAGCCCGTTCCCAATACCCACTCGTTGGGGGTGGCATTTCTGATCGGCGGGTAGAATGCAAACGGACGGCGGCCTACGTAGTCGAGCGGCGACGGAACCAGCGGCGCTGACATGGTTCAAGTGTAACTGAGCGATTACAAATGAAACGGCTTGCGCGGGATTGATGCTCTACACTGATTGAAAGCTCTTAGCGACAGGATTACTGTTTGACCTCTCCCACTGTTTTCGAAGCAACTGTTGATACACGGGCGGAAGCGAGACGCTCCTTTCTCCTTGTCTTCTCCTGCACGTTGATCGGTGCGGCGGCCCAAATCCTAGTTAAGCAGGGAACGACGCAGCTTGGCGCCCACATCACGCTAGGCCAAGTTGCCCTTCATCCGGGCCTGTTTGTCAGCTTCTGCCTAGGCGTTATCACAAATCTCAAGCTGTTTATCGGCTACGTCTGCTATGGCGTGAACACGCTGCTGATGGCTTTGGCGCTGAAGGGGCGCGAACTATCGAGGCTATACCCGATCATCGCCTTGACGTACGTCTGGGTGACCTTCCTCTCGATTTTCCTGCTGCCTGACGAGCACCTGAATTTCTTCCGGGCCATCGGGATAGCGTTCATTGTGGGTGGCGTTTCAATACTTGGGGTGAAGAAGTGAAGACGCCGCTGAGTTCGATCATTCTGGTGCTGGTTGGATCGTTCATCGGTTCGTTCGGCGCGGTGTTTCTGAAATTGGGCGCCGAGCACATGAAAGGCAGCCTGGCGCGCCTGTTCACGAATTATTGGCTGGCGGTAGGCGTAGTGCTCTACCTGCTGTCGTCGGTGTTCTACATGATGGGCGTTTCACAAGGGCAGCTTACGGTGCTCTATCCGATGGTTTCGCTCGGCTACATTTGGGCCATTCTGTGGGCGCGGATCTTTTTCAAGGAAGCGTTCACGATAGCGAAGATCGGCGGGCTGACGCTGATCATCGTCGGGGTTGCGCTGATTAACCTCGGGAATGCGTAGCGGGCACGCAGGCGAAGCGCCTGCGCCACGACATAGTATCAGCAATTTGCAAACTCGATGTGGCAGGCATTCAGCCTGCAAGAACATGCTCGCGCCAGGTTTCGAGGAAGCTGGCGAGAGCAGCGGGTATTTCACGCCGGGCAATCATTACGACTAAAGCGGCGATCGTCCAGGCGAAGAACACGTAAGTAATCCAGACTCTGACCTGATCGCCGAAGAACGGTGGTAACGCGAACTGTGCGGCGAACAGAATAAACATTGCGGCGGCTTCCCACCAGGCAAATTCCATGTTGATGAGAAAAATCAGCCCGACGAGATTTTGCCCAACGGTCAGCAGCAACTCCGTTTTTTGCTGATGGTCGAGCGCGAATCCAGACAGATCGTGACGGCTCATGGAGAGCACCACGGGCAACATGGCCATGAGGAGGGTCCACTGATTGATGTTGCTTGAAGCGATGTTCATGAGGGCGACCGGCGCTTTCTCTTCCTGGCGCGCGAAGTAGAAGGTCGAGGCGAACTCCGGAAATTCAGAAATCACCGGAGCGAACCATTGAATTACGACGAAACTCGGAATGCCGATGGCTGTGGCGACGGCAACCAGGCTGCCGAGGAAGGGCTCGGCAGCAAAGTAGATCAAAAGGCCGCCTCCGAGAAAGCAGGCTGAAATAGCCAGCATTCTCTGCCTGCGAGGGGCGAGGACGATTCTGCGCGGTACGCTCGCGAGATCATCCACGGCCTCACGCCGCTCCGGCGGAAGTTTCGTCAGCAAGATCAGGTATGCGGCGTAGAACGCAATCAGGATTCCAGCGTCATAGAGCGTCAGCGTGCCTTTCCAACAGATAACCAATGCGTACAGCATGGGAGGCAGCAATGCTATGACCTCTACGCTGTGGTGGCGGTCGAGTTGTATGAATCCGAGGCTGCGCCTGGTGCGGCGCCGGTGCACGACTGCGGCAGTAAGGTAGATCATGGGCCAGGCGACGCCCGTGAGAAGCCGGAGGGCGCCCGTGAGGTTCGCGATCAGCAAAGAAGTCTGCTGCCGCCAGGCGAGAACCGCTTCCACTGCAAATTCAGGCAGCACCTGCAGCCACGCCAGAATCGCCAGCGCGAATCCCTGTGCCACGAAGAACTGCGCCGATTCCGCCCCCCACGCGATCACAACGGATGCAATCAGAACGCAGGGTGTCGTCCATAGCGCCGCCCACGGACTTGTTTGCCGTAAAGGCGCCGCAAACAAAAGCAGGGCGAGGCCCGCAAAAAAGGGTGCGCGTGTTCGCGCCTGATCAGGCGAAGCTGACCTTTGCATGATTGCCGGGGTGTGGGGGCGCGATCAAAGAATGCTTCTCGAATATAGATGACTTGCAGGGGAAATCGGTACGGTAATGACCGCCGCGGCTCTCTTCACGGGCCAATGCGGCCAGCGAAATGAGGGAGGCAACCTGGTGGATGTTACGCAGTTCGAAATGTGCGCGATCCGGCTGCAACAGCGGATGGAAGCTGCGGGATTGAAGTCTGGTGTAGGCCGCTGAAAGCTCCGGACCATTTCGCAGAACGCCGCAGGCATTCCAGGCGATTGCGCGGATGTCCCGCTCCGAGATCGCGGGGCAAGGCATCTCGGGAGGTTCAAACGTATCCGGCCGGCACCTATCGTTCAGCGAGCACATCGCCCGGCCACCGCGCTCGCCGAAAACCACGCCTTCCAGGAGGGAGTTACTGGCCAGCCGGTTTGCCCCGTGGACACCCGTGCACGCTACTTCTCCCGCCGCATAAAGCCGGGGAATGGAAGTTCTGCCGAAGAGATCCGTTTTCACTCCGCCCATCGCGTAGTGCGCGGCCGGACGCACCGGCGCAGGCGTGGTTTCAAGATCGATGCTGTAGCTGAGGCACGTTTCGTAGATACGCGGGAAGCGCTCTCGAACGAAGCCGGGCGGCAGGTGCGTAAGGTCGAGAAACACGCTGGAATCGCCGGTTGCGCGCAACTCCATCACGATGGAGCGGGAGACGACGTCGCGGGGCGCGAGTTCTTGCATGGGGTGGTAGCGCTCCATGAAGCGCTCTCCGCTTGCGTTGCGCAGATAAGCGCCTTCACCGCGCAGCGCTTCACTGAGCAGGAAGCGGGGCGCCGAGGGAATGAAGAGCGCGGTCGGATGAAACTGTACAAATTCGATATCGGAGATCACCGCGCCGGCGCGATAAGCAGCCGCCACTCCATCACCGGTCGCGACATCGGGATTCGTTGTGTTCTCGAATACTCGCCCGAGACCGCCGGTGGCAAGCAGCACCGCGCGCGCCTGAATGAGCACGAACGAGCGCGTCATTTCATCGAACGCGCAGACGCCTGCGACTTCGCCATCGTGCATCAGAAGATCGGTGACGGCCGCAAAGCTTTGGAAGGTAATTCCTTCGAGCGAGCGGGCATGCTGGCGCAGCGTACGGACAATCTCGCGCCCGGTAGAATCGCCGTGTGCGTGCAGCACGCGATTGCGGCTGTGCGCGCCTTCACGCGCAAACAGCAGGCGCGACCCTTCCCGGTCGAATGCGGTGCCCCATTCGATTAGCTGTTCAATAGCGCCGGGGCCTTCTTCCACCAGCGTGCGCACGGCCTCAACATCGCAGAGACCGTCGCCGGCCATGATGGTGTCCTGCTCGTGCAGCTCCACTTCGTCGTCATCGCTGAGGGCGGCCGCAATTCCGCCTTGCGCATATTCCGAGGAGGATTCGCGAAGACTGTCTTTAGCAATGACCAGAACGCGGCCGGCGGAAGCGAGCTCGATGGCGGCGCGAAGACCTGCAACACCAGCGCCTACGACGATGTAATCAGTGCGAATACGCTGGAGCGGGACGGCGATACCCACATGGTACAACGGGATCACATGCCGACCTTTGAGGTGCAGACCGCTCAAACTGCGTACCCAACCGCTGTCGAGCGCGGAATTCTGCAGCGTGTTTCAGAATTTGTTCCGCTCAAGGCAGGCAAGCTCTTCATCGTCACTACAGAGGATGTCTGGGCCCTACATGGCTCCGCGATTCGGCCGCAGCTTGATGCGAATCGCGTGACTACGCTGTTCTTTCCCGGCGGAGAGGTGAACAAGCGACTGGCGCGAGTAGAAGAGCTGGCGGATCAGATGCTGGCAGGCGGCGGAGACCGCACGAGCGTGGTGATTGGGTTCGGCGGCGGCATTGTCACGGACGTCGCCGGATTTCTCGCGGCCGTGTTCATGCGCGGTGTTCCGGTGCTGCAGATTCCGACCACGCTGCTCGCACAGGTGGACGCGGCAGTGGGCGGCAAGACCGGCGTCAACCTTGCCGGCGGGAAGAATCTCGTCGGAAGTTTTCATCAGCCGGCGGCTGTTCTGATCGATCCTGAAGTGCTGGCGACGCTGCCCGAGCGAGAGTACCGCGCGGGCCTGTACGAAGTGATCAAGTGCGCCATTATCCGCGACCGCGCGCTATTCGAGATGCTGGAAACCCAGGCCGACGGCGTGCTGGCGCTGGATGCGGACCTGGTGGATCGTTTCATTTCGGCTGCTGTCAGGATCAAGTCCGAAGTGGTTTCGGCCGATGAGCGCGAAGGCGATCTCCGCCGGATCCTGAATTTCGGGCATACGGTGGGACACGCGATGGAAGCGGAAACGGAATACGTTCGTTTCCTGCATGGCGAAGCGGTGGGTTGGGGAATGCTCATCGCCACGAGGTTGGCGGAACTGGCGGCCACTCTCACTAGCGCAGAAGCGGCTCGCATCCAGCGGCTCATTCGTCGTTACGGACCACTGCCGAGTGCCGCGAACCTCGACCCGGACCACCTCGTAGCGCGACTGGCAAGCGATAAGAAGACCTTGCAAGGCAAGGTGCACTTTGTGCTGCCGACTGCTATCGGCGCAGTCAGGGTGCTGTCCGGAATCGACCCTGCACTGGTCCGCCGGGCGATTGCCGAAACTCTCCGGTAGCAATCATGCAGATGGTAGCGGGCACCACACCTCCAGGCACTTCCAGCGAGCAGCAAGCCGCACGCTGGGTGCAGCGCATGTTTGCCGGCATTGCACCCCGGTACGATTTCCTCAATCACCTGCTCTCGTTCAACATCGACCGCTCATGGCGAAGAGTGCTGATGCGGCGGCTGGCGCCGGTGTTGCAGAAACCGGACGCGAGGATTCTCGATCTGTGCTGCGGCACCGGCGATGTGCTTCTCGATCTGCAAGAAATCGCCGCAACCCCTGTGATGGGTGCCGATTTTTGCCATCCCATGCTGGTTTCGGCGCAGCAGAAAGCGTCAAGCAGAGGTTTTCGTGCGCCGCTTTTCGAAGCCGATGCACTAGAGCTTCCGCTGGCTGCCGGCTCGCTGGATGCGATTACGATTTCTTTCGGCTTTCGCAACCTGGCGAATTACGCGGCCGGATTGCGCGAACTGCACCGCGTGCTGAAGCCGGGCGCCCCGCTCGCCATTCTGGAGTTTTCGCATCCGCCGGGATTGATCACAAAGGCCGGGTACGGCATTTACTCACGCGTGCTGCTGCCTGCGGTGGGGACCCTGGTATCGGGCTCCTGGCAGGCTTATGCTTATCTGCCGGATTCCATTCGCAAGTTTCCGACAGCCGAAGAGTTGCGGCGGATGATGAACGATGCCGGGTTTGAAGACGCGCGGTACGAACTGCTCACCGGCGGCATAGCGGCGCTGCATTTGGGCGCGAAGTCAGCGTGATAGCGTTCAGCTATCAGCTATCAGCCAACAGCCTTCAGCTATCAGCTATGAGGGGTCTCCGGAACTGAAGGTGTAGCAGAAGGCTCCTCGATCCCGTCCAATCTCGCTGAGGGATGCGGAAGAAACGGTAATGCCGAGTTTGCCGTTTATCCATCGCTATGTGATCAGGGAGTGAGTTGGAGTATCACCGGCTGCTTGCCAGAGACCTGAAATTAATTAAGCCAAGGACCACATGGAACTGTCACAACCTGCCACGAAGTTGAAACGGATGCTTGCCGCGCTGTTTCAGAAGCTAGGGCTGACGGCTAACGGCTCTCCTGAAACTGCTCCGCTAGCGCAGAGGTAAGCGGTTTTAGTCTGCGGGCAGAAGCTGGTATCCCATAGCTGCGGCGAGGCGTTGGAGGGTGTGCTGTTGTCGGGTCTGACGGCGTTTTTCGAATTCCTGGGCGCCGCGATCA